>JANYCT010000031.1 GCA_025360105.1 Actinomycetes bacterium | reverse complement strand
TGACGATCGACAGGGACAATCGCGTCGGCGGGAAGCGCGAGTGTTTGACCGGCTCGCAGGTTGCGCACAGATCGCAGGGTCGGGTTGAGTTCGAGAATCTCGGCTGACCGTGACCCATCGCCGAGTGCATGTTCGGCGATTGCCCAGACCGAGTCGCCATCAGTGACTTGCCACGTCGGCGCCGCCGCGGACGTCGAGTAGGCCGCTCGTTGCGCAGGCACTCTCATCGAGTTCTGTGGTGCGATGTTGAGAGTTCCCACAGGCGCGCGGAGCGCGATCACTGGGCCGGGGATGGCAGCGGTCAGACCGATGCTGAGCAGTACCGCAACGAAGCGCCCGGCGAGTGAGCCGACGCCTGAGGGCACCAATGGTGGTTTGACCGGTCGTCGCCCCTTGGTGGAGCGTGGGACATTGACGCCGAGTTCCCACGCGATCGCCCAAACCCACTGCGCCCAGATCGACCAGATGCCGACGGCGATCACCTTGATCACGACATCGCCGGATATGTCGCCTTGCTGGACAGCGGTGGAAACTCGGCTCCACGACGGGACGGACGTCGGGAGTGGCCATCCTGCGATCCGTATCAGCAGGATCGGCACGCCGAGGACAAGGACCAAGAGGCCGATCCAGGCGAGAACGATTCGAGCACGTTGAGTCGCAATGCTCATGTCATCCGCCCTCCTGCCCGTTGACGCCGCGCTGCACAACGGCGGTGGCCGAGCCCGACACCGAGGAAGGGAAGCCCACGGAGGGGAAGGCGTAGTCCACAGGAACGTCGACGGTGACGGTCACACTCAGGCCGTCGATAATCACAATTCCGGTGTAGCCCGTCGCGGACAGGATGTCCTGCGCTCGGCCGGTCGCCGCTTCGGGGTCAATGACGAGTCCGGCCCGGAACTGGTTGGGGTCACCTTGTGCACCTGCCCGTGCGGCGGCCGCTGCGGCCGCGTGCGCTTCTCGTCGGGCAGACCACTGTTGGGAGGCACTGATGAGCGACCACGAACCAAGCATCAAGAACGCGATGAGAATCACGGTCATCGGCATCACTGAGCCGCGATCAGAGTTCGATTCGGGCCGGGTCGTCATCCGCCACCCCTGACGACGTCGACTTGTTCGACACCTCGACCGGTCACGGTCTTGCTGCCCGGAAACCCGGCAAGTACGACATCGGCGAGGGACACGACGCAGGTCACATCAACGGTGATCACTCCGCCGGCGGCGAGCGTTCCGCCAAGTTGAACGTCGAGTTGTTCGCACGCCACACCACGATCGGCCAGTTCGCTTGAGGCGACGGCTTGAGCCGCGTGATAGGCCGAGGCGTCGTCGTACTCTGCAGCGGCGGCTCGTGTCGCTGATCGTGCGGCGGCATCGACATCGCCTCCCGTATTAGTGACTCGCAGTGCGCCGATGATGAAGAACCCAACCATCATCAGCGAAGTCACAGCGATCGCCGCTTCCACCCCAGCCGATCCCTGATCGCATTCGGTACGCCGGCTCACGGCTGTCCTTGCGGGTCGAACGATTCAACCTTCGCGGTGGCGCTGGCATGGACAGTGATCGTGCCGAAGAACGGCAACAACGACACCACCTCACCCGATGCCTGAACGGTGACAAGATTGCCATCACCGTTGGCCCTAGCGGTATGAGAAGCGAACAACGATCCGCCAGCTTCCTCAATCAGCGTCTCGGTGAGATTGACCCCGGCACCCGGTGACGAGCCCTGCCGACCAGCCGCCGCCGCACCATCCTGCGCGGCACCGGCGAGTACCTGCCGGGCGTAGTACGCAAGGCCGAACTGGACGACGAGCAACAGTGCCAGCAGCACCACCGGGATCATCAGCACGGTCGCTGTCACCTCCCCACCATCTCGACGATGGCGAGGTGCGTCTACGGCTGCGGAATGTTGTTTGCGTTGTTGGAGATCTTGGTGGCGATGATCACGCCTGCTGCGATCGCGGCGATCACTAGCAGGACGATCATCGCAGTTGTCGAAGTCACCTCGCCGCGATCGTCGTCGTCCGTGTGGATACGACCTCGAAGTTGGTCGTTTGCGGCCCACCAGAGGGTGAGCACCCGGAGTTGTAGTTCGAGCATCGCTGCCCCTTTCTGTTTGTTGAGTGGTGAGATTTGTCATGGCCCTGAGAGCGCAGCAAGCGCCGGATAGCCGATGAGGACCAGGAAGCCTGCGAACATCAGCACCACGGGGAGCACCATGGTTTCCGACTTTGCCTGGGCTTCCGATTCGAGAGTTGCGAGGTCTTTGCTGCGGATACCGACTGCCTTAGCGGTCAGTGAGTCGCGCACCATTGCGCCGCCGCCGGCCAGGGTCATCGACGCTTCGAGCTCGACAAGTTCTCCGATACCCAGCCGCTCCCCCGCCTGGCCGAGGGCCCGCCACGGTGGTTCGCGTCGCGCCTGTGCGGCCGTGAGCGCTGCGCGGATATGGCGGAACGTTGCTCCGTTGCCTGCTGCGGCCGCGTCGAACATTGCCGTCTCGGCCCCGGCGCCACCGGCCATCAAGATTGTGACCAGTTCGAGGTAGCTGGCCAACCCGTGGCGGAACTCACGCCGGGCCCGTTCTGCGTCGGAGCGAAGATCGATGCGTGCGTAGAACCAGCCACCAACTGCTCCGCCGACTGCGAGCAACAACAGCGCCGCAGGAGTGAGCACCGACGATGCCCCGACAACGCCGAACAGGATGAGCGCGAGACCCGGCGCTGCGCCAAGTGCTGACCAGACCAGACGGTCCTGTACGAACTTGGCGACCGTACGCTCGCATACCGCCAGGTCGGCATCGCGCGCAGGCGACGATCGACCGGCGAGTCGCTCTACGAGTTCGTCGGTTCGTGGACGAACACCAGTCGAGATGTGACGTGGCCGGTGCAATTCTGCAACAAGCGATGTCAACGGAAGGGTCGAGCCGAGCGCCCCTCGGACGATCAGCAGTAGACCGCCGCCGAGCAATGCCCCTGCCAAGGTCATCAGGAGGGTGTTCATCGCAGTTCCAGATGGGCAGGTTTGGCGGCCAGTAGGCGAGGCGTAGTCGCTGGCCGACCAAGTTTGACGAGCGACCAGAGCGCCCCGACGAACATTGCCCCGATCGCAAGCATCACGAGTTGCCCGGTGAAGCTGTCGTACGGCTTCATGTACTGCGGCGAGAACAGCATCAACGTCACTGCGAGACCGAACGTGATCGTCACCAGTGCTCGGCTCGAGGCATAGGTTCGTGCTCGACCGGTCTCGACCCTGCTGCGCATCGCAGCATGTTCACGCGCCGACTTGGCGATTTCCGAGAGCAGTTCGGCGAGACGCTGCGCTTGACGTTCTGCGGCGATGAGCAACGATGCGACGACGAGATCGGCGACCGGATCACCGACATCATCGGCGAATCGGCGTAGCGCTGTGGGAAGCGACTCGCGTTCAGCCCGGACAGCGAGTGCCTGTACCTCGGTACGAATGGGAACTGGCGCGACGCGGGCGGTGACAGCGATTGCTTCGCGCAACCCAGCATGGGAGCTGATCGTGTCGCGCAGCATCTCCGCCCAGGAAGCGACGGCGTCGCTGCGAGCCTCGATTCTCTGCCGGTTCCGCCGGGTGCCCGACAGCAGAGGCATCACGGTCGCGCAGCCGGCAGCGACACCACCCGCTGCGGGCCAGCCGGTCAGCACCCAGCCCGCTACAAACGCAACGAGCACGATCACGGCGCGCCACCACAGGTCTTCCCATCGCAACATGCGTGCGACACGTGGCTCCCTCAGTGCGACGCCACGGATACCCGCGATAACGATCCACACGCCGACCGCCGCGAGGACTGCGACGGTGAAGCCGGCGAGCGCTCTCATCGGAAACCTCCACCGAGCAGCGCATCGTCGAATCCGGCACGGCGAAGCTTGATGACATGGCGGTTGTCGAGA
>JANYCT010000009.1 GCA_025360105.1 Actinomycetes bacterium | reverse complement strand
CGGATCGGCGACTATCTCGAAACTTTCGTCCGCGGCGCGTTCACGCGAACGATCGCCGAGCGTGGGCATCGCGTAAAGCTGCTGTTCTCGCACGACCCGACGCGCCCACTCGGCAAAGCAGTTCTGCTCACCGAGGAACCGCGCGGCCTTATCGGGACGTTCAAAGTCGCTCGCACCACGGCCGGCGATGAAGCGCTCGAACTTGCCTCGTCGGGGGCCCTTGATTCGTTATCGGTGGGCTTCCAGCCGATCCGCGATAACTGGTCGAAAGACCGCACGCTGTGCGACCGCCTCGAGGTGCGTTTGCACGAGGCATCGCTCGTTGCGTTCCCCGCCTATGACGGCGCGCTCGTCGAGTCGGTTCGCTCGCTCGACCCCTACAACCCCCAGCACGATCCACGAATTCTGCGAGCACGCCTCGCACTCACCCACTGAAAGGCACCAATGAACATCATCAACACACTCAAGGACTCTGCGGAAACTCTCCGCACCGAACTCGACGCCGTGCTTACCCGCGCCGTCGACGCCGCCCGCCAGCTCACCCCGGAGGAGGCGACCGATGTCGATGCGCGACTCGCCGAGCTGAAAGAGGCCGAGGCCCGCATCGCCGAGCTGGAAGAAGTCGAGACCCGGCGCGCTAACGCTCGCCGCGCAACGTCGACCGCTTCGAGCGCGGCGACAATGAACCGCCTCGGCGACGACCCGCTATCCCGCTCGTTGCGATTCCTCGATTCCGAGCGGCTCGTCTCCGACGCCACCCGCCAGGCTGCAGTGCAGATCCTTGAACGCGCCGACAGCCCTGCCATCGCCGCCCAGTGCGCCGTGCTCGCGGACCCCGCATATACGAGCGCCTTCCTGAAGGTGACTCGTGATCCTGTTCGCGGGCACATGGAGTTCTCCGGGGACGAGCACGCCGCGTTTACTCGTGCAGCAGACCTACAGCGCTCCATGTCGTCGGGCACAAACTCGGCGGGCGGGTACATGATCCCTTATATCCTCGATCCATCAATCATCATCACCGGAGCGGGCACCATCGACCCGATGCGCCGCCTCGCAACGATCAAACGTGTGCCAGTCGGCAACTTCCACGCCATCAGCGCCGCGCAAGTTACTGCAGCGTGGACGAACGAAGGTGCGGTCTCCCCCGACAACACCCCGACGCTGGCCCCTGTGACGATCCCGCCGTACACCGCCCGAGCTTTTCTGGGCGCGTCATTCGAGGCCTTTCAGGACATCGCCGACCTCGCGCAAGAGGTGTCCAAGCTTTTCAGTGATGCGAAAGACAACCTCGAATCGGTCGCACATATGACCTCGACCGGCTCCGGCTCACCGACCGGCGTGAGCTACGCCGTCGGCGCTGTCACCGCCTCTCGTGTGTCGCCGGCCGTCGGCGGGACGTTGGCCCTAGCCGATGCTTTCACCGTGCAGAACGCGCTCCCGGCCCGCTACTCGCGCACCGCCTCATGGGTCGCGTCGATCACGCCGATCAACAAGTTGCGTCAGCTTGCGATGGCACAGAACTCGGCCAACTCGATTTGGACGGACATGGGCGCCGGCAACCCGGCATCGTTCCTTGGCCGAAGCTTCGAGGAGGCAAGTGCCATGAGCGGTTCAATAACCACCGGCCAGGATGTGCTCCTGTATGGGTCGTTCGATCGCTACATCATCACCGATGTCATCGGCAGCCCCACGCTCGAATTCATTCCGAACCTGTTCGACACAGCGACCGGCCGCCCGACCGGGCAACGCGGTTTTCACCTGTGGTGGAGAACCGGCGCAGGTGTGTCGGATGTCGCCGCGTTCGTTCAGCTTCGGCTCTAAATCTGTTGCGAGGGCGCGAGACTTCTCCTGAGCGCCGCGCCCTCGCAACGAACTCGCACTGGCGTATAGTGCGCGCATGAACACTCTCACCCTCACCGCTGCGCTCAACGCCTACACCGGCGACAACATCTGGCAAGACATCATCCTCGGACTCGACGCCTACGATGAGGCCGAGACCGACGCCATCGACGCCGGACAGTCCGACCGTTTCGCAACCGGCGACGGCACTGAGTACCGGTGCGTCGAAGGTGTGTGGGTCGCCCGCTGAACGCTGAGCGCTGAGCGCCTTCGCAACCCCCGCACTGCTAACCCATCTCCGCCGCTTGCGCCGCTCTCAGGGCAACCTGATCGGAGTGGTGAGCGCTTGGCCGCACTGACTCGAACAGGGCGCGTGAGCGGGCAACGCTTGTCGCCTGTAGGCACCATCACGGCCCCGCCATCACGCTCCGATGGCGTCGCTCGGCGCGCCGCCGTGGTGCCCGAATTCGCGTGCACATTCCGTGCACATTCCGTGCACATTTCGTGCACATTTCACCGAGAAACGCTGTGAAACGCTGTGAAGGCTTAGGAGCCATAAGACCTGCTCAGCGCCCATATTTGACCCATACCCGCAGGTAGCGAAAGTGCCCCTTTTAGAATCCCGCTTACAGACCGACTCACCGTCACCAAAGGGTCGCCGGCAACAGCGCGAGCGCGAGGAGCAGCGCTCGAGATCACTCTGCGGCGATGGTGAACCCGTGTTGTGTCAGGTCGGCGCGCAGCCAATCCCAGGCCGAGCGAAAGGCGGCCCACTCGAGCTCTACTGCTGTCGCAGGATCAAGGTTGCGGCCATCGAGACGAGCATGGTCGTGCTCGCGACTGAACGACGCGGACCTGGGCAGATTGTCGATCGGAACGATGACCGGCGCAAAGTACGCCCACACATTCTCGAAGCAGAAGCGCCGGTGTCCGCCCGCATACAACATCTGTGTCTGCTCCGCGATCGGCAGCAGTCCTTCACCCATCGGCACGCCCTGCACGATCGTGCCGTGGGTATCGGTGATGAGTACGTGGTCCTTCATGTGCACCGTCGTCACAAAGGGCAGCATCGCCCCTAAGGCATCGAGCGGATCCTCGCCCACCATCTGCGAGTTGCCGTAGTCGTACAGAGCGCGCACGTTCGGATGATCCACCGCCTCGAGAATCCTCGCGATGACCGCACCCTGAAAGTCCTCGTGGTTCTCGAGCACCACAATGATGCCGAGGTCGGCGGCCATCGGTGCAATGGCGCGCAAGTCGTTGATCGTCCACTCGATCACGTCGTTGAGCGCACCCTCATACTTGGTGTAGGTGCGCAGACGGTCAGCCCCGACCGCTGCGGCAACCCCGAGCATCATGGCCATATTTTCGGGCCGAGTGTCACTCGTGTCAATCTCGCAACGCATCGAAGCATCGGCGAGATGAGTACGGACGCGCGCAAAATGCGATTCGGTCATGCCACCCAAATCGCGATACCCCGCGCCGTTCGCCGAGATATTGACGCCCGTGAAACCTTCCGCTGCCGCGAGGTCGATGTACGAGAACACGTCGAAGCCGGGCTGATGCTTCAGCCGAAAGCGAAGGCTGAACGAGTGGATGTGCATCGAGATGATCCTGGAGCCACCGGCACGCATCGAGTTCAGCCCTCCAGGTGCGCGATCTCGGCACGCAGCGCGTCGGCGTAGCGCGCGGAGACCTTGGGTTCGGAGCGTGCGAGTGCCGACATTCTGTAGGCACAATACGCGGCGGTACGCGCCGAGAACAGCGGCGCCATCGCAGCGAAACGAGCGGTTGCGCTCCGAGCCGATTCGTTGCCCGTGGGGATCTCGTCGTAACCATCGAGAAGGTCGACGATGTCGTGCGCCGTCAGCGGCTCGTGTTCGTACAGAATCTGGATCGCGGGCGAAGCGAACCCCGCGAGATCCTCGACGGGGTCGCCCATCCCGGGGCACTGCCAGTCGATGAGCCGGGGTCCGTCGGGCCCGACGATCACGTTGCCGGGGCCGGGATCGGTGTGCACGAGGCAGCGTGGCCCGTCGATCGGTGCAGCAGCGGCAACGGCGCGGTCGATCAACCGGCTGAGCTGCCTGCTGAGTGCGCTGAAATCGGCACGACCGAGGATCGCCCTCGCCTCATCCGCGATGTGGTCAGCAGCGACGACGAGATGCCGGAATCCGAGAGCCGCTGCGCTGGTGTCGACGGCGTGCACTCGGCGGAACAATCTGCCGACGGCAGCGGCGCCACTTGACCACGCCTCGCCCGGGATCATCACATAAACGAGCACGTGGCCAAGGCGTGGATCGATCTCGTACGCAAGCGGCTCGGGCGCAAGCCCTATGCCCGCAAGCAGCGACAACGCACCGGCTTCGTGCTCGGGCAGCGTGGGGAACAGTGGGTTGTCGGGAGACTCGACGAAGACCTTCACCACCGCGTCGGACAACGGCGACGCACGCCGCCATCGGTACACCCGGTTGCGATAGCCGCCCGTGAGCAACTCGAGCTGAATCTCGCGGCTCGGCTCGGCAAGACCGCGCTCGACGAGCAGCGCGGCAAGTGCCGCCCGCTCGGCGCCGTCAATCACGACGCAGTGCTTCGATCGTGTGCAGCAACTCGTCGGGTACGTCGACTCCGGAGCGCATCGCTCGATCGAGCGCATCGAGGCGCCGATCACCCGGCAGGCGCGCGCCAGACTCAGACACGAGTGCGTTGAGAAGCAGTTCGAGTCGCTCGGTGAAGCCGTGGCCATGGCGAGTTGGGTCGATCGCAATGAATGCTTGGCCCACACCAGGTGGCCCACCGACATCGTCGCCGAACGCCGACGAATCAATGCCCCAGTTGCCACCCCCGAGTCCGGCCGCGAGGATCTCCACCAACAACGCAAGGCCGAAGCCCTTCGCGCCGCCAAGAGGGGCGACGCTGCCATCGAGCGCGCGTTGTGGATTTGTCGTGGGGCGACCGTCGGCGTCAAGTCCCCAGCCGAGGGGGATCTCCCTGCCCTCATCTGCGGCTTGGCGGATGTTGACCCACGCGGTCGCGCTCGTGGCCATATCGATCACGAGCGGTCGATGGCCGGCGCGGGGAGTCGCGAAGGCCAACGGGTTGGTGCCGAGCATCGGTGTGCGGCCACCCCACGGCGCAACGAGCGGCGACGAGTTCGCGAAGCCCAGCGCCACCAAGCCGCGCTCGGCGAGCAGGCGGACCATCCAGCCCAGCACCCCAGCCGAATATGATCGCGACACGCTGAGCAGGGAGATACCGAGAGATCTGGTGAGGTCGACGAACGGCGACAGCGCAGCGCCGAATGCGGGATGACAAAAGCCAAAGCCGGCATCGACACGCAGCGTGGCACCGTCGGGGGGTTCGACAACGGGGACAGCCGTGCCGACGACCTTGCCGCACAGCAGATGCGAGCAATACGTGGGCAGGTAACCAAGACCAACGTTGCGGATGCCCTCGGCCTCGGCATCGCGGATGGAGGCAGCGGTTGGTCGGGCCTGCAGATCGCTCGCACCACAGCGAACCAGCGCGTCGTACGCGACGCCCTCGATCCGATCAAGTGCGAGAGTTGCCATATCCGGCCATGTTGCCACAGGCCCCGGGCCGCAGTTGCGCTGCGATCGAACGAGTTGTCGTGAGTCGGCTGCTCAGAGGTAATACCCAGTCACGTCGATGATGAGGTCGGTAGAACCACCGTTGGCGAACACCTTCACTTGGCGGGCCGAGTCGAGCTGTACGAGAGTGCCGTTGGCGAGTACGCCGGTGCGCGGATCCCAGTTGATGGTCGAAGCGGTGAACGTCGTCGCCGAACCGGGCGTGATCGACAAATAGCCGCTGCCCTGCGATCCGGCGATGGTGAGATTGAATGCAATCGCCGTCGCCCCAGCGGGAACGACGTCAGGTGTCACGGTGGCCCCGGTGAACACATCAATGCCGTTGGCGACGCTCACCAGTCGCACCGTTCCGGCCGCCATGCGGCCACCACTGCCCGCAAACCGCGAGTCGTAGACGCGTGTCGGGTTGAGCACATGCAGCGCACCGGCCGTCGTGCCGCCGCCGAGCTTGCGCCACTTGCCCGGCGTGCCAGCCTGATACGACACGTACCAGTCGCCGTTGCTGTCGCGCACGATCTCGCCCACAGCGTGGGCCCCCGTCGCGGGAAATCCACTGCCGACGTGGGGATCGAGATACAACCGCCCGCTCCCGTACCCCGCGAAGTCATATCCGCTGTAGCTCTGCCCGGCGACTCCAACACCCGTCGTCGCCTTGCCGTACAGGCCGTACGAGGCCGGATTGTTGTAGGAGTAGCCGAACACGCCGTTGCCGTTGGCAACATTCGAGAACCCGTACACGCCGGTACCGACGTTGACGTACGCATAGCCGCCAATCGCAGACCCGCCATCCACCGACCCGTCGCCGGGTGAACCATCAGTGACGAGGAAATAATTAGCGACTGCGCCCGAGGAGTTCTGGTAATTCAGCTGCGTGCGCTGCGCGGTGCCACTCGGCACGGTGTTGAGTTGGCCCATCGTCAACGCATCTCCGTACGCCATGCCCAACGCCGCAGCCGGAGTGGACGACGCTGAGGTGCCAGCCACCACCGCTGCAGCCGCCGCGCCACCCGCGATGGCGAACAAGCGACGACGACTGGTGACGACGAGCTCCCGCGGCACCGGCCCGACCTCGCGCGCCGACGCTGCGTAAGGCACTGTTTCTGCCGCGGGCACTGTTTCTGCTTCCCGCACTGTTTCTGCCTCGGGCACTGTTTCTGCCTCGGGCACTGTTTCTGCCTCGGGCACTGTTTCTGCTTCGGGCACTGTTTCTGCCTCGCTGAGCGGTGTGGCACGCAACAGCGCGATCTCGGCACGCAGCTCGGCGATCTGCTTCTGGCCGGCGGCGTGCGCCGCGCGTAGGGCAGCGAGGTCGCTCGCGATGACCGAAAGGATGTCATCGGTCGACCCTGCAGTGCTATCAGTGTGATCGGTCATCGCGTCTCCTGAGTAGTGCGCCAAGGACGTGGGCGATGGTTCGAAACTAGCAGCCCTCTCCGGCGTCAGTACTTCAGCACCACCACGTTGTTGCCGCTGGCGTCACGCAGGAACACCGTGTCGCCACTGTTGTTCCACACCGCCGACCCCGCGTTGCACCAATACAGATCAGTAGCGGTGTCCTGCCCGCATCCTGTGCGCAGCGTGACCGATGCACCAGCTCCGAGCACGAAGTTCGCGAACACATAGCGGTGGCTTGACGATTCGTCGGCCACGATCCATCGGTTGAGATCGACGGGTGTCCCGGCCTGATTCGTGAAGCGCACCCATTCGTCGTTCAGGTTCTTGTTGTCGTCACCGGCCGCGTTCGCGTGTTGCGTGATCGAGATCGACACCCCGGCCGTCACCGGGCCACACGCATCGCCAGCCCACTCCCCAACGCCAGCGCCGCGCGCCTGAGCCTGGATCTGGTCATAGCCATCGTTTCGAGCGATGTCGGGCGGATAGCGCCGCGAGACTGCGAAACCGCCGCGCACCATCTCTGCTCCGACATCGACACCGGCATCGGTCTGCACGAACCGCAGCAGACGGCCGTATTGATCGGTCTCTGAGACGTCCTTGACGAGCGTCACCGTGTGACCGGCCAGGAGTTCCTGCATGGCGGCTGTCGCCTGCGTGGCAAAGCATTCGCCCTTCTCCGGCGAGTTGATGCCCACCAGTCGAACGGTGAACCGACCATCGGCACCCTGCACCTTCAGCGTGTCGCCATCCACCACCTGCTCGATCGACCACGTGGTCGCGACGGAGGGAGTTGCGCCGGTTGTCGCGCCGGTCGTCGCACCGGACGTCGCGCCGGTTGTCGCGCCGGATGTCGCGCCGGTTGTTGCGCCGGTCGACGCTCCGGTCGACGCTCCGGCTGCAGCGGTTGTCGACGTGATCGACGCAGCGGGCTCGGTGTTCTCGGCGGTGTTCAGCGCTGTCGCGATGCGGCTCGGAACCGTCTTACCAACAGTCGATCGGGCCGCGCCGGGAACTGCGGTGGCGCACGCGCCCAGCACCACACCAACGAACAACGCCCGCAACAGTCCGAGCAGCGACCACGTTCGAGCCATTTCAGAAGTCGGGCGCGTCAGCCCCCGTGCGATTCTGAACGAACGCGACGGCTGGCTCACGCGCGAAATCTACTCCACCTGCGCCGCCGATCCCGGGAAGGCAATCCGTCAAGAACGCTTGACGTTTCGTGACTCTCCGCAACGAAAGGAGTACTCATTCACAATGGAGCAAAGTCGGCGGCACAGGGGCGCAGCATGCTGAGTACGCACGTCACGAACCCGAGCCGCGCCGACTTCGCCGCAGCGTTCGTGTCGGTGATCGAATTCGACTCACGTCTGCTGCGCGCGGTTGCCGTGAGTGAGGCTCGATGCCCAGGCTTTGTCGGCCGCCTCCTCGAAGATGCCGAAGCGCTCGCCGCGGTGGCCATCTTCGACCCTCACGGCCCCACGCGTCCCACGTTCGCCGAGACCGTGATGTGCGCAGCAATACGCAACTCGGGTGCACATCGCGAGCTCGAGACGCTGCAATCAGCGCCGTCAGAAGCCATCGTTGAAGCGCTCACCCAGATAATCGTCGCCCAGGCCGCGCTTCATCGTGTCGCCGAGAACATCGAGCGGCGACAGTTCACCCGGACGCCGCCACCGTTGGTCCGTACAGCACCTCGTTGAAGCTGCGCAGCACCGGTCCCCCGGTGCCGGCACCGACGCGACACACCCCGGCTTGATCGAGATGGATCCGCCAGCTCATCGTGATGTCACCACCAAACGCCCAGGCCACAGCGGCCTTGATCGGCGAGACGTGACTCACGATCACCACGTTGGTGCTCCGCGCACGTTGAATGACATCTGTGCACGCTGCGCGCACACGCACGTCGAGCGCCCGCATCGACTCACCGCCAGCCGACGCAAAGTCTGGGTTGCTGCGCCACTGCTCCCATACACCGCCGGGCACCGACGCAAGGGACTGGCCGTCGTACTCACCGAAATCAAGTTCGATCCACCGATCATCGACACTCGTGGGTGCACCGAAGTAGGCCGCCGTCTCGCGAGCGCGCGCCAATGAACTGCTGATCACCTCATCGACCGGGCCGATTGCGGCCGCCACCTGACGGGCCTGTTCGCGTCCGACATCGTCGAGCGACAGATCAATGCGGCCTTGCAACAACCCCTGCGCGTTGGCGGCGGTTCGACCGTGACGCACAAGAATCAGCACAGCCACAGTGAATCACGATCTGCGGACAACCCCAGGGTCAAGCCGGCCGGTGCGCAAGAACCGGTCGCGACGTGCATGTGAACGCAACCCGAACGTACGCCAGACCCACACCAACAGGCCGAGACCGATGAGCTCGAGGGGAATGTTGAACCAACCGCGGGCCACGCTCGGCAACGGATCGTCGGTGAAGTGCAGTCCACCGATCGGCCACCAGAACACGGTCGTGTTCGAAAACGCACCATCGAACACGAGGTGCAACATCATCCCGATCGGCACAGCCAGCGCACGCTTGCGCCATGGCTTACGGCCGGCGCTGGCCATCACCACGATCACGAGCACGGCGATGCTCACCGTCACGCTGTGCAGCGCACGTGCGCCGCCGAACCACGGATCGATCACATCCGCCAGGAGCGCGCCCACGCACAGCAGCCGATAGTCGAATCGCGGATCACGAAAAACGAACCACACCGACGCAATCGAGGTGCCAAGGAACCAGAAGAACACGGTGCTATCGAACCAGCAACCGTCCGCAGTTCGGACACTCGGGCACCTCATCGCTCAGATCGCGCTTGAGATCATCGACCTCACCACGGGACAGATCGAGATGGCACCCCTCGCAGCGCAGACCGTTGAGCTTGGCCACGGCCACGCCGCCGAACTGTTTGCGCATGTCGTCGTAGCGATGCAGGACCGCATCGGCCAGGCCCGAGCGCAATGCATCGCGCGCCACAACACGCTCGGCGAGTTCGGCCTGAGCAGCGGCGCGCGCCTGATCGGCAAGTTCTGTCGCCGCGGCGGCGCCGCCGTGCAGGTCGTCGTGTCCGTGGTGATGCGCCTCGAGTTCGGCCTCGGCAGCAGCGACCGCGTCCATTGCCTCGAGCTCGCCGTCGTCGAGCACGGAACGCTGCGCGTTGAGCAAGGCAATCTCGTGCATCAGCGCCTCGGCCTCGCGCGGCGAGATGACCGTCTTCAGTTGCTGCTCGAGACGGGCGCGTTTGGTGGAAATCGCAGCGCTCTGCGTCTCGGACACGGCGATGGCGTCCTCGTGCGCGGAGATCTGTTTGCGTAACAGGGCCGCACGTTGTTGCCACGCTGCCATGTCGCCCAGTGCGGCTGCCTCGGCCAACACTTCGGGCAGCCGACCCATCCGATTTCGGAGTTGGTCGATCGCAGTGTCAGCCAATTGCAGTTCGAGCAGCGCCTCGCCGTTCATGAGTGATCCCGAACACTACGGCACTGGATTCCGCTGTGACGTGACGATTGCACCTGGTATTCCATTCGAACAGTCATACACCACAAACTTGCTGGGATCGACAGTGGGCACGGGTGCATTCGGGTCGAGCACATCGGGGGCGATGGTCGTTCCGCTGTCCACGGGCTGCACCACAGGCCTCTCCACCGGGGCAGGCGCGAGCGTCGATGGCGCTGCGGGGTCTGGAGCGGTGGTGGTGGTTGCGGCAGCGTTCGGGTCGGGCAACGTACCGCTGATCAGCGCAGCCAGGCACTCGCTGCCGGGCAGGTACAGGCGTGCTCCCGCACGTGTGTTTGCCGGTGGCGGCGGCCAATCCTGGGGCGGGCCCGACGCCAGCGCAGCGTCGGTGTAGATCTTCCAGATCTTCTCGGGATACGTACCGCCCTGCACCGAGCCGACCCCCTCGGCCACGAACTCGGGCACGTTCACCATCGGCACGTAACCATTCGGATTACCCACCCACACCGCGGTCGCCAACTCGGGAGTCAGACCCACGAACCATGAGTTCGTATTATCGATCTGTGTGCCGGTCTTTCCCGCGGCGGGGCGTCCGTTCGCAAGCGGATACTTGCGGCCGGTGCCGCTGGTGATGACACCCTTCAGCACGCTGATCGTGGTCAACGCCACACCGGGGTCGAGCACCTGCACACCGGGATCGCTGTGCGTGTACAGATTCGACCCGTCGGAGCGGTCAACGCGCTCCACGAAGTACGGATCGTGATGCAGACCTTGATTCGCAATGGTCTGACCGCCCGAAGCCATGTCGAGCGGGCTCATCTCATTGGCGCCCGTCGCAAAGCTGGCAAAGGGCTGGATCGGCGCGGCGCCGCGCTCTTTGCGCGTCTGACCCTCGAACAGATACGGCGAGTGGGCCATGCGGTAGGTGGTGTCGACTACCCGGTGCAGCCCGACGATCTGGGCCAAGCGGCTGTACGCGCAGTTGATCGATGCGGCCGTCATGACCGCAAGCGTGCTCACCGGGCGACTCGCCGACTTGTCTGTGATCACGAACGGCTGCTTGGGGTCCCCGGGGTTAGGCAAGGTACATGGCGCCGTTCCGTCGATGACGTCGTTGGGTTGCACGCCGGCCTGAATGGCCGCAGAGAGAATGAACAACTTGATGCTCGACCCGGTCTGGCGCGGCACCAGCGCCATATTGACCTCGCTCACATTCCGCTTGAACCCTCGCCCGCCGACCATCACTCGCACGGCCCCGCTGCTGGCATCGAGCGACACGATCGCCGAGGCGAAACCCTGAGCATTCTGTGGCAGCGCCGCACTGGCGGTCTCGGCCATACCCTGCAGGTTGGGGTCGATGGTCGTGTAGATCTTGAGGCCGCCGCGCAACAGCGCGCTACGCCGCTCCTGCTCGTCGGCGCCAAGGATGGTCGACCGGTTGAGTAGATAGTCCTGCAACGCCTCGGTGAAGTATGTGGGGGTCGTCACCCGACCAGGCAGGACTTGCACACGTTCTGGGATCGGCCATTCCGTCAACAGCCGGGCGCCTTCGGTGTCGTCGATCAGCTTTTCGTCGACGAGACGATTGAGCACCTGCGCGAAACGCGCACGAGCGCGCTCGGGTTTGCGAATGGGGTCATAACCCGAGGGCGAGCGGATGAGTCCGGCCAGAAACGCTCCCTGTGCCAGGGTCAACTGTTCAACGGGTTCGCCGAAATACGTCTCCGACGCAGCAGCGAGTCCGTAGGCGTTGTTGCCGAAGAAGATCGTGTTGAGATAGCGCTCCAGGATCTGATCCTTGGACATGGTCTTTTCGAGCATCAACGAATAGTGCACTTGCAACAACTTGTAGCGTCCGTCGCGCGGCAAACCCGCGAGAAACTCGTTCTTTACAACCTGTTGGGTGATGGTCGATGCGCCCTGACGGTTGGCGCCGGCCGAGAAGTTCGACAGCGTGGCGCGCACGAGGCTGCGCACATTTACACCCTTGTGGCCGTAGAAGTCCTTGTCCTCAACGGCCAGCACCGCTTTGACGACATCAGCGGGTACCTGCGCGAGCGTGAACCGTTGGATGTTCTCCTTTTCGAACACAGCTATCTCTACGCCTGCCCGGTCGTACACATAGCTTCGTTGGGCGAGCGGCTCGAATCCGGGAAGTTGCACGGGCACCTGCTCGTGTGCGTTTGCTGCACCCCAGATGCGCGGCGCAACGGCAACGGTGATCCCGGTCAGCAACAGCGCGCCGGCCACCACTACGCACACAAGACGAATGACCCACAAGACGCGACGCACAGCGCTGCTCAGGCTAGTTGGCGCACCGCTCGAGTTGTGGTCAGCGCCGCCGTACGTCCCCGTCACCATTCGCCACTCGCCTTCGCGCCCAGTCCGCCCGCCAATCCACCTGCTCTCCGTCACCATGCGCCCGCGCCCACACCCCACCCCGAGCGCTCCGCACTCCTCGGCGATCCCGCGCTCGACGCACCGCACGAAATCATCGACCGATACAGTGCCCTTCATGACTGCTCTGCGCCCCTTTCGCTTTGGAATTCAAGCCTCGAACGCTGCCACCCGCCAGGAGTGGGTTTCGCTTGCTCAGCGTGCCGAATCCAATGGCTACGACGTACTCACCATGCCTGACCATTTCGGCGATCAGCTCGCCCCAGTCCCCGCCCTGATGACTGCGGCCGATGCCACCACCAAGCTGCGCATCGGTGCCCTTGTCTGGGACAACGATTACAAGCACCCCGTGGTGCTCGCCAAGGAGCTCGCCACGATGGATCTGCTCTCCGAGGGTCGGATCGAAATCGGCATCGGTGCCGGTTGGATGATCAGCGACTACGAGCAGGCCGGCATGCCCTACGACTCGCCCAAGGTGCGCATCGACCGCTTTATCGAGGGCATGGCGATCATCAAGGGAGCGATGGGCCCCGACACTTTTTCGCACACCGGCGAGCACTACACCATCACCGACTACAACGGCCTGCCCAAGCCCGTGCAGGGTCCGTGCCCACCCATCCTCATCGGCGGCGGCGGCAAGCGGGTGCTGTCTTATGCCGCCCGTGAAGCCGACATCATCGGCATCAACGGCACGATGACCGCAGGCGTCGTCGGACCCGAAGCAATCGCAACGATGACGGCGGAAGCCGTCGACGAAAAGGTGGCGATCGTGCATGCCGCCGCTGGCGATCGCATGGCCCAGATCGAGATGAACGTGCGCGCCTTTCTGGTGAAAGTCACCAACGACCGCATCGCCTCGATGGATGCCATCTCCGGCATGCTCGGCGTGCAGCGCGCCTTCATGGAGGAATCACCGTTCGCGCTGGTGGGCACCACCGAGCAGATCATCGATGATTTACTCGCTCGCCGCGAGAAGTGGGGCTTCAGCTACATCATCGTCGGCGCCGACGACGTCGATCCCTTCGCTCCGGTCGTCGCCGCGCTCGCCGGCAAGTAGCCGGTCTCACGAACCCGCCACACGAAAACAGGACGAACCGGCCGATGACGACCCGACCAACGATTGCGCTCTGGGGCGCAGGCATGATCTCGGGTGCCCACGGCGCGGCCGCGCTCTTCCTCGACATGCCGATACTCGCGGTTGCCTCACGCACCCCTGAGCGCGCCACTGAGCGTGCCCAACAGTTGCAATCGACCGCAGCCACCTACGACCAACTACCCGGCGACGCCGACATCGTGGTGGTCTCGACTCCGCCGCAGCTGCACGCCGCCGACACCCTGCACCTGCTCGACGCTGGTGTTGCCGTGGTGCTCGAAAAGCCGCTGTGCACCACCCTCGCCGATGCCGACACCCTCGTCACCGCCGCAGCCGCGCACCACGAACGCGTGCTCTACGCCGAGAACCTCGCCTATGCGCCCGCAGTGGCCACCATGCTGCAGATGGTGCCGCAACTCGGGGCGCTCAATCACCTCGAGGTGCGCACATTGCAGGCCCTGCCCACCTGGGGCGAGTTCACCAGCGATGCCTGGGGCGGCGGTGCCCTTTTCGACCTCGGCGTACACCCTCTGGCGATCGCTGTACTCGCCGCAGCCGCAGCCGGCGCCGGCCCCGCCACCACGGTCAGCTGCCGCCTCCGTGGCGGCGACGGCCACAACAGTGACGAACACGCCGAGGTCTCGCTCACATTCCGCAGCGGACTGCTGGCCCGAGTGATCTCCAGCTGGAACGCCGGCCCCGACCCCGTCTGGGATGCCCAGATCAGCAGCCCTACCGGCGTGCTGCGCATCGACTTCTGGCCCGAACCCACGCTCGAGCACAACGGCGAATCCGTCCAGCTCCCCACCATCACTGTTCCCCTTCCGTTCATCGAACAACTCGGTTACCTCGGTCAACTCAAAGCCTTCAGCGCCGACATCGCCCACGACAGGACGCCGTTCATGGATGTCGCCTTCGGCCGACTGATCCTCGACATCGTCTGCGCGGCGTACCAGTCGGCCCGATATGACGGCGCCCCCGAATCGGTTCCCTTCACCGGCCCCCGCGACAAGACCCCGCTGCAGCTCTGGCACGGCACCTGAACGCCAACGGCCAGAGCCAACGGCCAGAGCCAACGGCGAGACCAGCCCCGGGGTCAGGCGGCGCGTTGTTCGCCGGGTGGTCCGGTGGTCTGAACACTGCCATCGGGGTAGGTGATCGTGAGTGACCGGTCAGGATGCATCACCAACTGCCAGCCACCCTCGTGCACAGCGTGATGATGACGTGAACACAACGGCAACACATTCGACAAATCACTCGGCCCGCCGTGTCGCCACCACCACAGATGATGCGGTTGACAA
>JANYCT010000079.1 GCA_025360105.1 Actinomycetes bacterium | reverse complement strand
GTCAGCGTGCTGTCGCCGAACCCCAACGTGCGCATCTACGGCAAGCTCGAAGGCCAGAACCCGTTCGGATCGGTGAAGGATCGCATCGCCAAGAGCATGATCGAGCAGGCCGAAAAAGACGGCAGTCTGGCCCCCGGCCAGACCATCATCGAGCCGTCGTCGGGTAACACCGGCATCGCGCTCGCGGCCATCGCCGGGATGAAGGGCTACCCGATCAAGATCCTCATGCCCGAGAGCGTGAGCATCGAGCGTCGCCAGATGCTCGAGGTGTTCGGGGCTGAGCTGATCCTCACCCCCGGTGAAGAAGGCAGCAATGGTGCTGTACGTCGAGCGCAGGAGATGTCGGCTGCGCACCCCGAGTGGTGCTTCATGTATCAGTACGCGAACGACGCCAACCCGCGCGCCCATTACGAAGGCACCGGCCCCGAGATCTGGCGCGACCTGCCCGAGATCACCCACTTCGTGGCCGGCCTTGGCACCAGCGGCACGTTGATGGGCACGGGCCGCTACCTCAAAGAGCAGAACCCGAACATCAAGATCATCGCCATCGAGCCACCGCTCGGCGAGCGTGTCGAGGGCTTGCGCAACCTCGAAGACGGTTATATTCCGCCCATTTTCGACAACTGGCACGGCTTCGACGTCCTTGATCGCAAGCGTGTGGTGCGGCCCCGTGAGAGCATCGAATGGACCCGTCGCCTCACTCGTGAGTGTGGCATCTTCGCCGGCATCTCCGCCGGTGCTGCGATGGCCGGAGCAGCAAAGGTGGCTACGCAGATCGACGAGGGCGTGATCGCGTTCATCGTGTGCGACAACGGATGGAAGTACCTGTCCACCGGTGCCTACACCGACGACCTCGATGCAGCCGAGGCCAGGGCCGAATCGATTATCTACTTCTAATTCCTCGCACGGCACTTCCGCTGCGCTGTGGCGCTGGCTCGGCAGTGCCCCGCTACTGGCCTGTGTGGGCGAACTCGAGGAAGCGGGTGATGGCGCGCACGGTATACACACTGCGACGTGTGCTCATCAGGTCGAAGGCATGTTGTGCGAATGGAATCTCGGCATAGCCGACCGGGTTCTTCGACACGCTACGGAGTGCAGCAACGAAGGCTCGAGCGTCCTCGCGCCACACCAGCGTGTCCTGTGCTCCCTGCACCACGAAGAACGGCGGCGCGTCGGGCCGAATGTGTGACAGCGGCGAGGCTGCGTGCCAGGCTTGCGCAGCCTGAACCGGATCGCTCTTCATCACCACCTTCGACAGCACCGGTTCCATCAGGCCTTTGTGCAGCCCATCGCGGTCGAGGAAGTCGAACACGCCGTACACCGGAACACAGGCGTTCACCGTGGTGTCCACATCTTCGAAGCCGGGCTGGAACTGCGGATCGTTCGCAGTGAGCGCCATGAGCGCCGACAGGTGTCCGCCTGCTGACCCGCCGGTGACACCCACGAACGATGCATCGCCGCCGTACTCGCCGATGTGCTCATGAATCCATGCGAGCGCGCGCTTGGCGTCAATGAGATGATCGGGAAAGGTGGCCTTTGGGCTGAGGCGATAGTTGATCGCCACGCAAACCCAACCGCGGCGGGCGAGGTGACGCATGAGTGGTTGGCCCTGCTGCTTCTTGTTGCCCATCATCCACACGCCACCGTGGATCTGCAGCAGCACCGGGCAGCCCGCGCGACCATCGGCCGGTGTGAGCACATCGAGCCGGTTGCGCTTGAACTCACCGTACGCGACATCGCGCACGATGCGCACACCCTTACGGCTCGGCGAGAACGGCCTCAGCAGGGTGCCGAGCGCGACGGGCTCGGCAGCAACCGACGCGAGGTCCGGACCCACCGCAACTGCCAGCGCGGCATCGAGCGGTGCGACCGCGGCGCGATGACGCAACATCAACGCAACTAGGCCGCCCCAGGACAGCACCATCAGCCCGAGTCCAACCCTGCCGGTGGTCGAACCAGCGGCACCCATCGACACTGCGATGGTGGTGAAGATGATCTGCGCGACGAGGTGGAATACGGCCAGATCGCCAGCGGGCCAGCTGATGGAAAATGTCATCGGGATCAGGAAATATGGTCGTCGCGGACAGGTGAGCCCAACCAGAGTGAAGACCGCCGCAGCGGCTCCGCTGATGCACAGAACTAGGGCCATAGGACCCTCCCTTCCGAGCGGCGCTCGGCGTATGTTGCTATCCAGTGAGGGGGCCGTTGTGGCGGCCGAGATCGGGGATAGGGCCGATGCGAAGGATGTCGAGTCAAGATGCGGCGTTCCTCTATGGAGAAACCGCTGCGTGGCACATGCATGTGGCGTCGCTGGTGATCGTGGATCCAGCAACGAGCGACGGGCAGTTCAGCTACGAGCGGGTGCGCGACCTCACCATGGAACGGCTGCCGCAAATGCCGCAGTTCCGTTGGATGCTCGTGAACGTGCCGTTCGGTGTTGACCTGCCGGGCTGGATCGAGGGCCCACCTATTGATGTCGACTACCACATCAAAAGCGTATGGCTGCCCGCTCCGGGATCTGATATCGACCTGTGCGAGATGGTGGGCGAACTCGTTGCGAGCAAGCTCGACCGCGGCCGTCCGTTGTGGGAGGTATATGTGATCGGCGGGCTCGAGGGCGGTCGCGCAGCCGTGCTCACGAAGGTGCACCACGCGCTCATCGACGGTGTGTCCGGTGCCGGCCTCAGCGAGGTGATGATGGACCTCAGTCCTGAGCCTCGAGCTGCCCCGACCGAGGGCGTGCATGTGATCGACATCGATCGGCCGTCCGACGGCGAACTGTTCACACGTGGTGTGATCAACACAGCGGTGCAAACTCCGATCCGCCTTGTTCGCTTCGGAGCGCAGTCGATCCGTCAGGGTCTCGCCGCATCGAAGAGTCTGTTCGCGCCCAAGCGCCCGGCGATGCCGTACACCGCGCCACGCACGCACCTCACGGGCGAGTTCACGGCGAGCCGCAAGTTGGGCATGGCCACCATCGACATCGAGCGGGTGAAGTTGGTCCGGCGTGCGTTCGGGATAACGCTCAACGATGTCGTGTTGGGTCTGTGCGCCGGCGCGTTGCGTGCCTACCTTGCCGAGCAGGACGACCTGCCAGAACATCCGTTGGTGGTGCAGTGTCCGGTGTCGCTGCGCAAGGTCGACGACAAGGACAGCGTCGGCAGCAAAGTCGGTTCGATGTTCGTGGAACTGGCCACCCAGATCGAGGATCCCATCGAACGACTCGAGGCCATCGCCGCCAGCGCGTCGCGGGGCAAGCAGATGCACAACACGTTCGAGGAACATCATCACCTCGGCGTCACCGAGACGGCGCCTCCGGCCCTGATCGGCCTCGCCGCACGGCTGTACACGACGATGCATCTCGATCGCGTGCCCGCTGCGGTGAACCTGGTGATCTCGAACGTGCCAGGCCCGCCGGTGCCGCTCTACGTCGCAGGCGCCGAGGTGCAGGGCATGTTCCCGATAGGGCCACTGCTGTTGGGCATGGGCCTGAACATCACCGCGTTCAGCCACAACGGCCATCTCGATATTGGTGTGCTCTCGTGTCCTGATCTGGTCGACGACCCGCAACGCATCGCCGATGGCATTCAGGACGCGCTCGACGAACTCGAATGGGCGATGAGCAACGCATGAGGTGATCGACCTCATGCGGTTCAGCATCATGTGGTTCAACCCAAGGCGACCGACGTTGCGATGGCCGGCCATTGACCCTGCGCCTGCAGTTCCGCACGCCGTTGCACATCGAGGCATGCATCGGTGAGCTTGCGCCCGAAGTCGGGACTCATGCACGCGACATGGCCATCGGCCAACAGGTTCACATGCGAGTGTGGAATCGTTGAGGCCATGCGGAACTGGGCAACGGGCCGAACCGCCGAGTCCTGCGTGGTCACGAGTACCGAGGTGGGGACGTCGACGCGATGCAGCCAATCGCGCGAGCTGTACGTGGCGAGCGATTGACCCGCCTCGAGCAACATGCGCATGTTGTGTTTGCTCATCTCGCGCCTGGCCCAATCGACCATGGCCGGATCGCGCTCGGACGGCTTCACGTTGAGGATGCGCCGCGCAATGGTCGCCGGCACAAAGCTGGCCAACGTGCCGAGCCGGGTGGTGCCCGCAAGGATCTGCGACAGCGCCGCAAAGGCGTAACGCTCGCGGTTGCCCGGGAAGAAGTCAGCTCCGGTGGCGCACAGCACCATGCCGCTCACCGAATCGCGATGATCGCGCCACAGCAGTTGCGCCACGGGTCCGCCCATCGAATACCCAACGGCAATCGCCGGGCCGGCATCGAGCGCACGCAGCGTCTCGGCGACATCGGTGGCACAGTCGGCAAGACGGAAGCGCCGGTTCGACCGGATGCCGCGGCCATGCCCGCGCAAGTCGGGGGCGATCACGCGGAAGTGCTCGCTCAGCGGCTCGAAGGCTTGGAACCAGTTGAGCGCGGCCGTGGCTGACCATCCGTGCAGCAACACCACCGTCGGCGCTCCCGAAGGACCTTTGATCGTACGCACGAACGTGGTGCCGCGTTTGCGCAACACGATCTTGCTTCCGCGCGGAATGTTGGCGGCGGCATCGGCGTACGCAGCCCGCGCAGCTTTGGCGGCCTCCCCAGCAACCGACGTGGCAGCAGTCATGTGACCACCCCTTTCACGTTGAGGGTACTCCTGAGCGGCGTGCGCAAGCGAGGGCAGAGCGGCCCAATTTGTGGCGAACCGAAGCGGTGCCTACTTGCTCGGCCACACGACCTTGCCGTCGGAGGAATAGATGGCTTGCAGCAACGATGCGTCGAAGCGCTTGGCGATATCGGGGGCCTTGCCGCCGAACAGACCGATCTTCGCGTAGGCGTCGACTTCGGCCTGCAAACCAGCCGCATCAGGCACGCCGATGGCAGCGCCCTTGGGCGTGGTGTCGGTGACCAACCTCGACTCGGTATTCCAGCGGAAGGTCTCTCCCTCGGGTGACAAGAAGTTGGGGTTGCCGTTGCTGTCGATCATCGCGAGTGCGATCTTCGACGCGGCTGCCGGATCGGCAATGGCGTCGGCGAGACCCATCATCGACGCACGCATGAAGTCCTCGGCGGAGGTGGGATGTGCGGTCATGAACGCGCGGTTCGTGTAGATGATGCCGAAGCTGCCGGGAATGTCGCTGGCCGATGGATCGAACAGCGTGTACTTGATACCGGCTCGGTCGAGCTGGCCGGGTTCGTTGCTCTTGTAACCGGGGAAGCCCACGATGGAGGGGATCGCGATGTGCACGGTGGGGTCGAAGCCCTCGACCGGCACGGTCTGATAGTCGGTGCCCTCGATGAGGCCGGCCTTGGCGAGCATTGCCTGAAC
This sequence comes from Actinomycetes bacterium, assembly GCA_025360105.1. GTDB lineage: Bacteria > Actinomycetota > Acidimicrobiia > Acidimicrobiales > Ilumatobacteraceae > WLMZ01. The sequence continues at coordinate 2,165 of JANYCT010000079.1, read as the reverse complement.
GCTCGGGGGGATCTTGCCCTTCACGCCGATGGTGGTGCCCTTGAGGTCGCTCAACTTCGTGGCCTTGCCCTCTTTGACGATCAGGGAGTCGATCGCGGTCTTGCCCTCGACCGCGAGCGCGACGACATCGGCATCGGCGTTGTCTGAAGCGAACGCAGCGACCTCGCTGAATGAGCCACCGCTGCTGAACTGGGCCTGGTTTCCGGCGATGAGCGGATAGTTCGCTGTCGAGAAACTGGCCTTGACCTCCACGTTCAGGCAGAGGGCATCGAAGTAGCCCTTCTCCTTGGCGACGAGAACATCCACGATGCTCGCCGCAGCGGCGAAGTCGAAGCTCGACAGGTACGTGATCTTGCCCGCTGCCTTGTTGGCCTCGCACCGCGCGGTGGGAAAGGGCTTGCCGGCGACGACCTGATCGGCCGCAGGAGCCGTGGGGGGTGTGGTGACCGGTGTGGTTGCGGGGCTGGTCGACGCGCTGCTGCACGAGACGGCAACAACGGAGCAGGCGAGCACGGTGGCCGCAAAACGCTTGGATGACATGGCAAGTAGGGTACCGGCGCAGGATTCAGGCGACGTAGGCGGGCTGAGCTGTGAGACCGCCGCTGCGCCGACGTCTGAACCTATTCGCGCTCGGCAAGCGCCTCGAACAAGGCCAACACGTTGCTTGCGCCGACGCCCACGCGGTGACCTGTGCGTGAGATGAAGCCCAGCTGAACACCAATGGATGGGTCGCGCAGCGTGAAGAACTGCTCGTGACCATTGGCGTCGACGACGACCTCGGTGAGCAGCGGTGTATCAACGGCGGTGAGTGCGGCCCGCGCGTAGCCCGCGTTCAACACATCGATCGCCACGTGTTGGATGCCACTGCCGTGTCGCTGCAGATACGCGGCTACTGCCGGACTGGCGGTGGGACCGACGAGCACCATCGTGACGCCACCCGCAGCGACGACGCGCATGCCGGCAGCGTCGTCCTCGGGGGAGGAGACGCGATGGAAGCCGAGTCGCTCGGTGAACGTGGCCTCGGCGTCGGCCAGATCGGTGACGGCGATAACGACGTGATCGATGCGTGTTGCCACAGTGTCGAGCGCAGATCTCGTGCTCTCGGGCGCCGCAGCCTTGTCGGGGGCGGCGTCGGGGCGGTTGCCTGCCACCTCGATACGATGCGTCTCGGCAAGCAACACCCGGAACACCTGCTCGGCAAAGTCGGGGTCCACGCCTTCGTCGATGGCCCATTGACGCCGACTGGTGATGACATCGCGCACTCGGTTGGGCTGGATGACCGGCGTGTCGGAGCCTTCCTTCACGCGGGCGACTTCGCGGCAGACCTGCAGGCGCTCGGCGAGAACCTGCACGAGACGTCGGTCGAGTTCGTCGATCGTGGCGCGGAGTTCAGGCAAACCGGTCATGTCGAGAACCGTAGCGAACGAACGAATGGATCAGCGTGCTGCGCGCCGCTGCGAGGCATGCCAACCCAACAGGGTGCGTTCGAGCACGCTGATGGTGGTGAGCGCAATGGCGCCCAACAGCGCCGAACAGAACACCGTGGACCACAGCGGCAACGCCGCGTTGGCGGCCAGCGCCTTGCGGCCGATGGCGCCGAGGCCGCCGTTCGACAACGCGCCGCCCTCGGTGAAGTAGACGGCGGCCAACGCCAGCCCGACAGCAAATCGAGCAGCGGTGAACATATTGGGAAGTGCGTTCGGGAGCCGAAGTCGCCACAGGGTTTCCCATGCCGACGCATCGACGGCGCGCAGCAGTTCGAGCGACGCCGGATCCGCTGACCGTAGGCCGGTCATCGACGCGAAAGCGAACGCCGGAACGCACACCAGCGTGGCAACGAACAGCACCGGCTTGCTGCCGCCACCGATCCACAACACCACCGAGGCGCTGTACGCCACCCAGGGTGTGACCTGGATGAGAATGAGCACGGGCTGCGCGGCTTCTTCGAACCAACGTGACGCTGCCATCAACGAACCGAATGCCAAACCGATCAGGAGCGCGAGGAGCAAGGCCTCGAGTGCGGCGACGCCGGTTTGCGCGGTTGCCTTCGGGAAGCCAGTGCTGTCGTTGACCAGGTAGCGCATGATCTGCGACGGTGGTCGCAGCGCATAGCTGGGCACGTTGCCGGCACGAACGAGTACTTCCCACAATCCAAAGAAGGCGAT
>JANYCT010000069.1 GCA_025360105.1 Actinomycetes bacterium | reverse complement strand
CTGGTGGCAAACGTCGCCGGTGCGGCAGTCCGAGCCAAACGCAACGAGGTGAACGCACAGGCGCCCGTCCTCAATCTCTTCGCACGGGTGCTCGGGGTGAAGACCGAAGAACGCTCCTGGCGCGTGGGCGCGAAGGGTGAGGAGAAGGTCGCAGCGGAGCTGGCCAGGCTCGGCGACACGTGGCATCGGTTGCATGCGGTTGAGGTGGGCGAACGGGGAAGCGATATCGACCACGTGGTCATCGGGCCGCCCGGAGTCTTCACGCTCAACTCCAAGCGCCACCCCCACGGCAAGGCGTGGGTCGGCGAGCGAGCGATCATGATCAACGGGCAACGCACCGACTACCTGCGCAACTCCCGCTTCGAAGGCAAACGAGCAGCCGAACTCCTGACCGACGCGTGCGGTAGCCCGGTTGCCGTCACGCCAGTGATCGTGTTCGTCGACCTCGACGCGTTCAACGTGAAGCAGCTCCCTTCAGACGTACACGTGACGACCCGCAAGCGACTGCTCGAGTGGTTCAGATCACTTCCGCCAACGCTCGCTCCGGACGACGTCGAGATGATCTTCACGCAAGCCCGTCAGAGCACCACCTGGCAACGGCTGCCCAGGTAAGCGGTGATTCTCGACGGGACGAAAGTTCGACCTGTGCGAAGCGTCCTGCGAGTTCACAGGCGCCTGTACACGCCTCTTTCCGTTCGTCGTAGATCCGGATAGCGGGTCGCGTGGTTCGCCGGTGCGTCGACACACATACTTGATGTGATGTGCGTTCGGATCGTGCTCTCCTTGTAGTCGCTGCCGCCGCCCAGAACTTCTTGGACAATCTCCACGAGTGAGAGCTCGCGGCGTCGGCTCCGTTGTTCAAGTCGCTCCATCGCTGCGAGGATCTCGTCCCGGCACGTCACTCGTCATCTTCCTCGTCCGGCATGTCGGCCTCGTCGACGTCCACTGCGGTCTGATCGACGTACGCGTGCCAGAGGTCACTGAGTGACTTCTTGCTTGCGGCGTCGACGAGAAAAAACCACCATCCGTTCTCGCTCTTCTCAGTGATCGACGTCGCTGCACCTGACGGTGTGGCGTAGGCAATGCCGTCGACGTCGATTCGGCCGTCAGGTAGCACCGTGGCAGTGCGGTGACTGTGCTTCTTGCGTCGCACGTAGAGCGTTGCGCCGCTCTCGAGAAGGCCAGCGCTGATCAGATCGGCGACTTCGATCTTCCGGCTGGTGCGGTCGGGCTGAGAACCGAAGTTCGACTTGTGGCCGGCCGGCACCGGCCAGATGTCCCGGATCGCCTGAATCAGCTCGTCAGTTCGCTCACGAATGGACTGCTCGTTCCAGGAGCCTCCGTCAGACCCGAGGAGGTCCATGTTCAGCTTGAGCACGTCGTGTTCCTTGAGTGCCGCCCGTTTGCCGACCCAAACGCCGTTCGACACCTTGCTGTTTAGCCGTCCCGTGAGCAAGGTGAGATTCCCCAGCGTGTGGATCAACTGATCACGCTCGGCCTCGGTCGTCGAGCCAACGAGCGGCCAGTGAGTAGCCCACTTTCGGGGCATGATGTGTTCGATCGCGTACTTGCCGCGCGGGACTCGTTGCCCGCCGAGCCCCTCTGCGAGCCCCCTCCAGCCTCGCCGGTGATCCTCGATTGCTTCGAGAACCATTCGAAGTCGTCCGCGGCGAAGCCTTGTGTAGGCGAGTAGCCCAAGCAACTCGCCGCGCAGCTCGTCGTCATCCGGCCAGTAGTTGCTGGCAACGCGCTGCCCACTCAAGTACGTCTCGATGACATCGCCTGCGAGTTCTCGCGGCGCGGCGTGGAGGAGACCGATCATCTCTGCTGACATCTTGTTGTAGTTGCTGGTGACACCGCGGACCAGCATGCGGCGCACGAGCCAACTCTCCAGCGCATTGAGCGCCTTGCGCAGCTGGTCCGAAGGAATCGCCTCTTGCTCTGGGTCAAAGAACTGCAGAATGAGCGGCTTGAAGACTTCGCTTTCCAGCGTGTTCGTTCGGTAGGCGAAGAGACCCACCTGGTCGATCGGACCCACCAAATTCGCGGCGGCTTCAACGAACGAGCGATAGACGGCCGCTGCGCGGCGCAGCTGCACGAGCAGCTCTGCCATCGGCACGCCCGCCTCGTGGTCCGCGTACAGCTTGAAGCGGGTGAAGACCTCACGGGCCACGATCTCGCTTCCGGTCCTGGCGATCAGCCAGTGGCTCAGAAAGATCGACGAGCGCGAGTAGCGGAGTCGCCCGAAGCTGACCTCGGTCTCCCAAAAGCCGGTCTCGAACTCCTTCCAGTTCTGCTCGTAGGCAACCTCTACGTCCACACCCGACTCCATCAGGCGTTGGAAGATGAAGTTCTTGATGAGGTCGGCGGCCGTGAGTTGTGCGCCGCGGGCATTGAGCGTCTCGAAGATCTCCTGTGCATTCTCGTCGGCCGTCAGATCGATCACGACAAGCTGGAGCAGCTCCCGGACCGTGCGCTCCAGCGACAGCGCCCGGTCGGCGACGAAGAGCTCACCATCCACCGTCAGCCACGCTCTTGCCTTCTCCGCGAAGAATCGATGAGCCTCAGCGAGGCGAGCACCACGGTTCTTGAGCGCTGAATACTCGACGGGCGGCGCAGCCCCCATCACCTCGTTGAACGCTGCACGATCGCGATTTGTAGGCCACACCTTGAAGCGGTCCTCGGGCCGCTCCCAGAACGGCTCAGCATTCGTGACGAGGGCCTCCACACGCATCGCTGGCTGTGTTGCCCCTACAGCATGCAACTCTGCGTGAAGGGCATCGAGCAGCACCTGCAGTGTCGTGAGCCGCTGCTGCCCATCGATGATGGTCCGTTCCTGCATCGACCCGGTCTGATTCTGCACCTGCTGAAGGACCACGGCCCCGAGGAAGTGCGGGTGATGCCTCGCTTGGGGCGACGCGAGGAGTCGCTCGGCAACACGAGTCACGTCGGCCCATAACGGTGCCCATTGGTTCTCCTCATTCCAGACGTACGGTCTCTGGAACAGCGGCACGATCAGTCGTTGGGGCTGCATGAACACCATCTGTGGTGTCCGCACTTGGGTCTCCATCAGTCGTTGCCTTCCGCTTCGATTGGCAAACTTGCGGCAAGTTCGGCGAATTGGGCGAGGGCGGCTTCGAGTTCTTCCACGATCTCAGCCGCGAGTACACCAGGTGCGGGCAGGTTGCTGGAGTCCTCCAACGACTCGTCGCGCAGCCAGGTGATGTCGAGGTTTGCTTTGTCGCGAGCCATCAGCTCGTCGTACGTGAACCGATGGAAGCGTTCCGACTCGATGCGCTTGCTCCGGTCCTCCGGGCCGTACGACTCGACGAAGTCGGTGAGGTCCGCGTACTGCAACGTCTTGGTCTTCAACGTGAAGTGCATGTTGGTTCGCAGGTCGTACACCCAGGTCGCCTTCGTCCACGGATCCGCGGCCGCAGGCTTGCGCTCGAAGAACACCACGTTGGCCTTCACGCCCTGGGCGTAGAAGATGCCGGTCGGCAGCCGCAGAATCGTGTGAACATCGCACTCGGCGAGCAGCCGACGGCGGATCGTCTCGCCAGCGCCAGCCTCGAACAACACGTTGTCCGGCAGCACCACCGCGGCGCGGCCGCCGATCTTCAGCATCGTCTTGATGTGCTGCAGGAAGTTGAGCTGCTTGTTCGACGTCGACGCCCAGAAGTCATCACGCACGACCACCAGGTCCTCGCGCTCGGCCTCCCCCGCCTCGTTCACCATCGTCATCGACGACTTCCGACCGAACGGCGGGTTCGCCGCAATCACGTCCACGCGCA
>JANYCT010000048.1 GCA_025360105.1 Actinomycetes bacterium | reverse complement strand
TCGCTTCTGGAGTGGCATCCGGCGTCGGCGCGTGCTCAAGGAGTCGAAAGATCTCACGGGCGACGTATCGCTTGAGGCACCGTCGGATCTCTGCTGGTGTCTTGCCCTGGGCGGTGCGTCGCTCGATGTATTCCTTGGTCGGACAGAGTCCCGCCGGGTGGTGGGGTTTCAGGCGTGATGCCTGGTGTTGCTCAGGTGCCGGTTGTGATGCCGGTGGCTGGGCTGGTGTCAGTGTCGCGCATGGTGTCGAGTTCCGCCAGTGATGTGTCGGTGAGGTAGCGGCGGGCGATGATCCAGTCGTCGTGTTGATCGGCGAGGACGGCGCCGACGAGACGGATCACGGCGGGGTCGTTGGGGAAGATTCCGACCACGTTGGTGCGTCGTTTGATCTCTTTGTTCAGGCGTTCGAGCGGGTTGTTCGACCAGATCTTGCGCCAGTGCGCGACGGGGAACTGGGCGAACGCGAGCACGTCGAGCTTGGCGTCGCGCATCGATGCGGCAGCTTTGGGGAAACGGGCTTCGAGGGTGTCGGCTACCTCGTCCCAGCGTGCCTTGACGGCGGCTGGTTCGCAGAGCGCGAAGATTGTGCGGAACGCAGCCGAGACCATGTCTTGGTGCGCTCGCGGGATCACGGCGTGCAGGTTGCGCATGTAGTGCACCCGGCAACGCTGCCAGCTCGTGCCGGACATCGTCTTGCGGATCGCGGCTTTCAGGCCGGCGTGGGCGTCAGAGATCACGAGTCGCACACCTGACAGCCCTCTGGTCTTGAGTGACCGCAGGAACGCCGTCCAGAACGTTTCGTCTTCGGAGTTACCGACATCAACACCCAGGACCTCACGGCCGCCCTCGCTGGTGACGCCGGTAGCGACGACCACAGCACGCGACACAACCTGGCCCAGGGCGTCGTCGCGGACGTGGACGTAGGTGGCGTCCAAATAGACGTAGACGAAGTCGGTGTGCCCGAGGGTGCGGTTGCGGAACGCGTTGACGCGGACGTCGAGCTCGCCACAGATCCGTGAGACCTGCGACTTGGAGATCCCGGTGTCGATCCCGAGCGCGGCGACCAGATCATCCACCGAGCGCGTCGACACACCCAGCACGTACGCCTCCATGACCACCGCGTAGAGCGCCTGATCGATCCGCCGGCGCGGCTCAAGGATCGACGGGAAGAACGACCCTGCGCGCAGCTTGGGGATCTTCAAGCTGAGGTCGCCAGCCTTGGTCGACAACACCCGCGGCCGATGCCCGTTACGTTCAGTCGCGCGTGCTTCTGTGCGTTCGTAACGGTCGGCGCCGATCGCCTCGGCGGCCTCAGCCTCGATCAACTGCTGCAACCCCCACTCGGCCAGATGGCGGATCAAATCACCCCCTCGGCCAACATCGATCGCAGCACGCAACTCGGACAAGGCAAACTCAGACAGAGCCATCGGTGTGTTCTCCTTCGTGGGTTCTTGGCGGAACACACCAAGAATCACGCCGATGGCTCACCTCACGGTGGACCCCCCAAACCCCACCACTCCACGGGACTCATACAACGAGCCCGGAGAGATCTCGGCCCGAACGTTCTCCGGGCTGTAAGGAATGCGCGTCAGCGGACGCATAGAACGTGTGACGGCGTGGTCCGAGGCGAGCACGGAACCGATGATCAGATCGGGCTCGGGCCGACTCTCCCGGGACACAGAACGCGCATCGTGCAACGCGCGCAGAACGTGCGGGCACGTCCGAGAGAGCGAGCGCGAACCGGCGATCTGCTTTCTGGCCGAACGGTGGCCGAGGCCCCCCAACTCTGCCGAGTATGGAAGCGAAACTCCCATCGAAGTGTGCTGTCGCGACCCAGGCGGCGCGCATGGCGCCAGACCAATAGTTAGCTGTCGGGCCGCTTAACCACGACGCCCAAGTGCGGCCAAGGCCTTTACTGGGCTCTCTGGGTGACTAGAACCGGATTTCACGCTGCGGCTTTCGGGTCATGACCCTTGGAGCGTTGATCGTCTAGTGATGCGCTTCGACCTTTGAACCTCCATCACTCGGGCCTGCATTGCGGCGAGCCTCGCTCAGCTTCTCAGACCAGTCCAATTCGACTCTTAGTCCACGTCCGGTCCCTCCACGTTGTGTTCATGAGTCAGAGAGGTCCGCTGATCAACCGGATGAGATTGTCAGTATGCGGCGCTCAACGGGAGTCGGGCTCCGGCATCCCTGACACTCGCCGGATCGTTGCTTGCACGCGCCGTCGTACACCCTCGGGGATCGGCAGGGTTGCGGCAAGCTCGAGCAAACGCTCGACGTCAACGAGGCGTGCTGCGATGACGGCGTCGGCGAACTCGATGTCCTTCTCCCGGTTCGCGACCAGCTTCGAAAGCACGAGGTCGTGTGGATCAAGACACATCGCCTTGCTCTCCCCGACGTCGCCGTGGTTGAACGGGACGAGACGGTCGCGCCATCCGTTCGGAAGTGTCGCCGTCTTCAACGTGACGCCTTGGCCGTAGACGCCGAACGCCTCGTGGAACGGTGATGCTTCGCCGATGGCGCCGTCGACGAGATCGGCCTTCGCCTCCTCCGGATCGTCGAAGAACGAGATGTCCGCCTCAACCGACAGCCATGCTTCATCTGGGAGAGCCACATGGCTGAACTTCCCGAGGATCGATTGGCTGCCGATGACGAGGATGTTGGGGTCTCCAGTGATTTGGCAGGCCGATCGGAGTATGTGGGCCAACTGGAATCGTTTCACGACTTCTTGTGCCCGGTGGCCGATATCACCTGCAGGCGGGTCGCTTCGTCCAGCAGCCCGGCGAATGGGTTGTTCTGCCGGAGCTCGCGAGCAGTGATGCTGTTTGACGTGAGCGTCGCCAGGATCTCCTCGGTTGGCCCGGAGAGCAGATCTTTCCAGCGCGTCAGCCATCGCCGTCCAGAACCGCGCTGCGTTGACAGCATCGTGTCGATGTTGCGTTGGGCGAGAGCGATGGCTGCATTCGGGTCAGTGACGATCTTGCCCGCGATCGCGTATCCGAGCCACAAGCTGCGCCGCTGGTCCCGAGTGAGCCGAATCGATCCTTGTTTGAGCATCTCGACGTCACCGCGCCGGACCCGATAGTGCTTGCCGACAAGGGTGGAGGTGATGTCGCCGCGCTTGATCAGGTTGCCGACATGCTGGCGGGTGCTGCCGAGAATGGCTGCGGCCTCGCCGGTCGTCAGTAGATCATCTTGGACGTCGACATTGGTGATCATGCGGTCAGCCTCAGAAGTCCTCATGCGCTGACTCTATTCCTCAAACAGCAACAACAGCAATAGAGACTGCTAATGGTGTCGTTGTTGCTGTTTGAGGTGGTATCGGGGGCATGACCCGCTGATGCCTTCGTCACGCTTCTCGCCCGTCGGGAAGGGGCCGAGACGTCATCGGGTTCGTGCTCGGTTTTGGTCTTGAGCGGCAACGTATTCGTCGGCCTTGCCGGCATACGCGCGGACCTGTGCGCCTGAAACTGCCTTGGTGCGTTGCGGCCTAGGCATGAACTGCCTCGCCCAGCTTGGCAATGCTCAGTCCGTGCACGACGACTCCCTCTCGGCGGATCTCGCGCCACACTTGGCGATTGCCCGCCAGCCGTGAGGCTGCTTCGTCGCGGCCTGCCTCCAGAAGTTCCACCGAGTTGCCGACGATGGTGCGCAACTCATTTCGCCAGCCCTCGAGAGCGATGCCCCAACTGTCGTCATCCTCTGTGATCTTGTTGGGCCGCACGACGCATAGGTCGAGATCGCTCTCGGGGCCGGCCTCGCCGCGGGCGAACGAGCCGAACACGATCACACTCACTGGTGGGACCGGTAGACGCGAAGCGCTGTCGCCGGCGATCTTCAACACGGTGTCTCGCGAGCGGGAGAGTTCGATGACTGCACGCGCCGCAACATGCGATCGGACCAGACGGAACTGAGACGACGGTGGAAACTCGCGCCGTTCGACGAGGCCCAGTTCCACCATGCGAGGCAGGACGCGGGACGCCTGCGCCACGCTCACCCCGGCGAGCCGTGCCAGTGTCCGCAGATTGAGCTCAGCTGTCGTCTCGACAAGCACCGCGAGCACTCGACCCTGCGCGCCGGGAACTACCGCTTCGATGGGGTGGACGAAATCCATCTCCTGACGATAACTCATTCACGTCATAAATGAAACAAGTGTTCCTTATGTGACGTTGATCAGCCGTTGAGGCGATTGGTGAGTTGCGCCGCGATATCGGGGGGCACGAAGTTGTTCTCGGTGGTGGTTTCGGCCTCGACGAGTTCGACCAATCGTTGGGCCACTTCTGCCGGATCGAGCCGCGCGCCGGTGATCATCTCGCCGATCATCTTGAACATCGGCGCGACGGGCGCGTTCAGCGAGGCGTCGCCGAACCACTCCCACATCGAATCCGCCTTACGGTCGTTGAACCCGGTCTGATACGGGCCCGGGTTGATCAACGTCACGTCGATCCCGAGCGGTGCGAGCTCGGCACGCATGGCCTTGCCCATCGCCTCGAGGGCGTGCTTGGTCATGGAATACGGGCCGAAGGTGAGGCCGGCCATCACGCCCGCGATCGACGACATGATGATGATGCGGCCGCTGCCCTTGGCAACCATGCCCTTCAGCACCTGCTGGGTCACGGCCAGGGTGCCGAACACATTGACGTCGAAGAGACTCCGCACGCGATCCATTGGCACGTCGGCCGCCGCATGCGGGCGCTCGGGGAAACGTAACCACCTACTTGGTCCAATGATCAACCGGTAAGTGACCATTCGTTCGCGCGGATTCGCCGAGATGCGCTCATTGGCGGTGGACTCAAGTCGTTCGGGGCGCGCGTTCCGAGCCAGACGGATGGCGAAATGGCGTTGCGTTCTGCGCGCTTGGATCAGGTCATCTCGAGGCGCTGGAGTCGTTGGTTCGTCAGTTCGACGATCAGTTCGAAGTCCTCGTCCAGGCGGACCCGGTGATGAGCATGCTCAATGAGTTGGATCCGTTACACCGCTGCCGACCGCGAGACGATGCCCAGGCCCGTGGCGACGGTGACGCGCTCGGCCCGCAGTGCGGGTGAAACTGCGGGTCCACCTGAGTCGGCGATCGTGACAAGCGCCCCGAGGCACAGGTACGTGTCGTAGACGCGTTGGTGTTGTCGCGCGAGGGCGAGAGCGCGCTCGATGCGCCCGACACCTTCGCCCACACCGACGGCGGCCTCCGCCTGCCCCAGAACCCGATCGAAGGTGATGATCACATCGACTTCGGCCGATGCCATGCTGCCCACGAGTGGTGCCGCGGCGGCAACGACGTCGGTAAATCTCCCGGCCCACATCAGATGCTCCAACGCGCTCACGTCACAGTCGATCACCATTGCCGAGTCCCCGGTGTCGGTGAACGCTGCGCGTGCGTCGGCCACGTATTTGGCTGCGTCGGCGAAGCGAGCTTCGCGAGCAGCGACGTGACCCCGCAGCAGCAGCGCGTATCCGGCCTTCTGCGGAACCCCAACCGTCTCGAAGGTTCGCAGCGCCGTGCGGGCGTGCACATCAGCATCATCGAGATGGCCCTGACGAAAGCGGAGGAAGCCGATGTTCACCTCGGCGAACGCTGCGCCGAGAGCGTGCCCGCTCTGGCGCGCATGTGCGACTGCGCTCTGGTACTTGCTGATGGCCTCGTCCCACCGGCCCAGATACATCGCGGTCAGCCCACTGTTAGCGAGCGCGAAGGTGAGATAGCGATCGTGGCCAACCGCTTCGAAGATCGTGACGGCCGCATCGCCGTGAGGCAACGCCTGGAGATCCATCAATGCGCTGTAGGCCATCTCCAGATGCAGATGAACCAAGCCCTCGAGCGTGCGGTTGTCAGCGGATCGAGCCACCGCGAGCGCCTGCTCGTAGAACGGCAGGCTTTGGCGGTGGCGACCGGCGAAGTCGAGCTGCGCCCCGAGATCGAGCAGCAGTTGGCAACGCACGGTGACGGCCTCGTGGCCCAGCGCATCAGTGGCGGTGAGTCCTCGCTGCGCCCATGTGCGGGCCCGACGGAACTGATTGAGAGTGATCGCGAGATCGGACTGCAGATGGCACAACCGGGCGCGTTCGAGGGGGTCGCGGACCACGCGCCCCGCAGCGCGATAGCACGCCGCCGCGCCGCCCAGATCGCCCAACCATGCCGAGGCCTCGCCCTCTTCGAGGAGCAGCCCCGCCACCGAGGCTCGGTCGACGACGCGTGCCAACGAGGCTGCGCGACCGAGTAGGTCAACGGCCTCGACCAGGCCGCCTGACGCCTTAGCAGATCGCCCTGCGCGAGCCGCCCTCGGGTATGCCTCGTGCGGGCGGTCTGCGCGCTCGTAGTGCACAGCCAACAAGGCATCACTCGCGCCCGGTTGTCGACTCGTATGGTCCGCGATGGCACTGTGGAGCGCTCGCCGCCGATGGAACGGCAGGGAGTCGTAGGCCATCCGCCGGTAAGCCTCGTGACGAAACGCGAGCGTCGAGTCGTTGACCATCCGAAGCACCGGCATCGTGTCCGCCCATGCGGCCATCGACTCCAACTCCGGTCGCCCGAGCACTTCGGCAACGGTTCGCAACGGCATCGCTGCACCGAAGAGGGAAGCATCGCGAACGAGCGCGCGTGCCGCTGCAGGCAGCGCGTCGATCAGGGTTACGCCGAGCCGTTGCAGCGAGTCAGGAAGTTCGTTGCTGCGTGGGTGAATCGCCAGCTCGGCCAGCACAAATGGGTTTCCGTTTCCGGCGAGCACGATGAGATCGAGTTGATCGTCGCGCAATGTAGGAGCGAGCTCGCTCACAAACGCGCGTGCATCGGCACTGGGCAGGCGGCCGAGTTCGATCGTATTGGTGCTCGCGAACTCGTCGGCGAATGCCGGCCGCCCGGGAGGACTGCTCGTCAGCAGCATCAGTGACCGATCGCGGGCGAGTGGTCGCAACAGCGCAATCACTTGCCGCGAAGCTTCATCGATCATCTCTACGTCATCGACGCCGAGCAGGCACGGTGTCGGCATGGCCTCCGTGAGCAACGCCACCAGTACCTGTCGAGTGCGCAGCGCCGCTGTGCGCGGGTCGATCTGAGCTGCATCGATCTCCGCAGCGTCGTTCTGTGCTGCTGTGGCCAGCGCATCGGGAACCCACAGCTGCAGGTGGCTCGGGAGGCGAGGCGCAAACGCCGCGAGCCATGTCCACCCGCCGTCGCCAACGTCGCTGCCCGATGCTGCGGAGAGCTCACGCACCATTGCGGCGATAGTTGCATATGGAACGAACTGCTGAAACGGGTCGGCGATGAGCAGCGTGGCCGCGCTGCCGGCGAGTTCGCACACATCCGCCAGCAGCTCGGAGGAGCCCATACCGGGCTCGCCGTGCACCTCGACAGTGCAACCAACGCCATCGACTGTCTGCTTCCAGGCCCCGGCCAGGGCCTCTGCCTCGCGTCGGCGAGCGTTGCCGGCGACCGGTGAGTGCCCGCGCGGCGAGCGCGGTCGTGGGCCGACTGCATCGACACGCCACATCTGCATTGGTCGCGAACGGTTCCGCAAAGTGAACTGTCCGAGCGAGGTCGCGGTAATGAACGACCGCTGTGCAATGCCCAGTGCATCCCCCGCGATCAGTTCGCGGTTGCCGGCGCGGGCTGCGGCGCGAGCGGCAACATTCACCGGGTCGCCCAGCACGGTGTAGGTGCGCCGACCGGGGATGCCAAGCGGGGCAGAGTACATGCGGCCACGTTGGGCGCCGGCGCGCAGCGGTCGGTCGCAGGCGTCGAGAATGCGCCGGAGCCCCAACAGCAATCGGTCGTCGTCGGAGTCGATGGCGCGGGGTGCTCCGGACGTGAGCAGCAGCTTCACGCTGTTGACGCCGACGTCGGTATCGAGCCAATCGATGGACAGTTCGCGGGTGATGCGTGTGACGGTCTGAACAACGCGGTCGATTGCGCCGTGTACCTCAGCGAGACCCTCTGCCGCAAGGAGATCGTCGAGCCCCGGCACGACCAGGAAGCCGACGGATGCTGTGCGGTGATCACCCATCGTCACGTCGGCAGCGAGCAGATCGCGCACGCTCGGACTGATGAACGAGGTGAGGTCGATGTCGTCCTCGGATTCCGCAGCGGGCACCCATCTGGCCTGACTCGGTACGTGACGGCTGCGCAGCACGACGCCCAAGCCGCGCTGCTCGCCACAACACGACGCAGGCATGCCCTCGGCAACCGCGTTGCTCATCATCACCTCGCCCGGCTCTGCGGCAGATTGCAATGCAGAGAGCAGCGATGTGGCTGGCCCGCAGAGGAACACGGCGCGCTGTGCTGTCCCAGCGAGTACCGCATGGAATGTGCCGGTGTGCACACCCACCGATACCCGCAAGCGCCGACCGCCGGTCAGGGCTGCAGGCAGTGTTGCGAGGTCTCCCGGCATCCCAGCGGCAGCATCGACAGCGCGCACGAGGTGATGGTCACCGTCGAACCACACGAGTGCCGCGTCGCCAGCGAACGCGATGATGTCGCCGCCGAGTTCGATGCTGCGCCCGAGCACGGTGGACAAGCACAGCGTGACAACGCGGTGAAGCACTTCGACGCCTTCCTCGCCGCCGCCGACGAGCAGTTCGGTGAGTCGGGTGAAGCCGGACAGGTCGGCAAGTACCGCCGAGCCCTCCAGCTCACGCCACGGGTTCGACTGGCGGTCGGCTGTCCACGCTGCCGCCAGGCGGCTGGTGAACTCCGGTGTCATCAGCTCGGACGGCTCCTGACGCCGTCGGTAAGCGGCAGACCACTGCACTGGTTGACATAGAGCGACTCGGTTGAGAGGACACCGTCGACCACCCTCACGCACACGTTGAGACCGGTACGCATCTGCTCGAACACGCCTCCGGGCCACGATGCCTGCACGACCCCGTTGGAGCTGCAGTTGTCGCTGACCAGCGCGGCGACGGTGAACGTGGCGATCTGGCCCGACCCACTGACCGCCGCGAACAACGGTGATGTCCGGGTGGTGGTGGATCCCTTGACGACCGAGCCGCCGACTCCGTCGTCCAAGGAGGTGGCAACGGGCTCGGCGGTGAGACCGTTGGCGCACACGCTTGCCGCAGGTACGCCATTGACGGTGGCCGTGATGGTTACCGATTTGCCATCAGCCGACAACGTTTCGTTGGAGATCTTGATGCTCGGAGTTCGCGGATCGGCGTCGGTGGGCCTGAGCAAAGCGTCGGAGCACTCGGGGGTTGCGGCGTCGACCGCGGCAGAGCGCGTGGTGCCATCAGGCCCGGCGATCGACCATGTTGGTGTCTTGGAAACGTCGGTACCGGGGAACGCGTAGAACGCGGGCGATACCTTGCCGGCTGCAAACAGGATGGGTACGTATGGGTTGTCGTCGACCCGCGCGCTGGACAAAACCGACTGCGCCGCTGTCAGCGCAACCGGTGTTGCCGCGCCGTTGGTGTAGCTGAAGAACACGGCCCCGTCGCTGCGCGTGCACAGTACGGCAGGGGTGATTGCTGCCGGAGCTGCAACGGTGTTCCCAACGGTGTTCCCAACGGTGTTCCCAACGGTGTTCCCAACGGTGTTCCCAACGGTGTTCCCAACAGAGGGAGTGGTGGCCGCCTTGTTGGAACTGGAGCAGGACACGCCCAACAGCGACAGTGCGGCAATGGCGACAAGAGCACGTTTCATGCAATATGTTCGCACAGATCGCCGAACCCTTTGCGCGACCCCGTGTGAGTGCGTTGGCACACATTTCGGACCAACGCTCGTAACACAGCGTTCACACTCGAGCGCACGTTCTGGAAACACTCTCGTCATATTCTCCGCCTCGTGCGGGGGCAACACAGCGTCCGTGCGAATCCGTCTGCATACGAAAGATGGTCCGAATGCGACCGATATACCTGTGCCTCGTCGTGGG
>JANYCT010000046.1 GCA_025360105.1 Actinomycetes bacterium | reverse complement strand
GACCCACGCAACCCACGGAACTGGTCAAGAGCCACGTCAACATCGCCGAGATCGAGGGCACGGTCGGGTTCATCGAAGAACGAATCAGACGACGCTGCACACGACACAGGAACTCACCTCCACACACACGCCGGCACACCAGCACACTGTTGAAACACAGGGGACAGAACGAATCTGTCGAGCACGACCGGGGAAGATCAGTACCCGAACCATAACAGAACACACGTACGACCACAACCCCGAACCGAAAGAAATCTGGATTTCCAACAACCGACTTCGAGTGCGGAGTCGAGGCCACGAGAGAAACGTTTCGTGTGGGCGCGGCGCTGGCGATTGCACTGGCGCCTACCCGACTCGTGGACCCGCCGATCCTTTGACGTTCTATCCCCTGACGCGCAGGCTCTTGGGATCGTAGAACGGAGCGAGCGAGACGTCGGCGGGCACGCGTTCGCCAGCAACTTCGACCTCGTATCGACCGCCGAGCACGAATGCAGCGTCAGTAATCCCGTTGACGCATTCCACGTAGCCCATACCGAGCGATCGACCGAGCGTATGACCGAACATGCCGGAGGTAATGTGTCCAACGAGAGCGTCGTCGCGCCAGATGGGTTCGTTGTGGTAGAGCAATTTGTCGGCATCGTGCAGTGCGAACTGGGCGAGACGACGGTGGGCTCCTGTCTCACGCTGGCTGAGCAGCGCGTCGCGCCCGATGAAGCCATCGGGTTTCGTCCAGCCAACAACGAAGCCGAGCCCGGCCTCGAGCGGCGTCTCATCGGTGGAGATGTCGTGGCCCCAGTGCCGGTAGCCCTTCTCCATCCGCAGCGAGTTGAGCGCGTGATATCCGGCGTAGGTGAGTCCGACCTCGTGGCCTGCCTCTGCGATCACATCGAACACACCCGCCGCAAACTCGGTGGGGATGTACAACTCCCAGCCGAGTTCGCCGACGTAGGTAATGCGGTTGGCGCGTACCCTCGCGTAGCCGAGGTCGATGATCTGCGACGTGCCGAAGGGAAACGCCTCGTTGGAGAGATCGCACGGCGTGAGGTGTGAGAGGAGTCTGCGGGAGTTGGGGCCCATCACACTGAGCACCGACATCGCAGACGTGACGTCGGTGGCGGTCGCTCGCGCCGATGCCGGAATGTGGTCGTTCAGCCAGGCGAAGTCGCGCACCTGTGTGGCCGCCGCTGTGACGATGAGGTAGCGATTGGGCGCCTCGCGCGTGACGGTGAGATCAGCCTCGATGCCGCCCGACTCATTGAGCCACTGGGTATAGACGATTTTGCCGACGTCGACCGACACATCGTTCGCGCAGATCTGACCAAGCACATGCTCGGCATCGGGACCCTGCAGCAGAAATTTGCCGAACGACGACTGATCGAACAGGCCCACGTTGGTGCGCACAGCTTGGTGCTCGGCTGCCGAATGAACGAACCAGTTCTGCCGTCCATATGAGTACTCGTACTCGGCCGTCACGCCCGGCGGTGCGAACCAGTTGGCGCGCTCCCAGCCGGCCGCCTCGCCGAAACACGCGCCGCGATCGGCGAGGCGATCGTGCAACACCGATCGACGCACCCCACGCGCGGTCTCGGGTTGGCGGAATGGCCAATGCATCGCGTACAGCAGCCCCAGGCTCTCGACCGTGCGGTCGTGGAGGTAGGCACGATTGCGTTGGAACGGCATACATCGACGGATGTCGACATCCCACAGGTCCATGGGCGGACGTCCGTCGATGATCCAGTCGGCGAGCACCTTGCCGGCGCCACCCGACGACTGGATGCCGATCGAGTTGAAGCCCGCGGCGGTGAACAGGCCATGCACCTCGGGTGACTCGCCGAGCAGGTAGCGGTCGTCTGGCGTGAATGCCTCGGGTCCGTTGAAGAACAACCGGATGCCGGTGTGTATCAGCAACGGCATCCGATGCGCAGCCGCTGCCACGAGCGGTTCGATGTGCTCGAAGTCTTCCGGCAGGGAGTCAAAGCAGAACGACTCGGGGATGCCGCGCATGCCCCACGGCTTCGCCACGGGCTCGAACCATCCGACGAGCAGCTTGCCGGCGTCTTCCTTGAAGTAGCCGCATCCATCGGGGTCGCGCAGCACTGGCATGTTCGGTGACAGACCCTCGACGTGTTCGGTCACGATGTAGAAGTGCTCGGCGGCGTGCAGCGGCACGACAGCGCCGACCGCGTCACCGAGTTCGCGTCCCCACATACCCGCGCAATTGACCACCGCATCGGCGCGGATGATGCCCTGCGTCGTGATGACCCCAACAGCGCGACCATGTTCGACAATGATCGAGTCCGCACCGAGGTTCTCGATGATGCGCACACCGCGCGATCGAGCGCCCTTGGCCAGCGCCTGCGTGGTGTCGATCGGGTTCGTGACACCGTCGTTGGGCAGGTGCACGCCACCGACGAGATCGTCAACGTGGGCGAACGGGAACAGCGCTGCGATGTCGGACGGGCCGATGACATTGACATCGAGACCGAAGACTCGTGCCATCGATGCGCCGCGTTTGAGCTCCTCGAATCGCTCGTCGTTGGTGGCCACCGACACCGACCCGCGCTGCTGGAAGCCAGTGGCCTGACCTGTCTCGGCCTCGAGTGTGGAGAACAGGTTCGTGGTGTATTGAGCAAGGCGGGTGAGGTTGTGTGTCGCGCGGAGCTGGCCGACCAGACCGGCCGCGTGCCACGTGGTGCCGCACGTGAGCTGCTTACGTTCGAGCAGCACGACGTCGGTGCAGCCGCGCAGCGCAAGGTGATACGCGACGCTGCAACCCACGATGCCGCCCCCGATGATGACGACTCGGGCAGTGGATGGCAGATCGGTCATTAGGTCTCCGTGGCGGGTCGCGGGCTTGTGAGATTTGTGCTTACTCTTGCACAGGTCATAGACATCGATTGGTGCCCGCAACTCGTGAGTGGGTCTGTGAGCAGTGAAAGGAGTCGAGATGAGCGAACGCACCCGTGTGGTGATCATCGGGGGAGGGATCGCCGGATGCAGCGCGCTGTACCACCTCGCCCTGATGGGTTGTACCGACGCACTGTTGCTCGAGCGCGACGAACTCACCTCGGGCTCCACATGGCACGCGGCCGGCAACGTGCCGACGTACTCCACCAGTTGGAGCATCATGAAGGTGCAGCAGTACAGCGCAGCGCTCTACCGCGAGCTGGCCGCTGATCCGGAGTTCCCGATCAGCTATCACGTCACCGGTTCGGTGCGGCTCGCCCATACCGAGGAACGAATGGCCGAGTTCCGCCACGTCGCTGGCATGGCGCGCGCCAACGGCATGGAGTACGACGTGCTCCGGCCCGCGGATCTCCTCGAGCGGTATCCCCTCGCAAAGACTCACGATCTCGTCGGTGCACTGTGGGATCCCCTCGATGGCGACATCGACCCCTCGCAAGTCACCCAGGCCCTTGCTCGTGCCGCGCGTGCAATGGGCGCACGGATACGTCGCGGCGAGCGCGTCGTTGGGCTGCGTCAGCAAGCCAACCATGAGTGGACGGTGACCACCGACGCCAGCGGTTTGCGGAGCGAGATCGAGTGCGAGATCGTGGTGAACGCGGCTGGGTATCGGGCTGGCGAAGTGATGCAGCTCATCGGGCGGCACCTGCCGATCGTGAGCATGTCGCATCAGTATTTGCTCACCGACGAGATCGTCGAACTCGCGGCTCGTAGTGAACCGTTGCCCTTGTTGCGCGATCCCGATACGTCGTACTACCTTCGCCAAGAGCGCAACAGTTTTATCCTCGGCCCGTACGAATGGCAGGCCACGCCGATGTGGCTCGATGGCATCCCGGATCAGTTCGCGAACATGTTGTGGAGCGCCGATATCGATCGCCTCGAGCGTCAGATCCTCGATGCCGGCGAGCGTGTCCCCGTACTCGCCGAGGCTGGAATCGCCAGGATCGTGAACGGTCCGATTCCCTACGCGCCAGACGGCAATCCGTATCTCGGGCCCGAACGCGGACTGCGCAACTTCTTCCATTGCAATACGTTCAGTTTTGGAATCGCTCAAGGTGGCGGAGCCGGCAAAGCCCTGGCCGAATGGGTGATGAACGGGCGACCTGAGTTCGACCTGTGGTCGATCGACCGCCGACGCTACAAGGACTTCGCGACCACTCAGTACACCATCGACAAGGCGACCGAGGTGTACCAGAACGAGTATGCGATGTCGTTCCCCTTCGAGGAGCGCCCGGCGGGGCGACCCTCGAATACGTCGCCGCTGTACGAGACCCTGCTCTCGAAGGGGGCCACCTTTGGCGCCCGTGGCGGGTGGGAGCGTCCGACCTACTTTGATCCGGCTGGCGTGGTCACCGATCACACGCTGTCGTTCTCGCGTCGCAACGCGTGGCGCCCGCTCGTGGCCGAGGAGGTTCACGCGGCGCGCAATGCTGTTGCTGTTCTCGACCTGCCTGGGTTCACGAAGATCGAGATCTCTGGGCCAGGCGCGACGGCGTACCTCGATCATCTGCTGTGCTCGAAGCTGCCTGCCGTTGGTCGTGTGGGTCTGGTGTATGCGCTGACGAGCGACGGCAAGGTCCTGAGCGAGTTCACGCTGACACGATTCGCCGATGACCTGTTCTATGCGGTCGGTGCCGCAAGTGCGGAGTGGCATGACCTCGATGTGCTCGAGCGAGCACTACCAGCGGACGGATCCGTTCGTCTCGAGAACGTCACTGCGGCATACGGTTCGCTCATCGTTGTTGGCCCCAGTGCACGCGACGTGCTCGCGAAAGTGACCACGAGCCCGCTCGACAACGCATCGTTTCCGTGGATGTCCGCGCGAGTGATCGATACGGCGACTGGTCCGGTCAGAGCGCTCCGCGTGAACTACGTCGGCGAACTCGGGTGGGAACTGCACGCCTCCAACGATCAACTGCGCGCGCTCTATCACGCCGTCTGGTCTGCTGGCGATGGTCGCGCCATCCGCGACATCGGCATATACGCCGTCGACAGCCTTCGTCTCGACAAGTGCTATCGCGGCTGGAAGGCCGATCTCGAGATCGGCTTCTCGCCGTTCGAAGCGTCGCTTGATCGCTTTGTCGATCTCACCAAGCCCGCTTTCGTGGGCCGTGACGCGCTCGTCGCTGAACGCGTGAGCGGTTCGGCCCACCGTTTCGTGCCGATGATCTTGGATGACTCCGGCGAGGCCGACGCTCCCTTCTGCGCGTCGGTCTTCGATGGTGATCGGCGCGTCGGCATCGTGTCGTCGGGCGGGTGGAGCTTCACGTTGAGCCAGAGCGTCGCCCTTGCGTATGTGCGATCCGAAGTCGCTGTTCCCGGCACGGCGCTGGAGATTGAGATCTTCGGCACGCGGTGTTCGGCGACGGTGCAGAGTGAACCGCTGTTCGATCCAGCGAATACCCGGCTACGCACCTGAACAGAGAGGCTTTTGCTCTAGTGTTTATGCAGCTGTCCCCTGGCGATTGGTCATCGTGCGCATTCTTTTGGTCTCTGATCTTCACTACTCGTTGCCCCAGCTCGACTGGGTTGTCGGTGCGGCTCCGTCCTTCGATCTGGTTGTGCTCGCCGGCGACCACCTCGATCTCAGCTCTCCCCTCGGGCTCGATGCGCAGACGGTGGTGATCTTGCGGTATCTCTTGTTGCTGAAAGACGTCACGCAGGTGGCGGTGAGCTCGGGCAACCATGACCTCACCGGTCCCGACGCCAATGGCGAGCAGGCCGCATTGTGGATGGCTGAGGCGCGTGCTGCGGGCGTGCCCTGTGACGGCGACTCATTGCTCATCGACGACACGCTGATCACCATTTGTCCGTGGTGGGACGGTCCGCTGGGCCGGGCCCAGGTGGAGGTGCAGTTGGCCGCAGATGCTGCTCGGCGGCCGGCGCGGTGGATCTGGGTGTACCACTGGCCGCCACTGGGTTCGCCCACTTGCTGGACGGGTCGCCGACACTACGGTGACGAGGATCTGGTCGGCTGGATCGATCAGTACCAACCCGATCTGGTGCTCACCGGGCATGTACACGATCCGCCGTTCAAATCCGATGGGTCGTGGGCTGATCGCATCGGCGACACGTGGGTGTTCAACCCGGGCCGACAAATCGGGCCCGTGCCGACGCACATCGAGGTCGATCTGGATGGGGGCACCGCGACATGGACTTCGATGTTGGGCTCCGAAGACCTCAGCCTGAGTGCCCCGAGCGCACCGGAACGCAGCGTCGTCTGAAGCGGGCGCTACGGCTCAGTAGTCAGGGTTGGGGTCGCGAGCCGAACCCGATCGGGCCACGCGCGCCTGTCGCTGTGCGAGTTGGCTGAGTACATCAGAAACCATCGAGAGACCCGGAGCGTTGCCGTACTGCTGCTTCAGGTCGGCCAGATACGAGGTCACGAAGTTGAGCCGCTCGGCCAGGCCAACCGCAACGAGCATGGCGATCGCCGGGTCCGAGACCAAGAACGCAGGGCCATCGCTGGCGTGGCGCATGACAGTGGGCTCGGTGGCGACCACCGTCGCGGCAATCACCGTGACCAGCAGGACCGAAATCTCACCGACCATCGCACCGGGTCGCGTAATGGTGTTGACGGCGACTGCGCCCTTACGCACCTCGAGTGCTCCCGAAACGAGTATCCAGATACCGGCCGTGGGGCCACCCTCGGTGACGACTGCGTCGCCGGGCGCAAAATGAACCTCCGGGAGATGTGCCGAAAGAATGAGCATGTCCTCCACCTGGCACATCGTAGGCCAAGCACGCCACCTCGCAATCACGCCTTGATGAATGGATGATGACCGAATCGTTTCAGGGGCTCACGAAGCGGGTTTCGTATCTACCCGTGCGCTGGCTTCGTGCCGCAGGCTCAACACGATCGCGGCAGTGAGCATCGCGACGATGATGCCCAACGACAGGTACGTGTTCATGTGATACCAGTGTGAGACGGCCATCTTCACACCCACGAAGATGAGAATGCCCCCGAGCGCGTGCGACAGGTAATGAAAGCGTTCCTTGGCATTCGCGAGCAGGAAGTACATCGCCCGCAGGCCAAGGATCGCGAATGCGTTCGAGGCAAAGACCAGAAATGGTTCGTGCGACACGGCAAGGATGGCGGGCACGGAATCGACCGCGAAGATGACGTCGGTGATCTCGATGACCACGAGTGCGGCCAGCAGGGGAGTTGCGGCTCGACGACCGTTGAGCCGGGTGAAGAACTTCTGACCGTCGAGTTCGTCGGTCACCGGCATGACTTTGCGAAGCAAGCCGAGACCCCGTGTACTTTCGCCGCTGCTTTCATCTGCCCGATGACGGATGATCTTGGCGCCGGTGTACACCAAGAACACGCCGAACACGAGCAGCAACCACCAGAAGCGGCTGATCAATGCGCTGCCGAGCACGATGAAGATGGCGCGCAGGGTGAGCGCACCGAAGATGCCCCAGAAGAGCACTCGGTGCTGGTATTTCACCGGGATGGCCATCGTCGCGAACAGCATCGACCACACGAAGACGTTGTCGACGCTGAGCGACTTCTCGATGAGGTAGCCGCTGATGTATTCGCCAAAGGCAGCCCCGCCGAATGACACCGCGATCACCCCTGCGAACGCGATCCCACACAACACCCAGATGATCGACTCGGTGGCGGCCTCTTTCGGCGTCGGGGCGTGCGCCTCGCGGTGACGGTAGAGATCGACTCCCAACATGATCGCGATCACGACGAGGAGTCCGATCCACGCGCCGAGCGGCACGTCGAGATCGACGAATTGTGATGATGGAGAGGCGGTGGTTGCCAGCATGAGGGCGAGATCCGTTTCGACTGTCGAGTGTGGGGACACAGATGTGGACAGTCGAAAGTCTCGCTCCCGTTTCGCGGCCGGATGGCCGGTGAGACGGGCGGAGGGCCGGGCAGCAAGCTGCCGTACTGACGACCGGTTCCGTGGGGCTACTCCCCTTCGACCCAGACAGTGTGCCGGAACGATCCCGTGTGTGCCAACTCGTGTGTGCTGTTCCTCTCGGGTCCGTGCCGACTCAGGTGGGGTCAAAAATGCTCGGGCCGAGCGGATCCCCGCTGAGCAATTGGCTGATGCGTCGTCCGCCATAGATCGAGGGCATGAAGCCAACGCCATTACATCCGAGGTTGTACATCAGCACCGGGTTGCGCGGCTCGAACCCGATTAGACGCACCCGCGCATCGGTGTAGCCCATGAGGCCGTGCCAGGCGTAGTCATACTTCAGGCCTGCAGCGCGCGATGGCTGCACAATCGGCAAGATCTCATTGTCGATCTCGTCGATCACGCGGGTGGGGAAGTCGTCGTTGGGGAAGTAGTCGGCGCGATCTTCGAGGATGTTCTCCGGCCCACCGATGCAGGTCAACGTGGCCCGTCCGCTCGCACGATCGAACGGGCGGCTCGTCACATAGACATACGGGATGTCGCCACCGATCTCGGCATTACGTATGTAGCTGAAGGCGTTTGCCTCGAGCACATTGTCCTGCACGAAGCCAGCCATGTAGCCCACCGTTCCGGCGACGCGATGGTTAAGCGACGCGCCGATCTCGTCGCCAGCGAGGTTCTCGACGACATGATCAACGAAGCCGTTGGTGCACATCACCACACGCGACGCAATAACGCAATGGTCGCCTGCGCTGATTGTCGCTGTCGATCGGTCGAGGCTGATGTGCTTGACAGCCGTGTTGTCAACAAACTGAAAGCGCTCGCCGAACGTGGTGACGAGATGGTCCAGCACCTGCTCCACCAGCAGAGCGCTGTTTCCACAGCCCTTCTGGTCTGACATCACCGCCACATATCGATCGTCGGAGGTGCGCAGCAGTTCTCGCACGCGTGACTGGGGTACCACGGTGTACAAGCCATCGAACTCTTCAGGTAGGTCGTCAAGGAACGGGGCTTGCTCGGAAACGACGCAAGCAGACACCCTCAACCCGCCCTGACGTCGCAGTTGGCTGTGCAACAGATGAACCTGCAGGTGGTTGAGCGCGAACATGCCCATGTGGCCGATGAACCGGTCGATGCGCGCGGTCGCTCCCGACTCGGCAATCATGATGTCGAGCAGGTCCCATGTGTTGTCGATCGCGGCTTGCCCCGCCATTGCGCGATCGAACCCGTATTCCTCGACGAGTTCGGCCAGTGGCCGCTCGAAATATGTGGCGAGCTGTCCCGCGTTGTGACCGGTGGCTCCGTGACCCACCCGGTCGCGTTCGATGAGGAGGACGCGTTGGTCGGTGTCGCGTAGCACGAAGAAGGCTGTCGACACGCCGGCGATGCCGGCACCTACGATGGTCACATCGGTGGTGACGTCGTGGGTGAGCGGACGTGGGGCATCGCTGCTTCGCAATTGCTCGATCCACGGCGAACGGCTCGGGATCGTGTTCGACATCAGCCCGACGTTAGATGATCTAGATTGCCGTTGAGTGAACGAGTTGATATCTGCGCTGGACCCCGCGCGCTCTGATGGCGAGCGATCCAAGTTGCGTCAGGAGCTTCGACGACTCGACACCATCTTCTTCCTCATCTCGGCAATGGTTGCCGTCGATACCGTCGGTGCGATTGCGATCGGAGGCGAGCAAGCGTTCACGTGGCTGATCGTTCTGTTCGTCACGTTCTTCATACCGTCTGCCTTGGCGAGCGCCGAGTTGGGTGCAGCGCTCCCCGAAGAGGGCGGCGCGTACGTGTGGGTCCGCACCGCATTCGGCGGGTTTGCTGGAGCGTTGACGTCGTTGCTCTACTGGGCAGGGACACCGATGTGGCTCGGCGGTTCGCTGACCGTGGTTGCCATAGCGGTGTTCGAGAGCTTTCGTTCACCGCTGTCCACCACCGGCGCGTTGATCTTTGGCATCGTGTTCATCGGTGGTGCCACCATCGGCGCGATCGTGCCGTTGCGGCTTGGCAAGTGGTTGCCATCCAGCGGGGCGATCGGACAGATCGCTCTGCTGGTGTTCTTCACAGGTTCGGCCGTGGCCTATGGGATCAGCCATGGGTTCAACGGACTTGTCGCAGGTGACTTTGCGCCCTCGTTCTCGGTGTTCGTCGCCATCGTGCCAATCCTGTTGTACTCGTTCGTGGGTATCGAGTTGCCGTCGTCGGCCGCCGAGGAAATGGTCGACCCGCGCCACGACATCCCGATCGCCATCGCCCGTGCCGGCATTGGTCAACTCCTGATGTACGCCGTTCCGATTCTGGCGGTGTTGCTGGTGGTCCCCACCGATCGCCTGTCGTCGCTGAACGGACTAATCGATGCGATGAAGACGGTGTTCACGGTGTACGGCGGATCGATTGCGCCCGACGGCGCGGTCACGCTCACTGGGTTCGGGGCGGTATTCGGTTTTGTCGGTGGCGCATTGTTCATATGGGTGCTGTTCGCAAGTGGCACCGCATGGATCATGGGTGCTGGTCGTTCGCAGGCCGCCGCGTGTCTCGATGGGGCCGGCCCAGCGGTACTCGGTCGTATCTCAGCCAGAACTGGCGTGCCCGTCGTGATGGGTCTCGTGTCGGGCGCCGTGTCGATGGCGACGATGCTGACCTACCTGCTTGTCACCGATGGCGACGGCCAGAAGTACTTCTCGGTCGGGCTGACGGTGGCGGTCGCGCTCATCGTGCTCGCCTACCTGTTGATCTTTCCTGCCTTTGTGACGTTGCGGATTCGCCGACCGGATCTCGAGCGGCCATTCCGCGTGCCGGGAGGCATGGGCATTGCGTGGCTCGTGTCGATCGTGTCGACTGCGTGGGCGTTGCTCGCGGTGATCTGTCTGCTCTGGCCCGGCTTTGGCACATCGAACCCCGACGGTTCATTGCCTGCGGGTTTCGAGGGACAACGTGGCTCATTCGAGTTACTCGTGCTCAGCCCGATCGTGGCGATGCTGCCGATCTGCGCCGGGCTCTACTACTTCGGACGAACGCAGCGGCGTGCCAGTCCGGCCAAGCTCTCGCAGTCGGTGTCCTGAGCAACCGCATCTGTCAGTTCATGCTGGCTGTCCACCACTGTTGGAAGTGAGCAACGCCTGCCTCGAGCGCCTTGCCCGACAGGTTCAGGAAATATCGTTCGAGATCGAGGCCCAATGACGCTGCGCTGCGCAGGCCGTCGTGTCGTGACTCCAGCAATGCACGGTCCTC
>JANYCT010000071.1 GCA_025360105.1 Actinomycetes bacterium | reverse complement strand
AACCACACATGCACATCACGGGACTCAGCCTGATTCGCCAGCAGCACACCGCACGTCGAGCGGCGGTAGCCGCGGCCGTCGTGTTCGCCGGGCTCACCGCCGCGATTGCCGGCGAACACGACGGCCGCGGCTACCGCCGCTCGACGTGCGGTGTGCTGCTGGCGAATCAGGCTGAGTCCCGTGATGTGCATGTGTGGTTCCTTGTGTGTTCGTTGGGCTGACTTGCTCCCATGACACGCACCGCGCCTCGCGCAGGTTTGGCCCGGAACACAATTGCCGAAGAAATTCTCACTGCACCCGGTGACTGAGCCGGAGGGGCAACCCCAACCTCTCCTGCCGATGGTTGGCTTTGGGTATACTGACGGTATATGAAGTCCACGACCGTGAAGCTCAGCATTGCGACACGTGAACGAATTCGCGCGTTGGGCGGCGACACATACGAGGAGACCATCATCGAGGCGCTCGACGTGTATGAGGCTGATCGATTCTGGGCGCAGGCCGATGCCGCCTCCGCTTCTCGTGCGTCGATGTCTGCGGCGGAACGCAAACGTCTCGCCGCTCGCGATGCTGCCGTCGACGCGTCGTTCGACGCGATCGAATGATTCACGCCGGCGACATCCACCTCGCCGACCTCAACGAGGAGAAGCGGCACCGCGTGCTGGTCGTCTCGAATGCTCGATTCAATGCTGTGTCCCGGCGGGTGCTGGTCGCGCCCCACGTTCCCGGCGCTGCAGACGAGGTGCCATTCCCGTGGAGGTTCGAGGTCGATGGAGCCGTGTATGCGATCGACCTACTTCGGAGCCTTCCGGCTGATCGTCTGCTCAAACGAGTCGATCGGGCGCCCGCCGACGCAATGGTGCTTGTGCGTCAGGCGCTCCGCAACATCACCTGAGTGCAGGGTCGATCAACGGCGGCGCCATCGGTACGCGTGGCGTTCCACCGCCGCCGGGAGCCTCCGGCCGATTGTTCGTCACGATCGAAAGATGCGTCACGATCGTGGCCATATCCAGAGACCACGGGTTGGTCAGGTCTTCCTGCACGTACGGCATACCCCACACCCGTTGGAACTCGCTCGCCACGCGGCCGTTCGGGCTCCACTCGGTCGCCAGCGAGTACGCGTCGAAGCCCGCGGAGTCGACCACGTACATGCCGTAGTCCCTGGCTGCGCGGGCAATGATGCGGGCCGGTTCGGTGTGGAGTGACTCGACGTTGAAGTCGGCCGGCAGGACAAGTAGCGAGCCCATCTCCAGCGCGGGATTGCCACCGGTGTACGAGACCGACGCATACCCATCGGCCGTGCTCGCCGGCCAGCGGTAGCCAGGGGTTGGGTCCGTGGTGTCATAGTGAAAGTACCGGGGATCCATCACGATCTTCATGGCGTGTCGGATGATCCCGTCGGGCACCAGCTCGCCGAGGCGGATGGTTCCTCCGAGGGCCGAGAGTCGACTGCCTCCGTGCGAGCCAATGATGCCGTCGCCGTAGAGGTCAGTGTCAGCAGCTCGGTAATGACTGGTGGCCGCCCCGCTTGAGCACAGCACCAATGGCTGGCTCTGATGGAGCGTGCGGCCATCAGAGCCGAGAATGGCCGCGGCGTTGTTGTCGGTACTGCCCAGCTGTGGCTCGGTGAGGAAACCGGGTGGAATCGGCACGCGGTCGACCACGATGCGCTCTGGCTCCGGCAGGCATCGATCGCGGGTGGGATCCCAATCGGCGTTGCTTGTCAGAACGTCGGTCATCGGCGCGTTGGGAGCCAAGACGACGATGTCCTCCTCCTGAAAGTTGCCGATCTCACGGGAAGCCTCGAGGTTCGCCGGGGTCAAATGGGCGTCCGAACCGATGGGCATGTTCCAGATGGACGTCGACGCGAACGGCCACAGCATCGGATCACGGGTGGGAGATTCGACACGCGTCGCCGACGTCGAGCCTTGCGAGGCGGGGGTGGAGACTCCTTCGGCGTCAGCAGTGCCGCACGCGCTCAGGAGCACGCCGACGAGTACGAGTCGACGGGCCCAAGTTGTCGGCGCGAAGCGACTCCGAGTTCTGCCCATCGGCTGATCCTATTGATCATGGGGCAACGAAACCGGTCGTCTGGTCGCGGTGGGAAGCTCAGACCGAATTGCGCAGCTCGTCGAGTTGTTCGCAGATGAAGCCCATGTGGTCGGCGTTCATGCCGTGATGAATCGGCAAGGACAAAGCGTGGTCCATCAGGTAGTCGCAGTTGGGAAGTCCGTCGGCCGGCGCGCGGTGCGGGATGGCTGCGAAGCCCGGCTGGCGCAAGATGTTCCCGCTCCACACCATGCGCGTGGCCACACCGCGCGCTTCCAGAAACTCCTGAGCGTGCGTGCGATCGAAGCCGGCACCGTCGTCGATGGTGAAGCACGAACGCATCCACGTGGTGTCGGCTCCCGGCGTGGTGACGGAGCGGCCGACCCCTTCGAACGCTCCGAAGAAGTCGTCGAGGCGTTGCCAGTTGTCGCGTCGTTGTTGGTTGAACAACGGGAGTTTCTCGAGCTGCACCAAGCCGTAGGCGGCGCCGATCTCGGAGGGCTCGAAGTTGTACCCGATGGAGTCGAACACGAACACCAGGTCGTACGGCGTGCCGTCGGCCAGTGTGCTGAAACGATCGGTCTGTCCCTTGCGCGACCCGAACAGGTACGACTCGCTGCGCCGCCCCCAGCGCCGCTGCGACACGCATTGGTCCAGCAGGTCGAGGTTGTCGACGCCGACGAGACCGCCGTTGCCTGCCGCGGTCATCGCATGCGAGCGGGCGAAGCTGGTGACGGAGATGTCGCTGCGCGTGCCGGTGCGCGTGCCATGCAGATACGAGTCAAGGACATCGCACGAGTCCTCGACCACCATCAGGCCATGCTGATCAGCGATCGTGCGGATCGCATCCCAATCGGCCACGTTTCCGCACAGGTTCGGCACGAGGATGGCCTTGGTGCGAGGGCCGATCATGTCGACGATCTTGGTGGCGTCGATCTGGTAGGTGGACGGATCGACGTCGACGAACACTGGGATGAGGCCCGATTGCACCATCGGTGCGATGTCGGTGGAGAACGTGAGCGGAGAGGTGATGATCTCATCGCCGGGCTCGAGGCGAAGCAGATCGATGGCCAGGCGGAGCGCTGATGATCCGGAGTTGACCATGACTCCGTACTCCTTGGACAGGAGTTCTGCGCCGCGCTGTTCGAACTCGGCGACCGCCGGACCGATGTCGAGTTGGCCGCCGCGGAGCACTGCGAGAACCGCTTCGATCTCGCGCTCGTCGTGTACGGCGCCTGCTGGTGGGAGCTTCAAAAAATCACCTCTGGGAATCGGACGAAGATGTTGATTCAGTCAAGACTAAGCCGGTAATGTGGCTCAGGCAAGCCGAACGGAGCAGTCTGTGGTGAACACCGAGAAGTACACGATCATCTCTGTCGATGGCCACGCCGGTGGAAACGCCGAGCAGTAC
>JANYCT010000043.1 GCA_025360105.1 Actinomycetes bacterium | reverse complement strand
CAGACCACCGCGGCGGTCGAGCAGTACGAGATGATGGAGATCCAGCGACTGTCGCTGCGCAAGGTGATCATCTTCGTGGCGTTCCTGGTGCTCGGCAACCTGATGCTCGGCTTCATCGCCAACTTCGGTGACATCTGGGCCGAGATGAAAGGCGCCGACTTCACCAAGGTCCCACTGATGATCGTGTTCGTGGGTATCTCGTTCACCGGTGGTGCGCTGTCGTTGATGGGCGCCGTCAACATCCGACTCCCGTTCTTTCGAACCACCGAGATCATGTTCGCCCAGTCGTTCCTCAACCGATTCACCCCGGCGAATGCCGGCGGAATGGCACTACGGGCCCGCTATCTGCAACGCAGCGGTGTTGATCTCACCGTGGCCGCGGGCAGCGTGGGCCTCACCAGCGCAGCCAGCGGCGTGATGCAAGTGGTGATGGCCACGATGTTCTTCGTGTGGGCAGGCAGCAGCGCCGAGGCACGCGACAGTGCCTTCAACCTTCCCTCGAAAACAACCATTCTGATCATCATCGTGATCGCGCTCGCCATCTTGGGCATCGTCGCCGTCACCGCGTTCGGAAAGCGCATTGTGGCCAAGGTGAAGCCCCAGGTGATCACGCTGCTCAAGGAACTTCGCGTCTTGGCAAAGCAGCCGACCAAGATGATCCTGCTGTTCGGGGGCGCCTTCGTCGGCAAGATCATGGCCATCGTGATGCTGGCCCAGAGCCTGCGCGCCTTCGGCCAGCCAGTTCACTTTGCTGCTCTGGGAGCGATGTACATCACGGCCACCACCATCGCCGCCGCCGCGCCAACCCCCGGCGGCGTGGGGGCCATCGAGGCTGCACTCGCTGCGGGCCTCACCGGTCTCGGCGTCGACCCGGCAACCGCAGTAGCGGTGGTGATGTTCTTCCGGTTGATCAGCTACTGGTTCCCCATCCTGCCGTGCTGGATCGCGCTCACCCACGTCGAGCGCTCCGACATGATCTGAGCATGGCCGACGCGCACTCGACCCCGGACTAACATTTCGCCGATCGCATCAACGCCGATGCAACGGCCGGGAGGGGAAGCAATGAGCGACCTACAGCAGATGAGCAAGATGGAACGAGACGACCTCGCATCGCTCAGTAAGGCATGGTGGTTGCCCGTTGTCGTGGGCGTCATGTTGATGATCTACTCGTTCGTGGTGTTGTCGTTCACGATGAGCACCGTGTACGCCATCTCCATCGGGCTCGGTATCGGCCTGATTCTGTCAGGCATCGGCGATCTGATCGTGTGGCAATCGGCCACGAGTTGGCGCTGGCTCATCTTGTTATCGGCGCTCGTCGACATCGGTCTCGGCATCGCGGCGTTCGCCTGGCCGCACGCCACCTTCTTGGTTCTTGCCCGCCTGCTCGGCTGGGTGCTGTTGCTACGAGGCATCATCAGCATCATGCAGTCGTTCGAGGCCCGTCGGCTCGGCGACACCGGCTGGTGGATCCTGATGGTTCTCGGCACGCTCAACATCGGCATCGCGTTCTGGGCAAGCCGTTACACCGGCCGCGGCGTCGTGCTTCTGGTGCTCTGGGTCGGTATCGCCCTGATGACCCGCGGCATGGTCGCGATCGCTGCGGGCTTCGCTCTTCGTTCCGTCGGTAAAGAACTCAAAACGGCCTGAGGCCACCGGCATGGGTGGACTTGTCAGCGGGCTCGCGGTCTTGGGCCTTGCCGCGGCGGCAACGCCTCCGCTCGGGTTGATGGCGGTGTTCGTGGTGTTGGGCGGCAAACGCCCGACGGCCAATGGCCTGGCGTTTTTGGCCGGATGGTTCACCGTGCTTCTCGCAATCGTGCTCATCGCAGCGTTTCTGCTGAATGGTGAGGTGAAACCAGCGACAGCCCCCAGCACGGCCATGCTCTGGCTCACGCTCGCTCTCGGGGTGGGTTGCATCGTCTGGGCGTTACGGATGAAGCAGAACGCGCCCAAGCCCGAGGACGCACACGTGACACCGGCATGGCTCACCAAGCTCGAATCCGTCGGACCCGGCGGATCGTTCATCGCCGGGATGAGTACACCCACCTACCCGGCCGCGATCGCTGCGGGCACCGACCTGGTTCGAGCCGACGTGGGCGCGAGCGGCCGGCTCCTTGCTCTTGGCGTGTTCCTGGTGCTCGCCACGGTGCTCGAAGCCATCCCAGTAGTGATGCAGATCGTGCACCCCGAGACGGCCCAAGCCACGATCGGTCGTTGGCGTGATGCGGTGATCTCGCGCCGGCACGCCGTGTTGTTCTGGACGCTGCTCGCCCTCGGGGTGTACCTCGCCGCCAAGGGTGCCATCCAACTCCTCAGGAACTGAGTGCCACCATGACCGCGCCCCTATTCGTGCTTATTCTTTCGTCATGACTTTCGATGGAAGCCGCCAAGAACAGGTCCGCGCGGAAATACTCGAGCACTTCAGCCCTGTGATCCGTGCCTGGTCGGTCAATGGGCGCGATGTCGTGTTCGTCGGCGGCTTCGACATGGGCATCGAAATCGGTGGCTTCCTCTCCATCGAAACACCCGCGGGCGACCGACTGCTGGTGCAGGTCCGCGATCTCCGCCTTGCCGTGCGCGAGTCCGTGCAGGTCGAAGTCGGCGCCAACGAGTTGGGTGCCGAGGACACCGGTATTCGCAGCGCCCAGATCGGCGTCGCGATGCGATATGTCGAAGGTGATGCCGCCGTGCTCGGCGTCCTTCGTGCAAGCGGCGTGGATCGCGCCCCGACGCAAGGGTTCTCCGATGGCACGCTGGAGCTGGCCACTGATGCCGAGATCGGAGCACTCGTCACGAGTCAGCTCGGATCCAGCACGAGCCTCACCGTCGGCCGATTGAGCCGCGCCAACATCGACGCCCAACTCAAAGCAGCCGGGTTCGCCCGGCACACCTTCATGTGCGGGCAGTC
>JANYCT010000036.1 GCA_025360105.1 Actinomycetes bacterium | reverse complement strand
AGAAGGCAGCTCCTGCGAAGAAGGCAGCTCCTGCGAAGAAGGCAGCTCCTGCGAAGAAGGCAGCTCCTGCGAAGAAGGCAGCTCCTGCGAAGAAGGCAGCTCCTGCGAAGAAGGCAGCACCCGCCAAGAAGGCAGCTCCTGCGAAGAAGGCAGCACCCGCCAAGAAGGCAGCACCCGCCAAGAAGGCTCCTGCCAAGAAGGCACCCGCCAAGAAGGCACCCGCCAAGAAGAAGTAGTCAACCAATCGGTGGAGCGTGTCGAACGGGGGGCTGCGGCCTCCCGTTCGTGCTTTTTCTGCAGCGAGTCAGCGCAGCCCGAGTGCCACGTCGACGTCTTCGTAGTCAACAGTCCACAGGCGTGTCGAATCGCCCGCCGTCGCGTTGTAGCAGCGCCAGCCGAGCAGTCGTTGAGCGCGCTCGGGCAATTCTCGAACGGCGTCCCAGTCGGCGCCGAGTGGGCTGGCTTCTTCGGGTGTGAGCCAGCCCAGCACGTACGACAGGTGCATACCGAAGCGCCACTGGTGATCGGTGATGTTGGCGCCGGCCCCGTGCAGTGCCCGTCCGGTGTAGATCATGCCGCTGCCCGCAGCCATCTCGGCGGCGACGATATCGGCGCGTGCAGGTCGGGCCGAGAAGTCGGACCACGTGTTGCTGCCGGGTACGACTCGTGTGGCCCCGACATCGGACGTGAAATCCGTGATCGCGAACATGCAACTCACCGTCACCTCAAACCCATCGGGGCGATTCATCGTTCGCCAGTTGTCTGCATCGCGGTGCAGTACCTGTTCCTTTTCGCCGGGACCGATGATCATCATTTGTCCGGTGTTCATCCAGTAATCACCGCATGCCGGCAACAGCAAGGCGTCGGCGACGCCGAGCAGTGTCGGGTGCAACAAAATGTCGGTGAAGGCCGAGCTGCGCGCTGCGAGTCTGGTGAATCGCTTCGTTGTGTTCCCCCAGAAATGGGCCACGTCGGGGTTGTCACTTCGTGATCCGCTCGCGAATGTGGCGGCGGCAATCTCCATGTCGCCACGAAAGCGATCGACGAGCTCTTGGGTCAGGAGTTGATCGACGATCACGGCGCCATCGCGGGCAAGTACTTCCAGGATGTCCTCGAGTGGGGCGTCGCCGGCGACGTGCTGCAGCTCTGTCATGGGTTCCTCACAGATCGGTGATGCGCTTGAAGATCTCAGCGGCCGATACGCCGTTGGATTCGCCGAGTCCGGCGAGTCGATCGGTGATGCGAGCACGGAACGCCCTGAGTTGATCGTGCGATGTTGCCTTCATCGTGCTCTCGAACTGCGAGGCATGCGCTTCGAGTGCGTGCAGCTTGATGTCAACGAAGCCGGTGATGTCCTCGAAGTGATCGG
This sequence comes from Actinomycetes bacterium, assembly GCA_025360105.1. Taxonomy (GTDB): domain Bacteria; phylum Actinomycetota; class Acidimicrobiia; order Acidimicrobiales; family Ilumatobacteraceae; genus WLMZ01. Next base: position 16,297 of record JANYCT010000036.1, on the reverse strand, counting down.
GCGCATCAGCCTCCCACAACAGCAGCGTGTGCGGGCGGTGAGCGGGCAGCGCATGTTCGCGAAAGAAGTGGGGATCGCGTGCGGCCACCACGGCGTCGCATGCAAGTAGCCCAGCATGGCGGTGATCAGGGTGGAGTCGATACCGTTTCCACGGATCGTGGCCGAGGATGACCTCGGGCTGTGCGGTGCGAATGACACGTGCCACCTGACCGCGCAGCGCAAGCGAACTCTCGAGCTCACCGTCGATCTGTTCTAGGAAGATGACCTCGCCGCAATTGTTACCTGAGAGCCGTAGTGCAGCATCGCGCTGCTCGGATTGGCGCGTCGCGGCTAAGGCCGTCGTGTCGGCATTCGGATCCCAGGTGCCCTTTGAACCATCGGTGAGGATGAGATGGTGCACCACGCATCCGGCGGCCGCCCATTTGGCGAGCGTCGCGCCACACCCAAACTCGACGTCGTCGGGGTGGGCGCCAATGGCCAAGGCGGTTCGTGGTGTTGGCAGATTGGAACTCCATTGAGGAGCACCTCCGCTACCGGTGAACGGAGTGGTCAGAGCTGGTTGGCCAGGTTCGTTTGCAGCCATGTAGGTAGCACCTTTGCGATGAGCGGATTGTGGAGATCGGCAGGCGTATCGATGTCGAGCGCAAGATGCGGGTCGCGGTGAACGCGCACCGCGACACGCAAGGACAGCGCGTGGGCAAGGTGCCGGTGGAACGACTGCGAGCCGTAGGCCGGCTGAAATCCGACCCGTGTGGGTACCATCACGACGTTTGTGCCGTCATTGCAGGTGTCGGGCACGAGAACGATGCCGCCGCTCATGACCAGATTAGGTAGCGGTGAGGGCATCGCGAGATCGCTGTGCGCAACGATGACGTGTTCGATTCCGGCTGCAGCCAAGGCGGCAATGCCGTCGCCGACAGCCGCATTGAGGCCCATTCCCGGACGCCACAGCACGGTGGCCCCGGACGCTTGGGCCCACTGTGCGACGTCGTGGTCGTCGCAGGCTACGAACACCCGCAGTGGCGTGGCTGCGGCGACGACGCGGTCGGCTGTCCAACGCGCGAGGCGGATGCGATGCTCGGGTGATAGCACATCGGCGAGGCGCGCCTTGGCCTGTCGAAAGTCCTTGACAGGAATGAGCACTGCGGCGTCCACGACTGCTCAGGCTACGGCCACCTCGAGCCCCGCGTGTCGCGTATGCGACGCCGAACGCACCGGCGAACGCACCGGCGAACGCTCGGGCTGTGCCACAGTTGGCGGATGATTGCAGCGCAGATCTTCGTGAGCGTGGCCGGTGTTGCGCTGGTGATCTGGACGATCACCTCGGCCATCAAGACCGTTGTGTTGCCGCGGGCGACGTCGTCGGTGCTCACGCGGGGCGCGTTCATCACGATCCGGCGAATGTTCGACGCGATAGCGTCGCCGAAGCGCCCATTCCACTTTCGCGATCGCGTGCTCGCGATGTACGCGCCCGTTGGTCTGCTTGCGCTCCCTGCTGTGTGGGTCGGACTCGTGATCGGTGGCTTCACTGCGATCTTTTGGGGCACGGGTATCCGCCCGCTCTCGGAAGCATTCACGATCAGCGGGTCGTCGCTGCTCACCCTTGGCTTCGATCGGCCCGGCGGCTCCGCCCGCGCGGCGCTTGCCTTCATCGAGGCGGGCATCGGTCTTGGACTCGTGTCGTTGATGATCTCGTATCTGCCCACCATCTACGGCGCGTTCAGTCGGCGTGAGGCGCTCGTGGGCATGCTCGAGGTGCGCGCCGGTTTGCCGCCGAGTCCCACTGAACTGCTCACGCGATATGCGCGCATCGGTTGGCTCGATCGGATTCATGACGATCTGTTCAGCCGGTGGGAGGAGTGGTTCATCGACGTTGAGGAGAGCCACACCAGCCAACCGTCGCTGGTGTTCTTTCGGTCGCCGCATCCCGAACGCAGTTGGATCACGGCCGCCGGTTGCGTGCTCGACGCCGCCGCCATTACGGCGTCTACCGTCGACCGGCCGCACGACTCCCGAGCCGACGTGATGTTGCGCACCGGGTGGTTCGCTCTGCGTCGTATCTCCGATTTCTTCGGCTTCCCGTACGATCCCGACCCCTCGCCCGACGCGCCTATCAGCGTGACGCGCCGAGAGTTCGATCTGCTGTGCGTCGAGCTGCGTGCGGCCGACATCCCGCTCAAGACCGATCTTGATCAGGCATGGCGCGACTATTGCGGTTGGCGGGTCAACTACGACACAGTGTTGGTGACACTGTGCTCATTGGTGGTCGCGCCGCCGGGCAAGTGGTCGAGTGACCGGGTGATCGGGCCACGGGCAAAGCCGACCATCATCCGGCGCCGACAGCAATAACGATCAGCCGACCCGAACGACGGAAATCGCGACGGCCAGCACGCTCAGTGCGATCGGCGCGGCGTACTTGGCCCAGTTCGGGACAGGCTTCCATGCGGGTGCGAGCATCACGAACCCGCAGGCGCCGCCAGCAACGAGGCCACCGAGGTGGCCGCCGATGGCGATGCCAGGGATGACAAAGGTGAACACGAGGTTCAGCATGAGGAGCCGACCCACGCCGGTTTGCAAGATGTTGATGCCCTGTTGATGCATCGAGATCGCGAGAGCGGCCATCAGGCCGAAGACCGCGCCGGAAGCACCACCGCTGATGCCGCGGTCGGTGAGCAGCAAAATGCCCGCTGACCCACCGAGCAAACTGGCCGTATAGAGCAGGGCGAACTTGGTGCGGCCGAGGGTTCGCTCGAGGAGCTGGCCGAGTTGCCACAGGATCCACATGTTGAAACCGATGTGGATGAAACCAAAGTGGATGAATCCGCTGGTGACGAGGCGGTACCACTCGTGGTTCTGATGCAACAGGATTCGGTTGAGGCCGAGATCGAACTGTTGCTGCGACACGCTGCCGCTGCCGGTGAGTGAACTGCTGTCCTTGGCGCCCATCCACACGAAGATCGCAACGTTGATCGCGATGATGGTGGAGGTCACGAGAGCGGGCTGGCGGGCGTTGGCGTATTTCACCCGCGTCTTGATATCGGGCTGGGCAGCCTTACGGCAATCGAGACAGTGCGAACCCACAGTTGCCTGCACGAGGCAGTCGCTACAGGCGGCCTTGCCGCAACGCGTGCAGCGACGACCGGTCTCGCGATCGGGGTGGCGGTAGCAGTGCTCGATCGTTGGCGGCGGTGGCAGCGACATTCGCCACAGGGTATCGGCTGGTCGTCTGCGCGGGGTTTCAGGCTTCCGGGGTGATTGGTTCGTGCATCCCGCCAAGGCACCACCGGCGAAGGGGAGCCCACGCGTAGATGCCCGTGTCGTGCCCGTCGCTCCACGTAATCGAGATGCCCCACGCACCTGCGAAGCTGGCATCGCGTATCGCAATCTCGTTCGACTGGCCGGGCCGCGGCCAGGCCACGTCGCCGCGCTCGCGAAAGCCACGACACGTGGCGCACGGACATGCGGCGCGGAGTTCGGCGACTCCCATGCTGCACACCACGCCGTCGTCGAACGTGACCACCACGTCGCAAGCGCGTTCGATGACCACATCCGTCACCTGGGGTCGCTCGTCGCTGCTCTCCGGGGGGTTGTCGATCGATTCATCCATTGAGCACCGTATCCAATACCACTGCCGTGATGATCAGGGTCACGATGAGTCCGTTGTAGGTGGCGTGGGCACGGGTGGACTCCATCGTGGCCTGCTGTTGCGAGGCGTGGTTGCGGTACGACCGTAGGTACGTGAACATGAAGTACGCGCCGCCGATACTCAGCGCGAGCGCGACCCCGATCGGAATACCGATGACTGCGTGGATGAGGCCGAACTGCACGATCTTGAGCGCGCGCCGGCGACCGCTCCAGTGCTCGGCTCCCCGTCGGAAGAGTCGTTCCTCGGCGAGCGCGAACAGCGGCAGGGCCGGGATCAACATGGCCATGAACAGCACCGGCACAAGCCACTCCCAGATGGTGCCGCCGGTGGCATCGTTGGTGCCGAAAACGGGATTGCCCTGCCCGCCGAGGGCAGTCCACCAGCCCCATTTCAAAACGGGCAGCCTGACCAGAGCGGTGGCCACGAAGATGACTGCGGTGAGCACGAACGGTACCGGCCAGACGTGACGCCAGCGAATGCCGCGCACGATGGAGGCCACGAGCGCGCGACCATCGCTGGCCAGCGAACGGCGCAGACCACCAAAGAGCCTGACACCGACGAAACCCAACACCGCGAACGTGGCGAGGTGATTCAACGACGTACCCACACTGGCGCCAAAGACTGTGCCCAAAATGGTGCAAAACATGGTGTTCGTCGGGTCCGCGACCGGACTATTTGCGCCGGGCGAGCGCCGTAGCGGCAAAGTCCGCTGCCGCACAGGGCTCACCGAGTAGGTAACCCTGCGCCATGTCACAACCGAGCATCTTCAGGCGATAGAGCTGATCGGGTGCTGTGACCCACTCGGCGACGACTTCCATATCGAGCGCATGCGCGAGTTGGATGATGGAGCGAACAATGGGATCGTTATCGCCGTCGCGGCCGAGGCTTGACGCAATAGTGCCGTCGAGCTTGAGGATGTCGGCGCGGTAGTCGCGCAGCGCAGTGAGCGACGAGACGCCCGTGCCGAAGTTGTCGAGCGCGATGTTCACGCCGAAGCGGCGAAGCGTTTGAAGCGCGCGCATCGTGGTGGGTTGATCGGCGTAGAGGGTGTCCTCGTCGAAGTCGAGCGTGAGCTGCTGTGGGAGCAGATCGAGTTCACGTACCGTGGCAATGACCCGCTCGACGAAGGCGCCCTCTGACATCTGTCGGCCGCTGACATTGACGTGCACGCTGAAGCTTCGTTCGACGAGTTCTGCATCGAGCCACGCTCGAGCGTCCTTGCATGCCTCGCGGATGACCCAGTCGCCCATCGGCACGATCGAACCGCTCTCCTCGGCCAACGGTACGAAGTCGCGTGGCATCAACAGGCCCTGTTCTGGGTGGTGCCAGCGCAGCAATGCCTCGGCACCGACCATACGTCCGGTATGCGTGGACACGATCGGCTGATACGCAAGACGCAACTCGTCGCACGCCATGGCTTTTTCCAAAGACACCGACAGTTGCTTGCGTTCGCGTGCGGCATGCATCATTGCCTCGGTGAACAACTCACAACGCGAACGTCCGCGACGCTTGGCGCGATACATCGCAGTATCGGCGTGTCGGAGCAATGCGATGGCCTCGTCGCCGGCCGTACCCTCGAGCGGTGTGCGGGGGTTCGACAGAGCAACGCCGATGCTGACGCTGAGATCGACCTCAATGCCACTCAGCATCAGCCGTCCCGTCAGGGCCTGACGAACCCGGTCGGCGAGTTCGAGTGCGGTCTGTTCGTCGATGCCGCCCTCGCACATCACGACGAACTCGTCGCCACCGATGCGGGCGATGACATCGGCGGGCCGAGTCGCAGCCGCGAGCCGGTTCGCAATGCTGGCGAGCAGCAAGTCGCCGACATCGTGGCCGGCGTTATCGTTGACATCCTTGAGTCGGTCGAGATCAAGGAACAACACTGCAATCTGCTGATGGCGATGCCGCGCTCGGTCGAGCGCCTCGGCCAAGGTGCGCAACAGCAAGGTGCGATTGGGCAGGCCCGTGAGTGCGTCGTGTGTTGCCTGATGAGCGAGCTCAGCTTGCAGATGCTTGCCGGTCGTGACATCGCGAATTTGCGACGCCCAGAACTCGATCGCGCCGTCTGCGGCGCGTTGTACGTACACCGTGACGCTCAGCGTGCGGGTGAGTCCGTCTGGGCCCCGATAGACGACCTCGCCGTTCCAGTCGCCGCTGCGTGGCGTGGCGAGCACCTCGCGCGGTATCTGATCGCGCATCGTCTGCAGTAACTCGCGCATCGCCGGTTCGCGTACGAGATCGACCGCGTCATGCACACCGAACAGTGTGCGTGCCGCCTCGTTCGTGAACGTGGGCGACCCATGCCGATCGATGACCAAGATGGCATCGGGACTCACGCTGAGCAGACCGGTCAGGCGCTCGCTCAACTGGCGCTGATGCTGTTCTTCGGAGAAGTCACTGACACATCCGCTGTAGCCGAGATGCTGGCCGAACAGATCACGTTTGGGCGTTGCGTCAAGTCGGAGCCAGACCATCTTGCCTTGAGCCGACCACACCCGAAAGCTGGTCGTGAGCGGCTCGCCCGCCTCGCGTAGGCGTGACCACGCGAGTTCTGCGGCCGCCCGATCGCCAGGATGGGCGTTCGCCCACGGAGCAGAACCAATCGGAACCGCGCCGCCACTCAGCGCCAACGCCCGAAACGATTCGTCGGCCGACACGAGTCGTCCGTTGAGATCGGTTTCGAACATCCCGACGGGGAGTACGTTCATCAAAAGTTCAATCCTCGTTCTCCCGTGCGATCCTTTATTTCTAGCCGATTTGCGATCCAAGGGGGTCAAGTTTGTGTCAAGGACTTGTATAGACCCCCGTGACCTGCGATGCCTCAATCGAGGAAAGATCGATGACATTGATCAGGTCTGACGCCGGCGAACCGGTAGGCAGTTCGACGTGTTGATCCAATGCATACAGCGTGAACCGATAGTGATGGGTCGAGCCTTTGGGCGGGCACGGGCCGTTCCAGCCGAGACTCGGCGCTGCGGCCGTGCTGAATCCGTTGGTGCCCTCGATGGCCCCCACGGGAACATTGCCCTCGGCGACCGACGGATTCTTCGGATCAAGCCCAGCAATCACCCAGTGCACGAAGTCGTTCGCATCGGTGTCGGTGACCACGAGCGCGATCTCGACGGCGCCCGCAGGCGCGCCCAGCCAACTGAACGCCGGCGAATGGTTCTCGCCGTTGCAGGTATAGCGATTGTCGATGACGCCACGATCGGCCCACGGCGTGCGCAGCGCGAACGTAAGGCCCGCGACGGGCACATCGTTCGAGGCGACGGGCAGGTCAGCGCCGGGTAACACGGCCCCGGGCAACCCGGTGACACTCGTTGGTTGCGCTGCGTCGTCGACGATCGTGGTCGTTGTGCTCGCGGTGAACACGCTGCCGTTCTGACTCGGGAGCGCAGGCCGCAAGACGCGGCCATCGCTGCGGCAAGCGCTGAAAGCAACCAAGGCAAGGGAACAACCGATCAGTGAAATGGTGACACGAGACGTTCGCACAGCCGTGGAGCCTAGGTGCTCGAGCAGCGCAACGCCGTGCAGCCGGTAGCGTGGCGGGCGTGTCTGCACAGCGTCGCTGCATCCTCACCATTCATGCCCACCCCGACGACGAGGCCTCCAAGGGAGCGCCCACGTTGGCGATGTACAAGGCCCAGGGTGTGCACACGGTGCTCGTGTGTTGCACCGGCGGCGAGGAAGGCGACCTGCAGAACCCGTCGCTGCGCGAACCGGGCCAAGCGTTTTTCGGCCTCACCTCCGAGCAGGAGAAGGTCAAGATGGCCGAACTCCGCCCGATCGAACTCGCCGAGTCCGCCGCGGTGATCGGCTTCGAAGAAGTCGTGATGTTGGGGTATCGCGATTCGGGCATGCTCGACAGCGAGGCCAACAGCAATCCCGAGTGCTTTCACATGGCCCCCATGGACGAAGCCGTCGGCCGGCTCGTCGCGATCATTCGACGCACCCGCCCGCAGGTGATCATCACCTACAGCGACGATCAGAGCGGTTATCCGCACCCCGATCACGTGAAGGTGCACGACATCTCCATCATCGCCTTCGAGCGTGCAGGCGATCCCGATTGGTATCCGGCGGCAGGCGAGCCGTATCAGCCTGCGAAGATGTACTACACGTTGTGGTCCAAGGCCCGGCTCCTCGCGATCCATGAGGCCATGCTGCGACTGCGCGGCAAGAGCCCCTACGACGAACGTTGGCTCGACCGCGAGGGTCAGGACGAGCGGATCACCACGCGCCTCGATGTGCGCGGCTACATGTGGGCCCGATCTGGCGCGCTTCGGGCCCACGCGACCCAGGTGGACCCGAACGAGTCGTGGTGGTTTGGCCTGTCGGACGAAGAGCTCGCCGAGGCATATCCGTACGAGGATTGGGTACTCGCCCATTCGCACGTGGGCTACGTGGCCGAGGGCAACACCGAAGATGATCTGTTTATCGGAGTCGCACTTGGCTCGGGTGTTCCGCTTGAGGCGCACTCGTGACGGCGCCACAGGGCACGGTGCAGTATCGCGTGGCGTTCGGCAAGAAGGACGAAGCGGTCGCCGGACCCGACGACGCCGATCTCGTGGTGTCCGTCGCTGCTGGCGATGTCGGCATCGATCCAAGTGTTGCGTTCATGCAGGGCAAGCTCAAAGCCGTGGGTTCCACTGGCGCATTGTTCGAGTTGTTGTGCTCGGGTGAGGTCGCACCGGCGCTCGCCCTCCTCGCTGTTCGCTGACCCGCTGTTGGTGACTGGGCGATTGCTGACTGGGCGATTGCTGACTATTCAGCACCCGCCCGCATTGCGGTACGGAGCTGGCGATAGCCGATGACGATGGCGCCCGTTGATGCGAGGAGATCGGTGAGATGCCGATCTGAGGTGACGAGTGCGAGGTCGTCGATCCAGCCCTGAGCATGTTCCGAAATGGCTCGCACCTCGGGTGTATCGATGGTCGGCTGCACGTGGATCTCGGTGACCCCGGGGGCGAGCTTGGTGACGGCGTTGTAGACACGTTCGCGGCTGCCCGCACGCCAATCGTGATCGAAGTGATCGGGGAAGACCACGCCCTCGGCTGCCGCAAGGTCGCGGAACGGAAAGCCGGCCTGGTCCTTACTGATCGTCGACGGCAGGCGAATAGGGAGCCGGAACTCGACGGCGAGCTCGAGGTACACGTCGAAGAACTCGGGGCGCAGCGTGATCGCGGTGAGATGAGGGGCGAGATGGGTGACGTCGATGCCCCATGCGAGTGCCCGCTCGATCTGAGCGCGGCATTCGCGCAGCACCTCGGCGGGATCGGCGTGTTCCCAGAGATCGTCGACCGTGCGAGGAAATCCGGCCTCGCCACTGAGCAGTGATGGGGCATGGGTGATAGGACCCCAGCGATAGCTCGGGTGCTCGCAGTTGAGGGTGAGGTGCACGCCGATGTCGTCGCTGGGTTGGTAACGCAAGGCGGCATCGCTGGCCCACGGAGCGGGCACCATCAGCGAAGCGCATGAGGCGACGCCGTGGCGCAGCGCCAAGTACACACCTTCGTTTGCGGCGTGGCACGAGCCGAGGTCGTCGCAGGAGATAATGACGAGACGATCGTCGGCGGTGTAACCCAGTCGTTCGGCGAGCACGCGCATCACCTGCGACGCTATCCGCTGCAAGCGGCCCAGAGACCCAGATTGGCGGCCTCGGCGTGCCGTGCAGCGAGCACGAACTCGGTGGCAAAGGCGGTATTGGGTGCAATGGTGAGAGGACGCGCGTAGCCCAGGCGGGCAAGTTCGAGGTTGACGAACAAGCCGTCGCTGCTTCGATAGACATAGGCGAGGAGGCGACCGTAGTCATCGCGCGCCTCGGCATCGCGTCGGATCGACACCCGGGTACCTGCCGTGAGCGTGTGTTTGGTGAAGTCGCTGGCCTCGGGTCCGTAGCACTGGATAGGTGTGTTCGGCTTCTTGGTTTCGGGCGTGTCGATACCAATGAGGCGCACGCGTTCGTGGTGCCCGCCGATGTTCGCATCAATGGTGTCGCCGTCGATCACGCGAGTGACGACGGCGTTCGAGGCCGGTTGAAATGCCGACGACGTCGGCGCAGATCCACGAGTCTGACCAGTGCAGGCGGCGAGCAACACAGCGTGTAACACGACGAGCCCAGCAAGCCTCAGTGTCCGACGGCGACGCCTCATGGATGCATGTCTACCTGTGGGGTGCGACAACCCCACCACAACCAGGTCGGCTCAGATGCGCTCGATCAGCGTGCCTGTGCCGATACCGCCGCCGCAACACATGCTGATGATGCCGTAGCGGCCACCGGTGCGTTCGAGTTCGTAGAGCGCCTTGGTGGTGAGGAACGCGCCGGTTGCGCCGAGGGGATGGCCGAGCGCAATCGCGCCGCCGTTGGGGTTCGTCTTGGCGAGATCGGCGCCGACTTCTTTGGCCCACGCAAGCACCACCGAGGCAAAGGCTTCGTTGATCTCGAAGGTGTCGATGTCGTCGATGCTCAAGTTGTTGCGCTGTAGCAAGCGTTGCGTGGCATCGATGGGTCCGGTAAGCATGAGCACGGGGTCCACGCCGACCAGGCAGCTATCGATGATGCGTGCTCGCGGGGTGATGCCCAGCTCGGCGGCTTTCTCTTCGGTCATCATCAGCACAGCGGCGGCACCATCGCTGATCTGCGACGCGTTACCGGCAGTGTGCACGCCGTTCTCGCGTGCCACCGGCTTGAGCGTGGCGAGCTTCTCGAGCGTGGTCTCGCGGATGCCTTCGTCGCGGCTCACACGGTGGGTGGTGCCGGTGGGCTTGCCTTCTTCGTCGAGATCGGGCGCATCGACATCCACGTACTGACCGGCGTAGCGGTCTTCTGCCCAGGCCCGTGCTGCACGCTGCTGGCTCTCGAAGCCGAATGCGTCGGTGTCGGCGCGGGTGATGCCCCACTTGTCGGCAATGCGCTCGGCACCCTCGAACTGTGACGTCATCTCGTACTGGCCGAAGTAGCTCTTCGGAATCGGCACGCCAAGGCCGAGCTTCTTGCCTGAGTTGCTGCCGATGGGAACGCGACTCATCACTTCGACACCGCATGCAATGGCGATGTCGACGACGCCCGAACCGATGAGCGCCGCAGCGAGACCGGTTGCCTGCTGGCTGGAGCCGCACTGCGTGTCGACGGTGGTGGCGGCCACACCCATGGGAAGGCCGGCCGCCAGCCATGCGGTCCGCCCGATGTTGAAGCTCTGCTCGCCGACCTGGCTCACACAACCCGTGACCACCTGGCCGACGATGCTGGGGTCGATGCCGGTGCGGTCGATGAGCGCCTTCTGCACGATGCCGAGCAATTCGGCCGGGTGCACCGACGCCAGCCCGCCGCCGCGGCGGCCGATGGGGGTGCGGACAGCATCAACAATCACAACGTTCGTCATGGGTTCACGCTATCCCGCCGTGCCATGCTGATCACGTGCCAGAGAATCGCCAGAACTTCGTTCCGCTCGTCAACCCGCCCGACGAGGTTCTTCATGCCCACCACTACGTGCATGTGGTGGGCTCGAACGTGTGGGTGCACCACGAAGCAGCTGACCCGGCGTGGGATGTGCACTTCCTCGGTCTGCTCGATGGCGCAGCCGTGTGGGGCGTCGATGTGCCCCGCGGCGTAGATCCCGCCGACGGTGCTGCGACGGATCTGTACAGCTACTTCGGCCGATCGAGCGAGACCGATTGGCTGATCGCGGGGCGTGCGGTGCAGATCGTCGAATGGGCTCGTACGCATCGCTTCTGCGGTCGATGTGGAGCGCCGACCCAGTTGGCGCTCGGCGAGCGGGCGATGAAATGTCCGGCCTGCAGCATGCTTGCCTACCCCCGTTTGGCGCCGGCCATGATCACCCTCGTCACTCGCGGTCAGGGCGCCGATCAGGAGGCATTGCTCGCACGCGGCGTGCAGTTCCGCGTGCCGATGTACAGCTGCCTTGCCGGCTTCGTGGAACCGGGCGAGACCCTGGAAGGTGCGGTTATCCGCGAGGTACGCGAAGAGGTGGGCGTCGAGGTCACCAACGTGCGCTATTGGGGCAGTCAGCCGTGGCCGTTCCCGCACAGCCTGATGCTGGGCTTCCACGCCGACTATGCCGGCGGCGACATCGTGTGCGATCCCACCGAAATCATGGATGCACAGTGGTACCGGCGCGATGCGCTGCCGGCGATCCCACCCGGCATCAGCATCGCACGCAAGCTCATCGACGCCTGGTTGCTCAGCGAATAGCCAGTTTCTCCGCGAAGTAGTCGAGGATGATCTCGGCGCGCTGACGGCGATGGATCGGCGAACCACTGCGTGACAGCTCGTGCGTCTCGCCGGGGAATCGATAGAAGGTGACGTCGCGGCGCAACAGCCGCAGTGCCATGAACAGTTCCTCGGCCTGCGACATCGGGCAGCGCAGGTCGTTCTCGCTGTGGATGATGAGCATGGGCGTGTGGATGTTCTGCACGTAGGTCATCGGCGACATGCGCGCATACTCGGCAGGGTCCTCGATATGTGTGGTGCCGTGCTCCACCTGGAACACGCTGCCGATGTCGCTGCTCCACTCCTCGCTGACGAGGTTGTTCACGGCTCGCTCGCTGCAGATGGCGCGAAAGCGGCTGCCGTGGTGGGCGGCCAGCCAGGTAGCCATGTATCCGCCGTAGCTTCCACCGAGCATGCCGACTCGATCGGGGTCGCAGAACGCGTAGCGGTCGAGCGCGGTGTCGAGTACCGCGATCACGTCGTCGACGTCGACGCCACCCCAGCCGGTGCCGGGTGCAACCTTGTGTTTCGGACCGAGGATCGCCTGGCCCCACGACTGCTCGCGCCCACTGCCGCCGCGCGGGTTGCTCATCAACACCACGAAGCCGGACGCAGCCTGCATCTGCGCTTCATCGAAGTAGGTTTCGCCATATTGCGTGTGCGGACCACCATGTACGTTGAGCAGAACGGGGTAGGTCTGAGTGACATCGAACCCGGCGGGCCGCATGATCCACGCATCGATCTCGAGCGTTCCATCGGTGGTAGGAACAGCGAAGCGCTCCCACCTCTGGGGCTGCACCGCGGCTGCGTAACTCCTGCCGAGATGGGTGAGTTGCGTCTCGATGCCATCACGGATTGCGAATAGTTCCGTGGTGCGATCGACCGAGCTGATCGTGATGGCTGTGGTGCCGGCACGCTCGTCGAACGACTTCACGTAGCGCGCCCCGGTGGTGAGCGGCGTGGGCGCGTGTGCGCCGTCTGCGGCGACGCGATACACGTGCGAGGTGCCGCGGTCCTCGGCGATGGCCAGCAGGCTGGTGTCGTCGAGCCAGATCGGCGCGACGTCGCCGCTGGGGGAGGAGAACGTGCGGTCGAGGCCACGGCTGACCCACTGCCGCTCGCCGGTGGCGAGGGTGAGCACACCGACGTGGATGTTCTGTGGATCTGTACGCGAGTCGTCCATGCCGAGAAACGCAACGCGTGCGCCGTCAGGCGAGACTCGGGCCGCGAAGTAGTTACCGGTCTGATGGGTGAGCGCGGTGATCTCGCCGTCGAGCGGCACCAGGTACAGGTCGCTCGCGAAGTCGAAGTCCCATGAGTCGTGGCGGGCGGCCTTGGTGATGATCGCGCTGGAGTCGTTGAGCCATGCAATACCGCTGTGCTGGAACTCGCCGGGCGTGAGGTTGCGCGGCGCCGTAGTGCCATCGGCAGCCACGAGATACACGTGCGACGGGCGGTCGTACACCCAACCCTGACCATTCAGCTGCGTGAAGAACCGTTCGATCTTGCGCGGCGCCTGCCAGCTCTCGTCGTCGGCCTCGTAGCGCTCGTGGCGGGTGCGACTGGTGAAGGCGATCCAATGACCATCGGGGCTCCAGGCCACATCGCCGATGCCGTCTTTCATCGTCGCGATCGTGCGCAGTTCTCCGGGGATGCCCATCGGCAGCACGTGCAGCGTTGCCTCGCCCTTTTTCTCGCTGCGGCTCGACACGAAGGCGAGGCTGCTCCCATCGGGTGACCACGTAGGTTGGCTGTCGTTCAGCTCGCCGTTCGTGAGTGGCCTGGGAGCAGTGCTGCCGTCGGCTTCGGCAGTCCAGACCTGGGTGCGTGATCTGTTCTTGGTCATGTCGACTCGGCCGACCACGAACGCGATCTGTGTCCCACCGGGAGATACGGCCGGGCTTGATGCGGCGACCACACCGCCGATGAAGCGCTTGGCAATTTCACTGTGCGGGCCCACTTCGGGGGTGGCCGACTGCGCTTGGCTTTCATCACTCATGCCGATGACGGTAGCTGCACGGTCGCGCCGTAACTTTGCGGTCATGGAACTTGGACGTTTGGGACTGTGGACCTTTCAACTCGACCTGCAACCGATGACTCGGTCGCAGGAGGCGGTTGCCGAATTGGAAGAGCTCGGCTTCCGCGCCGTGTGGGTCCCCGAAGCGGTGGGTCGCGAGCCGTTCGCGAATGCCGCGCTGCTGCTGTCTGCAGCGAAGTCGTTGGTGGTCGGTACCGGCATTGCCAGCATGCACGCGCGCACGGCGATGACCATGCAGGCCGGGTGGAAGACGCTCACCGAGGCGTTCCCCGATCGGTTTCTGCTGGGCATCGGCACGAGCCATCAGCCGATGGTCGAGGGCGTGCACGGCCACAGCTACGACAAGCCCTACAGCACCATGGTTGCCTACCTCGACGCGATGGACCGGGGCCTCTACTTTGCCTCGCCGCCCACCACGCCGCCGCAACGCGTGCTGGCCGCGCTCGGTCCGAAGATGTTGAAGCTCGCGGCCGAACGCGGTCTCGGCGCGCACCCATATTTCGTCCCCGTCGAGCACACCGCAGTAGCGCGTGAGGCAATGGGTCCCGACGCCCTCTTGGCACCCGAGCAGATGGCCGTGTTTGAGACCGATCCCGCCAAGGCCCGCGAGATCGCTCGCCGCGCGATGGGCACATACCTCGGCTTACCCAACTACACCAACAACCTGCGCCGGCTCGGCTGGGGCGACGACGATCTGCTGAACGGAGGCAGCGACAAGCTGGTCGACGCCATCGTCGTGTGGGGCTCGCTCGACACCATTGTCGCTCGCGTCAAGGATCACCTCGATGCCGGTGCGAACCACGTGTGCGTGCAGGTTCTTCCCGCCGATGGGTCTGCGCTACCGATGTCCGAATGGCGCGAACTCGCCAGCGCAATCCCGTCGATCTGAGGCGGCACAACCATGGATGTCATCGCGCTCCAACCTGACGAATACATCGACGCCATTCGCCGCGATGGCGTGGCCTTTGCATCATCGGTGCGCGCCGCGGGCCTTGCTGCTCCGGTTGCATCGTGCCCAGGGTGGGTGGCGGCCGATCTGTTGTGGCACCTCACCGAGGTTCACTACTTCTGGGGCGCCATCGTGTCGCAGCGCGCGCTGAATGGGGCCGAGGTCGTCGAACTCGCACGGCCCCACGATGACACCGAACTAGCGGGTTTGTACGAAACCCACTTCGAGCGCTTGCTCCATGCGCTGGCCAGCGCCGACCCCGGTACTGAGGTGTGGACGTGGGCCGAGCAGCACGACGTGGCCTTCGTGCTCCGACGCATGGCACAGGAAACTGCGATGCACCGCTGGGATGCCGATGCCGCCGCCGGGCGCCCCGGCCCCATCGACGCCTCACTCGCCAGCGACGGCATCGACGAGTTCCTCACCCACTTCATCGACGATGTTGCCCGAATCGCTCAGCCCGTGGCCGGCTCGGTGCACATCCACTGCACCGATATCTCAGGTGAATGGACAATTCGCGAATCGATCATCGCCGACGACGATTTTCCCGGGCTGCCCGGCGGCTTCGAGGTGACCCGCGAACACGCCAAGGGCGACTGCGCGCTGCGAGGTCCCGCTAGCGATCTGCTGCTGGCGTTGTGGCGCCGCGCCCCGATGGACGCCGTCAATGTCGTTGGCGACGCAGCCGTTGCGAAGCGGTTCCTCGCCTCCACCAACCTCAACTGAACATCGACCCGACGTGGGTCTGTCAGTAGATGTGAGCCCTGCAGGGCACGACTCCGCTGCCAGACCGGATGGGGCAGATCGGGATGGGGCCTACCAGTATTCGGTGCCGGGATCGCCCTTGAATGGGCCGACCACCGACGAGGTGATCCAGCCGCCGTAGAACGATCCGGGGTTCGCAACCACCTGTTCGTCGTCGACCCAGCATTCGTCAACCAAGCGGGCGTAGAACGCAAGGTGTCCGGCGATGGCAGTGAACCGGGGCGTGGGGTGCTCGTAGCTCCACGCTGCATTGGGGACTACCGCGTTCCCCACGGCAATGCTCCAGTATGTGGCGGGGCCTTTCCATTCGCAGAACGAGCGCAAGCCGTCGCCGGGCAGAAGACACTCGTGGGCTATATCGGAGCGCGGGATGTAGAACGCAGGCGGTTGGCTGGTCTCGAGCACCCGAATCGCTGCGTGCGTGTCGGCGACCGTGACACCGCAGTGCACGACGCGAATGTGGCTCGCAGTAGGAACGACGGCGGGCGGGCGCGGATAGTCCCACACGCTTTCCTGTCCGGCCCCTGGTTCGATGCGTCGAGACGACGGTCTGCTCATGGCAACCGACGGTAGATGCAATTACGGTGCAGTGCTGTGCCGACCGCCCATCTCAACGGAATCGATGTCTACTACGAGCGCAGTGAGGCTGCCGACGCGCCGCGATTGTTGTTC
>JANYCT010000007.1 GCA_025360105.1 Actinomycetes bacterium | reverse complement strand
GCGACCTCGGTGGCTGCACGAGCGGAGTAGAGCTTCATTGCCGACGCCTCGGCCAGCGACATGCTCTTGCCCGCCGCGCTCATCTCGATGGTGCGAAAGACGAGGTTCTGCACGTTCATGCGGGCAACCTCCATACGTGCGAGCTTGTCCTGGATGAGCTGAAACTCACCGATCGGCTTGCCGAACTGCACGCGGTTCCTCGCGTAGGCAACGCTGAGCTGCAGGCACTCCTCGATGATGCCCAGCGCCATCGCAGCCACGCCTGCGCGCTCCTGCTGGAACGTGGCCTTGGCGCCATCGCGGCCACCGGCGGGAAGATCTTCGGTCTCGCCGATCAGCCGGTCACGCCCGACGAGCACGTCGTCGAGGAACAGTTCGCCGGTGGGCGAGGAGTGCATGCCCATCTTGCGCAATGGCTTCGACTGCACGAACCCCGGCATGCCGCGCTCGAGCACGAAGCTGACGATCTTGCGATGTTCGGGCGGATTGCCTTCGTCGAGCTTGCAGATGAACACGGTGATGTCGGCGTACGGCCCGTTGGTAATGAATGTCTTGGAGCCGTTGAGGATGTAATCGTCACCATCGCGTCGCGCCGTGGCGCGCATGGATCCGAACGCATCAGAACCCGAGCCCGGCTCGGTGATCGCCCAAGCGCCGACCTTGTCCATGGTGAGCAGATCGAGCGCCCACCGCTCCTTCTGCGCAAGCGTGCCCTTCGAGAGAATCGCCGCCGAGGTGAGGCCCATGCTCACGCCCATCGCGGTTACCATGCCGGGGCAGACGCGACAGAGTTCGATGATGGGGATGAGGGTCATCCCAGCGCCACCGCCGTCGCCTCCCGAACGCTCTACCGGCGCAGGAGGTGTCTCGCCGCGGGCAATCGCATCGGCTACGGCATGCTCGCGTTCCATCTGCCGCTTGAAGCGTTCGCGGGCCATGGCGTCCATACCGAACGTGGCGAATAGCTTGCGCAAGATGTCGTATGGCGCCATGTCGCCATGCTCGAGTTCTTCCACGTGAGGGCGAATCTCGTCGTCGACGAAGCGACGCACTGCGTCGCGGATCATCTGTTGCTCGTCGTTCCATTCGAACATTGCACACCTCGTCGTCTGCACCCAGTGAGTAGCGGTCAGAGCATCGTACGGAGCAGCCTGTCCGAGAGTCCAACCTGCGGCGCCACGCCGCGTGCTCTCAGCCGGCGGCGCGTTTGCGTGGATCGGTGGGAAAGGCGCGTGCGGCGAGAATTGTCGCCGCCACGTTTTCGGCGTGGCTGATGATCTCGTCCAGATCATCGCCCAAGAGATCGATTAGTCGCTGTTGTGATACGTCGGTCGCGAGCTCCAGCTCGAGCCGTGCAGCAAGACCGTCGGCGGTCAACGCACCGTTGCTGACCCAACCACGATCTTCGAGCCCGCTGACGGCTGCACCCAACTGCTCGGCAGCGAACCCACGTGTGTGGCTGTACTCGCCGACGGGATAACCCAGCCAGAGCTCGGTGACCACGTTGAGGGTGACGGCGTCAAGGCCTGCTGCTACGGCCGCGGCGAGATGACCGTCACCCCGATGCTCACGCACGAGCTCTGCCGCCCTCCAGAGGCGACCCGGTGCAGTATCGGGGAGCGGAAGTCCGCGCAGCGCGCTGAACAGTGGTCGGCCCATGCCGTCGAGCTGGCTGATTGCCGCAAGGAGCGGATCAGCAATGGCTTCTGCCTCGTTGGCGGACACGAGCGTTGCCAGACTCTCGGCGGCACCATCGGCACGCGCAGCCAACACATCGTCACGTGAGGCCATGGAGGTCGCGTGCTGATAGACGGACGCGAGCATGCCCGGCTCGAAGACGCCGAACGTCGCCACGACCACCGACGCCTCTGGCGTGCCAAGTGCAGCGGCGCGACCCCACACGTACCCGTCGAAGAAGCTGAGACCGAGCGCTGCCAGACGTTCGGATGGCGGACGTGACCACCAGCCATGGGTGGCGATGGGTTCGACCGCGTCGCGAAGACGACGTGCCGGTGTGGCGGGCACCACAGGCACCGGAATGGGTTCGGCCGGTGTCGCGCAGAACACCGCCATGATGTCGTCGTAGGTCATCGGGAGAGTCTGTCAGGCGACAAGACAGAACTCGTTCCCTTCTGGGTCTCGTCGTATCTGGAACCGGCCGAGCTCGTCCTCGATGGCGTCGGACCAGATGTCGAGATGCAATCGGTTCTTGGTTGTCTTCGCCTCCGGCACTCGTTGGAATGTGATGGTCGGAGTGGAAGTAGCGCGGCGTTCCCCAGTGTTCATCCCAGCCGCGGCTGTCGACTCGTGACATCACCGACCCGAGTCGCGATGCAGGCAAGCCCGGGTAGGTGATCATCCCGTCGCGCACGTCGTGGCTGAGGTCGATGAATGTTGGAGTCCGGAGATTCTGACAGGTCACCTCTGATTCGGCGTTGGCATGGCATCAAAGAAGATCACCGTCACCCTCGACTGCAACAAGCGTCGGTCGTCTGCTCGCCGTCAGTGGTGCTGCCGCTGAGTTGACGGTGCTGTGATGTTCTGCCGCGGACAGCGCGCGCACACTGATGTCGTGAGGTCCCCCCGGGAGCAGCAAGGTTGGTGCCCCTGCGCATCCGCCGCGTTGTTCCTCGGCGCAGCGACCCCGACGACAGACGACAAAGCTGATCGTGAGCGACGCGAAGACATTGACCCTCGCCGGCCTTCTCCTCCACGAACACATCGGCCGTTGTACCGGTTCCGGCATTGTCCTTGTGCTTGCTGGGGGAGTCGTCGTCACCGGATTCGGCGGCACGCATCTCACTGGCAGCGCGCTCGTTGTCGCCGGAGCAAGCCTGTAGTGGGTTGTCGACAATATGATCACCGCGAACCTGGATCGCTACAGCCCACCCCCCGATCACGCTCGCCAAGGGTCTGGTCGCGGGCGCCGTCAACATCGCGCTGGGACTGGGACTCGAACACGTTCCGGGCGTCGCAACGACCCTAAACGCCATCGAGATGCTCGGTGGGCAATCACATCGACATCTCGCGCTGGTGCACGAACACGAGCATCTCCCCGACATCCACCATCGCCACGAGCACTCGGAAACGCGCAATAGCGACGAAGTGAGCTTCGGTCAGTGCTCGGCGAGGTACGCGGTGATCCACGCCTGTTCGTGATCCACGGCGCGTCGTGCGTCGCCGGCGACGAAATCGGCGATCTTGCCCCCGATGATCGGCAGTTTGCACTCGATGGTCACGGTGCTCGTGTTGGTGCACCCCTTGGCACCCTTCGGGGCCAGGCGCAACTTGCCGCTCACCTTGACCGGGGCGCCCTTGGAATCCACTTCAAACGTGCCGTCGCGCGCGCCCTTCGCATCGGGTGCCGACCATGTGTCGGTCTGGGTGACGGTCTGCTTGGGAGAGAGCACCCGCTTGGCGAACCCAGGAAGATCCAGGGGCACGACGCGACGCGTGATGATGGTCAGCGATCCATCCTTGTTGGCCTCACGGCTCAGTAGTTCGACGCCGGTCTGGCCGACGGCGAGATACTTCGCCTTGAGGCGCTCGAAGTCGGTGAGTACATCGAACACATCACCGATGGGCCGTTTGTAGGTGTGCGTGACCTCGAACTGCATGACAGGATCCTCCATCGACGCGCCGACATCGGCGTTTGAGAAACAGTCGCGCACCTGCTGGAAGTGGCACAGAGGATTAGGTCATGTTGTCGGTCGGCCACGGGAGCGACGTGACCGGACAGGTCAGAAGTCGACGTCTGGACTCGGTACCTGTCCGACGGGATCGGTCTCGGTGATCGCAGTGCCTGACCCGGTTGGGTACCACACCATATTCGCGGCCTGAGGATTGACGACGGCAATGCTCCCGGGGCACATTTTCGCGACCAGCGTCACCGTGATGGTGTCAGTGGTGGCCGTCATCGTGGCCTGGTACACCACAAGTGCGCCGCCGCCGTAATACTTGTCGCGTTGTGACATCGAGATCGCGCCGACGTTGATGTCGCCGGCGACCGGCACAGCCTTCTTGCTCACTGCCGTGCAGCTTGCGCTCGTGCCGTTGTTGAGAACCGAGTACGAACTGAAGATGTCGACGAAGTCGCTGGTGGTGGGCCGAGGGGGGCTGTTGAACATGTTGCCCGAGCCGTAGCGCACGTACACCGTCTTGGGTGTACTGCCGTCCCACCCGGCGAAAATCAAATCTGGCTTGACCAGCCCCTGGTATGAGAAGTTGATGACGTCGCCTGCCGTCATCCCGTTTCCGCTCGGCGAGGAGGGGGTGGTCTGGATGTTCTGGCCGACCGGAAGGGATACCGGCGCATTGATGGTCAGAGTCCTGCTGCACGAGGCGCCGACGAGATTTGCGTCGGTGACCTGTATGGCGAGATTGAACGTTCCGAACGCGACCGGGGTGCCGGAAATGACGCCAGAGTTATTGATCGAGAGGCCTCTTGGCAGGCTGGCCGCGCTCCATACATACGGCGGAGTACCGCCCGTGGCGCTGAGTGTGGCACCGCTCGTGTAGGCGACATTGGCTGTTCCTGTGGGGAGGGTGCCGCATGTGATGACCAAGGGCGGCGCGATGGTGACGATGTAGGTCTTGGACGCGGTGGCCTTGGTTACGTCGAGCGCAGTGACGGTGACGACAAACGTGCCAGCGGCCGTGGGCGTGCCAGAGATGACGCCGGCAGAGCTCAATGAAAGGCCAGCTGGCAGGGCCGGTGCGGCCCATGTCCATGAGTATGGCGCGGT
>JANYCT010000054.1 GCA_025360105.1 Actinomycetes bacterium | reverse complement strand
CGAGCGCCCTCGATGTAGCGGCTCACTCGACGCCGCTTGCCGGTCACCTTGTCGCGAGGAAGTTCGATGTCGACCCGCCAAACTCCGGGGCGAATCGCGAAGACCCCACCACTCCCCTTGGCCCGCGGACCGGACACGACTGCCTTGCTCGCTGAGTCTTCGGAAGACTTCTGAGAAATCGACTTTTCGGCCATTTTCACCTGCTTACCAGGAGTGACTCAGGGGCGAAACGAACCCGATGGTATAGCGCGATGGTATACCGGCAAGCCGAAAACGCAAGCCAGCGACCCCAGTAGGGCCGCTGACCTGGTGTTTCTTGGAGCGGATGACGAGATTCGAACTCGCGACCCTCACCTTGGCAAGGTGATGCTCTACCAGCTGAGCCACATCCGCATATTGCGAAGCGAAGTTTAGCAACTACTCCACCGGACCGGACAAGCCGGTTTCGGCTGCAACGCTCACTCTCGCGTCCACCACGATGCCAGCGAGGGAGATCAACACAACGCTGGCGAACAGCACCTGCAGCGGACGAAGACGCTCGCTGAAAATGAGCCATGCACCCGTCGCCGAGATCACAGGGCTCGCGAGGGTGAGCAGTGACGCGACCGTGAGATCTAGGTGTCGTTGCGCCCAGGTCATCAGTCCGTGGCCCATCAGACCAGGGCCGCACACCATCAGCCCGATCAACAGCCAGTCAGTACCACCCACCGTATTGAGGTCGTTCGACGCGACAAGACCCCAAGGAATTGCGATACACGAAGCCACCATGAACACGCATGCAATGAATGACCACGAGTGCACGCCGGTCGAACGAACGCGTTTCACCTGGATGAAGTAGACCGTCCACAGCAGCAGGTTGATGACAGCGAGGGCGTTGCCGCGCATCGCCATTCCGCTGGTGTTGCCCGCAGCAAGCACCACGCCGAAGACCCCGGCGAGCGCGGCACCAGCAAGCACAAGCTGGCGGCTGGATGATCGTTCCCCAAACAGCCGCACGGCAATGAACAACACCAACGCAGGCTGCACCGCTGGGATGAGCGAGGCAACCGCGATAGAGGTGGCTTTGTACGACTCGAAGCTGGCCATCATCGACAACGCAAACAGCACACCGGGCACGACTGCTTGACGCATAACGGCAACGGTGATGCGACCGCCTGTGGCGTACGCAACGGCGATCATCACCGGGATGGCGAAACCGAGCCGAAACACGATGATCGACGGCGCAGACGCGCTGATCCCTCGCACGATCAACGGTCCAAAACCCCACGCCACAACGGCGAGCGAACCGGCGATCAGCGGGACATCACTCGACGGCGCACGCGTCTCTAACGCAGTGGTCATGTCTTCTGATCGGCCGGTCGCAGATCGACGCGCAGGACGAGAAAACCGTCTTCGATCGAGCCGACCGAATCGCCAATGATCGCAAAATCCTGAAAGTCGGTCTGCGCCTGCTGGATGAAGGCCTGACGCTCCTCGCCGGCAACGGGCGGCAGAGGCCGCTTTTTCACCGCCGCTGAACGCTCGCGGAATCGTGCCAACATTGCCTCAACGTCTAACCCAGCCATACCTTCACCGTAACCGCCAGACACCGTCGAGGCGGGTTCAGTTCGTGTCGCGTCCGGGAAATCTGAGCAATGGATCCATCAGCACCGCGCTACGGGAACGGTCGCCTAGGTCATCACTGTCCGCTGCTGTCGGCTCGTCGCCACTGGCAACGGGCCCCACATCGGGTTCGTCTGCTTCTGCAACGGCTGCCACTCCTGCAACCTCGGGCGGAACCTCTGCAACCTCGTCGGCGGTCTCGGGCGGCATCTCGTCAGCGGTCTCGGGAATGACGACGTCGGTTTCACCGACGGCGGGAACCTCGGGTTCTTCAACGGGTTCATCCACCAGTGCTGCACCCGCTGTATCAACAGACTCGACGTCCGGCTCAGAATCGGAAACAGAATCAGAATCAGAAGCAGAAGCAGAAGCAGAATCAGAATCAGAATCGGATTCAGGATCGAGCTCCGCCTCGAGCTCGGTCTCCGGCTCGCGAAGGTCGTCGTAGCCAATCATGTCGGCTCGGGCAGCGGCCTCGAGATCGATTTCTGTGCCCGGCATCGGATCGCCGTGCACCACTCCCCAGCGCATCGGTTGGGCATCTTCGGGACGAACTGAATCGAGCAGTTCCTTCTGCGCGCGACCGTCGAGTTGACGAAACGTACGTGCGCCCATCTGTTCGAGAGGGGCGAGCAACTCAGGCTCGGGCCGTGTGCTGCGCCAGAACCACACGGTGACGATCAACAACACTCCACCGAGCAGTGCAAGGCCGAGGGCAATGAGGTAGAGCTTGCGGGTGCTGCTCGCATCGTTGACCGTGTCGGCGAGCAGGCCGAGAGCCGACGGGCCGATCGAGTGGGATGACAGCAGACTCATGACATCGAAAGTCTCGCAGGTTTGACAACGAAGTGTGCAGCCACCATGTGGATGCGTCAAGCTGGAAGCGTATGTCCAGCGTTCTGACTGTTCTCGCAATTGCCGCCAGCTGCGGGTTTCTGCTCTGGATCGCGTACCGCATGGAGCCGCATTGGGTCAGCAAGGACGGCGAGCGCATGGTCTGTTACGGACAGGGCATCGGGCGCGACGGCCGGAATGACAATCGCTGGCGCGAGGTGCGTGTCGGTCGCGTACGCCACGACACAGTCGAGGTACGCCAGCGCCGTGGCGGATCCACCGGAATGCAACGACGAGATGCCATGGCCAACCCCACGCGACTGCTGCAGGGCCGCCGGCCGAGGGTCTCGTACTGGAAGGTCGTCGGCCCGTCGGGCACGCCGCACAAGCGCCGGGTCATCTACTTGCTCGATGGCAGCCACGATCCCAACGTGCCCGAGATGATGGCGCTGCGCCTGCCTCTGAAAAGCAAAGCGATTCCGATGCTCGATGCGGTGGCGGCGGGCCGCCATGCCTCTACTGCTTCGCGACCGAGTCGAGAAAGGCCTCGATCGGCGGAGCCACCTGATCCAGGTTGATGAGGAATGCATCGTGACCATGCGGCGAATCGATCTCGACGTACTCGCACGCGGTGCCGGCGGACACGAGCAAATCACGGATCTGACGTTGCTGATACGACGGATAAAGCATGTCGCTCCAGATACCCATCGTGAGCGTTGGCACGCGGATACGAGCGATGGCCGACACCAGACCGTTGCGGCCGCGTCCGACGTCGTGGAGGTCCATGGCCTTGCCGATGATCAGGTAGCTGTTGGTATCGAAACGGCGGATGAGTTTGTCGCCGTGATGATCGAGATAGCGCTCGACCTCGAAGCGCTGCCACATTTCGAATCCGTCCTTCAGCGTTGCGCCGTCGGCGAGCTCCCTGCCAAATCGATCAGTGAAGACGTTGTCGCTGCGGAACGTGACCTGAGCAACCATACGCGCTACTGCGAGACCCTCCCAGGGACCATCACCGGGTTCGGCGTCGTAGTAGTCGCCGCTGCGCCACCTCGGGTCCAGCAAGATGGCGCGACGGCCGATGGCGCCCCACGCAATCTGTTGCGCCGTTGCTTGCGCGCACGTAGCGATGGGCACGAGCGAACGCACTCGGTGCGGGTAGGTGATACCCCACTCGAGCACCTGCATGCCGCCCATGGAACCGCCGATCACACTGTGCCAGACGTCGACGCCGAGGTGATCTGCAAGGCGAGCCTGAACACGCACCATGTCGCGAATAGTGATGACCGGAAATCGCGAACCATAGGGTTTGTCGTCGACCGGATGCGTCGAGGCGGGTCCCGTCGACCCTTGGCAGCCCCCGAGCACGTTGGCGCACACGACAAACCAGCGGTTCGTATCGATGGGCTTGCCCGGCCCGATGATGTCGTCCCACCAACCCGCTGCCACGTGGCCCCGACCCGCCTGACCCGCAGCATGGCTGTCACCGGTCCATGCGTGGCAGATGAGGATGGCGTTGCTTGCGCTGTCGTCGAGCGCACCCCAGGTCTCGAACGCGGTCGTGACGTGAGTGAGCGACGTCGCCCCGTCCAGAGCAAACGGCCGGTCGACAGCGATCGTGAAGAACTGACGATTGCCCGCGGGATCGCCGGTGCGCCACGCGCCCGTTGCCGGTAGCAGCGACTTCGTCATGTTGTCCTCCTCTCGCCGTTGACACTTTCACGACATCGAGAGCGGCCGGGGCCTTTGTTGCCGGACTGTTAGCCGACCACATCCCACCTGCGAAGGACCCGCAGTTGGAGGCACCTTGGGGCTTCCGACCCAGGTTGCCGGGCCCGGAGGGGCCGCTCGTAATGCTTTCGCAAGTGTAACTGGTAGACCCGGCGAGTCAACGGACTTTAAGTGTGGTCGTTGTCCCGATAGCGCTCGTCGTGCGCGTATTGCTCGGACAGACCGACGACGCGGCCGAAGTCCTCGAAGTCGATGAGACGATCGAGGTGGCCCCGCAGCGAACCCTGATCACGCAAGATAACCAATGACTCGCGGATCGCGTGCACCATGGTGAAGAGCGCGCTCAGAGGCGACACGATCAGATGAAACCCGAGGTCGGCGAGTTCGGCGGGGGTGAGCAGTGGCGTGCGGCCCGTCTCGACCATGTTGGCCACCAGGATGACATCGTTCAGGGCGGCTGCGATGCGTTCCATCTCAGCAATCGATTCGGGCGCTTCCACGAAGATTGCGTCGACGCCGATGTCGCGCGCCATTCTCGCCCGCTCGATGGCATCGTCGAGCCCAACCGCAGCGCGGGCATCGGTTCGGGCGGTGACATGCAGATGGGTGCGGTGATCCACTGCGGCGCGCAGTTTCGCGAGCCAATCGGCCACCGGTACGACCTGCTTGCCGGCCATATGACCGCACCGCTTCGGCCAGACCTGATCCTCGAGGAACAATCCGGTGGCGCCAGCCTGTTCCCAGAGTTCGACTGTGCGTATCGTATTGAGCGGGTTGCCGTAGCCGGTATCGGCATCGACGATGACCATGGTGTCAGGCACCGCCGAACAGATGCGCCGCGCGACCTCGGCCATCTCGGTTTGCGTCAGCAGGCCAAAATCGGGCTGACCCAACAGGGTGCCGCTGACGCAGTAGCCACTGACGAACACCGTCGAAAAGTCCGCCTCGACGGCAAGCTTGGCTGACAGCACATCCCACACACCGGGCATCAGCACGCTCTCACCGGCGTTCAATCTGGACCGGAGATGATCACCGTTCATAAGACACCCGGCTGAGCAGCTTGGCTGATTCGTGCTGACGCGAGATCCTTGAGACGCTTGTAATCGACCTTGCCATTGGGCGCCCTACCGATGGTGTCGACCACCACGATGTGGCGTGGAGCCTTGTAGTGCGCGAGGAGACCCTTAACATGATCCGACAACGTGGCGAGTTGAGCGTCGGCGCCCTCGGTGGCCTCCACCACTGCGCAGATGACCTCACCGAATCGTTCGTCAGGCAGGCCGACGCAGACCGCGTCGAGCACGCTCGGATGTGTCTTGAGCGCCTCCTCCACCTCTTCGGGAAAAACCTTCTCGCCGCCGGTGTTGATGCACACCGAACCACGTCCGAGCAGACGAAGGGTGCCATCGACGTTGACTTCAGCAAAATCTCCAGGGACGCTCCATCGACGTCCCTCGTACGTGCGAAATGTCTGCGCAGTCTTGGCCTCGTCTTTGTAATAGCCCAACGGAATGAAGCCGCCAACCGCGACAACACCTTGTTCACCCGAACCGGGTTCAACGCGATGACCCAGCTCGTTGAACACCGCACACGTGGCCCCGATCTGGAACTTGGCCGTCTGTTGCGGGGCGCCCTTGGAGCTGACCGAGGCGCCCATGCCAACAGCCTCCGACGAACCGAACGAGTCGAACAGAATCGCCTGCGGGATGAACTCGAGCAGCCCGGCCTTGTTGTCCTGGCTCCACATGACGCCGCTCGAGGTGATCAGGCCGAGGCTGGTGAGGTCGTATTTGTGCGGGTTGGCACGCAGGTGGTCGAGCATCGGTCCAGCGAAGGCCTGCCCGACGATGATCACCGAGTTCACCTGACGGCGCTCGACGGTGCCGAGCAGCTCGGCGACATCGAACTTGCGCCGCTCGAGCGTAACGATGCAGCCGCCCGCGCCCATGTTGTTGAGTGCGCTGAACTGACCCGTGCCGTGCATCAGTGGACACGCCACGAGCATCACCGGACCGATGGGAGCCGCGGTATCGATGCGGCTCATCAAGTCGTCAATGCCGTCGGCGGGTGGCGTGCCGAAGATCGCGTTGCCGCCTCCGCCGAGCACGTTGTAGAGGTCGTCTTGGCGCCACATCACACCCTTGGGCATACCTGTGGTTCCGCCGGTGTAGAGCAGCAGGAGGTCGTCGCCGCTGCGCACGACGTCGGGCAACACTGCGGCGGCTGCAACCACGGACTCGTAGGGGGTGGCCCACTCGGGACCCGGCCCTGTTTCGTCGGCGACCACGTACCACCGTTTCACCTTCGCGAGCCGGTCACGAATCTGCTCGATCAGTTCACCGAACACAGCATGGAACACCACCGCCTCGGCGTCGGCGTTGTCGAAGAGGTAGACGATTTCCTCGGCGCCGTAGCGGTAGTTCGTGTTCACAGGTGCCATGCCGGCTTTGCAGGCAGCCGTCATGGACTCCATATATTCAGGCGAGTTGTACAGATAGCAAGCGAGCTTCGACTGACGACCAACTCCCGACGCCACGAGGTCGGCGGCGAGCGCAGTGGTGCGCTCGTCGAACTGCCCCCAGGTGATCACGCGATCGCCCTGTATCTGACAAGGCCGATCCGGCACGCGTGCCGCGACCGCCATAAAGATCTCCGCAAAGTTCCAGTTCGACATCACTCCCCCACTCCCCGACGTAACGCCCGACGCCAGCACCCAAAGTAGCCCGCCGCTCGCGACGATCACGTCTCGACTGATTGCTCAGCGCCGTTGACTGATGCTGCGGTCAGTTTCGGCTGACGGATCAGCGAGTAGACGGGCAACGATCCGCCCACCAAGCTTGTGTCGTGCGAGCAAATTTCTTGACCACCAAAGCCATAGTGCAGCACACCGGCAACCGGGTTGCCAGTGTTGCGATCGCTCCCATCGTCGCCGGCGAAACGGTTGCGGCGTTCGGTGGTTCGTGTATCTCTG
The DNA here is from genome assembly GCA_025360105.1 of Actinomycetes bacterium. Taxonomy (GTDB): domain Bacteria; phylum Actinomycetota; class Acidimicrobiia; order Acidimicrobiales; family Ilumatobacteraceae; genus WLMZ01. Next base: position 52,835 of record JANYCT010000054.1, on the reverse strand, counting down.
CCAGCGAACTCGAAGCGCTGCCTGTCGAGCAGCAGGGCCGCTGCATACAGATTGACGAGAATCTGTACATGGCTGGCTCAGTCTTTGCGGAAGCCGCCGACATGATCAACCACTCGTGTTCGCCCAACTGCGGCATCGTGTCGGGGGTGCTGGTGGTTGCGATTCACGACATTGCCATCGGCGAGGAAATCACCTACGACTACGCAATGACCGACGGCAGCAGCAACGACACGTTCTCATGTCATTGTGGTGCAACGCGTTGCCGGGGCACCGTCACCGGTGGTGACTGGATGTTGCCCGAACTACAGCTCGCTTACCGCGGTTACTTCAGTCCGTATCTGGCCAAGCGCATCGCAGCACTGGTCAGCATCGGTGCCGAGCGACGCGCATTCGCACTCTGAACGTCTGATCTCCGCGGGGCTTGCGGACCGGAGGCACGCTACTGTCGACGGTCATGCGGGTCTTGATCGTTGGCGCAGGCGGAGTCGGTGCAGCCTTTGCGTCCATCGCCGCACGGCGACCAATCTTCGCCGACATCGTGCTCGCCGACATCGATGGCAATCGAGCGGCTCGCGCCGCGGCACAGGCAGCGAGCCCGCGGGTGCGCGCGACCCGAGTCGATGCCACCGACCCTGCCGACATCGTTGAACTGGCGCGCACCATGAACGCCGACATCATCGTGAACGCCTGCGATCCTCGCCTCAACCCACCGATCTTCGACGCCGCATTTGCAGCCGGCTGCCACTACCTCGACATGGCCATGCACATGTCTGCTCCACATCCGACGCACCCACACGAGCAAACCGGCGTGATGTTGGGCGACGCTCAGTTCGCTGTGTCAGACCAGTGGGTGCAGCGCGGCCAACTCGCCTTGTGCGGCATGGGTGTGGAGCCCGGCCTCTCCGATGTGTTGGCACGCTACGCGAGCGACCACCTGTTCAGCAGCATCACCGAGGTTGGCGTCCGTGACGGCAGCGACCTTGCGATCGACGGCTTCGCCTTCGCTCCGACGTTCAGCATTTGGACCACCATCGAGGAGTGCCTCAACCCGCCAGTGATCTGGGAACGCGATCGCGGTTGGTTCACCACGGCACCCTTCAGCGAACCAGAGACGTTCGTATTTCCCGATGGCATCGGGCCGCTCGGCTGCGTGAACGTCGAGCACGAGGAGGTCATCCTCATGCCTCGTTGGCTGCATCTCGATCGCGTCACCTTCAAATACGGCCTGGGCGATGAATTCATCGAGGTGCTCGCGACGCTGCATCGACTCGGTCTCGACAGCACCAAACCGGTGATGGTTCGCGGAGTCGAGGTGTCGCCGCGAGACGTGGTGGCGGCGGTGCTGCCGAACCCGGCCGAGCTCGGCGACCGCATGCACGGCCGCACGTGCGCCGGTTCGCTCGTGACCGGACTCGGCCTGGATGGCCTGCCCCGTGAGGCCTACCTCTATCAGGTGGTCGACAACGAATGGACGATGCGCACATCGGGTCACCAGGCCGTGGTCTGGCAGACCGCTGTGCATCCGGTCGTGGCATGCGAACTCATCGCCGAGGGTGAATGGACCGGTGCCGGAGTGATGGGGCCCGAGGCCTTCTCGGCAGATCCATTTCTGGACTTACTGCCGGTTCACGGAGTTAGCTGGACCCTCGAGGAGCGAACGCCATCGCTCGCTTGACCAAGCGTAACGTCGAGGCACTCCTGCAGGACTACGACACCACACCCGTCGAAGCATTGTCTGGCGCGCTGAGAATCGTGCTGGGACGGCCCGGCGCAGCATGGCCCGAGCTGATCGCAGCCGCGCAGTTTCCCGATACACGCACCGCTGCATTGCTGCTCGGCGAAGAACGCGCGCTTGATGCGCTCGCCTCCGAGCTCAACGAACTCCGCGGCCTCGCCACCGACTGATGTGAGCATCAGGTGCTCCCCGCGCAGACGTTGCGCCGCGTGTGGCGGCCACGTGCGGTTGGGTGCGCGGCGGCGTGTGGCGTGTGCCCAATCGCTATGTCGACCTGTGTCCGAGCGGCGGCGTTCGGTAGGCTACGACCAATACCAAAGGGGATTTTCATGCGTGTACACGTCGATCCAGACAAATGCCAGGGCCACAACCGTTGCTATGCCCTGGCGCCGGAGTTGTTCGATGTCGATGATCTCGGCAACGCCGTTGAGTTGAACGACGGCATCGTGCCCGAGGGGCTCGAGCACAAAGCGCGTCTCGCCGTGGCGAACTGCCCCGAGTACGCCATCGAGATCACGGAGTAGACCAATGACCATCGACCGACATCCCCCTGTTACCGATTGGGCCACCGACTTCGACCACACCGATCCGGTATGGGTGAACAACCCGTTCCCGATCTGGGAGGAGCTCCGCGAGACCTGTCCGGTGGCGCACAGCAACCGCTACGGCGGAACGTGGCTGCCCGTCACGCACGAGCACGTCTCCTCCATCGCATACGACACCGAGAACTTCACCTCGCGTGCCGTCGTGGTCAGCGAAGCGCGACCCGGACCCAACGATCTGCCGGCGCCGATTGGCGGGGCGCCGCCCATCACCTCCGACCCGCCGTTCCATGCAATGGCCCGCCGACTCATGCTGCCAGCGTTCGCGCCGAAGAAGGTCGAGGCACTCGAGCCGTTCACGCGTGAACTCTGCAACGAACTCCTCGACAGCCTCGAGGGCAAAGAAGTCGTCGATGCCGCCGTCGACTATGCCCAACACATTCCGTTGCGCGTGATTGCGAAAATGCTTGGTTTCCCGGCCTCTGACGCCGACTACTTCCGTCACGTGATCCACCTCATCCTCGAAGAAGGCATCAACATCGCCGAGGAAGATGACACCCGCCTGGTCGAAGGGCAAAACATCGACGCCTACTTCGACGCTCAGATCGCCGATCACGTCGAAAATCCGCGCGACGACCTCACCACCTTCTTGCTCAATGCCGAGCTCGACGGCAACAAGCTGATGCACGAGCACGTGCGCGGCACGATGCTGCTCATCCTCGTTGCCGGCATCGACACCACGTGGTCGGCCATCGGATCGTCGTTGTGGCACCTCGCCAAGAACCCGGCCGACCGCAAGCGTCTTGCGAACGAACCCGAGTTGATGCCGTTCGCAATCGAGGAGATGCTACGCGCATACGCCCCCGTCACGATGGCGCGCATGGTGGCCAAAGACGTCGAGGTCGGCGGCTGCCCAATGAAGGTCGACGATTGGGTGTTGCTTCCCTTCCCTGCGGCAAACCGTGACCCCGCGTTCTTCGACCGCGCCGACGAGGTCCTCATCGACCGCGAAGAGAACCGGCACGCAGCGTTCGGTCTGGGCATCCATCGGTGTCTCGGCTCGAACCTTGCACGGATGGAGCTACGCGTCGCCGTCGAGGAATGGCTGAAGCGTTACCCCGACTATGAGCTCGCCGACCCCAGCACAGTCACGTGGGCGGCCGGCCAGGTGCGCGGCCCGCGCAGTATTCCGGTTCGCCTCCCGGCGTAACCAAAACGGCCCGGGTCAGACCTCGCCGATCACCGGTTGAGCCATGCGCATGTTCTGCGCGTAACCAACTTCGGTGGGGAGAAAGCCGTCGCGATCCGGCCAGAGCAGCTGCACCATCTCAAAGGACTCGCCGCGATACCACGAGCTCGCAGTACCAAACAACTGACCCCATCGGTTCACGTCGATAGGCGCAAAGATGCACCGCAGCTCGTTGTCCAACAGCCCCACCAGTTCTACGCCAAGGGGTATTTCGGTGCCACCTTGGAGGAAGTCGACCACCATCGCGAGGATGCCGCGCGCTGCTACTGGCGTGAGACCGAAGATCACCAGATCGGCGAACCCGGTGAGCGCTGGGAGCCCGATGGTGTAGCAATACGCCGGCGTTGGAGGCACGGTAGTCGAGTCGGGCAGCACGGGCTCGAGCGCCCAGCCGGCGGTCTCGATCATCCACTCAATCTTTTCGGCGTGATCGATGTGAAAGTCGGGGAGATCGTGGCCCATCTCAGATCAGCGACTCGCTGTCGAGGTCGAGCGCATGTTGTAAATGACGCGTCGCCATGGCTGCGAACATCAATTCGCTCCGCTCGGTGCCACCAACGATCTGGGAGGCGATCACGGCCATGATCACTCCAGAGAAGGCTTCGCGGCGATACTGCGTCCACGCCCAATCGTCGTCGATCTCGATGCCGTAGTCGCGCCGCAGCGTCTCGGTGTACTCGGCCAAGAGTTCATGCTCGATCTGTAGTCGATCACCGGGCAGTGGGCCTGCACCAAGGAAATACGAGACATCGCCCATTGCTGGCCCATGACCGGGCGACTGCCAGTCGACGGTGGCTATCGGGGAGCCACCCTCTGCAGACGCGAACATGAGGTTGTCGAGTCGATAGTCGCCGTGTGTGACGGTGAGCGGCGAGTCGCGACCATCAACCCATTGGGCCACCCGTGCGCCGAATGCCGTCACCAACTCCATCGCCTCGGGACTGAGGTACTTGGCGTAGGTGGCGATGAAGCCGGGAAAGAAGATCGCCCACATGCCTGCGAGCATCACGCCATCGTCAGGACCGCTGCGACGGCTGAGGAACTCGATGTCATGCAGCGCGGGATCATCCCACCGTGGCCCGTGAAGGCGAGCAAGTTCGAGTACGGCGCTGCGTGCGTGCTCGATGGAGCATCCCGCGATCTGGTCGCCCTGGGCGGCGGGGGCGAGGTCCTCGAGCACGATCACGAAGTCACCATCAGATGCATTCCAGTTGGCGTGGTAACAACGCGGTACCCGAATGTCGATCGTGGGCGCGACTTCGTTGTAGAACTTCACCTCGCGCTCGTAGTTGCGCAGCGCGATTCCCGTTGCGCGACTGGTTTGGTCCGGCGAGGGCAACTTCACCACGATGCTCGTCGGCACGGCAGCCGCGCCTTCGCCCGTGGCGCGCAGCGCCAATCGCAGGTTCATGCCCACAAGGCCGTCGCCGATGCGCTGCGTATCGACAATCTCCACCGTGGCGCCGAACACTGTCGACAGCCACTCACCGGTTATGTGCTCGGGTCCCACACCTCGGCACGGTAGCGTCCACGACTGTGACAGTCGCAAACGAAACAACGATTCGCAGGCACGTCGACCTGCTTGAGCGCAACGGCTACACGATCATCGAGAACGCCTTCGCTGGCGACCTTGCCGACGAGTTGGTCGCCGATCTGGCACGGCTCGAGCGCGAGCGGAACATCGTGCCCGCTGGCAACGGCTTCGAGGGTCATCACACCTGGCGCATCTACAACCTGCTCGCGTTGGGCGCGATCTATCAGCAGATCCCCGTTCACCCGGTGGTCGCGCCGATCATGCGTCATGTGCTCGGCGGCGGCTGTTTGGTGAGCAGCCTGTCGTCAATCAGCATCGGCGCTGGCGAGGTTGCCCAGCCGATCCACGCCGACGACCAACTGGTGCCGATGCCCAAGCCACACCTGGCCACCATCGCGAACAGTATGTGGGCGCTCACCGACTTCATCGAGGCCAACGGAGCGACACGCATCGTCCCCGGTTCTCACCGAGCCGACCACTCTCCGCCGTACGGGGTGCCCCAAGATTCGATTCCTGCGGAGATGCCCAAGGGCAGCATCTTGGTCTGGCACGGCTCGCTCTGGCACGGCGGCGGGGCCAATCGCACCGACGAACGGCGCTGGGGCATGGCGATGAACTACTGCACCGGCTGGCTGCGCCAACAGGAGAACCAACAGCTGGGTATACCGCTCGATATCGCGCGCACGTTCACACCCGAGCTGCAGGAGCTGTGCGGATTCCACGTGTACAAGGGCCTCATCGGACATATCGACAAGCACTCCCCCGCCGAGTTGCTCCTCGACCCGGAAACGCCCACTGCGATGCTGTGGGAGCACGCCTGACCGATACCGTCTGAGGCGCATGTATCGGTTTCTGCTGCGCCCCAAATGGCTGTTGTTCCATGTGGTCATCTTGGCCTCCGTCGTCGGCATGGTCTTGCTCGCTCGCTGGCAGTGGAACAAGCACATCGCTCGCGACGATTTCGTCACCATGGTCGAAATGCGCGAGCAGGCCGAACCGAAATCACTTGCGACGCTCCTCGCATCGGGTACTGCCGCCGACGACATCGAGTGGTATCGGGTCACTGCGATCGGCTCGTATCTCGACAAGGGTGAGCTGCTGCAGATCAACCGCACCCAAAACGGCGTGAACGGCGTGAACGTGCTCACGCCGTTCCAGATTGCCAACGGCCCGATCATCATCGTAAACCGCGGTTTCGTGCCAACGGGCGTCATCGTGACCGCCGCACCCAACGCAACGTTGGAGATCGGCGGCACGGCGCGCACTAGCCAGATCCGCAACACCGGCGAACTCACCGACGACCCGAGCGCCACGAACACCGAGGTACGCCGGGTGGACCTTGTCTTCATCGCACAGCACATCAACACTAAAGTCGCTCCGGTCTATCTCGACTTCATTGCGTCGAAACCCGCATCTGCTTCGCCTCCGGTGCCGGTGCCGCCACCAAATCTCAGCAGCGGTCCTCCACACGTCTCGTACACGGTGCAGTGGCTGTTCTTCTCGCTGTGCGCAATTGCTGGCTGGGTTTTCGCAGTGCGCCGATCGGCCATGACCCGGCGGCAGGCCGCGGCGCTCATGCACTAGTAGTGAGTCTCGAGCAGTGCCATCTGTTTGAACTGCTCGATCACATTCGGGCTCTGGTGAGTGGGGTCGAGTGAACGGTAGACGGTGTCGACGTTCACGCTGATACGGCCGGACTCACCCCACCCGTCGAACCGATTGAGCGCGATGTCGCGAGCTGCGTCCCATGCATCCATGCCTGCGTGGAATCGAGCCGTCGCCTCGTCCTGCACGAACGTGAGATAGTCGCGTACCTGCACGATTCCGCTCTTGTTGGTGAGTGGTCCGTGGCCCGGCACCACCGTTTCGATGTCCATGCCCAGCATGAGATCGCAGGCGTTGATCCAGTTGGTCAACGGGCCTGCCCACACGATGGGCGTGCCACCGATGAACAAGATGTCGCCGGTATAGACAGTCTTCGAGTCGGGCACATAGGCGATCACATCTCCCGCGGTATGTGCAGGCCCCACCTCGATGAGCTCGATGACGCGACCGCCGATCTCGATGTCGAGACGACCCTCGAACGTCCGCGTCGGCAGCGTGTGCTCAATGCCGTCGAAATCGAACGCTCCGAAGAAGCCGCGGAACAATTCTCCCAGTTCGCCGGGTGCGCTATTGAGCGCAGCCAGCATCGACGGCGGCACATCGGTCATCTCGTGCGCCGCCGCTTCGCTCGCAATGATCTCGGCCCCCCGCACCAACTGGTTGCCGTAGCAGTGGTCGCCGTTTGCGTGTGTGTTGACCAGCGTCGAGATTGGTGCGCCAGCGATCGCGAACGACATTGAGTCGAGCATGTCGCCGGTGAGCCTCAGGTCGAACAGCGTGTCAACCAGCAGCGAAACGCCATCGCCAACGATGAGCCCTGCGTTACTCCAACCCCAGCCTCCATCGGGCTGCAGATACGCGTAGCACCCGTCGCCCAGTTCGTGCAGACCCTTCGAATATGCCATGTCCAACTCTTGCACCCCCCGATGTCGCTGAGCGACACCGCCCCGACCTGTGCGCACGTAGAGTTCGAGCATGGAAACACGCCGACTCGGCCGTACAGAACACGAGAGCAGTATTGCGATTCTGGGCGGCGCCACGTTCTGGAAGGCGACACCCGAGCAGGCAGAGGCCGCGCTGCACCTCGCGCTGGATCGCGGCGTGAACCACATCGACATTGCGCCGTCGTACGGCGTAGCCGAGGATGCTGCGGGTCCCACCATCGGCGCCATGCGCGACCGACTGTTCATCGGCGAAAAGACCGGGCGCGGCCATCCGGATGGAGTGCGCGCGCAACTCGAGACGTCGCTCACCAAGCTCGGCTGCGACACCTTCGATCTCTATCAGGCGCATGGGGTCACCGGACTCGACGTGCTTGACGAACGCGCCGCGGCCATCGAGGCAATGCTGGGCATGCGCGATGAAGGGCTGTTCCGTTTCGTCGGTATTACGGGTCACGATCTGGGCGCGCCTCGCGCCCACCTCGAGGCGTTGCGACGATGGAATCTCGACACCGTGATGTTCCCGCTCTACCCGCGGGTCTATGCCGACCCTGTGTACCGCGACGACGTACTTGAGTTGCTCGGCGAATGCGCCGCACGCGACGTGGGTGTGATGGTGATCAAGGCTGCCGCCAAGCAACCCTGGGGCGACCGCACGCCCACACACTGGACGTGGTACGAACCACAAACAACCGTCGAAGGCCTCACCAACGGTATTCGTTTCGCGTTGTCCCACCCCGGCGTGCACGCCTTTTGCACCCCGGGCGATTTGCAATTGCTGCCCGCAGTGCTCGACGCCGCAGAGACTTTCGTTGCGCTCACTGAGCAACAGCGACTCGATGCCGTCGGCGCCGCGGCCAACGAGCCCATCATCTTCCCGCTGGTGGAACACGCCAAGGGATGAAGCCGACTCGAGCCCACGGCTCCTTGGATTCGCAGTGGTGCGCGAGTTCTAGACTCTCCCACATGCGTCAACTCAGCGGTATCGATGTCAGCTTCCTGAACATGGAGACCCCCACCACGTTCGGCCACGTGTCGTCGTTGAACCTGTATGACCCAACCGGCGCGCCAGGCGGAGCTGGGCTCGAGGCCACCAAGCAAATAATCCTCGAGCGCATCGATCAACTCGCACCCTTCCGCCGTCGCCTCGTGCAGATTCCGCTCGGACTCGACCTGCCGTATTGGATCGAAGACCCCGAGTTCGACATCGACTTCCACGTTCGCCACCACGCCGTGCCGCCGCCGGGCAACCCTGAGCAACTCGCCGAAGTAGTGAGTCGCATCGTCGCGCGACCCCTCGATCGCGGCCGGCCGCTCTGGGAGCTCTATGTGATCGAGGGCGTCGACAACGGCAAACTCATCGCCCAGCTCACGAAGGTGCACCACGCCGCCATCGATGGTGCAGCAGGCGCGTCCATGCTGGCTGCGATCTTGGATCCGAATCGCGAGTATCGACCCACGGGATACATCGCACCGTGGACACCGGGCGTCGTGCCTACCGACGAAGAGTTGATGCGGATCACCGCGATGGAATACGTGCGTCGACCGGAGAAGATGATTCGACTGTCCGTGCGCAGTATCCGCGAACTCGCCGCTTCAACACAGATTGGCGGGCTGCGGGCACTGGCCGATCTCGTCGCCCAACCGATGCCGGGGTGGTTCGGGCGGATGATGCGTGAGCGCCTCCGGGGCCAGAACTCCGAGGCCGATCACCCGCCAGCACTTCCGACGACCCAGGCGCCACGCACGCCGTGGAACCACCCGATCACGCCCCACCGCCGATTCGCAAACACAACGATCCCGCTTGACGACGCTAAACGCGTGCGACGCCAGTTTGGTTGCACATTCAACGATGTCGTGATGGCGCTGTGCTCAGGTGCGCTGCGCCGCTACCTCCTCCTGCACGACTGCCTGCCTGACGAGCCGCTGATCGCGATGGTTCCCGTGAGCGTGCGCAGTGGCGACGAGTCCGATGCCTATCAGAACCGGGTTTCGGCCCTGCTCGCCGATCTGGCCACCAATGACCCTGATCCGGTGTCGCGCCTACGCCGGGTGCAGGAATCGATGACCGCAGCCAAGGACAGCTTTGCCGCTATCCCCGCCGAGACCTTGCAGGACTTCACCCAGTTCGCTCCACCGGCGATCGCGGCACGCGCAATGCGAATGTACAGTCGCCTACGCATCGCCGATCGCATGAATCCGCCGTTCAACATCATCATCAGCAACGTGCCGGGACCCAGCTATCCCCTGTACATGGCCGGCGCCGAACTGAAGCACTTCTACCCGGTGTCGGCGCTCGCCGACGGCCAGGGACTGAACATGACGGTGCAGAGCTACAACGGCAACCTCGATTTCGGCTTCATCGCGTGTCGCGATCTTGTGCCCGATTTGTGGATCATGACCGATCTGCTGCACGAGGCCATGGACGAACTGCTGGCGTACTGCGTGCCTGACGTTGGGGTGCCACCAAAGGCCGAAAAGAATGCGCCGACCAAGAGGACCGCTGCACAGAAGACACCGGCCAAAAAGGCCGCCGCAAAAAAGCGTCCCGTTGCGGCCAAGAAAGCCGCCGCAAAAATGCGTCCCGTTGCTGCCAAGAAAGCCGCAACACCTCGGCCACGATGACCACGCCAATCAGCGGGCAGTGCCATGAGGCATTCGCCACCGTTCGCACCGAGTTCACTCGCAACTTCGACGAGCGCGGCGAAGTCGGAGGTGCCGTCTGCGTGCTGGTAGGCGGCGAGGTGATGGTCGATCTCGTCGGAGGCAGAACCGCGGCCGAGAATGATCCCATCGCGCAACCGTGGCAGCACGACACGATCGTGAACTTCTACTCCGTCGGCAAGGCCGTGGTTGCGTTACTCGCGCTGCAGCTCATCGATGCGGGACTCATCGGCCTCGACGATCCCATCGCATCGATCTGGCCCGAGTTCGCAGCCTGCGGCAAGGAGCGCGCGACAGTGCGCCACGCGCTCTGCCACCGAGCCGGCGTTCCGGCGATCCGCGAGCGACTCACCAACGAGAATCTATGGGACTGGGAGAGGATGACATCGGCACTTGCGTCAACCGAGCCGTGGTGGGAGCCGGGCACACGGCACACCTACCACACCAACACCTACGGTCATCTCGTGGGCGAGATCGTGCGCCGCGTCACCGGCGAAATGCCCGGGGATCGACTCCGTTCGATCGCGAGTCCGCTCGGCGCCGACCTGTGGTTCGGAGTCCCCGAAGCAGAACAACATCGCTGTGCCGACGTGATCTGGGCGCCAAGCCAATCACTCGGTGAACTCGACCTCTCGAGTCTGGCCGGAGAGCCGCTGATGATCGCCTCGGGCTACTTCAATCCGCCCGGGTACTCGTCTGCGGGAGTGGTCAACTCTCCCCAATGGCGGGCGGCCCAGGTCCCTTCCACCAACGGCCATGGGTCAGCCAGTGGGGTGGCCAGGTTCTATTCGGCATTGCTCGAACCGAACCGGCTGCTCTCGTCGGCGCTGCTCAGCGAAGCAACCCGTATTCAATCCGAGGGCTACTGCCCGGTGCTCGGCGAGCAAGCAGTGTTCGGCCTCGGCTTCAAGCCCACCACATCGCGCCGACCCTTTGGCCCCAACCCGCGCAGCTTTGGCCACTTCGGCACCGGCGGAGCGCTGGGTTTCGCCGACCCTGATTCAGGCGTTGCCTTCGGATATGTGATGAACCACGTGATCCCGCGATGGCAGAGCACACGAAATCGGGCGCTCATCGACGCTGTCTTCGCCTCCCTCTGACATCGCAACGGCGACCTAGGCGCACTCGTTCGCACGGGGTTTGGTGGATAACCGACGTGTCGCATGGGTTATCCATCCAACCCCCGAGCCGAATCAGCTGCGCGCGGCCTCGATCATGAACGTGGCAATGCGTTCGGCAACCATCACGGCGGGCAGGTGGGTGTTGGCGCGCGGGAGGTCGGGGAACACACTGGCGTCGCAGACACGCAACGCCTCGTAGCCGTGCACGCAGCCCTGCGTATCGACCACGGCGAAGTCATCGTCTGCGGACCCCATCCGACAGCTCGAAGCGGCGTGCACATAGTCGGCCACATGCGCTGCGAGCCAACAATCGAGCGCGGCATCATCGTCGGGGAGCGCCGCAAGCGGGGTGCCAATGCCATCAATGAACACTGACTCGGTGACGCGCCGGAATGGCTCGGTGTCGACGAGCTGAACCATATGTCTCAGCGCCTCGCGAAGGCGCGCGAGGTCGCGTTCGTCGGAGAGCATGCTGAAGCGCACCACTGGATCGTCGTCTGGGTCGGTGCTGCGCAGCGTCACCGAACCACGAGAGTGCACCGACATGATCGCCGCCATCAACACACCGAGGCCAGCGGCCTGTGGAGCGCGCCCGAGGTGATTTACCGGTAGCAGCTGCAGGTCGCCGAATCCAGTGGAGGAAGACCATCGCAGCATCGTTGCCACCGCAAGCGAACCCGGATCATTGCGTGCGCTTTCGTGCAGTGCAAGGGTGATGCTGGCCGAAGCGTGGTCGCGTAGACCACGACCGATACCGACGAGATCGACACCGCTGCGCAGCAGCACGGCAGGCGAGTGAATCGCTCCGCCGCACACGATCACCTCGGCAGCTTCGATCAGTTCTCCGTCGGCCAGACGAACACCCGTCGCACGGCGATTGTCGAGCACGACGCGGTCGACCAACGTGTCACCGCGAATAGTTAGGTTGGCTCGTTCGCGGGCGGGCTCCAGGTAGGTGTCGTTCACCGAAACACGACGTCCACCGGCACGTGTGAGCCACGCCGGGCCCACACCCAACGACAAAGGAAGCAGCGCGTCAGAACAGTGCGGGTGCCCTAGGGATCGTGCGGCCTCGACAAGTGCGGCGTCGATGCTGCCCCATTCGCTGGGTTGCGCCCGCGAGAGCGGAACCGCCAACGAGGCGAACACCGGGGCAACCTTGCGCCACGACCAACCGACGCAACCCAGATCGCGCTCCCAACGGTCGTAGTCATCGGGATGTCCCCAGAGCCCGATCATCGCGTTCACCGCAGACGACCCACCGACGCCACGGCCTCGCTGATACACCCGCTCAGAAGCGCCGTCGGTGTGCTGCGCCATCAGGCTCTCGAAGATGCGGCCCGGTTCGGACACGGCATCGAAGAACGAATCGCTGCTGATGCCCGATGGTGTCTGTGCACTGCGGTGATCAGGACCCGCCTCGAGTAACAACACCTCGTGACCCGAGTTCTGCGATAAGCGAGCAGCGAGTACCGCGCCGGCAGAACCCGCCCCCACGATCACCGTGTCGAAACGCACAGCGCTATCCGGATTCCCGTGGCGTTTGGGCCTCGTTCCAACGGCGGTACACGTCGGCGAACATCTGCGGCGAAGGAAGCATTTGCAGCGATGCACCACCGTCGACGCACAGTGTCTGACCGGTGATGTAGCTGGAGTCCGGGCCGCAGAGGAAGAGCGCCGCCCTGGCAATGTCGGAACTGGTCCCCATCCGACCCAACGGCGTGACCTCGCGCAGCGCCTGGATCGCGGGCTCCACACGGAAGATGCGCTCGGTCATCGGTGTCTCGATGAGCGAGGCGGCGACAGTGTTGAACCGCACCTGTTGGGCGCCGTATTCGACTGCGGCGATCTTCGTGGCGTACTCGACCCCAGCCTTCGCACTGGCGTATGCGGCAAGGCCCGGAGAAGGATTGTGCGCAGTGAGCGAACTGATCGACAAAAACGCTCCACCACCTGCAGCGGACATGGCGTTGCCGAGGTGACGCATGCAGTACAGCGCCCCGCTGAGCTGCACTGCCAACATTGCGTCGAGCTTCTGCGGCGTGAGATCGGCGATCGCCGTGCTCTGCTCGTATCCGGCGCAATTCACGGCAATGGTGATCTTGCCGTATGCGTCGAGGGCGGAACCCACCAACGCCTGGATCTGATCGTCGTCGGTGATGTCACAGTCCACGCCGAGACCACCAACCGACGCGGCGACCTCGTTGACCACGTCGATCCGACGCCCAGCAATCACCACGGTTGCGCCCTCCGTCGCGAACAGTCGCGTGATCGCCTCGCCGAAACCACTGTGCCCACCAACGACGACCGCTACCTGTCCACGCAATGTCCCCATGGGCAGCAATCTAGTACCGCGACATCGAACACAGCGCGGTTGACGGTCGTCAGCCGACGAGCATCGCGCGGATACCGAGGCCCATCAGGAACAGGCCGCCACCTCCGTAGAGCAGGTAGGTCTTACCCTTCAGTTGCGGCCGGTAGCTGTAGATGATGGCCACTGCGATGATGGCCACGAAACCGTAGAACGCATGGAACTTGGGAAAGTTGTACTTGTACTTGTTGACGAGCGCCACACCCATCGCCACTTGGATGAAAATGGCGACCTGGGCGATGCCGATGAACCACCACAACGCGCGCGTGCGTAGCGCTGTGTACTTATGAGCAGCCAGCGACCACACCCCGGCGAGACCGTTCCCAATGATCACGAACCACGCCCAGTTGGCATGCAGGTCGCGCAGAAGCAGGGCAATCAGAGCAATCGCCGCCTTCGCAAACCGTCAGTTGGCGGCGGCCAGAGCCGCTGCATCGGCGCGCAGTTGCTGCTGCTGCTGCGCCTCGGTGTATGCCTGTGCGGCAATCTCGACGAGGTCTTCGATCTCGGCATCGTCGAAGCCAGCGAGGCGACGGAAGTTCCGGGCGAGGTTCACCGGATGTTCGGCGCTCTCGCCACGGAAGCCACCGAAGCTGAACAACTTGTCGACCGCACGCTGGAACTCGAGCGCATCCTTCAGTCGCTGTGGATCGTTGACCGTGAGCTTGCGCAGCCAATCGCTGCCCATCTTCACGTGGGTGACTTCGTCGGCCAACATCCAGTCCTCGCAGAACTGCATCACCGGATCTTCGAGTGTTGTGCCGAAGTTCTTCATCGTGGTGAACACGTCGATGGCCAAGCCCTCGAGGGCTCGGTTCACACCGGTGAGACGCAGCACAGGATCGGCATTACAAGCAGCTTCGTACAACAGGGTGCCCTCGCCGAACTCACCGATCTCGCTGCCCATGTGTTGGCTGAGCTTGCAACTGATCTCGACGTGACGGGCTTCATCCCAACATTGGCGGGCCATGTCGAGCTTCATCGCGAATGGTGCCTCTTCGCGCCCATCGCCTGTGTCGAAATCGAAACAGGTTCGCCCTGCGCCCTCGAGCGCTTGGATTTCACCGACGAAGATGCCGTGCATCAGCCCGCGGGCATTGTCGCTCGCGTTTGGGTAGCTGGGCGCGATGCCGTTCACCTGAGCCGACGGGCTGAGGTTGCGTGGATCAAACACGGTGACCTCGACGCTGACGCGCTCGAAGCGCGAATCGCGAGCGAGTTCGGTGACCGGCAACATTCTCTTCATGGCAACGCCTCCAGATTCCGCAGTACGTGCAGCCTAGTCACACTGTGAACCGGGCTACTCACCACACCCGAATCCACCAACAAGACTGATGACGACGCCGGTGCTCATTGGGGTGGACAGGAACGCAGACAGACCATCGCTGATCGCAGCAGACGGGCCGACGATCTCGTCACCCGCCGAAATGATCGCTGTCGGATAGGCCGCACGCAGCTGGGCGACAGTTGAACCCACGCCGATTCGCCCGGGAGCTGCCGTCGTCACGCCTGCCGGCACGATGACGGCGCCCGCGCGAGCCGGGCCATACGACCAGTTGAAGAAATGACGGCGCCCGCTGGAGACCGTGCTCTGATCACCGAACAGCAACGACAGGTCCCCCCACGACAGCGAACGCACCTCGGTGCCCGGGCAGGTGCGCTCGGGTGCAGACACCCACCCGGAATCGGTCGTTGGCGCGCCGAGGAGACCGTTGACGTAGTCGATGACACTTTCTGGTTCAGCTCCGAACAACGCATCGCCGATACCGTCGCTGCGCAAGGTGAGTGCGGCGCCGATTGGCACAGTGGTTGTGGTGGCCGGCGCCACGGTTGTAGTCGTTGCGGCCACCGTGGTCGTGGTCGATGCACTCACGGTCGTCGTGGGAGCGGCGGTGGTGGTGAAAGCAGCGGAGGTGGACGACACATCGGTTGCCGTCGTGGACGAGCCGGGAGATGAACTGCTGCACGCGGCGACGAGCACGGATGACACCGCGCATGCCGCAAACCCAAGGGAGACCCACCGACTTCTCATGACCAGAGTTTGCCCCACCGGAGGCTCAACTCCACGGCACCACCGTCAATCAACGAATGAGCGTGTCCCCTTCGCGCCCGCCCTCGACGAGGCACAACCGACCGTCGACGATGTCGACGACGGTGACCGAGCAGTTGTCGAGGCTGCGGATCACTACTCGGTCATCGTCGCACGCGACGCCGATGGCAGCGTTGATCGCAATGAAGTGGCTAGCGACGACGGTGTCTGTGGACAGCGACGCCAAATAGGAACCGACGCCATCTCGATACTCGGTGTATCGCTGCCCGAGATCGGACCACGTGCCTGCCATTGCGATGCGGAGCCATTCGATGCGTTCGCTGATCGGCACACCAATCGGCGAGGGGATCTCGGTCACTCGCGGTTCAATGTGGGCCTGCGCATCCCACCGCCGTCCGAGTGCTGCGGCGGTCTGCTGGCACCTGGCCAATGGACTCGAGACGAGAGCCAGCGGACCAAGCGGTTGCATCTGATCGGCCATCCTTTCGGCTTGATGACGTCCGAGATCATCAAGGCCCGGATCAGGATCGACGTTCCATCCGGCCGATGCACGGCCATGACGCACCAGATACAGACGCGTCATTGTTCGTCGAACAGCCAGCCTGGCCGCGCGCCGGGAACCGCGCCCTTCTTGATGAACCACTCGGTGCCGAATCCGAGAGCAAACACCTCGTCAGGCATCTGCATGAAAAAGCTCGTGTCGGTGATCTGGCTGGCATGACAGCGCATGCTTGCCCGCTTCTGGGCGATGTAGGCAGTGACGTCCACGGCGTGGGTGATCTCGTGCTCGGACATACCCATCGGATTGCCATCGTCGGCTGGACCGGCAGGGTCGAACGGCTCTTCGTCGTCGGCACCGTCGGGGCCGAACTCACTGGCCATGCTCATCATCTTGACGATGTGATCGCGGTTCATGGTTGCCTCAAACACTGCTGCCGTACCGGCGAGCTCGGCCGCGCGATGGCCCACCTGGTGCACCTTGATGTGGTCGGGGTGGCCGTAGTTGCCGTGCCAGTCGTAGGTGGTGACGACGTCTGCGAATTCCTCGCGCAGGATTCGCGCGAGGCGTTCGGCTGCGTCATCGAGATCGGCACGCAGAAACGAGTCGGGATCGGTGTTCTGTTCCCAACCGGTCATCCCGCTGTCTTTGTATCCAAGCCACACCAATCGATGCACGCCGAGCACGTCGGCCGAACTCGCGGCCTCCGCCTGACGTCGATCGACCAACGTTTCACCGGGAGCGAGGTCATCAGGAACCTCGCCGTGGTCACCATTGGTGGCAATGACCAGAATCACTCGGTGCCCCTCGGCCACGGCGCGAGCAATGGTGCCACCGGTCGAGATGGTTTCGTCGTCGGGATGCGCGTGAAAGCAAACAAGGGTGCCCATATCAGCGGACCTTCCTGAACTGGTATGAGGGCACTACTGTACGGCTCCGGATTCGAACAACGCATCGACCGCAGAGCTCGTCAATCCCCAGTCGTGCAACACCTCGCGAGTGTGCTGGCCAGCTCTGGCCGGCGGCATAGATACTTCCGGCTTGGTGCGGCTGAAGCGGGGAGCTGGCGCAGGTTGCGTCACCCCGTCGATTTCGATGAACGTTGACCGTTCGCGGTTGTGCGGGTGCTGAGCTGCCTCGCTCATCGTGAGCACGGGGGCGAAGCAAACGTCGGTGTGCTCCATCAGCTCGCACCATTCGTCGCGTGAACGAGTGACAAACACAGCCGTGAGCCGTTCTTTGAGATGCGGCCAGTTCGCCTGGTTGTGCTGGTGGGCGAACTCGGCATCGTCGCCAAGACCGGTGAGGCGCAACAGCTCGGCGTAGAACTGCGGCTCAATGGAGCCCAGCGAGATGTATTTGCCATCGCTGCACTCGTAAACGTCGTAGAAGTGAGCGCCGGTATCGAGCAGGTTGGTGCCGGGAGCACTTTCGTTGAAGGCACCCATGCTCTTGAAGCCCCAGAACATGCTCATCAGTATCGCTGCGCCATCGACCATTGCCGTGTCGACCACCTGACCGGTGCCGCTGCGTTGTGCCTCGAGTAGCGCACACACCACGCCGTAGGCCAAGAGCATTCCGCCGCCACCGAAATCGCCGACCATGTTCAGGGGAGGCACCGGCGCCTGCCCGGCACGGGCGAAATGGGCCAATGCCCCGGCGAGGGAGATGTAGTTGATGTCGTGACCGGCAGCCAGGGAGTACGGACCCTCCTGACCCCAACCGGTCATGCGACCGAAGACCAGCTTGGGGTTGCGCGCCAAGCACTGGTCGGGGCCGATGCCGAGGCGTTCCATCACGCCGGGGCGAAAACCCTCGATGAGCGCGTCGGCGCTGTCGATGAGTTGCATCAGCGTGCCCACGCCATCGGGATGCTTGAGGTCGATCGCGATGTTGCGACGATTGCGTTGCATGACATCGAGGTTCGGGCCTGCACCCGGGCGCACAGCTTGGGCCCGCTCGACGCGGATCACCTCGGCTCCCATGTCGCTCAGCATCATCGCCGCGAACGGGCCCGGGCCGATACCTGCGATTTCAATGATGCGATAGCCGCTGAGCGGTCCTGACATATTCGTGCTCCTGTGTGGTGAAAGCGGGTGACGCTGATGGGTCAGCGTGCGGCGTTGGCGACGATTGCGTCGACCAATACCGGCCAGAGCGGCTCGGGAAGATCGTGACCCATGTCGGCCATGAACAACAGATTCGCACCGGGGATCAACTCGGCCGTACGGAACCCTCCGCTGGGTGGAAGCAACGTGTCGTCACGACCGTGGATGACGAGTGTGGGCGTGTCGAGCGAAGGCAACAGCGGCGATCGGCGGCCGCTGGCATAGATGGCTCCGAGCTGGCGCGTGGAACCCTCGGGGTAGAAGCTCCGGTCGAAGTCGAGTGCGGCCTGCGCTCGGACCTCATCCGGATTTGCGTACTTCTTCGACTGCCACACCATCGACGCGATGGAGTTCTCGATGTATGCGGCACGATCGGTGGGTGGCGGGGCGAGCAACGCTGCGCCAGCCTCTGGCGTTGGCTGGCTGACCTCCGGGTCACCGGGCGTGGACATGATCGACACAAGCGACAGCGTGTGTTGTGGATACTCCAGAGCAAACGTCTGCGCGATCATGCCCCCCATCGACGCACCCATGATGTGCGCGGCGTCGATGCCGAGGTGAACGAGCAGACCGGCAGCGTCGGCGGCCATATCGGACAGGGTGTACGGAACCGGCGGCAACAGGTCGGGGCGGTCGTCGAGCGCGGCGACCATGACTGCGCCGAGATCGAACTCGACGCCATCGAGCTTGGTGCTCAGACCGCAGTCGCGGTTGTCGAAACGGATGACGTAGAAACCGCGATCGGCCAGCATCTGACACAGACCGTCGGGCCACAGCGTGAGCTGCGCAGTGAAACCCATGATGAGCAGCAGCGGCGAATCAGTGGGCGAGCCAATCGTTTCGTACTCGACTTCCACCTTCTCGGCGGTCGCGGGGATGGAGTTGACAACGGCTCGTGGCATCCGTTGAGTCTCGTTGCCCGATGGCTCGTGGGTCAACACGGAACAGCGACTACGGTTTGCGGATATGACGGTCTTTGGGGTTCACACCGGTCTTCAACACATCAGCAGCGACGATCTGCGAGCCTCGTGGCGGCGGATCGAAGCCCTCGGCTACGGGTGGATCTCGATCTGGGATCACTTCTACGGCGCAACTGGCAAGCCCGACGACGCCGAGTGTCTCGAGGCAGTTGCGATGCATGCCGCACTTGCGTGTGAGACCTCGCGCGTGCGCATCGGCTCGCTCGTCTACTCGGTTGGTTACCGGCATCCGGCGGTACTGGCCAAGGCGATCACCACCATCGACCACCTCTCCGGTGGGCGCGCCGACATGGGCATCGGTTCCGGTTGGGCGGTGGTCGAGTACAACGCGTACGGCATTCCCTTTCCCGAGACCAAACTACGCATGGACCAGCTCGAAGAGGGCATCCAGGTGCTTCGCGGGTTGCTCCACAACGATGTGAGCACATTCGATGGCACGCACTTCTCGTTGCACGAAGCACGTAACGAGCCACGGCCGTTGCAGGCCAAGATGCCTATCTGGGTGGGCGGTGGTGGCGAAAAACGCACGCTGAAGATCACTGCGAAATTCGCCGATGGCTGGAACGTGCCGTTTGTCTCGCCCGACGAGTTCGCGCGCAAGCGAGCCGTGCTGCACGACCACTGCGCAACGGTGGGCCGCGATCCCGACGAGATTCGCTGCGCCATCAACGTAGGCCTGGCCTGGACCGAGGACAGCCTGCAGGCACAGTTCGGACATCTCGCCAACGCCGTGCGTAACGGCTGCCTCACGGGCTCTGACGATCAGGTGCTCGATCGCATCGGGCAGTACATCGAGGCTGGCGCCGATCAGGTGAACATCGCCCTTCGGGCACCCTTCGATCTTGATGCCATCGAGCGGCTGAGCGTTGCCCTGAACCTCGCATGACCGATCAGTTCGTCGTGCGCGCGCCGGGTCGCGTCAACATCATTGGAGACCACACCGACTACACCGGCGGGCTGGTCTTACCGATGGCCATCGACCGTTGGACGGTGATCGAGGGCTCGTACCATCGCGGCCCGATTGAACTCACCTCCTCGGACGAACCCGATCCACTCGTGTTGTCGCTTCCCGTCACTGATCCTGCCTCGGTGGAACCGCGATGGGGACGTTACGTCGCCGGTATCGCGGCCGAGATCGGCGCCGCCACGCGACCCATCCACGGACGGATCAGCACCGACATCCCGATTGGTGCTGGCCTGTCGAGCAGCGCAGCACTCGAGATTGCTGCGGCGCTCGCGCTGGGCTTCGAGGGCGACGTGGTTGCGCTCGCCGAACTCGCCAGACGCGCCGAGCATCGTGCCAGCGGCGTGCCCTGCGGCATCATGGACCAACTCTGCATCGCCGCCGGAGTCGCAGACCACGCGTTGCTCATCGACTGCAACGCGCTGACGGTGCATCCCGTGCCGCTTCCCGATGGGGTGTCGATCGTCGTGCAGTTCATTGCCCACCGTACGTTGATGGGGAGCGAGTACGGCGATCGCGTCGATGAGTGCGCGGCCGCTGAACGCAGCATCGGGCCGTTACGTCTCGCAACTACGAACGATCTCGCGGGCATCGCCGATCCGACGGTCAGGCGCCGAGCCCGCCACGTGATCAACGAGAACCAACGGGTACGCGACTTCAGCGAAGCGCTGCACCGCGGCGACCTTGTTCGTGCCGGAGCGTTGATGGTCGAGAGCCACAACAGCCTGCGCGACGACTTCGCCACGAGCACACCCGTGATGGATCGCGCCGTCGAGCAGATGTGTGCCACGCCAGGGATATACGGCGCGCGCATGACCGGCGGCGGGTTCGGCGGTTGCATCGTCGCAATGACCGAACCCGGAGCAATAGCGCGCGGCTGGGTCGTCAACGCGGTCGACGGCGCTTCGATCGAGCACTCCGGGTCATCCGAAGGAATCGGCTGATCCATCGTGGCCGTTGTGCTCCACCTGATTCCAGCGATCGACTGGGCCGCAGTGGGGCCGAACGAGAGCGTGACCAACGCGTCGTTGACCACCGAGGGATTCATCCACTGCACCGACGAGCCGCACGTACTGCTGCAGGTCGCGAATGCGTTCTACGCCACGCATGTTGGCGATTTCGTCGTGCTGTACGTCGACACGGCGCTGCTCGACAGCCCATGCGTGTGGGAAGCACCGGCGCCTCCGGGATCATCCGATACACCGCCACCTGCTGCCGCGCTCTTCCCGCACGTCTACGGCCCGATCAACCGCTCGGCCGTAGTTCTCGTCGAAGGAATCACTCGTGATGGCGAGGGCCGATTTATCGGCCTCTTCAGCCGTTGAGCAGTCGCGCCTTTTGTGCATCGAATTCGTCCTGAGACAGCGATCCTCGCTGCAGCAAGCCTTCGAGCTTCTCGAGCTGTCCGGCGACATCGACTACCGGTGGGGCTGGCGGTGCAGCAAAGCCGCCACTGCCGTTGTTGCTGCTGCGGCTGGCCTTGGCCTCGACTTGCGCGTGGAGAAGATTCTGCACCGCCTGCGGGTTGCGAATGTCGCTGAAGCGCTGCTGGCCGTCTTCGCCGCCTGACTCGATGAGAAGATCTCCGGCACCGATGAGGCGCTCGAACACCGTCTGGTTGAAGTTCACGTTGTTAACACGACCGAGCGGGATCTCGACACCACTCTTGGCAACCAGACCTTGGCGGAAGATCACACGGTCGCTCGTGATCACGAAGTTCGTGGTCTTCCACTTGGCAAACCGCTGGACGAGCCAGAGCGCGGCCACGATGATGATGGCCAACAACACGTAACCCAAGAACGTGCGGGTGTTGCCGGTATCGAGCTTGATCCGCACTACAAATCCGACCACGATGGCGATAGCCAGCGTGGCCGCCGGGCCGGCGAAGTACCACCAGTGCGGCTGCAGGTCGAGCGCAATGGTCTCGTTCGCGTTGAGGTGCTTGGTGGGATACGCCATGTCGCAACTATACGCGAACCGCGAACGTGATCCGGCGACGTAACGTGGCGTCTGTGGATCTCGACGAACTGCTCGCCGGCCTTGATGCCGACCAGCGCGACGCAGTCACGGTGGCAGCATCTCCGCTCGCGATCGTTGCAGCGGCCGGATCAGGCAAGACCACCGTGCTCACCCGACGCATTGCGTACCGCATCGCCGCGGATCCCGATGTGCAACCGCAGCACGTTTTGGCCCTCACGTTCACGAATCAGGCTGCGAACGAGTTGCACAAGCGGCTTCGTCGTGTCGGCGTGCGCGAGCGGGTGGAAGCGGGCACCTTTCATGCCGTGGCACTACGACTGCTCCGTCAACGCGCGATCGACATGGATCAGCGACCGCCAACGGTGGCATCCGACCGCTTTCGGCTGATCAACGAGGCGCTGCGTTCCTCCGGCTCGAAGGCCGATCCCTCCGCGGTGTTGAACGACATCGATTGGACGCGGGCGCGTCGCTTCGCCCCGTCCGAGGCGGTTACGGCCGCGAAACGAGCCGGGCGTCGAATCAGCTTGGGGGCCGCGGAGTACGCGTCAGTCGTCGATGCGTACGCGACGGTCAAGACGCGCCGCGGCGTGGTCGATTTCGACGATCTCCTCGAGCAGAGCTTGGTTGCGCTTGAGAACGACAAATCATGGGCCGCCGGAATCCGTTGGCGATTCCGCCACCTGTTCGTCGACGAAAGTCAAGACCTCAACCCGTTGCAGTTTGGCTTTCTGGAAGCAGTTCGCGATGGACGCAGCGACGTGTGTCTGGTCGGTGATCCGAGGCAGGCGATCTTCGGGTTCAACGGCGCAGACCCGAGCATCATGGACAACGTCGAGACCTTGTATCCGGGCATCACAATCGCCCGGCTCACTCGTAACTACCGCTGCACGCCGCAGATCATCGCCGCCGCCCGTGGCGTACTGCTGAGATCAGAACAGACCGACGACTCCGTCGCCGTGCCCGCCGATGGCGTCAGTGTTCGTACCGTCGAACTCGCCGATGAGGCTGCGGAGAACGATGCGGTCGCTCGGCTGCTCCGCGACGCGGTGGGCGCGCAGCGCTCTTGGGGCAGCTGCGCTGTACTGGCTCGAACCGTGGCGCAACTGAACGCCGTGAGTCAGTCACTCGCCCGCGCTGGCGTTCCCTCGAACTTGCAGGGGCGCACCGGGGCGCGCCGTGCGTTTGGCGCCGCGCTTGCGGAAGCTCACGCGTGCCGAACGCCGGCTGATCTCGGGCAGTGGATCGAGCGCGTCGCAACCGATACCTCGTCCGATCCCAGCCGGGCCAGGGTTGCAGAGACCGCCGATCGATTCCTGGCCCAGCGCACGGGCATGTCGTTTCGTGGCTGGATCGAACTGCACTCGCCATTTGACGACCTCGACAACGCCGAACCTGATGACGCTGTTGACCTGCTCACCTTCCACGGGGCCAAAGGTCGCGAATGGCGGGCCGTCATCATCGTGGGCGCCGAGCAGGGCCTCATTCCTCATTCCACGGCAACGACAGCCGCACAGCGCGACGAAGAAGCCCGCCTGCTCTACGTGGCCTGCACGCGAGCGCGCGAGCAGTTGGTCATCACGTGGGCCACCAAGCGCAACGGGCGACCAACGCAGATGTCTCCGCTGCTCGCCGATCTCGCCACCACGGCTGATGAGTGCTACGTGGGGTCCCCGACAGTGCGACTTCCCCGGCCACCCGCAGACCCGGTACTCACTGCCCTACTCGAATGGCGAGCCACCGCCGCCAAGGCGGCCCACGTGATGCCAGCTGCGATCTGCTCAGACCATTCGCTGCGTGCCGTCGCCGCCGCACGTCCGGCCACGGTGGACGAGGTGATCGCACTCACCGATCTCGGGCCGGTGTCGGCGGCCCGGATCGCTCCACGCATGCTCGCAGCAATCAGTCGCGCGTTGTAGCGCCCGGCTGGGCGGCAGCGTTCGAGTCGCCAAACGCCGGCGCAGGCTCACTGCCGACACGGAGTTTGAGGAGGCGCTCGAACACCTCGGGCTTCATCGAGATGAAAAGGCCCTCGGCCTCGGCACACAATGTGTCGCCGACCAACAGCTCGGCACTCGCGTAGATCTTGCGACCCTCGACGCGATCAAGGCGACCGACGAAGCGCACCTCACGGAACAACGGCGTAGGCGATCGGTATGAAATCGTGAGCCGACCGGTCATGCCGGGTTGGCCTGACTGCGCCTGAGCAAACCCGAGGATCTCGTCGAAGCCTGCGGCGATGAAGCCACCATGTAGACAGCCGGGAGGACCCTCGTACGCGGCTCCGTACGTACAGGTGGCAGTCACGTCGCCCTTGGCATCGAAACGCACGCTGATGGGTGGCGCCAGCGGATTCAGCACACCGATGAACGGACTGAAATCGATGAAGCTCTGGTGCCCGTTCGCCAACGAGCCCTCGGCGACACCGACATAGCCGCGTCCGTGCGATTGTTCCTGCAGCAGCGCAGCGGCCTGCTTCACCAGTTCGGCGGCATCTTCGAGCTGTGAGTCATCGGCCGTGCTGCGCATCAGCTCGTCGATGATGATGCGTGTGGCCGCGGCCAGTTCGGCGCGAGAACCGGTGGGCGTGCTGCTGCCGACGAGACGGGCGTTGATGGCATCGCGCATCGTGCCCGGTCCGCGGCTGCCCGAGAAGGGGTGGTCATCCGGCAGGCCGGCCGTGGCGTTGCCCGCGTCGCTCACACGTCGGCCAGATCAACGAGTACTGGTGCGTGATCGCTGGGCGAGGTGCCCTTGCGCGCGTTGCGATCGATCACGCAGAACGTACTGCGCTCGAGCACAGGTGCCGTGCCGAGGATCAGATCGATGCGCAGCCCGCGCCCCATGTGGAAATCGCCCGCCCGATAGTCCCACCACGAATACAGCTTGGGCTCGGCATGATGATGGCGGAAGATATCCGACATCCCCCATGCACACAGGGCCGCGAGCTCATTGCGTTCAGCGGGGCTCACATGAGTTGCGCCCACCATTTTCGACGGATCGTGCACGTCGCGATCTTCCGGGGCGATGTTGAAATCGCCGGTGACGATCACCGCATCGGATGGCGACGAGTTCTGCGCCACGTGCGCACGGAGCCGTTGCATCCACTGCAGTTTGTATTGATAGTGATCGTGATCCAGCGATCTGCCGTTCGGCACGTACACCGACGTCACCCGCACACCGGCACACGTTGCCGTAATGAGACGGGCCTCAGCATCGGCCGGTTCACCGTCGGCGAAGTTCGGCACCACGTTGTCGAGGCCGACCTTGGACAGAATGGCAACGCCATTCCATTGACCCTGGCCATGGTGCGCGCTCTCGTAGCCCATCGCCTGAAAAGTGAGGGCCGGGAAGGCATCGTCGGCGAGCTTGGTCTCCTGCATACACAACACATCGGGCTGCACATCGGCAAGCCACTCTTCGACCCTCGCGAGACGGGCCTTGAGCGAATTCACATTCCACGTTGCGATGCGCATGGTTACGCCCGAGCCGTTCTTGCGGCGCCCGTTCGGCGCGGCGCAGATTTGTTGGGCGCCGCGGCGCTGACTGGTTGCGCGGTCGGTGCGGATGCCTTCTTCGGCGCGCGGGCAGCCTTTGCGGGCACGGCCGCAGCGACATCTATAGCTGGCGCCGCTGCTGACTTGGCAACACGCTTCGCGGACGGCGTCTTGACAACCTTGGGTGATGGGACCGACTTGGCCGCTGGCTTGCTCTCTGGCTTGGTCTCTGGCTTGGTCTCTGGCTTGGTCTCGGCGACAACTGGCGATTCGGCCTTGGGGCCACGACTGCGACGAGCCGGCGTTGTCTCACGGGGTGCTGTGGTCGTGATGACATCGGGTGCGCCGGCGGGCGCAACAGCCTGCTTGGGGCCCGACTGCTTGCGACCGGACTGCTTGGGAGGGGTAGCCGCCGGAGCTGCGATTTCGACAGCCTCGCTCGCGGTGGGCGTCGCCGCCTTCTTGACGCCACTACGACCCCGAGCGGGCGCGACCGGTGCTGTTTCGGGCGCCATCGCCGGCACAGCGAGATCGATGCTGCGCCGCCCTGCTGCGAAACTGTGCACGACCAACGTGACCGTGTCGCCGAGTGCCATGGCCTCGCGGGCGCTACGCGGCGCAGGGTCGGCCATGAGACGCAACGGCACATAGCCGTGAGCATCGCCCATCAGTACGTAAGCACCGTGCGACGAATAGCTGTTCACCACAGCTTGCACCGTGGTACCCACCGGATGATGCTCGACGAACGACAAGAACGCGAGCAGGTCGTTGGCCGACTTTGGCGCCGTTGATTTGTCAGTCTGGCGTTCGGCTGTGCGGTCGGGCGCTCGATCGCCGACGCGTTCCGACGATGTCGGTTCTGCACGGGCCGCCCGCTTCGCTCCAGGCATCACCGCACCCGGCGGAGCCGACTTGGGAATGGGCATCGGAGCATCGGCTGAGATGGACGGAGCGTCGATGACCGCCTTGGCACCGCGTCGTCGACCAGGTGATTTCTCGACGACCTTTTGTTCTTTCACCGAACGGCGGCTCACCGGGCCACGCACAGGAGTGCGGTTCACGAACACCCAGCCCACGTGCGGAACGGGCTTACCGCCAACGAGGCGACCCTCGTCGAAGAGCCATGCGTACTCACCGTGAAACTCCTGATAACTGTCGTTCGACAAAATGGTGGCCTTCACCTTCTGAGCGATGCTCAGAATGAACCCATCGCCTCGACCAACGGCCCCGGCAGGTGGCGCAACGAACGCGTTGGTCTCAATGGCGCGCTCGAACTCGGGCACTTCCTTGGGATCGATGCGGTGACCAAAGGTGGCATCGACAACCACAGTGATCAGCGCCTCCGGGTGATCGCAACGATACGCGTCGACCGCTTCGTTGAGTTGCTTGAGGCTTGGCGCGGTTCGGCCCTCAGTGGCCAAATTGGAGCCGTCGACGATGACGTGTTGTGGCATAACACTGCCAGTCAAGCATCTGCGGACCTCTGCGCCTACGATCCTCGTGTGTTCACTGCAGTGCTCTGGGATTTTGGCGGGGTCATCCTGTCGAGTCCGTTCGAGGCGTTCAACCACTACGAAGCCCGCATCGGTCTCCCCGTCGACTTCATCCGTTCGGTCAATGCGACCAACCCCCACGCCAACGCCTGGGCTCGGCTCGAGCGCAACGAACTCACCTCAACTGAGTTCGATCAAGCATTCGCGCATGACTCAATCGCGCTGGGTCACGAGGTGCGCGGCGCTGAGGTACTGGCTCTGCTCGCTGGCGACATTCGCCCCGAGATGGTTGCGGCACTCGATGCCGTTCGGGCCGCCGGATTCAAAACGGCGTGCCTCACCAACAACGTGGTCGCCCCTGATACCGAATCCACGGCCGTCCGCGATGACCGCTCAGTTGCTCTCGCCGCAGTGATGGCCCGATTCGACGCGATCGTCGAGAGCAGCAAGGTCGGCGTACGCAAACCCGAACCGCGTTTCTACGAGATCGCCTGCGAGTTGCTGAAGGTTCAGCCCAGCGAATGCATCTTCCTCGACGACTTGGGTATCAACCTGAAGCCTGCCGCTGCGATGGGCATGAAGACCATCAAAGTGGTCGACCCTGCGGTCGCGTTGGCCGAGTTGGCGGCTGCTACCGGACTGAGTTTCTGAGCTCGATCAGCCGAGCGGATCAGAGCCCGCGAAATGTGTCGTCCATGAGGTCGGCAAGTTCTTGATCGTGGATGGTTTTGGACCCGGTTGCCGGACTGCCACTCTCGACACGCGCAACATGGCGCAGGTCGTAGCCGCGCTCTTTGACCCTCCACACGCGTGCCTCGACAAAGTTCCACGCACCCATGTTCTCGGGTTCTTCCTGCAGCCAAACGAGCTCGTGGGCGTTCGGGTACTCATCGAGCAACGCGAGCATCCGCTCGGCCGGGAACGGGTACAACTGCTCGATGCGCACGATTGCGGCGGGCACACCACGCTTGTCGCGCTCGGCCATCGCATCCCACGCGACCTTGCCACTACAGAACACCAAGCGGGTCACGGCTGACTTGTCGAGACCGGTAGTCGGGTCGTCGAGCACTTCTTCGAACGAACCGGTGGTCAACTCGTCGACGGTGGACCGCGTCTGCGCGATGCGCAGCGCCGACTTCGGCGTGAACAGCACCAACGGCTTGCGGACCTCGCGGCGTACCTGGCGGCGAAGCAGGTGGAAGTACTGCGCTGCAGTCGTGGCGTTACAGACCTGGATATTGTCCTCGGCGCACGACTGCAGGAATCGTTCGATGCGAGCCGAGCTGTGCTCGGGACCCTGACCTTCGAATCCGTGCGGTAGCAGCAACACCAATCCGTTGCCCTGGCCCCATTTGTCCTCGGCGGCCACGATGTACTGGTCGATGATGATCTGCGCACCGTTGATGAAGTCGCCGAACTGCGCCTCCCAGACCACGAGCGTGTCTTGGTTGATATGCGCGTACCCGTATTCGTATCCAACGGCCGCGTACTCGCTGAGCAGCGAGTCGTACACCCAGAACGGTGCCGACGCCCCAGGGAGTTCGCCCAGCGGAATCCAGTTGGTCTCGTTCTCGTAGTCGATGAGCGCGGCGTGCCGTTGGCTGAACGTGCCGCGTCGCGTGTCTTCACCGGTGAAGCGCACGGGCGTGCCCTCCACCACGAGCGAGCCAATAGCCAAGGCCTCACCCGTTGCCCAATCGACGTGGTTGCCCTCGTGATACAGCGTGGCGCGCGTCTCGAATTGGCGGACCAACTTGGGGTGGGGTGTGAAGCCGTCGGGGTACGCCGTGAGGTGATCGAAGATCGAGTCGAGCGTGGCCCGATCAACACCGGTGGACACGTGCGGCAACACGCCAACAGGCTTGGGCGGCTTGGCCACCTTGACTGCTTCGGGGGCATGCGCGCGGGTCTGGTCGAGCGCGACCTGCAGCTTGGTCTGGAAGTCCTTGAGCGCGCTCTCGGCCTCGTCGACGGTGAGCTCGCCGCGCTTGACCAACGCTTCGACATAGAGCTTGCGTATGCTGCGCCGCTCGGCAATGGCCTTGTACATCAGCGGCTGGGTGTAGCTCGGATCATCGCCCTCGTTGTGCCCCTGGCGGCGATAACACACCATGTCGATCACGACGTCTTTGTGGAACCGTTGGCGGTACTTGAACGCGAGCTGGGCCACGCGCACACACGCCTCAGGGTCGTCGCCGTTCACATGAAAGATGGGCGCCTGCACGGTCTTGGCAACGTCGCTGCAATACAACGAGCTGCGCGCAAACTTGGGACTGGTGGTGAACCCGATCTGATTGTTGATGATGAGATGGATGGTGCCACCCACCCGATAGCCGTTGATGTCGCTCATCGCAAGGCATTCGGCCACCACGCCTTGGCCGGCGAACGCAGCATCGCCGTGGATAAGGATCGGCAGCGATGGGTACGAGCCAGGGGGCTCGATGCGGTCCTGATTGGCGCGCACCATGCCAAGCACGATGGGGTCGACCGTCTCGAGATGACTGGGGTTCGCCGCGAGCTCCACCTTGATGTCTGCCCCGCTCGGGCTCTCGAACTTGCCAAGCGCGCCGAGGTGGTACTTGACGTCGCCGGAACCCTGCACAGAAGTGGGGTCTACATGGCCCTCGAACTCTTTGAAGATCTGGTCGTAGCTCTTGCCCATCAGGTTGGCCAGCACGTTCAATCGACCGCGGTGAGCCATGCCGATCACCGCAGAGTCGAGCCCAGCGTCGACGGCGCTCGAGAGTACGGAGTCGAGGATCGGGATCGCCGACTCGGCGCCTTCGAGGCCGAAACGCTTCGCCCCAACGTACTTCGTGGCGAGGAACTTCTCGAACGCCTCCGCTGCATTCAGCCGCTCGAGGATGCGGCGCTTGTCGTCCTTCGTGAACGTGAAGTGCACACCCTCGACCTGGGTCTGGATCCACCGCTGTTCGTCGGTGTCTTGGATGTGCATGTACTCGATACCAATGGTTCTGCAGTAGGCATCGCGCAGCACGCCGAGCAGATCGCCGAGCGCCTGCTTCTCGACGCCACCGACGCCACCGGTGAGGAATTCACGCTCGAGGTCCCAGATCGTGAGACCGTAGGTAGCGGGATCGAGCTCCATCGGCATCTGCGGTTGCTTCCAGCGCAGCGGATCGAGATCGGCGATGAGGTGACCGCGCACGCGATGCACGCGGATGAGCGTGGCCACCTGCATCTGCTTGTGCAACATCGCGTCTTCGCTGTTGGTGGGGTTGCTGTCGGTGCGCCACTTGACCGCCTCGTAGGGCACGCTCAAGTCGTTGAAAACGCCCTCGTAGAAACCATGTTCACCCAGCAGCAGTTCGTGCACACGTTTGAGGAACAAGCCGCTCTCGGCACCCTGAATGATGCGGTGGTCGTAGGTGCTCGTGATCGTGACTACCTTGCTCACGCCCAGCGATCCGAGCGTGCGCTCGTCGCTGCCCTGAAACTCGGCCGGGTAGTCGATGCTGCCCACGCCCACGATGACACCCTGGCCGGGCATGAGCCGCGGCACACTCTGCACCGTGCCGATGGTGCCGGGATTGGTGAGAGTGATGGTGGCACCCTGAAAATCTGCGACAGTGAGCTTGTTGCTCTTCACCTTGCGGATGATTTCTTCGTAGGCAGCAATGAACTGATCGAAGTCGAGAGTGTTGGCATCGCGCAGCACCGGCACCACCAAGGTGCGGCTGCCATCGGACTTGGGCACATCGACGGCGAGGCCCATGTTCACGGTTGTGTTACGGACGATGCGCGGCTTGCCATCGCCATCGGTGGCGAAGGTGTTGTTCATCTGCGGCACGGCATCACCGATGGCACGGGCGATCGCGTAACCGATGAGGTGGGTGAAGCTGATCTTGCTCTGGCCAGCGCGTGTGCGATAGCCGTTGATCACCTTGCGATTGACCTCGAGCAACTTCGCCGGCACATTGCGAAAGCTCGTGGCCGTGGGCACGGTGAGGCTGCGCTCCATGTTCGCAGCGATGGCCGCGCCGGCGCCGCGAATGGCCTCACCCGGTTCGCTTGCTGCGGCTGCTGCAGTAACTGGCACGGGAACGGGTGCGTTGGGGATTGCGGCTGCGATGGGTGCGGGCGCGGATTGAGCTGGCACCATCGCCACATCTGCTGCACCCTTGTAGTCGGAGAAGAACTCTTTCCACGCCTCGCCGACAGATGCCGGATCGGCACGGTACTGCTCGTACATTTCGTCGACCAGCCACGAGTTCGCGCCGAATGTTTGCCCAGATTCCTGTTGCGTAGACATCGTCGTAGATCGTATCGGTCATCGACAGATCGAACAGGACAAGCAGTCGCTGTATCAAGGCATTCCTGACATCAACCGCTGAGGAGTGAGACAACCGACACCTTGAATTGAGAAAGCGCCTACTTATATAATGCATCCATGAAGTCCCGTACGTTCAGCACCTCACTCCGTCCCCGCTCCGTTGTTACCCGCTGCTTGATTGCCTGCTCCGCTGCGCTGGCGTTCAGCGCTTGCTCGAGCAGCTCGTCGAGCAGCGGCCCCGCAGCAACCGTGCCCGCCGACATCGGCCTGCAAGTCATCGCCGGACCCGGCATCAAGTTTGATCTGCCGACGTACACCGCGAAGGCCGGCGACGTGAAGGTGCTCTACACCAACCGCGACAGCCAGCGACACACGCTGGCGATCATCGACTCCACCGGCAAGACGCTTCCCGGCGAGATGGAAGTCGTCAAGAGCGGCGCCACAGACGTGAAGACTTACACGCTCGCCGCCGGCACCTACAAGATCATCTGCACCGTGCCCGGACACAACGCAATGAAGGCGACCCTCACCGTCAGCTAACGCGGGAACTATCTTACGACGCGAAGGTGTACGGGGATTGCGCTCATGACGGGCATGCCGGTGAATGGGTCGTACCCGCTGTCGGTGTCGACCAGCATCGAGGTCGTGGAGCCATTCACCGACAACTCCCCCGGCTGGTCGGGTACGCCACCCCAGGCGTGCGCCATTGAAATCGTGCCGGGACGGATATCGTCGGCACCCTTCACGATGGCCCGAATCGCGCCGCGCGGTGACGCAAGCTCTACGGTATCGCCGCTCGTGATGCCTGCCGTGACGAGATCGCTCGGGTGCATGTGGGCAAAATTCGTGCCCTCTTTTTCGCGCAGGTCGGAGATCTCGCGACCGCTCGAGTTGAAGACGCTCTTGAGACGTCGGCTCGTCATCCGGAAGGTGTGGTGCGCTGGATCGAACCCGTTGATCACCTGCGCGCTGGAGGTCTCGGCGAACACATCGACGAGTTCTGCAGCGATTCCATCGGGCATCAACTCCAGACGCGCAGTCACCGTCGGATCTGCATCCTCGACAATGGTTGCCATTTCCGGATATAGGTGCCCGCCGGGGTTGGCGCGTACGTCGGCCATCGGCACCTTCGAGCGGGCGTAGATGAGGTCGAGCACGTCGTCGGCGTGCAGGTCGGCGCCGGGTTCAATGCTGCCTCCGGGCAGGGTGATCGTGACACCGAGGCGCGACGCGATCTCGGTGTAGACCTGCCACTCCTGACGCATCTCGGGCTCGGATTGCAACACCGCTGGCGTGTAGTTGGTGTACGCCTCGGCGAACCATCGGTCGATCGTGGTTGGCACGTCGGGCCGCTCGAGGCTGAGCGTGCTCGCGATCACGTAGTGAGCCAGCTCTGCGGTTGCCGACATGTTCGCGTCGATGACCACGTGCAGGTCGAGCGAGCGCAACGCTTCGACCGTCTTGCGTTGATCGGGAAACGCGACGACGGGATTTCCGCCAATGGTCAGCAGCGCTCGCACCTGACCCTCGCCTTCCAGAAGGATCTCGTCGGGCAATGTGCTGGTGGGTGCCTCGCCACGGTGTGAGTACAGATTGCGCACCCGCTGAGGTTCGCCTTTGCTGAGGTACTGCGGCATCGGCGGCATCGGCTGCGCACGCACTGCGCCGGGGGGCGTGAGGATTCCGCCGGGATTCAGCAACGGCTCGCCGGCGCGCACATAGCGGCCGCACAGGGTGTTGAGACACACGCTGAGATGCTCCGTGAGCGTGCTGTGCGGAGCCATATTCGGGCCGGTACCGGTACTCACGGATCCAGTGGGGCCATCAGCGAACAGGCGGGCCGCTTCGCGAATCTGATCGGCAGGAACACCTGCACGCTGCTCGACATACTCGGGTGTGAACACATCGACCGCGGCGCGCATTTCGTCGAGTCCATTCACCCAACGCGACACGAAATCGTGATCGATCGCGTCGTGCAGCAGCACTTCGCGGATGATCCCGGCAAGCAGCGTGGGGTCCTCGCCGGGCTTTACTTGCAGGAACAGGTCGGCGTAATGCGCGAGTTCGGTTCGGCGCGGATCGATGACGATGAGGCGCAAGCCGTTTGCCTTCGCGCGACGAAGTCGCACAAGCGGGTTGAAGCTCGGCAACCCGCCGGGGAAGCTGTAGGTGCTCACCAACGTGTTGCACCCGATGACCATCGCAACAGCGCTGGACTCGAACGGCTGCACTCCCGCAAGCCATGCACCGTGGCGCATCGGTGCCACGAACTTGGCCGGTTGGTCGATGCTCGCCGACGTATAGAAGCTCGGTGACCCGATGGCCTGGTGGAATGCCTTTGCAACCGGCAGACCGGTGGCGTTCTGATAGGCAGCCGTGCCGCAGTAGGTGGCGAGCGTTCGTGGTCCGTGCCGTTCGATGAGCCCAGCAAGCTGGTCGGCGATCTCGTCGAAAGCCCGCGACGTGGCGATTGGCAAAAAGCCGCCGCCATCGCGCTTCATGGTGTGATGGAGCCTGGCGTCGTGATGGTGCTGATCACCGAGGTGGCGACCCTTGATGCACGTGTAACCCTCGTACATCGGATCGTCGATCACGCCACGAACGGCAACAACGCGATTAGCGGCGACATCAACATCTACATCGATCGCGCAGCCAGCGTGACAGAACCGGCAGAACGATCGACGTGTTTCGACAGCTGTCTCGGACTTCATGCGGCTACCCCCAGCTCGGCTGCCCTGACGGTAGCCGCATCGTGAGTGTCAGGCGAGGGCTTCTACTTCTTGAAGAGGATCTCGCTGAGGATCCACAGCACGGCCCACAGGCTGAATGCGGTGATGATTGCGTTCTTGTGGCTCTCGTAGCACCAGAGCAACTTGTTGGTGTTGGCCTTGCCACCCAGGATGCCGAGAGCGTTGACTTCGAACACCGCGACGAGGGCGAACGCAATCAACACGAAGGTCCACGCCTTGCCGGGGGTGACCGTGTTGAACACCGAGTAAAAATGGGATGTACCAACCATGAAGAACAGCATGCTCACCGAGAAAATGGTGTTCTGACGACTGGCCAGCAAGGCCGCACGACCCGCTCCCGCAGCGGCAGGGTTGGCCTCACCACCGGCGAGCACGTTGGCAGCGTTGGCAAGTACGACCTTTTGGTTCTTCCAAATGACCATCCACACGTTCGCACCCATGGTGAGTGCGATCACCATGCCGACGAAAATGGACGCGTTCGGCGCAATGCCCGATGCGCTGCCGTCGGCCATGAACTTCTTCATGTAGTTCTCGGTGATACCCACAATGATCAGTCCAGTGAGCATGGTGGCCACCGAGGCCCAGCGGAACCACCACAGAGCGCGGCGAGCGACCTTGTCGATCGCGATGTTGCGGGCCTTGCCTTCGTCACCGAACGCGGCGAACGCCGGCACCTGGACGAAGTTGAAGTAGTACAGCAAACCGATCCAGGTGATACCGGCCAATACGTGCAACCACCGGAAACCAAATGTGAGACCAACTCGCGTCAGTAGCTCCATGGGAGCGACCCCCTCTTGTAGTGAAAACCAAACTGCTCTGAACGTAGCACTACGACGCGGTGACAGCGCGCACCGTGACCCCATCCGACAACGCTGAGTCGGGACGCCATCGACCGGTATCCTAATCGGCGCCATGGCTCACGAATACATCTACACCTGTTACAAACTCGCCCGCCACTACCCGCCCGATCGCACGGTGCTCGAGAACATCTCGCTGTCGTTCTATCCGGGTGCCAAGATCGGCGTGCTCGGCCCGAACGGCGCAGGCAAGTCCAGCCTGTTGCGCATCATGGCGGGCCTCGACGATGGCTTCAGCGGCGAGGCCCGGCTCACGCCTGGCTTCACTGTGGGCTACCTCTCACAGGAACCACAGCTCGATCCCGACAAGGACGTACTGAGTAACGTGATGGATGGCGTCGCCGAGGTCAAAGGCGTGCTCGATCGTTACAACGAGGTCATGGCGATGTGGGCCGACCCCGACGCCGACTACGACAAGATCGGCGTGCTGCAGGCCGAGTTGGAAGACAAGATCGCTGCCACCGATGCCTGGAGCCTGGAACGCAACGTAGAGATTGCGATGGACGCGCTTCGCTGCCCACCCAACGATGCCGACGTCACCAAGCTCAGCGGTGGCGAGCGTCGCCGCGTTGCGCTCTGTCGCTTGCTGCTCAGCCATCCTGATCTGCTGCTACTCGACGAGCCCACCAACCACCTCGACGCCGAGAGCGTGGAATGGCTCGAGCGCTTCCTCAAGGACTACAACGGCACCGTGGTTGCCATCACCCACGATCGCTACTTCCTCGACAATGTCGCCAAGTGGATTCTCGAGCTCGACCGTGGCAAGGGCATTCCGTTCGAGGGCAACTACTCCAGTTGGCTCGAGCAGAAGCAAGAGCGAATGCTTCGCGAGGAAAAGAGCAACGAGAACCGTCGGCGCACCCTCGAGCGCGAACTCGAGTGGGTGCGCATGTCACCCAAGGCCCGTCAGGCCAAGGGCAAGGCCCGCCTCACCGCATACGACCGCCTGCAGAACGAAGCCGAGGCTGCAGAGCGTGGCCCCGACCGACTGGAGATCATGATTCCTGCCGGACCTCGTCTGGGCGACACAGTCATCGAGGTGAGCCACCTTGCGAAGGCGTTCGGCGAGCGACTGCTCATCGAGGATCTCTCGTTCACGTTGCCCAAGGCGGGCATCGTGGGCATCATCGGCCCCAACGGCGCGGGTAAGACCACACTGTTCAAGATGCTCACCGGGCAGGAGCCCACCGACAGCGGAGCCGTCACCATCGGCGAAACGGTGCAGATGGCCTATGTCGATCAGAGCCGAGACAGTCTCGACAATGACGCCACCGTGTACGAGGAAATCACCGGCGGTATCGAACACCTCAAGATCGGCAACCGCGAAGTCAACGGCCGCGCCTATGTGGCGAGCTTCAACTTCAAAGGCAGCGACCAGCAAAAGCGGGTCGGCGACTTGTCGGGCGGCGAGCGCAACCGTGTGCACCTTGCCAAGTTGCTCAAGACCGGCGGCAACGTGTTGCTCCTCGACGAGCCCACCAACGACCTCGATGTTGACACGCTGCGCGCCCTCGAATCAGCGCTCGAGAACTTCCCTGGCTGCGCCGTGGTCATCAGCCACGATCGCTGGTTCCTCGACCGCATCGCCACACACGTGTTGGCATTCGAGGGCGACAGCCAGGTGCGTTGGTTCGAAGGCAACTTCAGCGAATACGAGGCGTGGCGTCACAAGGAACTCGGCTCGGCGGCCGATCAGCCGCACCGCATCAAGTACAAGCCCCTCGCCCGCTGATCACCGAATTTGGGCAACCACTCGGATCAGTCGCGCCGGGCAAGCCGGTCAACGCAACAGCGTTACGACTCCGCTGATCACGAACGAGACTCCACCAAGGCCGAGCAGCCTGCGCCACGGGTTCACCCCGCGGATCACCTCATCGAGCGCCCACCAAGCAAGCGCTGTGACCCCGATCCAGCTGTTCACTAATCGGGCCGTGCCGTCGGCGGGCAGCGGCCATCGTGCCACCACCGTCGCCAGGTAGATCCACAGTGGCGCATTCGGGAACTGCGCAATCGTGATCTCGCCCGTCGCGCGATTGCGGAACATCCAATCGAACGCTCGGGCCGGTGTCCCGCCAGCGGGTGAGGTGTCCACGCAGAACAGTCTGCTGCGCTGAGCAGCGAATGCGCGTCGTCGGACCCCGAAGCCGACCGCGAATTTCTGTTTGCGAAAGCTCCACCGCGCCGATTGTGCTGCGAGAATGTCGAGATGTCGCTGCGCGTGCTTCGAACCTTGTGCGCAGGAATTTTCGTTTGCGGAATCGCCGGGCTGATCATCAGCTCCGTAGCGGGGAACAACAACGGCGTCGTGTTGACAATCGGAATGACCACGGTCGTCGCCGCGATCGCACTCCTGGCCGCATCGTCTGTGACGCGGCGCGAACCGATCGACGCGTTCGACGAGGCCGAGGCTGAGCGTCTGGAGTCGCAGGTACAGGGTCTCGTCGAGGCGGGCGCAACAGAGACCGAGGTACGCAACCTCGTTCGCGACGCGATGCGCCTCGGACGGCGCGTATGACCATCGCTCCCGACACCGAGACCGACGCAGCGCTGGCTTCGCGTTTGGCCGTGGAAGCTGGGCGCCTGCTCGTCGAATTGCGAGCGCAGATGTTCAACGACGGTGCATCACCGTGGCAGGTGAAAGACACCGGCGACATCATGTCGCACCGCTTTCTGGTGAACGCTTTCAACACTCTGCGACCAGGCGACGCCGTGTTGTCCGAAGAAGGTGCCGATACGTCACATCGCCTCGGCGCAGACCGCGTATGGATCATCGATCCGCTGGATGGCACCAATGAATACGGCGAGCGCGGACGATTCGACTGGGCAGTGCACATCGCACTGTGGGAGCACGATCGGCTGACGGCGGCGGCCGTGAGCCTGCCCGCGCACGACATGGTGTTCGCAACCGATCCCGCTCCTCCGCTTCCACCACGTCGCTCCGAACGACCGCGTCTGATCACGAGCCGAAACAGGGCGCCGTACGCGGCAGTGATCGTTGCCAACGAACTGGGCTGCGACGCGGTACGGCTCGGCTCGGCTGGAGCGAAGGCGATGGCGGTGGTGCTCGGCGAAGCCGACATCTACGTGCACGATGGCGGCATGTACCAATGGGATTCCGCAGCTCCCGCCGGCGTTGCGGCCGCGGTGGGGTTACACGTGAGCCGCATCGACGGATCCCCCTTGGTGTACAACGATCCCGACGCATGGCTGCCCGATTTTCTGGTCTGTCGACCCGAATTGGCCGAACCGGTACTCGACGCGTTGTGGGGCGATCGCTGGCGCGAGTTCCGCGACAACGGCTGGCAGTAACACGATGGAGCTGTTCCGGTGGAACTGAAGGCCACGCGCTTCGAGGTGGATGGCCATGTGGCGACGATGTGGCTGCACCGACCGAATCGACACAACGCCTGGACCGGGCGTATGCATGCCGAGTACCGCTGGATCATGGCTGAGCTCGACGCTGACGCGCGGATACGCGCCGTGGTCGTTACCGGCACGCCCCCAGCGTTCTGCGTGGGCGGCGACAGCGAGGCGTTGGCGGGGCACGCCGCACGCGGCAGCTATGACACCGGGCTACCCGCCGAAGCTGCCACGCCGGGCTTCGGCGTGCGAGCGGAGTTCGATCACGACTTCTCGTTCCACTACGGCCTGCGGTTCCCGGTCATCGCCGCCATCAACGGTGCATGTGCCGGTATCGGACTGGCGCTCGCCCTTTTCTGCGATCTCCGCTTCGCCAGCGCCACGGCACGCATGACAACCGCTGCGCCGAAACTGGGTCTGCCCGCAGAGTTCGGGATGAGCTGGACCCTCCCCCGCCTCGTGGGCGTGACCCGCGCCGCCGACCTGCTGCTCTCGGGCCGGATCTTCACCGCCGCAGAGACCGCCGAGTGGGGCCTCTGGAACGGCGTCGACACCGACGGCGACGCAACCCTGCGCGCTGCGCAGGATTACGCAACGACGTTGTCCACGACGGCGGGGCCCAACGCGGTACGGATGACGAAGCAGCAGCTGTACAGCGATCTCCTTCGTCACGACGTCGGCGCGTCGATTGTGGAGTCGAAACAGTTGATCAACCTCGCCACCGCCACAGACGAGTATCGCGAGGGAGTCGCCGCCCTGCGCGAGAAGCGCCTCGCGAATTTCCCCTAGCCCGCTCGGACTCCGCGCATCGACTGGGCCTACACTTGGGCAACCGTTTCCATGGGGGACCAACGTGACCATCGCCTTTCAACCCGACGAACCGACTGCCCCGAGCACCACTGCTGGCGCATTGGTAAATCGTCTTCCCGGCCTCGCGACTGCTGCGGCAGCATCCATCGGTGCGGGCGTCGTGCACGCCGGCGCCATCGGAATCCACGCCGAGCACGCCGGGCTGGCGCGACTTTTCATCGCCGTTGCCTGCTTCCAGCTTGCGTGGGGTCTGGTCGCCCTCTTCAAGCCCAGCCGCTGGCTCGCCGTGGTCGGTGCCGTGGGCAACCTCGCCGCGGTTGCCATCTGGCTCACCACCCGCCTTACCGGAATCTCGTTCGTCGGTGGCCTGGAGGTCCGTGAGGCCGCACAGTTCACCGACACCGTGTGCGCGCTGCTCGGCTTGGTGGCTGGCGGGCTTGCGTTGGCAGCAGCGCTCATCGGTTGGCGTCAGACCCGCCCAACGCCGTTGATGTTTCCGGCACTCGTCGTTGCCGCACTCACCATCCCTGCCATGGTCACCGGCAGCACCCATGTGCACAGCCACACCGTCACCACCGCTGACGGCTCCACCGTGAACGAAGCCCTTCCGCACGACCACAGCGCCACTGGTGCTGGCGGATCAGGCGCAAGCGCCGGCGCAACCACCGACACCGTGCACGTGCACGCGCCTGCCGCTGTGCCAACGGTTGCGTACGACCCCGCTAAGCCGATTGATCTCGGCGGCGTCGCCGGTGTGACGCCCGAGGAACAGGCTGCAGCCGAGAATCTCGTGGCCGTCACCGTTGTGCGGCTGCCCCAGTGGGCCGACTACAAGACCGCCGAGGCCGCCGGATTTCATTCCATTGGCGATGGCATCACCGGCTTCGAGCACTTCATCAACTGGAACTGGATCGACGACAACGTGACGCTCGACCCTGATCATCCCGAGAGCCTCGTGTACCAGCCACAGCCCGACGGCACCAAAAAGCTGGTGTCAGCGATGTACATGCTTCCCGACACCGTCACGCTCGACAAGGTGCCCGTTCTCGGCGGCGCGCTCACGCAGTTCCACATCCACGACAACCTCTGCTTCACGCTCGACCCTGTGGCGCCAAAAGTTGCCGGACTGACCGACGGCACAGGCAACTGCCCCAATGGCCTCAGGAAGTTCCAACCAGCACCGATGATCCACGTGTGGATCGTGCCACAACGTTGCGGGCCGTTCTCGGCACTTGAGGGCGTCGGCGCCGGCCAAGTGGCGGCTGGGCAGACCAAGTCCTGCGACCACGTGCACGGCTCGGGTTTCTAGAACCGGGCCGCTGAATCCCCCACGAGGTTCATGTTGCGCAGTTTCGCAACGATCAGCTCTGCCGCGGCGCCGGGTTCTACACGTGTCGTGTCGATACGAACCTCGGGCTCGACAGGCGACTCGTAAGGCGAGTCGATTCCGGTGAAGTTGGGGAGATCGCCGCGCCGAGCCTTCGCATAGAGACCCTTCGGGTCGCGTCGCTCGGCGATCTCGATGGGTGTATCGACGAAGACCTCACAGAACCGGGCCTCACCGACGAGATCCCGCACACCCTGTCGCTCCTCGCGATACGGGGAAATGAGTGACACGAGCACGATCAGTCCGGCGTCCACCATGAGACCTGCGACCTCGCCGACTCTTCTGACGTTCTCGACTCGATCTGTTTCGGTGAAGCCCAGGTCACGATTCAGACCGTGGCGAATATTGTCGCCGTCGAGCAGGAAGGTGTGCACGCCGAGGTCATGAAGTCTTGCCTCGAGGTGGTTGGCGATGGTCGACTTACCTGCGCCCGACAGCCCCGTCAGCCACACCACGCCCGGGCGATGACCTTTCATCGCGCTACGCGACTCGGGAGTGACGTCGAGTTCTTGCCAATGGGCATTCGTCGACCTGCGCAGCGCGAATCGCAGCAATCCCGCAGCGACGGTCGCGTTCGTCATCCGATCGATCACTATGAAACCGCCCAGATCGCGGTTGCTTGCGTATGACTCGAAAGGGAGCGGCCGATCGACCATCACGATGCATACGCCGATCTCATTGAGCACAAGCGTCTTGGCAGCGAGGTGCTCGTGGGTGTTGACGTCGAGCACGTACTTCGGCGGACTGATGGTCAGTCCAGCTGTGATCGGCCCGAGCTTGAGGAGATAGCGACGGCCTGGATGCATGGGCTCCTCGTACATCCAGATGACGTCGGCCTCGAACTGATCGGCGACGTCGACGGGGTGCTCGACGGAACACAACAACGTTCCGCGGCTGACGTCGATCTCGTGCGTCAGCACCAGTGTGACCGACTGTCCGACCACTGCCTCGTCGAGATCGCCGTCGGCGGAAGAAATCCTTGCGACTCGACTCGTCAGACCGGAAGGGAGCGCGCAGATGTCGTCCCCTGGTCGAATCTCGCCCGAGGCCACCGTTCCTGAGAAGCCTCGAAAACCTCCATGGGGTCGATTGACCAATTGCACCGGAAAGCGGAACGGTTGCCGATGTGCGCCCGTGTCGACCACGACGCTCTCCAAGTGCGCGACGAGCACCGGACCGACGTACCACGGAGTGTTCTCGCTGGACGTGGTGACATTGTCTCCGAA
The DNA here is from genome assembly GCA_025360105.1 of Actinomycetes bacterium. Classification (GTDB taxonomy): domain Bacteria; phylum Actinomycetota; class Acidimicrobiia; order Acidimicrobiales; family Ilumatobacteraceae; genus WLMZ01. The sequence continues at coordinate 10,821 of JANYCT010000054.1, read as the reverse complement.
CACCGCAGAGATCGGGATGCTGACCACATCGTCGAAGCCGAGGTCTGCCGCAAAGTCGCGGTAATCAGCCGTAATGGCGTCGAAGCGGTCCCGCGAATAACCGACGAGATCGATCTTGTTCACGGCAAGCACCACCTGCTTGATGCCGATCAAGGACGCCACATGGCTGTGGCGCCGGGTCTGAGTGACCACTCCATGACGCGCGTCGACGAGGATCACGGCAAGGTCAGCCGTGGTTGCCCCGGTCACCATGTTGCGCGTGTACTGCTCGTGGCCCGGCGTGTCGGCAACGATGAACTTGCGACGATCGGTGGAGAAGTACCGATAGGCAACATCGATCGTGATGCCCTGTTCTCGTTCTGCGGCGAGCCCATCGACGACAAGCGCAAAGTCTAGGTTGTCTCCCCGTGTGCCGAATCGAGCCGAATCGACCGCAAGCGCCGCAAGGTGATCGTCAAAAATGACGTGCGACTCGTAGAGGAGTCGACCGATTAGGGTGCTCTTGCCATCGTCGACGCTGCCACAGGTGATGAAGCGCAACAGGCCCTTTCGCTCATGGGCCACGATGGGTGACACGCGGCTGGTCTCTGGTGGCAGGTTGGACTCGTTGTTCATCAGAAGTAGCCGTCCTGCTTCTTCATCTCCATCGATGCTGACGAATCGAAGTCGATGGCCCTGCCCTGGCGCTCTGATGTAGCCGACGACAGGATCTCTTGGATGATGTCAGTGACCGTTGCGGCTGTGCTCTCGATTGCGCCCGTCAGCGGGTAGCAGCCGAGCGTTCGAAACCGAACCATCCGAGGTGTCGGAACCTCTCCGATTCCAAGCGGCATCCTGTCGTCATCGACCATGATCAATGCGCCGGACCGGCTCACGACGGGCCGCATCGCCGCAAAGTAGAGTGGAACCACCGGGATCTGCTCACGGTGGATGTACATCCACACGTCCAGCTCGGTCCAGTTCGACAACGGAAACACGCGAACGCTTTCGCCCGGTGCCCGGCGGAGATTGTATGTATGCCAGAGCTCGGGACGCTGTTGCTTGGGATCCCAGCGATGCTGCGCGGACCGCAACGAGAAGATTCGTTCCTTCGCCCGGGATTTCTCCTCATCACGGCGGGCCCCACCGAACGCGACGTCGAATCGCCAGCGGTCGAGGGCCTGCTTGAGCCCGTCCGTCTTCCAGCGATCGGTGTGCACAGCCGACCCATGCTCGAAGGGATTGATACCCTCGGCCACGCATTCCGGGTTCTGGTGCACGAGGAGATCCATCTCGAGTTGGGCAACAGCGGAGTCACGGAACTCGTACATCTCTCGAAACTTCCACATCGTGTCGACGTGCAACAAAGGAAACGGCGGCGGAGACGGGTGAAACGCCTTGCGCGCGAGACTGGCCATCACCGCGCTGTCCTTGCCGACCGAATACAACATCACCGGCCGCTCGCTCTCGGCAACCGCCTCACGCATGATGTGGATGCTCTCGGCCTCCAACTGTTGCAGATGGTTCAGTTCCACCATCAGCTCGCCACCTCACTCATCGTTGACGCGCCGCCTCGACCCACGGTGGTCTGTGGATCGAGGCGGCGAACAAACGATTTCAGTCGGTGGTGCGTCGGCGCGTCGCGCCGATCATTGCAGCACCGAAGGCTGCAAACAGTGCTGCGATCCAGCCCAGCGGAGTTGATGACCCTCCAGTGGTGGGCAACAAGGCGTCGGGGGGCATCGTCAACGGAGGCATCGTGGTGGGAGCTACGTCGTCGCTCACGATGGTGAGTACCGCGTTTGCGCCCGATGCCGATACCTGACCGTAGCCGGAGACCCCCGTGATGGCGACCGCAACCGTTTCATCACCCTCGACAACGGTGTCGTTGACGATGGGGATCGCAACCTGGGCGGTGGTGGCGCCGGCGGCGAACGTTGCCGTCAGAGGTGACGGATTGCTGTAGTCGTCGCCGAGCGTTGCCGAGCCCGCGGTGAGCGAGAAGGTGACCGTGGCGGCAGCGCCGCTGGAGGTACGCGAGAACGTGAGCATGGCCGGACCGGCGGCCTCGTTCACAGAAAGCGAAGCCACACTCACGTCGGGGACTGCGAAGTTCCGGATGGACCCGACCTGAGCATCAGTCAAGCAACGCAGACCCGGCACCGTGCCGTCACCGCTGGGCGTGAGTGCTGCGAGTTCGCCAGCTCCGGCGTTCGCGGCGGCCTTCGAAGGCTCGCCTACAGCGAAGTTCATCAGCGAGACGGTCTCTCCCGGCTGGACGGTGATGTCCCATGCCCAATACGGATTGTCGTCACCAGGAACGAAGTGGACCGCCGAAGGTGTCACCGGCGCCCCGGGCCCCTGAATCACGTGAGCGAGACGCACATCGCCGCTGGTCGTACCCGAGTAGTTCTGCATCGTCCCGATCCAGGTATCAGTAAGATCGGCCGTGGTGTCGGCGTTCGACGAGCCCGTGATGATGGTGTTGTTATCGGATCCGACGTTGTTGCCGGTACCCACACCGACCGTGATGGCCGTATCGGTTGGGTTCGTAAACGTATTCATCCAACGCGCGAAGTCGCCGTCGGCGGGCACGTAGACCATCCGCGATACGTCGAGGCCCTGCATCGACTTGATTGGAAAGATGACCTGCTCGTTGACGCAATTCGGATCGTCGGTCGCCGCGCCATTCTGGTTGTACGTGTTGGCGGTTTTTGCCAGAGTCGTGCCAGCCACATCGACGAAGAGCGAGTTGTAGCCGTCGAACGCATCGTTCGGCTTGGCGGCCACAGTGCCTCCCGCACTGGTGGTGACGGGAATGGACTGCGTAAAGCTCGCTTCCGACATCGCTCCGGTGGCCGACGATGTGGTGGCGAAGGTGATGTTGGTGTTCACGAACCACTTCAGATGGTTGGCGCTGATGAACTTCTTCGAGCCAGTGGCGGTAGCCGACACGCTACCGTCGCCTTGAATTGCCTTGGGCGACACCTTCTTTCCGTCACCCGAATCGTCCTTGCTGGGCGCCGGACGAGCGCCTAAGGCGCGCTCACCTTTGATCTGATGTGTTCCGACGCGAACGCCGTTTGCGAATGGATCGACCTGGGCAGCATGTGCCGGGGCCGGCGCGGCTGCGGAGGCGCTTGCCGCCATTGGCAGCAGTGGGGCGGCAACCAAGGTGACTGCCGCGATGAGTGCTGCGACTGCGGTGGTGCTGCCGAGGGGATCGCGCACCACCGCTTGCGGGTTGGCCAACCACGAACGCAACGGAGCCTCGAAGCTGGCATCGACGACGCGGTACGAAGCGTTTCCGAGCCGGCTCGCCAGACGACCCCACACGCGCGTGGACAACATCGCCCGGTCGACGAACACCATTGTCTCCATCGACCGATGCCCGACCGAACGACCGAGGGGCGCGTTCAACAGCACAGCGCTCGAGAGGCCGGCGCGGCGCGCTGCGCGCTGGGCTTGGGGTACGGACGAACCCGAGGCAGCGACCATCCGTGGCAACAGCGGACCGAACTCGGTGTCGGCGACCTGCATCCCGAGCGCGAAGTCAGCGTCGCTCGGCACACAGACAACGGCGACACCATTGGCTGCAAGGGCGTCGGAAAGTCGAGCATCGTCGACTCCTCCGTCCGTGGAAAGAATCGCTACAGCAGTCGCTGCAAGCGGCCGACGCACCACACATTTTGACATCCGATTCACTCATCGCCCCTTCAACAAATTGGAAGTCACTATCTTGCCCATGCCCTCAGTGGCCGATCAAGCACCATCCGGAGAAATGTGTGTGATTACTCGCAAGACGACCGCGCTGTGCAACACTCTCGCACTGTGACGATTTCCGAAGCGGCGTTGCCGAACCCCGATGACGCGCCGTTCACCCTCACCATGTCCTCTGGTTTCGAGGCATGGTTGAGCGATAACGACACGAGTTTGGCGTTTGCTCTCCCGCCGTCGAAGCTGGTGTTTATCGGCCGCGACCTCAACGATCGAATCGCTGTCTACGAGCGGTCCTTCGACAAGACAATGGGACTCACGGCCGACGGCACACATCGCATCTACATGGGCGGCCGTTACCAGATCTGGCGCTTTGACGACGTACCACTCACCGCTGAAGAAACCGACGAAGGCTTCGATCGTTGCTTCGCGCCACGACAGGTGTGGGTCACAGGAAACATCAACGTGCACGATGTGGCCATCGACCCACGAGGCGGGCCTGGCAGAGGTGTCACCTTGGCAGCCACGCGGTTCTCGTGTCTCGCCCGACCCAGCGACGACTGTGGTTTCGAACCAGTGTGGCAACCGTCGTTCATTTCGTCGTTCCGCCCCGGAGACCGCTGTCATCTCAACGGCCTGGCGATGGGCGCCGATGGACCGGCCTTCGTTACGGCAGTCGGCGCCACGGACAATCTCGAACAATGGCGCACCGAGCGACGCGGTGGCGGCGTCGTCGTCGACGTTGCCTCCAATGAGATCGTCGCCACCGGTTTGTCAATGCCGCACTCGCCGCGCCTCCACGATGGCTCGTTGTACGTGACGCATTCCGGCGATGGCTCGCTCGTCCGTGTCGATCCGCAGTCAGGTACCTGGACCGAGGTAAGTCATGCGCCGGGCTTTCTCCGTGGGCTCACGTTTGTCGGCAAGTATGCGATTGCCGGTTCATCGATGCCGCGCTCGGGCGACCTGTACTCAGGGCTTCCCCTCGACGACCGGCTCGCAGATGCCAACCAGCGACCGCGGCTCGGACTCTTCATCTTCGATCTCGCCACCGGCGCGATTGTCGAATGGCTGTTCGTCGAAGGTGCGTCTCGCGAGATCTTCGACGTCATCGCGTTACCGGGAGTGCGCCGCCCGATGGCCTACGGGATTGTCGGCCCGGAACTCGCCGATTCTGTCTGGCTCGATCCACGCTCGAGCGAGAAGAGGGACCCCCGATGAGCGTCATCAAGACGGTGCAACTGCTCGATTTCGAGGCGACGGCCACTGACAGCTTCGTCGATTGGCTCGAACGCACGAACCAATCGATCGTTCTCTCCCACACCAACAAGCTGCTGATGTGCGGTCGCGACGTGCGCGGCGACTTCGTTGCCGATCAGGCCCCGTTCGATCGAGTGACCGGGGTGTGCCATGGATCCCGCAGCAGCTTGTTGGTGGCCGCTGGGCACGAGCTCTGGCGCCTCACCGATGCGCTCTCGCCGGGCGATGCCTCGCCTACCGGCGCTGACCGCTGGCTGATGTGTCGCACGGCCCGCTTCGTCGGAGGCGTTCGGCCCGCTGACCCTGTTGCCGTCGATGACGACTGTTGGTTCGCGTCAGTCAAGCTGTCTGCGGTTTGTTCGCTGGACGACACGTACTCGGCTCGGGTCCAGTGGGTGCCGGAGTTCATCACCGACGTGCAACCCGACATGCGCTGTCGGCTCACCGGTCTTGGCAGCCGCGACGGCATACCGACCGTGGTCACGAGCGTGTCGAAGTCAGACACGGCCGGCGGGTGGGCAGAGCACACCGTGAACGGCGGAGTTCTGATTGACATCACCACCAACGAGGTGCTTGCCAGTGGTCTCTCGATGCCACACTCACCACGTTGGCATAACGGCGCGTGGTGGCTGCTGCAGGCCGGAACCGGCGAACTCGGTTACATCGATGACTCCCGGTTCATTGCAGTCGCCCGCATCGACGGATTCGCTCGCGGGCTGGCCATCTCCGACGGTGTTGGTCTGGTCGGCGGTTCCGGATCACGCTGGGACGAACTGATCGCGGGCCTCCCCGTGGGCGATCGTCTCGCAGCCACCGGAAAGCGACCGACCTCTGGAATCAGCATGTTCGACCTGACGTCGGGGCGCGGCGTGGGCGAATTGACGTTGGAAGGAACCGCTCGCGAGGTGGCCGACGTCGTGGTGCTGGCGAAAACGCGTCGTGTCGAGTTGTCATCACCCCGAGGCGCCGTCGCCCAGGACTGGACCACCTTCCGCACCGATCACGAACTGTAGGGCATCTTCGGCGGCTGTTCGGCCAAGGACCTCAACACCGATTCGGTGTGCTCTCCCAGCTTGGGCACCCTGCCCCGGTTTGTCGCCGGATCACCGAAGTCCACGGGCGAGTTGACGGCAACGTATGGTTCCTCGCCATCGTGCGCAAGCATCTCAACGAAGGCTCCCGCAGCTTGCGCCTGGTGGTCAGCGATCACGTCGACAATGCTGTTCAGCGGCGCCCACCACACGTCGTGCAGGTCGAACGACTCGATGATGTCATCGAACGTACGCAGCGCGAATGCCGCGTCGAGCGCTGCAACAAGATCGACGCTGTTGGCGAGACGGTCCTTGGCCGTGGTGAAACGGATGTCCTCGGCCAGACCGGGCTGGTTCAATGCAGCGATGAGGTTCGGCCAATGGCGATCGCCCTCGAGCGTGAGTAGCCAGAAAGCGCGCCCGTCGCCAGCGCGGTAGCAGTTCATCAACGGCGCCCGCGTGCGTTCGCGTGGACGCGTACTCTCTCGCTTGCCGAATCGCAATTGAATACCGATATCCCACCCGATTGTGTACATGCCCGTACGCAACAACGACGTCGCGACGAGTCCGCCTTCGCCCGTGCGCTCGCGTTCAAGCAACTTTGCCAGGACTCCAGCAGCCAGGGTGATGCCCGTGACGTGATCGCCCATGCCACTGCGAATCGACGGTGGCAGCTGATCGGGCGGTACCAGCGTGTGCGCCATCCCGCTGCGCGCCCAGAACGCACCCACGTCGTATCCGGCTCGGTCGCGCTCTGGACCCTGCAATCCGTAGCCGGTGAGGCTTCCATAGACCAGCCGCGGAAACGTCGTGAGCACGGATGCGTGATCGAGGCCGAGACGCTCGAGCGCCGCCGGCCGCACGTTGGTGATGAACACGTCGGCGGTGTCGAGCAACGCATGCATCGCACCAAGTCCATCGGGGGTCTGCAGGTCGATGACCACTGACTGCTTGCCGCGATTGTCGATCTCGAAGGGAGGCACACCCTTTTGATCTGCGATGCCGAACGCTCCGAAGATGGCCCGCTGCGGATCGCCTGCGGGCGGCTCGACCTTGATGACCTCGGCACCCCAGTCAGCCATCAGCCCCGCCGCTGCCGGGCCGGCCACCCAGACGCCGAGCTCGACGACCCGATACCCCTGCAGCGGACCGCTCATCGGCGCGGCGCCATCGTGGAGGCAGCGTCACTGTCGCGGATCATCAAGGCAGCGAACGAACCCGCCAAGGCCAGGCTTGCCGCCACGAAGAAGGTGACATGGAAGCCGTCGAGTGCTCGCTGCGGATCGGTCACCCGACCGGCGGCATCGAGGATGATGAAGTGCGTGAGGATGGTGCCGAGCACCGCCACGGCGATGGAGATGGCCACCTGTCGTTGCGTGCTGAAGATCGATGACGCACGGCCGTTGTCGGCCGGAGCAATGGTGGCATAGCTCGATGCTTGCATCGGCACGAAGGCAAACCCCATACAGAACCCGCGGGTGAGCATCAGGCCGCGGATCCACCACAGGTTGGTCGTAAGCGTGAGCCAGTGGAACGCGAAGATTGTGAGTGACGCCATGAACAACCCACTGAAGATGAGGCGTCTCGGCCCAACCCGCTTGTACAGCGAGCCGGCGATGAACGTGCTGCACCCCACCCCGATGGCCTGGGGGAAGGTGACCAACCCAGATGACTGCGCGCTGAGGCCACGCAGGATCTGTAGATACGACGGGAGGACGAACAGCAACCCGAGGAAGCTGGCGATCGAGAACGCACTGATGATGTTCGCGTTGCGGAACATGCGATTACGCAACAGACCCAACATCAACATCGGTTGAGGGATGCGGGTTTCGACGAACACCATCGCGACGAGCATCGCAACGCCGCCAACACCAAAGAACACGACGTGGCTCGACGTCCAGCCATCGCGAGGACCCTGACTCAAGGCATAGACGAATGCAGCAAGACCGCCACCGGAGAGCACGAAACCGGCCAGATCGAAACTGCCCGCCGACGGCTCGCGATGTTCGCGCAGCAGTTTGAACCCGACGACGAACGCGACGACACCCACGGGCACGTTGACGTAGAAGATCCAACGCCATCCAGCGTTGGTGATAAGGAACCCACCGATCACCGGACCCAGCGCCGGCGCGGCGAGCGTCGGGATCATCATCAGCGTCGACACCCGCGCCCGTTCGGCCGGAGGAAAGACCCGGAACATCATTGCCAATCCGACGGGCGTGAGCATGCCACCGCCCACACCCTGCAACACTCGGAAGGCGATGAGTTGCTCGATCGACTGCGCAGCGCCGCACAGTGCGGACGCACCAATGAACATCGCGAACGCAAAGAGGAACACACGCTTGGTGCCGATGCGATCGCTCAGCCACCCCGAGGCCGGGATGACCACCGCCAGACTGAGCGTGTAGCCGATGACCACCCACTCGGTGGAACCTGCGCCGAATTCGCGACCCAACGTGGGGAGCGCGACGTTCACGATGGTGGTGTCGAGAATGTCGAGGAAGAGCGCCGAGACCAAGATCGCCGCGACGATGTACTTGTACTGCACCGACCTACCGAGCACGGGGACCGTGTCGAGGGTATCGGCGCGAAGAGTACTTGCGGTCACAAGAGAGTGACGGTACCCGCGTCGCCGTCGACTTCAACCATTGCGCCATCGGGAATGCGCTCAGTGGCATTCTGCACGCTGACCACGCAGGGGATGCCCAATTCGCGGCTCACGATCACGGCGTGACTCACCTGGGCGCCGACGTTGACCACCACGGCGCACGCTGGCACGAACAGCGGCGTCCACGCTGGATCGGTGATCGGGGCGATCAGCACATCGCCCGGTTCGAGCGAGAATGGGTCGGCAGGGTCAAGCACGATCCGGGCGCGGCCGACGGCCTTGCCGGGGCTGCCGGGTACGCCCTGCAGCACGTCGCCAACGACACTTTCGTCGGCAACCGAAGTGCCCTTGCGTAGCCACTCGCCCAGCGGCTTCACGACCCCGTTCACGATGAACGGCGGTTCGAGTTCGAACAACTCGAGGTATTGCTGTTCACGCCCCGCGAGGCGGGCACGGAACTCGTCGGGGCCACTGACGAACGCATCGAGTTCGTCGGCCAACAACATGCACATCTGCGACGGCGTGAAGTCGTGCCGCGCGGCGAGCTCGCGCATGGCCAGGCGCACCTCGTTGACGACCTTGATGATGTTCGTCTTGGCGCGCTCGCGACCCGCCAGATACAGGTGGGCACTGTGCAGCCCCGCATTGAACGAACCGAGCAGTTCGGGTTGGTCGGCCAGCGCGGCACGAATGGCGGCTGTAATGGCTTCGCGTTGTTCAATGTTCTTGGCGTTCGGGATCGATGGCGCGCCGCTGTCGGCCGCAGGGCGCATGACCTCAACGAGTGCCATCGCCAACGCCGGGTTGGTCTCCCACGTGTCGCTACGGATATCCCACTCGTTGGGGCCGCGACTTCCGAACTCGTAGATGAAGGCATCGAAACCCGAGCGGAACTCGGGCGAGTCCTCGGCACGTCGCGACAACTCCCACAGCGCATGGCTCGGCGCGGCTGAATCGATGTCGCCGACACCGGTGATGAGCTTCAACGCAATGGTTGGGTCTCCCATTGCCTCGGCCACAGCACCGAGTACGCCCATCCCGATCGAGGTACCCGCAGTCATCTCGAGGTGATGGCAGAACATCTCGCGAATGAACGACGTGAACATTCGCATCCGATCGACCAACTGCTCGTCGGTGATGCTGGTGAGATCGGGACGCTCGGCACGAATGGTGTTCGCGCGGCTCTGATCGTCGATGAGTTCGGGCAGGTCGGTTGTGGTCATCACCTTGCCCATCCACGCTGCGAGCTTGGCGGTATTTGCTGGACGGTCGTGCCATGGCTCGGCGACATACGGCGTGACATCGGGATGTGCGCCGAAATAGACGAGATCGATCATTTCGGGCGTCAGACCTGGACCACGAGCGCCGAACAGGCGCGCCATTGAGCCATTGATGTAGAGATAACCGCCGAAGAGACCCACCACTTCTGGCGGCTCCATCTCGAACTCGTCGCGATCCATCGTGCCACACGCGATCTGCGCATCGCCCCACCCCTGCACCACGCCCGGCTCCCACACCACAGTCCACGCCAGCGGGCTGCACGGATCGGGCAGCACCTCGCCCGCATTCGCTCGCGTGTACAGCGGGAACTTCTGACTCGGCACCACATCGGTGATCCATCGCTCGGCAACCATGACACTTCCCTTCGCTGTTCACGTCGAAACCGCCCCACTCGAGGGACCCCGTCGCGACCTATCACTACTCGGTGTAGTCCACTCAGCGCATCGTGAACGGATCGGGCGCCGACTGCGACGACGTGTTGATCCACACCGACTTCGTCCGCGTGTAGTCGAGCAACGATTCGTGGCCGCTCTCGCGCCCGTAGCCGGTGGCTCCGAAACCACCGAAGGGAACCATCGGCGAGATCGCCCGATAGGTGTTCACGTACACGATGCCGGCTCGCAGCCTGCGCATCACGCGCATGGCTCGTGCCACGTCGCTGGTGAACACCCCGGCGGCGTAGCTGTAGATGCTGTCGTTCGCAAGCCCGATGACAGCGTCCTCGTCGCTGAATCGGAAGGCACTGAGCACCGGGCCGAACAGTTCGTGACGCGCCGCGGTGATGTCGTTGGTCGGGCAGTGCAACACCGTGGGTTCGTAGTACCAGCCGCCAGAGAGCGCCGCCGGGCGTTGGCCACCCGTCATGAGCGAGGCCCCCTGCGTCAGCGACTCGGCCACCGCAGATTCGATGCGCTGAAGTTGCCCAAGAGTGGCGAGCGGGCCGAT
>JANYCT010000105.1 GCA_025360105.1 Actinomycetes bacterium | reverse complement strand
ATCAGAGGTACTGCTCCAACTGCGGTGCGATGTCCTCGGGTGTGACCATCGGGCTGAAGCGTGCGACCACGGCCCCCGTGCGATCGACGAGGAACTTCTCGAAGTTCCATGTGATGTCGTCGGTCCCTCCAGCTCCGGGTTGTTCGGCCCGCAGCCACTGGTACAACTCGCACGCCCCGTTGCCGTTCACCTCGATCTTGGAAAACATCGGGAAGTTGGCGTCGTATTTCGAGGTAGCGAACTCGAGAATTTCGGCGTCGGTTCCGGGTTCTTGAGCGCCGAACTGATTACACGGAAACGCGAGCACCGAGAAGCCGCGAGCGGAGAGATCTTGTTGAAGCGTACGCAGACCTGCGTACTGAGGCGTAAGGCCTCAAGCGCTCGCAACGTTGACGATGAGAACGACCTGATCGCGGAACTGGTCGAGAGCAACCGGTTCACCACCGATCGAGGTCATGGTGAGGTCATACATGTGTGACATGCCCACAACCGTAGCGCCCGTTGAATCAGCGTGCTGGTCTGAAGGCTCGCTCGAACGTGATCATGCGACTGTGCGGTGCGAATCCGATCGAGGTGTACAACCGGTTCGCTCCGGTGGGACTGTCACTGTCGACATCGAGCGCCGCATGCGTGAGGCCGATCTCGCGATAGCGATGCAGCGCAGTGAGGATGAGCGCGCTGGCGATGCCCCGACCACGCCATTCTGCCAGCGTGCCCACTCTGTCGATGTAGCCCTGCGCGTAGCCGAGCACCGCGTCGTCGGCCTCGTAACGGTAGCTGAGCAACAAGGCGATGATCGTGTCATCGTGGTCCACAGCGACGAACGACAAGTCGGTGCGCGATCCAAAGCCCGTGGTGGTCTGGTGCCACACCTCGTCACTTGCCGGGGCCGAACCCCAGTGGCTCTCGAACGACGCGTTCTTCACCGCCTGGATTTCACCCGTTCGTTCCGTTGGCCACGCGACGATGCGGACACCGGAGATGTCGGGGACGGGACCGATGTCGGTGAGTGTGATCACGAGCTCGTCGAAGTATCGAACCGGCGCGAGTCCGAAGCGGAGCATGAGCTGGTGTGCATCCTGCACGCCATCGAGCGCTTGCGTGCGAACGAACTTCGCTTGGTCGTTGGCACTCGAACTCAGGAGCACGTCAGCACGATCCATTCCCCACGCGATGAGCTCGCGTCCGATGCGGCGGCGTCGGACAGAAGGGTGCACGGTTCCCCACACGTAGCACCGTTCCTGAGCGGCGTCGGACGGCAGGTACTGGATCCACACGGCGCCCACCAGCGCGTCGCCAATGAAAGCGCCCAGGGCGTCGGTGGCGAGATCGGTCAACGGGGGCCCGAGGGCCTCGCGCAGTTCGTCGACATTCATCACCATCTTGAGCCCGTCGTGGGCGTTGCCCGCGTTGATGAGTTCGCAGAGAGCCGGCATGTCGTCAGGCGCGAGCGGGCGGTAGGCGGCGGCATCCATCGCAACTCATCATGCCAGCCGGATGCGCGAGGATGAGCGGGAATATTCGTGGAGGTACCGATGTCGAATCCCACAGTCGAGGCTGCTGTCCGAGAGGAATGCGACATCATCATGAAGGGCGGCATCACCAGTGGCATCGTGTATCCGCGTGCCGTGGTTGCTCTGTCTCATCGCTATCGCTTCCGCCAGATCGGTGGCGCATCGGCCGGGGCGATCGCGGCCACGATGGCTGCTGCAGCAGAGCTGGGTCGACACCGTGAAGACCTCACCGGCGTTGGCTCGGGTGACTCGTTTCGCAAGCTCGACGAACTGCCGGGTCGTCTCGGTGGTCAGTTGTCGACGTTGTTCCAGCCGTCGCGCGACACCGCTGCGCCCTTCGACGTGATGATGATCTGGCTCGACGCGAAGCGTTCACGCTCGGCAAAGATCGCGGCCACTGCAATGTTGGTCGTGCGCCGTTCGCCTGGGTTGTTCGCGGCGATGGCATTGTTGATGATGGTGCCGGCGTTGGTGTTCGATCTTGCACTCATCGGTATCTCGAACCATGCGCACGAATGGTGGGTGTTGTCAGCGGCGTTGCTGGTGTGGTTACCGGTGGCGCTATTGGCCGGTGTTCTGTCGACCGCGGTGGTGCTTGCGTTGCGCGCCAACTCGGCGGTGGCCGAGAACGGATTCGGTCTGTGCAACGGGCATGCACGGCGCGATGCGGATAGTCCGATACCACTCACCGACTGGATGGAAAACGAGCTGCGCAACCTCGCCAGCTCCGAAGGAACGGATCGGCCCGTGTGCTTCGGTGACCTCTGGGGCGATGAGGCGACCGTCGCGTATCGCAAGGCGTTCACCGTGAAGCCCAATGATGGCGAGGCGTTCGTGGATCATGGTCGGGGTGAGGCTCAACTCTCAGCCGTCGAACGTAGGCACCTGCACGGTCTGCGCGCAACGGACTGCCTGGTGATGACCACCAATCTCAGTCACCGTCGTCCGTATCGGTTTCCGTTCGACACACAGGAGTTCTTCTGGTGCGCGGCGTGCATGGCTGAGTACTTCCCCGACAACGTGGTCACACAGATGAGGGGAGCGACCACAGCGGTCGGCGACATGCCGGTGGGGAAAGACGCCGACGGTACGCCGCTCGTCATCCACAGCGAGTGCCCGCGCCACGGCGGTGAGCCTTTGTACCTCATGCCGCTCGCGTGCGACATCCCGCTCGTCGTCGCAGCGCGGCTGAGCCTGAGCTTCCCCGGCCTCATCAGCGCGGTGCCGTTCTACTCGGTGGATTGGACCCGCTCGTCCGAGCACCGAAATATCTGCCCGGTCTGGTTCTCCGACGGCGGTATATCGAGCAACTTCCCGATGCGATTCTTCGACTCGGCCTGGCCCAAGCGGCCGACCTTCGGCATCAACCTGTCCGTCGCCCACCCCGACTCGCCCGAGATGGTGTGGCGTCCCAAGCCGGGCGCGTCGGGCCGCCTGCCTCGCCTGTTGCCACTCACCAGCCTCACTGGGTTCGCCAGCGCCATTCTCGACACGATGCAGAACTGGAACGACACCGTGCAGATCACCATGCCCGGGTTTCGCGATCGCATCGTCGTGGTACGTCAGCATCCCGATGAAGGGGGCATGAACCTGAAGATGCCCGAAGACGTGATCCAACGCTTGGCCGATCGCGGCCGAGAGGCTGGCGAGAACATCGTGCTCGGTGTGCCAGGCCTTGGCCTTGCACCCTTCGATTTCGCCACGCATCGTTGGATCCGCTACCGAGATGCGATGGCCGGTATGGACGAGCTGCTCACAGGAATGCGTGAACGTTGGGACGACGACATGGCTCCGTTCGTGACAGCCACCGAACCCACGACACATCACTTCGAGGCGGGTGCGAACGATCTCCATGCGACGCGTGCGGTCATGGATGCAGCACTCGAACTCGACCGCCTCGGGCACCCGGCCACCCGAGGGTCGGTGCCGCACCCCATTCCCGATCTGCGCCTGGTCCCGCCGCTCTGAAACGCGTCATACCATCACTGCGTTGCGCGACCAACTCGCCATGCTCGAGCGGACGCCGCGCCGAAAGGGATCCTCGACAAGACGGTACGAGACCACAGTTGCGGCGGACATCAGCGCCAGCTGGACACTCGTCAACCACCACCCGCTGAACCCGCTGCTCTCTCGAGTGACGAGCGCGATGATCGGCCAGTGCCACAGATACAGGCTGTAACAGCGTGTACCGAGCCATCGCAGTGGCGTTGAACTCAGCAGTGCCTCCACCGCGCCGCCGCGGACAGCCGCAGAGATGATGAGCACAGTCGCGAGCCCTGTTGCAAACATGCCGCCGTCCGCGATGAATCGTGATGCTGCACCGTCCAGACGGAGAGCGAGCACTGCGATGACGGTCAGGCTTGCGCCGGCGCCAAGGTCGAGCGCGGTGCGGGCCCATTGGGTCGACCACAGCGTCGGTCGTGCGGCGAACAGCACGGCCAGCGCGCTTCCAGCAAGCAGCTCGGCTCCGCGGACGCCAGTGTTGTAATAGACGTCGGTGGTGCTGCCCCAGCCGAGGCGGGTGATGGCGAGCCCGTAGGCGAAGCCGACGACGGAAAGTCCGCAGGCGACGCAACCAACTGCTCGCAACGGACGTCGCGCGTACTTCAGCACGACGACCGCAATGATGGGCCACAGCACGTAGAACTGTTCCTCGACCGAGAGACTCCACAGGTGCTCAAACGGCGACAGCCTGCCGGAGAACTCGGACCAGTAGTCCACCGAATGGGCGAGTTGCCACCAGTTGTTCGAGTAGAGCAGCGACGACACCACCGCACCGCGATCGCTGGCCGCCCAAGTACCGCCGACGATCAGCAGTGCGACGACCGCAGCCAGCATCACGTAGTGGGCAGGGAGCAGCCGCCGGGCCCGACGCCACCAGAATCGACGAAGGCCGACGTGGCCCCCCGTGTGGGATCTCTCGTTGAGGATGAGTCGTGTCATGAGAAAGCCCGAGAGCGGGAAGAACACGCTCATGCCCACCCATCCGCCGGGCATCTGCTGTGCACGCAGGTGCAGCCACACCACCAGGCCCACGGCGATGCCGCGTATGCCATCGAGTGCGGCGATCTGCGCGCTGCGCGGCTGGGCGCGCTCGATCGCGGGTCTGGTCGGCGTCATGGTTTGATGTCCCAGACATCCATCAGGTGCGATATCACGGTCTGCGCAAGCACGCCGTACAGAGGTGCCCTGTAGTGCACGCCATCGCTCTGGAACTGATCGAGGTGTTGCAGTGCCACATCCTGCCAATCGACGACCGAGATGTTCGCCCGCTCACCGGCGATGCGCAGCAGAGCCTGGTTGTACGCAGTGGAGGCGTCGAGCGACCACGCCGTACTGGCACTTGCCAGCACGGGCGTGACCCACACGGTGGGCTCGTCGCCGATTGCGTCGGCGATCATGCGGATGGAAGCAGACGGATCGATGCCGTCGCGATGTGTCTCCATCGCATCCTCGTCGCTGAGCGCGATCACCCAGCAGCGGTGTTCGCTGGGCAGCAGCCGCTGAAAGTTCGTGATCACCTGTAGCGCCGACGTGCCACCATTGGCGGCCGCCGTCGCGCCCCGGCCATTCGCGAAGTCGATGTAGGCATCAGCGCCAGCTGCTGCATACAGATCGTGAAAGAGGCCGCGCGACAGGCCGAGGTTGCTATCGCCAAGGTGCACGATGGTGTGACAGGTCGGTCGTATCGGCACGATTGTGGTCGTCGGTGCTGGTAAGGATGAGGCCGCGATCGGCCGTTCCGAACCGAGCCCGCTGGAGAGGTAGTACGCCAAACCAGCAGGCATCACGTCGTCGGTGGGTCTCACTGTCGTTGCGGTGCCGGCATCAGTAGCGGCACCGCCGAGTGTGGGTTGACCAGTTGCCACCCCAGCGATGACTGACTGCTGTGCCGGTCCCTGACGGACCTGCACCACCACTGCACCGAGCGTCAAGACGATGAGGGCAGCGGGCACCGTGAGCGATGGCCGAAGGCGCTCGCGCAACCTCCAGGGACCCCGGCTGGACCACCACTGGATCACGATCGCCGCAGCGACGGCCAGCACCAGTGGATCGATCATGTGACGAAAGCGTTCCTGCTCGCCGAGTTCGCCGACCACACCCACCACGAAGGTCCACACGGTGATGAACCCCGTGAGCGCGATGATCGTCGAGCGGGTTGGGTTGGTGGCGCGAGATCGAATGATCAACCAGAGATGACGCGTTCCCGCGACCGCGACAACGATGGTGGCGACGATGAGGACTAATGAAATCGGGCTCGGATGTGGGCTGTACCAACCCGGATACGCCTTCCATGACGACGGCATACGCGGATGCGCGACCGCCACGAGCACGATGTTCGTCAGCGTCTCGAGCGCTTCGACGACCGGCGAATTGATGCGTTCGCTGTTCGACGGCACGCAGAACCAGTTGTTCACCGCCCAGAGTCGCGCGGTGAACCAGGCGCCCGGTCGGGCGCGAATGAGCGCAAGCGCGTCGCTGCCGGCGCGATCGAAGACGGGGAGATAACACTCGTAGTTGAAGTTCGGCGATGATGGGGGTGACGGCGTGGCGCTGCTCGGGGTTGGATGACGGACCTGTTGGGTGAGCACGACATCGCTGTGGGTCGGCGTGCACGGCGGCATCACCGGTGCGTAACTCGCGTAGTCCGAGAATGGGCCGACCACTGCGACGCCGCTGATTGTGCCGGCTTCATGTAACGCGGCGATGTCAGCGCGCGGGACCGCAGGTTCCACAGAACGGAGCAGGTTCATCCCCGACCAGGACGACAGCGATGACTCCCCGAACAGCACCTGATTCTTGGCCGACCAGCCACCCACAACGAGCAGCGGAATACCGATGGCAACCACCGTGACCCGACGCGAGATTGTCGGTCGATGCGCCCACAACACCACAGCGATGACCACGAACAGCCAGGTGGGGTGATACAGGCTGCGCGTCATCACCACGACCGTGGCAACGACGGATGCCGCGATCACCATCGGCGCGCGTTCGGATCGGCGCGCGACCAGACAGATCATGAGCGCGAGCATCGCGGCGACAGGCAGTTCGTAGAGTTCGTCGAAACCGTGCATCAAGACCGCGGTGTTGGCCGTGGCGATCAGCGCGATCACGATTGCCGGGCGCCGCCGAATGCCCAGCGTGACGAGCAGGGTGGCGACACAACCGGCGAGCACCATGCCACTGGCGAGCATGACGAGTTGAATTGAGCGGGCGAGGCTCAACGGGCTCCAGCGGCCCAGGCTGCCCACCACAAGGTTCCACACCGGCGGCTGGATGTGCAGGTACCACACGCTTCGAAGAGGATGGGCGGTGAGCGCCGGAAGCGGCGCGAACTGCCAGAACGACTCGACGGCGGAAGCGCTGAAGGTCTGGCCCGTGAGCCCGGCGAGTACATAGATGAGTCCCCACAAGGTGGCACTCACTCCCGCTGGCGAACGAACTGCCGATGCCAGCGCCGTGCCGACACCGGACGACACCTGCGGGTGTGTCGTGTCGCTGGGGTCCTCGATCGGGCCCTGGATCATCGGTTGTGTTGCGGCGTCCTCGGCGAGGCGCTCGTCGTGCATAGAGTTCCCCAGCCCATCGTTCACTTCACGCCGGGGCGCACGCTCGCAGAGCGCCGCCTTGCCCGTCGTGGGATCCACCGTAGTTGAACGCAACGCGAGATGTCTTGTGTGAGTTGCTCGCCCGACACCGCCGCACCGCCGGCCTTGAAATGGCAGATCACCTGCCACTAGTTTGAGGACATTCACCGCGCACCAGAGGACCCGTCACATGTCGAGCGAAACCACGCCCCGTCTCATCTCCGACATGCGCGGCGTGCGTTACGGCGAGGTTCTGGCCGCGTACCTGCGTGACGGCGGCCTCGAGGCCGAGGTGTATGGCACGCAGATGCTCAATGACTGCCCGCAAGAACTGTGGGAGACACTCGATGCGCCCACCATTGCCGCCGAGATGGGTGCGCTCATGGTCAAGCTCAACGGGCCGCGCTACTGGATGCTCGATGGCCTCGGTCAGAAGGTCGCAGTCGTTGATCCGGTGTTTCGCGATTTCAACGGTTTGATGATGCGCCGTATCGCGGTAGTGAACCTCGGCGACAGCCCGTCGACGCAGCCATATGTGCAGCGATACGTCAACCGCGGCGCCGTGTTCTTCTTCGATGCGGGCTCGCCGGTGTACGAACTCGTCAGTCCCGATGGTCTTGCCTATGTGATGCAGGCCTACTGCGTGGGTGTCGACCCGTCCCTGAACCAAGGCAACCTCGCCGCACTCGGCGACCGGCTGGCGCTTCCCGAAGGTTGGTCATTCCGCACCCGGATCCTCGATGAAGAACTCGTGGTGGATACGAGCGCGACCATCGCCACGGTGTTGCAGGACGAACTCGAAAACACCTACACCCTGCCGTCATGAATCGCCGGCCCCAAAGGCTTGCTGACACCGCCACCGTCCGAACCGATGGTTCGGCGCGACACTCGCCTGAACGGACTCACCGCCTGAGAATCAGCACGGAATATCTCCTATCAGCATCGCATCAGCAGTGCGAGTTGGAACAGCGAGACGAACCTGTGGACGCTCGACGTCACTCGAAGCGACACATCGATGAGCTCTGGGCGCGGCGCGTGACGCCGGCGTTACGCGCCACCCACGCCGATGAACCGGTGCTCGACTGGATGGACCCAGAGAACTTCAACCCGGGGTACCTCATGCGCAGCATGCATCTGTTGCCCAAGCGGCTGAACAAAGCCGAGTGGCAACACAGCCAGGACTACTGGGTGGAAAAGGACAGCCTGCCGGCGGCCGAACTCGACGACGGGTGTCTCGTTTACGAGTGATACCGCTCGATTACCGACGCGTACGCGTCGAGCGCCTGCAGCGCTGCCGATTCTGACGTCGGCGGTAGACCGAGCACGCAGCGGGTGAAGCCCATCTCGGCGTAGCCATCGATGGTCTTGGCGTCACCGGGGCAACCGAACACGCCGAGTTCGAAGTCGTTGGGATCGTCGGGGTTCCGTCCCGCATCGACGAGGGCTTGGCGTAACTGGGGGAGCTTTTCACTGATGTCACGGCGACCATGGATGGGCATCCAACCGTCGCAGTACTCGGCGAGGTGACGAAACGTGATGGGGCCACCTGCGCCGCCCATCAGCACAGGCGGATGAGGCTTCTGCACCGGCTTGGGCCAGCTCCACGACTCGGTGAAGTTCACGAACGTTCCCGAGTAGGAGGCTTCGTCGTTCGTCCAGAGTTCCTTCATCGCGAGCACTGTCTCGCGAGCGGCGCTCCGGCGGGTGCGCGGGTTCACGCCGTGGTGCTCCATCTCTTCCTCGTTCCAGCCAACGCCGATGCCGAACAGGAACCGGCCGTTGGAGACGAGGTCGAGCGAGGCAACGGTCTTCGCGAGTGTGATCGGGTGATGTTGTGCAATCAGTGAAACGCCGGTGCCGACCTTCAGCCGCGTCGTCACCGCCGCTGCGGTGGTCAGCGCCACGTACGGGTCGAGCGTGCGCTTGTATTCGTCGGGCAGCGGTGCCCCGCCCGGCCACGGGCTACGGCGATTCGTTGGGATGTGCGTGTGCTCGGTGACCCACAGCGACTCGAAGCCGCGGTCCTCCATTTCGCGGGCGAGGCGGCCGACGCCGATCGACAGGTCAGTGGGAAAGATCAAGGCTCCGATGCGCATGCCGCGAACAATACGCCCGAGCGAGGCCCCGGCGCGCCGAAGTAGCGCTGTGGAGGCCCCTCATGGAGCCCTACAGCGCTACTTCGCGGATTCGGTCGGGCGAATCGAAACGGTCATGGACCGGTGAAGAGCGAGCCGCGTGAACGCTGATCGACGGTGCTGCCGGCCTTGCGCTCGGCCTCACGGTTCTTCACCTCGGCACGACCCACGACCTGGTGGTGCACTTCGTCGGGGCCATCGGCGAGACGAAGGGTGCGCTGGCTGTGCCACAT
>JANYCT010000092.1 GCA_025360105.1 Actinomycetes bacterium | reverse complement strand
CCTGACGAAACATCGCTGACGGACCATGGTCTCGGCCATCGAGCCCTCGTCATCGACACCGGATCTCTGGCCGACGCACGCGAGCGTTCGGTCGTTGCCCTTGCGCTGCTCGGTGGATTGCGGCGGCGGGCCAACCGGCTGCCCGTGATGGTGGTGATCGACGAGGCGCACAACGTGTGCTCACCCGACGCCGATTCGCTGCTCGAACGCGCTGTTGCGGACCACACCGTATGGATCGCAGGCGAAGGCCGTAAGTTCGGCATCTACATGCTGCTCGCAACACAGCGCCCCCAAAAGGTGCACCGCAACGTGATCTCGCAATGCGACAACCTGTTACTGATGCGCGTCAACTCGGTCACCGATCTGGCTGAATTGTCAGCAGTTTTCTCGCACATCCCGGCCACGATGATCGCTGAGGCGCGGTCGTTCCAGCTCGGCGAGATGCTCGCCGGCGGACCCGTGTCCCCCACCCCCATGCGGCTGCGCACCGGCGAGCGATGGAGTCCCGAGGGCGGTGCCGATCTGCCCACCACTTGGGCGCACAGGCGCTCCAAATGAAACAGCGATCCATCCTCATCCGCCGACACACCGAGTTGGGCTCAGAAAAGCAGTACGTGCTGCTCTTCCTTGCTGTTGTGGCGTTGTTCGTGCTGCAGGCATCGCTCGATCAGACGGCCCTTTCAACGTTGTTCGAGGTCGCGGTGGCCGGCACCGCGCTGATCCTTGCGTTCCGGCTCGCTGCGGCACCGCGTTGGGCCATGATCGGCATCAGCTGCGCGGTGAGTCTCGCCGCTGTGGCTGCGATTGGCCAGGTGATGTTCGGTGGCACCGAGAGCAGCGCCAAGGCGTTAGGCGTAGTGAATCTGCTGCTCCTTGCGGCGGGCGTCCCAGCGCTGATCCTCGCCACCTGGCGGCACCCAACGATTTCAATGAGCACCGTCCTCGGGGCCATGACGGTCTACGTGGCCATTGGGCTGTTCTTCGCGTCGCTGTATCACTCGTTCCTACAGTTCAATCCCAAGTCATTTGTCACGAGCAACGGGCCCCTCACGACGTCGGCCATGCACTACCTCAGCTTCGTCACCATCACCACGGTCGGCTTCGGCGATATCACGCCGGTCACGAACTTGGCGCGCACGACCGTCGCATTCGAAGCCCTCATCGGACAGGTGTACTTAGTCACCGTCGTCGCCCTGGTAGTGGGCCGGCTCGGCAGCGAGCGCCAAGCCAAGCGGCCAAAGTGACGGAGCCCGCATGACCAGTGAACGTTCATCGGGCCTGACCCGCGTCGCAATCGCCATCTGGGCAGTCATCGGCGCGATCATCATCGCGACAATCGTGCTGTTGGTGCTCGCTTCGGTCAGCGAACTCGTGTTGCCGCTGGTGTTCGCCGTCATGATCGGTGCAACGGCCTACCCACTTGCGCGATCGCTCGAAGCACGGGGCTTTCCGTCGGCGCTCGCGGCCCTCACCGTGGTGTCGTCGGTGGTGTTGGGCATCTGCGCGACGGTGCTGCTCACCGTCAAGGCGTTGGTGCAAGAGACCGGTGCGCTCAGCAGGCAGATCGACATTGCGTTGGCACGCTTGGAAGCCGATTCGGATGGCTTGGGCCTCGATGCGGCCACGCTCGATCGCATTCGCGCAGCCATAGCGTCGATCGCCGGCTTCATCGGCCGTGGTCTGCTCACGCTCTTGGCCGGCGGTGTCAGCGCGACCGTTGGCTTCGTTGCCGGCACTGTGCTCGCTTTGCTGCTCATGTACTACGTGGTCAAGGACGGCCCGGTGCTCAAGGCGTGGGTGGTGGGTCAGGCACCCGAGGCGGCCCATGCGGAAATGTCATCCTTCGTTTCCGACGCGGTGTACACCATTCGCGCCTACTGGGCCGGCAGGTCTGTGTTGTCCGCGGCCATCACAGCCGTCATCGTGGTCGTCAGCCTGATCATGAATCTGCCCCTCATCGGCACGATCGCGCTGGTCAACTTCATCGGTGGTTTCGTGCCCTACATCGGAGCATTCATCGGCGGCGGGCTGGCCTCACTCCTCGCGTTGGCCCATGGCGGGATCAGCCAGGGGTTGCTGATGTTGTTCATCGTGCTCGTCTGCAATCTCCTCCTCGAGAACCTGCTCGAGCCAAAGATCATGAGCGGACGGTTGCGCATTCATCCGCTGGTCGTATTGATCGCCACCACAGCCGGAGGTGTGATCGGCGGCATCGTGGGCCTGGTCTTGGCCGTTCCGCTGACGGTGGTGGCCGTCGATGGCATCAAGCGGTTGCGCCACCTCGGCGTCTTGCGCGCTGCGCGTCAACGCGCCGAGCCGGTGCTGCGCAAGGCAATCGCCGGCGAACCCGTCGTCACTGACGACTGACTCCGCCGTGCGCTATACAGCGGGGGTTGGCGTGACGCTCAGTGAGCCATTCGCGATGGCGGCAACAAGCAATGCATGGTCGCGAGTGGTCTGATCGGCGTAGGCCTCGGCGAAATCGGCGATCGATTCCGCGAACCGCTCGCTGCTACCCACATAACCGCCGATGGTCACCGAATCACCGATACGCGCGTGTGCGCGGGCGAGGGCCCATCCGCAAAAGGTTGCGTAGGTGTCGAACCCCGGACTGCGCAGGGTCGCGATGTCGACAGAGCCCTTCGAGTCCCAGAGCTGGCGAACGTAGTACTGAATCTTGCTCACCGGATCTGTGCCCCAGCCGAGCAATACATCGCTGCTTGCCTGAAGCATGCGCTGACCCTCGACGACTCGCTGCCCCATGTGCATTCTCGACGTGTTCCCGAGGGCAAGCTGCGGTGACGAGGCACGCGCCTCTTTCAGTTGCAGGAACAGCGGACCGCCATTGGGCCCCTGGAAGAGCGCAATCCAACAACGCGTCCCCACGCTGCCCACGCCGACCACCTTGCGCGCAAAATCGACGAAGCGATACTGGTCGAACAACGCCTGACGATCGGCCGGAAGCGACGTGCGGTACCCCGACAGCACACCCTCGAGGCGTCGTTGCAGCTCTGCACCCTCCACCCGTTGAACAAGCGGCGGATCCTCCACGATCCGCCGCTTGCCATCCACCACTTCGGTGAGTTTGGCCAGCGCCTTGAGATGGGTCTTCGATGTGATCTTGGCCATGCTCTGACTAACGTTGCGACGTTGCGCAGGGGCCATCACGTCGATCAAATCCGAGACCTCGAGCTTGGTGTACCACACGTCGAGGTGGGTCATCGCCGAAAATCGATCCATCCAGTCGCGGTAGGCCGACACAGCGTTCAACACCGAACGCCGGCAGGCGACGCGATCGAAACCGTTCTCCCGAGCGGCCACCACCAGACTGGCCGAAAGGCGCTTGAGGTCCCATTCGAATGGCCCGGGCCAGGTCTCGTCGAAGTCGTTGAGATCGAAGACCAAGCGGCGCTCGGGACTGGCGAAGATGCCGAAGTTGGCCATATGCGCATCGCCGCACAGGCGTACATCGATGCCGGCCGTCGGTGTGGTCGCCAGATCGTGGGCCATCACCAACGCTGAGCCGCGCAGGAAGGTGAACGGCGACACGGCCATGCGCTCCCAGCGAAGCGGCACCAGGTTCTGGTCGCGCGTCTTGTTCTGCTCGACGAGCACCTCGATGGGATCATGGCGATCGCTCGCTGGTTCCCACACTGCCTGCGCATTGCGCGGCACAGCAGACCGCAGCGCCTTGCCGGCTTCTCGTCGTTCGACTGGTCCGGGAATCGGCGCATCGAATGCAGTGAGTGTGGTCGAAGCCGAAGGTTGCCGAGTGGTCATGGGCCACAGTCTTTCATCTCGTACGGGACGATCGAGATCGTGACGGGTCAGCGCAAGGCGGCGATCTCGAAGAGCGGCACCGGCCGGCTGATGCCCTTGAAGTCGGTATCGCCCAACGACACCGATGCAACCCGGTCCTCGACAGCAGCGTGCACTCGATTCGTCACGAGTATCTGACCGCCGGGGGCGACGCCGCAGATGCGCGCGGCGAGATTCACGACCGTGCCGATGGCCGTGTACTCGGTGCGGCCGTCGAAGCCGATCTCACCGCATGTCGCGAACCCCACCGCAATGCCGATACCCAACTCGAGCTCGTGCCCGCGACGGCGCCACTGCTGCGACAACTCACCGGTCCGATCGCGCATCATCACGCCCAGATGCACGGCCTGCCATGCCGGCTCTGCGCACGTGATGGGATCGTTGAAGAACACGAGCATGCCATCGCCGGTGAACTGCGCGATGGTGCCCTCGTGCTCGAAAATCATCGGGCCAACCGCGTGGTGAAACTCGCGCAACACGTCCATCACCTCTTCGGGCTCAGAGGTCTCGGCGAATGCGGTGAAGCCGCGTAGGTCGCAGAAGAGCACCGTGATCTCGCGGCGGTGGCTCTTCAGGATGCCGTCGCCGTCGATGGCCAACGCCTCGGCGAGCTGTGGCGACACGAAGCGGCGGAGCATGTTCAGCCGCTCGACCTCGTGCACCTTTTCGTTGACGCGTTCCGATAGGTGCAGGTTCAGATCGCGCAACTCGTCGGTCATCCGCTTCTTCTCGACGCACGCACCGATGCGCGCGTGCAAGAGCACCGGATCGAAGGGCTTGGGCAAGTAGTCCTCGGCACCCAACTTGATGCACTCGATGATCGAAGCCATCTCGTCGACACCGGAGATCACGATGAAGGGGAGGGCCTTCAGCCGATCGTCACCGTGTCGATGCCGCAACAGTCCGTAGCCATCCATCTCGGGCATCTCGATGTCTGTTAACACAACGTCGAACGACTGCCAGCCAAGAATCTCGATCGCATCCAGCCCGTTGACGGCCTCGGTCACCTGATAGCCAGCGCTGCCGAGCGACATCGACAACATCGCCCGGTTGAGCGGATCATCATCAACGATGAGAACGTTGGCGGACATGGTGTTCAGTCTCGCGTGTTCAGCGCAGCGCGCGCGCCGTTGAATGCAGATGCAATGAGTTTGGTTTGCTCGGTTGCGCCATCGGTGACGCCGGAGCGCGCCTGTGCCTCCAACGCGCCGCACAACTCGGCGAGGTCCGTCGCCCCGAAGCTCGCCGCATTCGACTTCAGCGTGTGCGATGCTCGAAGCAGAACTTCGACGTCGCCACTCCCGGCAGCCTCGGCAAGCTTCACGAGCAATGACGACCCGTTCTCCAGAAATGAAGCAACCAGTCGATCGAACATCTCGGCGCTCGGGGCGATGGAGTGCAGCCGGTCGAGCGCTGCAGCATCGAGCGTGACTGGCGCCTCTCGACCACCGTCATGAAGAGGCGCCTTCGCCAACGCCGCAGCTAACTCCTCGGGGCGGATCGGCTTGGCGAGATAGTTGTTCATGCCCGCAGCGAGGCAGGCTTCGCGGTCGCCCTGCATCGCGTTAGCGGTCATCGCGATGATGTGTGGCGAACCGTTAGTGGGCGGCCGGGCACGGATGCGCCGGGTGGCCTCGAGGCCGTCCATCTCGGGCATCTGTACGTCCATCAGTACAACGTCGTAGGGCAGGTTGGCCACGGCTTGAACGGCTTCGAGACCGTTGGCGGCAACGTCGGCGCGATAGCCCATCGATTCCAGCACGAGCAGCGCGATTTGCTGGTTCACGGTGTTGTCTTCGGCCAGCAGGATGCGCAGTGGGTGACGTTCGCCCAGCGTTGCCACCGATTCCTGCGGCTGCGATGCAACTGCGCCACCACCGCCTGAGGACAGCAACGACACCAACGTGTCGAACAGCTGTGACTGCTTCACCGGTTTGGCGAGCACCGCGGCGAACACCGGGTCCGTGCTGTCGGCACCGCCGAGTGACGTGTACAGGACCAGCGGCAGATCGGGTCGCAGTGCGCGCATGCGATGGGCCAGTTCGAGGCCGTCCATCTCGGGCATGTGCATGTCGAGGATGGCGAGGTCGAACGGGTCGCCACGCTCCACGAACGTCAATGCTTCGGCGCCCGACTCGACCGACTGGCATTGCAGTCCCCAAGCCTCGGTCTGCAGGTCGAGGATGCGACGGTTGATCGCGTTGTCATCGACCACGAGCACGTGCTTGCTGGCCATGTCGGCGGGCACGCCTGCCGCTGCGGTGCGTGAGGGCACATCGGCTGCGTCGGCCGTGATCGTGAAGTGGAAGGTGGCCCCCTCGCCGGCCTCGCTGACCGCCCACATCGTGCCGCCCATCAACTCGGCCAGGCGCTTACTCACGGCCAAGCCCAGTCCGGTGCCGCCGTACTTACGGGTGGTCGATGAATCGAGTTGGCTGAACTCCTCGAACAGTCGGTCGGCCCGATCGGCAGGAATACCGATGCCTGTGTCGCGTACCGCGAAGCACAGTTGGCCGGGCTCATCGCCGGGCTCCACGGTGAGCACCACCTCGCCAACCTCGGTGAACTTCACCGCATTGCCGAGCAGGTTCACCAACACTTGGCGCAAGCGAGTGACGTCGCCATTGATGCCATCGGGCACCGCAGGGTCGATGAGGAACGCGAGCTCCAAGCCCTTACGCGCGGCCGGTTCAGTCACGAGATCGAAGGCCGATTCCACGCAGGCACGAAGGTCGAACGGATGCTCTTCGAGTTCCAGCCGGCCGGCGTCGATCTTGGAGAAATCAAGGATGTCGTTGATGATGCCCAACAACGACTCTCCGCTGGAACGGATGATCTCGGCGAACTCGCGCTGGCGCGGCGCCAGATCGGTATCGAGCAGTAGTCCGCTCATCCCGATCACTGCGTTCATCGGGGTACGGATCTCGTGGCTCATCGTGGCCAGGAACGACCCTTTAGCCGCATTCGCCTCATCTGCGATGCGGGTCTGCTCCTCGAGTTGCTGGAACAAGCGAGCATTGACGATGGCGATGGCGGCTTGGTCGGCGAAGGCCTGCAGAATCGGGGTGAGCTTCGGATCGAACGGCTGCACCTCGTGGCGAAACAGGATGAAGTTGCCGATCCATTCGTCTTCGTGAAAGAGCGCGATCGTCGCGTAGCTACGAACGTCGTACTCACGCGCCAACGCTGACCCGAGGCTGTCCCGCGCAGTCGCAGTAAAGTCATCGAGCAACAACGGTGTACGCCGATCGCGTGCGATGAGCACCGAACCGAGTTGAGGAACCGGAATCTCCCGGCCGAAGAGCTCGACCCCACGTGTGATTCCGTGTACGGCGTCGTAACGAAGCACGTCGCCATGGCGCAGCATCACCGCTCCGGCCGGGGCCGTGCAGAGTCCGGCAGCCTTGGCGAGGATGCCGTCGAGCACCAGGTGGAGGTCGCCAGGGTTCGCGCTGATCAGACGCAAGACCTCGCTCGTCGCGGTCTGCAATTCCAGCGACTCGGTGAGTTCGTCGTTACGTTGCTCGATCTCGGAAAGCAGGCGCGCGTTGTCGACCGCAATGGCAGCTTGATTCGCGAACGTTTGCAGCAACGACACTTCGTCGTCGGTGTAGCCGCCGACTTCTTCGCGACTGAAGCCGATCACGCCAACGACGAAGTCGTTACGGAGCATCGGCACCGCCAACACGCTCTTACGGCCGGAATCACGGGTCAGCGAATTGGGGTACATGTCAGCGGGCACCTCGGCCCAGTCCTTGATGTGCACGACGCGACGAGTGAGCGCCACTTCACCCATGGGCGAGGTGTGATCGATGGCCGTGACGTGCCCCAGTTCGAGCAGGCCATTCGCCGGTCCCGTGCGGGCCACCGCGCGCAGGCCATCACCCTCACGAACGTTGATGGTGGCAAAGGTGCCCGCACACAAACGATTGGCATGGTGCGCAACCATGTCGAACATGGGTTGTAGGTCGAACCGGGTGGTGCTCACGGTGTCGAGCACCTCGGTCATCGCCGTCTGGCGATCGAGCGCCTCGTCAAGGTCGTTGAACAACCGAGCGTTGGCGATCGCGATGACCGCCTGATCGGCGAACGACCACAGCGCGTTTGCATCGTCGTCGTCGAACGGTCGCACCTCGCGCCGGGCAAGCAGGAGGGTGCCGATGCGTTGGCCGTCGCTCAGCAAAGGCAGCAGTATGGCGCTCCGCGCTCCCGCTTTGATCGAGAGTTCCACCTGAACAGAGCGGGGTTCGGGCGCGTCACGCATATCAGTGATGAGGCGCGACGCGCGAAGTTCAGCCTCGGACTCCGTGAAGACAGATTCGGTGAGAGAGGTCTCGACCCCCATCAGCTCGCTGAATTCGTAGTGACCTTCTATTCGCATGACGTCGCCGTATCGGAGCGCAGCAGCGGCGAGGTCAGCTCCGAACAGCGTCGCGGCACGTTCGAGAATGCCATCGAGAACCGTGGTCAGGTCGCCGGGGTTCGCGCTGATCAGACGCAGCACCTCGCTCGTCGCCGTCTGCAACTCCAGTGACTCGGTGAGTTCGCTATTCCGTTGCTCGATCTCGGAAAGCAGGCGCGCGTTGTCGACAGCAATCGCCGCCTGATTCGCGAACGTCTGCAGCAGCGCCACCTCGGCGTCGGTGTAGCCACCGGCTTGCGGACGCGTGAAAGCCACACAACCGACGGCCGTGTCGTTGCGCATCATCGGCACCCCCAAGAGTGACAGATCTCCCGAGATGCGTGCTCGCGAGTCGGGATAGAAGTCGGCAGGCATGTCGTCCCAGTTACGAATGTGCAGTATCTGTCCAGTGGACATGACGTACGACGTCACCGACGGTGCCGAGGTCGGGGTTCGCAGCACGGCCTGCGGCCCACTGCCGCCAATCGGGCCATCTGACGAGACGGCAACGATTTCCTCTCCGTCACGTATCAGCACGATTGCCCCAGTGCCGTGGCACAGTCGATTGGCGTGACGGGCCACCGCATCGAAGACAGGCTGCAGATCGAGACGGGCCGTACTGACCGCATCGAGCACCTCGGTCATCGCCTGCTGCCGTGCCAACGATTCGTCGAGGTCGTTGAACAACTTCGCGTTCGCGATGGCGATCGCGGCCTGATCGGCAAAGGCCTGCAGGATGACTGCGTCCTTTGGCTCGAACGGGTCGACGGCGCGCCGCATTACGTCGAGATTGCCAATCCATTCGCCGTCGCGGAGGAGCGGAACCATCAGGGTGCTCCGAAAGTCGAATCGTCGACCGAATTCCTGATACCGATCTTCTTCCAGCGCCTGGAAGTCATCGATGAAAATGGGCAGCCGACGTTCGGCCGCCGACCTGTTGAGCAGTGAGTCACCACCAAGGTCCGCGCCAACAATTTCGTCGCTCAGGCCGACTTGAGCGTCGAAGCGAAAGACATCGACGTGTCTCACAACGGCAAGGCTGGCTTCCGCCCGACACAACGCCATGGCTCGCACGAGAATGCCATCGAGCACAGTGCGCAGGTCGCCGGGGTTGGCGCTGATGAGACGGAGGACCTCCGCTGTTCCGGTTTGTAGTTCCAGCGACTCGGCGAGGTCGGTATTGCGTTGCTCGATCTCGGCGAGCAGTCGGGCATTGTCGACAGCGATCGCGGCTTGGTTGGCGAAGGTCTGCAAGATCGACACTTCGCGATCGGAGAACCCGCCCGACTCCGCCCGATGAAACGCGAGACAGCCGACCACGATGTCGTTTCGCTCTAGCGGGATGAACATCGCGCTGGCGATCCCCAGCCCGGGAAGGGCACTCGATGGGAAACGGCCAGCCCACTCCTGGTCCCACTCACGGATGTGGATCACCTGTGCGGTGCTGAACGCGTAGCCGAGGGGAGTCGTCGAATCGATCTCGACACCGCCGGCATCTCGGGCCCAACCCTGCAGATTGTCTACATACGCGGCGTCGTTGTCGTAGCTGACCGCGACCACCTCCAGGCGGTTGCCGTTGCGCACATTGAGCGACGCCGTCACGCTCCCGGTGCACAACTGCTGAGCGTGGTGGGCAATGCGTTCGAACATCGGCGCCAGATCGGCGCGCGCGGTGCTCACCGCATCGAGCACTTCGGTCATCGCCTGCTGACGCTCGAGCGCGTCATCGAGATCGTTGAACAATCGCGCGTTCGCTATGGCCAGTGACGCCTGCTCGGCGAAGGACGCCAGCGCCGAGAGTTCGTCCTCGTCGAAGGGTCGCACTTCGTGGCGGAACATGTGCAGCATGCCCACCGGCTCGCCATCGCTGGTGAGCGGCACGGCGGCATAGCTCCTCACCTTCGCAACCTCAGCCAGCTCTTCGAAATACGGTAGCCCGCGCGTCGATTCGGCAAAGTCGGCAGTGTGCACGGCACCGGAGACCGACTGTTGGAAGCTCCCCCTCAGGCTGGCGGCGTTGGCAACGACTGTGCCGATGTATGGCTCCATCGACGCACCATGCGACGCCGCATAGCGGATCGAATCACCCTCGAGCAGCGTGATCGAGCCGGCCTGGCCGTCGCATAGATGGGCGGCCTTGGCGAGGATGCCGTGCAGCACCGTGGTGAGGTCGCCCGGGTTCGCGCTGATGAGGCGCAGGATCTCGCTGGTCGCGGTCTGCATCTCGAGCGACTCGGCGAGGTCGTTGAACAGCCCGACGTTGGCGATGGCGATTGCTGCCTGATCGGCGAAGGTCTGCAGGATCGAAGCCTGCTTCTGTTCGAACGGACGCACCTCACAACGATTGAGGTTGAGGTAACCGATCCACTGACCATCGAGAGCCAGCGGAACCGTGACCGCGCTGCGCATGTCGGCCCGCCGCGCGACCTCATGCGCCTCGGGCGCAAGGTCAATCTGCAAGAAGTCGTCGACAAAGATGGGTTCGGTCGAGGTCCACTCCCGCCGAGTGGCAAGCGGGAACTCTTGACCGAGGCTCTCGTCCTCGCCGCCCACGATCGCATCGATGCGCACCACATCGCCGTACATCAAAATCGCAGCACCCTGATCGGCGCCGCACAACTCAATCGCCTTACTGAGAATGCCGTCGAGCACCGGTCGCAGATTCCCCGGGTGCGCGCTGATCAGGCGAAGTACCTCACTCGTTGCGGTCTGCAACTCCAACGCCTCGGCGAGCTCGGTCGCGAGTTCGGCCTCGCGGCGCTTCGCCGCGGCCAATTGTGTTTCCAAGTCTTCAGACACGTCAGCCCCCGCTGTCTCCGGCCAGATCGAATACTACGTGCATTGCCTCGTCCGACAATCCGTTCCGCCCGGTGCAGCCGCGGCATCACCCGCGCGTCCACCGCAAACGTGTTCGTGAATGCTCAGCGCAGGTCTACGGTGCGCTGAGCATTCACAGAGCGCGCCGCCGTTCGCCCGGAGGTCGCGCGTAGGCTGCTCGTGCGGTCGAATCCGCCGAGCGGCCACTCTGACCGACCTGATCAAGGACGAAAGAAGGCGAAGATGGCTGAAGCAGTCGTCGAGGTCGAGGGCTTGTGGAAGGCATTCGGTGACGTGAGCGCGGTCGAAGACCTGTCGTTCAGCATCGAACGCGGTCAGGTGTACGGATTACTCGGGCCGAACGGGGCCGGCAAGACCACCACACTGCGCGTGCTGATGGGGCTCGAGCGACCCACCCGCGGATCCACACGGCTGTTCGGCAGCACGGTGACGCCGAGTTGCAACGAACTGTTCCGAGTAGGCGCGATGGTCGAGCAGGCTGCGTTCGTGCCGCACCTGTCGGGCATGCGCAACCTTCGCCTGTGGTGGGAGGCAACCGGGGCGCGCATGAAAGACGCCGACCTCGATGGTGCGCTTGCGATCGCCGGTCTCGGCGATGCCGTGCATCGGAAGGTAAAGACGTATTCGCAAGGGATGAAGCAGCGACTCGGGTTTGCCCGCCTGCTGCTCGGTCGACCCGAACTACTGGTGCTCGACGAACCCACCAACGGACTCGACCCGGGCGAGATCCGCGAGATCCGCGAGCTCATCGGCCGACTCACGAGCGCAGGGGCGACGGTGTTGCTGTCGAGCCATCACCTCAACGAGGTGGAGCAGGTGTGCAGCCACGCATTGGTGATGAACCACGGTCGGCTCATCACCAGCGGCACTGTCAGCGAGTTGATCGGCACCACCAAGTCGATCTACATCGAAGTCGATCCGGCGGATCGAGTGCGCGCACACACGCTGCTGTCCACCCATCCGCATGTGGCCGACGTACAGACGCAGGGCGATGGGTTGGTGATGGAGATGCGCGATGGACAACGGTCTGACGTGGCCGCGCTCCTCGTGAACGCCGGCCTGCGATTGGAGACGATCATGCCGACGCAGGGCCTCGAGGATGCGTTCTTGGATTTGCTCGCAGCGGGAGACGCTGCCGATGCTGGCGGAAACACCGTGGGCGCGTCGACAACCAACAGGTCGGAGGTGGTGTCGTGATCGCGCTTATCCGTACCGAGTTCACCAAGGCCGCGACTCGTACCCGCACGCTGATCATTGCGTTGCTCCTCGTCGGGCTACCAACGCTCATCGTGGTCGCGATCAATGCCCGCGGCGACAGACCCGACCGGGGCGACCGCGGCGAGGGCCTGTTCCGTCTGGCCAAGCAGAGCGGACTCTTGGTTCCCGCCGCCGTGCTCAGCGTGACCAGTGGATTTCTGCTGATCGTGATCGCTGGCACGTTGGCGGCTGACTCAGTGGCGAGCGATTCGAGCTGGGGCAACCTGCGCTACCTGCTCATGAGACCGGTATCACGAGGCCGCCTGCTCGTGGCCAAGGCATTCGTGGCGGGTGCGCTGATCTGGGCAGCGACGATTCTGGTCACCATCGCTGCGCTCATCGCCGGCATCATTTTGTTCGGTGTGCACGGCGCCACTGTGCCCGGTGTTGCCGGCATCGCTGGGGGCTTCCACCTCAGTAGCGGCGCCCTCTTGCTGCGTGTCGTGATCGCAACTGCCTACGTCGCTTTCGGCTTCACCGCGCTTCTTGCGATCGGCACGTTGTTCTCGACACTCACCGACACGGCCGCGAGCGCGATTGGCGCAACCGTGGGCGTGTACATCGTGTCCGAGATCCTCGACAGCATCAGCCAGCTCGGCGTCGCCCGTTATGCGTTCCCCACCCACTACCTCAGCGCATGGGAAACGATGTTCACCCAGAACACCTATTCTCAGGACATGGTCGCCGGCATTGTCGTGCAACTCGTGTACGCCGTTGTGTTCGGCATTGCCGCAGTCACGTATTTCCAACGCAAGGACATCCGTTCCTGACCACCGAGGCTGGTGCCCGCATCCCCGCATCGACGGGTCGGTTCTGGCAGGGCTTTGGGCTTGTCGTCGTGGCCGGCTTCTTGGCACTGTTCGTGCAGCAGAACTGGGCGGAATTGCCGAGCGCATGGCGCTCGGTGAGAACCGCTCAGCCGGGGTGGCTGGGGTTGATGTTGTTAGCCATGGTGGCGTGGCTGCTCAATCTCGCGCTGATGCACGCCGCGGCCCAGCGGGCTGCGCAACTCGACACGGGTCGATTCGACCTCGTGGCGCCTGCCGTGGGCGGCAATGCGTTGAACCTGATCACCAAGTCGGGCGGGATGGCGGGCCTGGTGCTGTTTCTTGCCGATGCACGGCGGCGCAACCGACCACGCGGATCGGTGGTCGCCAGCTACGCACTGGCCCAGTCGGCCGGTGAGATTGCATTCGCGGCCACACTCATCGCCGCCCTGACGCTGGTCTGGGCCGATGGCCATCTCAGCCGTACCGAAATCATCGCCAGCGTGGTGTTCGGCATCTATTTGACGGCCCGCCTCGGGGCGTATGTCGCCGCATTCCGTTCTCGCACGGCGATCCGACGCCTCTACGCCCTGCCCCACCGAATCGCCTCGTTCGTGAGGCGGCGCCCGCCGACACCGATGGATGTGACGGGTGCGGACGAGATGTACGACTCGATGTTGCTGGTACGCAGACGGTCGCGAGGAGTCGTACCAGTCCTTGGCCACGCAGTGGGAGTGGAGGCCATCGGAGTCATCGAGCTATGGGCAGCCGCAGCCGCGGTGGGCGCGTCTCAGAGTCTGATGGTCGCCTTCGTCGGTTACTCCGTGTCGGTGCTGTTCGCGATTGTCGGCTTTCTGCCCGGCGGGCTTGGCTTTGTGGAGGTGTCGCTCGGGGCTGTACTCGTCAGCTACGGAGCATCAGTTGCAACGGCCACTGCCGCAGTGGTGTTGTATCGCGTCGTGGAGATGTGGCTGCCGATTGTCATCGGGCTCGGAGTTGGACACCGTCTGCGCCAGTCGGCTCGGCTGACGGTTGAACCAACAGGCAGCGCATCAGAACGAGCGGCATCGTGACCGCGCGTTGGGTGCGTCGAGTCGTTGCTGCCATCGTGCTGCTGCTGGGTGTCACCAACCTCGTGCTTGCGGCTGAGGACCGCACACATATGCGGGCCGGTTTCCTGGGTGCGGGCTGGGCTCTCGATGCCGTCTTTGGGGCACGTTACGTGTTGCTCATTGCCGGCATTGGATTGATCATCGTCTCCCGTTCACTACTGCACGGAAAGCGCAACGCATGGTGGATCGCGCTCGCCGCTTCGCTCGTGTCGACATCGGGACACCATGTGAAGCAATTTGACGCACTTGGTCTCGGACTCTCGATCGCCACCATCGTCATGCTCATCGTGACCCGTCGGTGCTTCGTTGCTCGATCCGATCCGGCGCTCGTGAGACGAGGCGTGCAGCTACTCGGCATCGGGTTGCTTGCCGTCCTCGCCTACGGCACGATCGGGCTGTACTTCCTCGACCGCAACTTCCGTACAAGCACCACACTCGGCGAGTCGATCGAGGACGCACTGCGCCTCCTGGTACTCCTGCCCACATCCACGATCGAACCGGTCACCAGACATGGACGCTGGTTCGTCGATTCCGTTCGTTTCGCTGCGCTTGCCGTGATCTTCGTGGGGATCGCGCGCATCGTCGCGACTGTCGTATTCCGGCACGATCGAAGTGACCACCAGACAGTGCTCGACATCCTGAATCGTTGGGGCACCACATCGCTCGCGCCGTTTGCGTTGCTCGACGACAAGAGCTGGTTGATCGCTCAAGACCGAGACGCCTTCATTGGTTACAAGGTCATCGGCACGACAGCAGTAGCGCTGGGCGAACCCATCGGTTCTCCGGAATCGTGTCGGCAGGTCCTCGACGAGTTCTCCGACCTGTGCAGCCTGAACGGCTGGACTCCGGCGTTCCATCAGGTCACCCCCGGCAGTGAGCCCACGCTCAGAGCCGCTGGATTCAAGACCCTCAAGATCGGCGAGGAAGCCATCATTGACGTGCAGTCATGGTCGATCGATGCGAAGGAGTACAAGTCGCTCCGGTCCGCCATCCGTCGCGTCGAACGTGCCGGGCTGGAACTCGCCGAGCTCACCATGCCGATCGACGACGCGACCATGACCCAACTGCACGAGGTATCCGATTCGTGGATGAGCGAGGGTGGTCGGCGCGAACGAACGTTCACCGTTGGCCGGTTCGACCCTGAAGCCCTGCGCACCTCGACCGTGGTGGTCGTGCGCCATCACGACTCCGGTCGCATCGTCGCGTTCGCCAACGTCTTGCCCTCGTACAAGGGCCATGACGGCAATTTCGACCTCATGCGACGACGCCACGACGCCCCGAACGGGGTGATGGAATTCTTGTTCGTGGGCCTCATCAACCGCTTTCGCGACGAGGGCTACACGGGCATGAACCTCGGATTGGCACCCCTTGCGAACATCACCGGCGACTCGCTGCCCGACCGCGCGCTGCGCGTGCTGTACGACCGGGGCGACAACGCGTTCCACTACCGCGGTCTGCGCATGTTCAAGGACAAATGGCAACCCCGGTGGGAGGACCGCTACCTCGCCTTCCGAACCGAGGCAGACCTTCCGAAGATCGCGACGGCTGTGATGCGCGCCGGCGAACTGCCCGAGCCGCACAGCGTGTGGAGTCGTGGAAGCTCTGTGGCCCGCACCTTCCCGGTGACGCTTGCGATTGGTGGAACGATCATCTGGCTGATGGCAGCCACCGAGATCGATCCGGAGAGCTACCCGGGAATCATGCGTCACTTCGGTCTCGGCTGGCGCGACCTCGCGCGTCTGCAACTGTGGCGACTTCCGTCGTCTCAACTCGTGCAGGACCGTGCCGGGTTCGTGTGGGCGAACGTGGCACTGTGCCTGATTATCTTGCCGATTGCGGAGTGGACGATCAGGAGCCGTCGCACCGTCGCGATCTTCTTCCTCGGCGACTGGATCAGCACGGTTCCGGTGTTGATCGCTGTGCGCCTCGCCGCGGCCAACGGCAATGCAGACGCGATACAGATCATCCGCGGGCGCGACAGCGGACCGTCGGCAGGGGCATGGGCGCTTGCGGCAGCTGTTGCGGTATCGATTCAGAACCGCACAACCCGGCGAGTTGTGGTTGGCGGGGTCTTCG
This sequence comes from Actinomycetes bacterium, assembly GCA_025360105.1. GTDB lineage: Bacteria > Actinomycetota > Acidimicrobiia > Acidimicrobiales > Ilumatobacteraceae > WLMZ01. The sequence goes on along the minus strand of JANYCT010000092.1, from coordinate 51,212 downwards.
TGTTTCTCGTGGTTGCCGTCGTATTTCATCACCGCCTGTTCGACGTGCAACATCTGCTCTCTGCCACCGTGACCGCAATCTTCGTGTGGGTGATGGCACGACGAAAGCAACCCGCGGAAGCGGACCATGCTCCTCAGAATGCAAACACGGTCGACGCAGTTCGGACCTGATTCACGCGGGCCGCTACTCGATTGGCGCATTGGCGTCCATGAGATGACCGCGATGGCCGAGCAACACGCTGCCCACTGCCGAGGCGGCGAGGGTCACCAGCAACGCAGCCATGATCGCAGAACCCTGTGCTGGTGTGAGCTGATGCGTCGTCAGCCCGATCGAGACCACGGCCGCTGGAACGCCGAGTTGGGCCGACGCGAGCAGGCCCGCTCCGAGTGTGAGCCGCCACGCAAGCGCAGCAACGACGTGAATCAGGATGGCCACAGTCGCGATCGCACCCGCCAGCCACAGCGCCTGCGACGACGTGACTAGGGCCCCGAGGTCGAGCTGCGCGCCGAGATGGACGAAAAACACCGGGATGAGGAAGCCCTCACCAACACCGACGAGTTGTTGGGCAACTCGCCTCGGAGCACCCAGCAGGGCGACCACCGCGCCGACCGCGAACCCCGCAATGAGAATCGAGGTACCAAATCGCGTTGCCACCCACGCACAGCTGAACAGCGCAAGCAAGGAGATGCGCAGATCGAGGCCCCAACCGCGCTCACGCGAGAGAGCGCGCGCCCGAAGCACCATTGCGGTGCCGCGCAGGAACCTTGCGAGGACGTACAGCGCGCCGCTCGCAGCGATGACCAGCGCGCCGCCGATCAGCACTCGACCGAGCCGGCCTGTGGCGAGAACCAGCGGGAGCATCAGCACCGTCGCGACATCAGCAATCGCGATCCACGCAGTGGCCACGAGCGTCACTCGATCTCGGACTGCCAGCCCTTGCAAGACGGGTAAGGCCACAGCCCCGGAACTGGTGGCCATCAACACGGCGAGGATGCCCGGGCGTGCACGGCCAACATGCGGCGCAACCAACAGTCCACCCGCCACGGCCAGCACGCCCACCGTTGCCGCAAGGCCGAGACCGACAGCGAGCGCCGATCGGAGACCCGCATCACGCACGGGGAGGTGAGTGCCGACGATGAACATCAGCAGGGCAAACCCGATCGTGGCGAGGCCGCTGACAAACGTTTCGTCGGGTTTGATCCAACCGAGTCCGCTGGTGCCGAGCACTACGCCGGCGGCGATCTGACCGACCACCACGGGCGGGGCAAAGCGGTGCATCGACGCCAGCAGCGGCCCGATCAGGCCGGCGGCGATCACCAGCGCGAGCAGGCCGAAATCCATCGCGCGTCACACTACCCCTCGGGTTCGACCCTGCCCGCTGAAGGTGCCGAGGGCGAATAACGCCAGCCCGTCTGCGCTGGTACCGTGCGCGGGTGCGTGTGAAGGCCTGTCGGAGATGACCACGAACGAGCCGCCCGATCATCCGCAGTCTCCGTCATCGACTGCTGATCTTCTTCGACACTGGGCACCAGCAATCGCGGGAGTCAGCGTGCTCGTATTCGTCGTCCTCGCCGGTTTGTCGTGTCACGGAAACAGTCCCAGCGCCGACCCCTCAGGCCTGGGAGCGATCAACAACCCCTCGCTGACCGTGCCCGCCAACGTCGCAGACCCCGTCGTGGTGCTCAGTGGCCCGCCTATCGTGAAGACGTCGCTCGCGCAGGCGATCAAGCTCGGTTCCACCGGACCGGACGTGCAGCAGGTGCAGCAACGTCTCACCGATCTCGGGTTTGCGCCCGGTCCGGTCGATGGGCACTTTGGATCGGATACACAACAGTCCGTGTGGGCCTTCGAGAAGCTGGTGCTGCGCACACCGCGCGAACAGGCCACCGGATCTATCACGGATCAAATGTGGCAGACGATGCAGGGAAACGTGGTCATTGCGCCGCGACGCACGGTCGCCAACGGCAGCGGCGCGACACACATGGAGATCTACCTCCCCGAGCAGGTGGCGATCGTCTTCACCAACGACAAACCGGTGCTCGTCACTCACATCTCCTCCGGCGAGGAGAATCCGGATCGCACGCCCAAGACATGGTGCGAGACAGTCACCTACAACACCGACGAGTACGGTGCACCGCTGCCCGCTCCCATTCAAAAAGCGGTGTGCGCCGAGGCGAAGACACCAGGCGGCGTCTTCAAGTTCACCCGTCGCTACACCGGCGATCGCGTTGGTCCACTCGGCGGCATGATGAACCCTGTGTACTTCAACTACGGCATCGCGGCACACGGCGCCGACCACGTGCCGTTGGCACCGGCATCGCACGGATGCGTGCGAATGAACCAGGACATCGCCAAGTTCTTCCCATCTTTGGTCAAGAACGGTGACTTGGTGTACGTGTGGGCCGAGGACGGAAAACAGCCCGAGCAGTACACCAAGAACGAGTCGCTGCCCTCGTTCAATCGGCCCGACCCGAACGCAACAACCACCACGTCATCGACCATTCCTGCCACCACCGTGGCCCCCTCGACGACGACCACGGTGAAGCCGAAACCGCCGGCCACCACCACCACCGTTCCCGTCACAACCGTTGCTGCGACCACCACGTCCGGAGCGTGATTGCTACGGCACCGCCCGCTCGTACATCGTCACTGGGCCAACCATTGCGACCTTGCGGTATGAATGGTTCATGATTCTGCCCACGCGCCCCGACGTGTCGCACCACTTCGGTGACTGATACTCAGCCACGTAGTGCGGTGCCGTTCGCGGATTGCTGAGGTAGGCAATAAGACGGTCCTGCGCATTCGCGCCCAGCAGGGTTTCGAGCTGCCACAGGAATGGGTACCCGGGGTCTTGATGCGCATCGGCATAGACCGCCGCGCTACCACACAGCGCATAGAGGCTCTCGCCAGCCTCGCGATTCACGTTGAACCATGTGGCCACATGTTCATCGATCATGGCGCGATGATCGGCGGCGGCGCGAATGTTCAGCTGCGTTCGGTCGGCTGCGTACACCCACGACGTGATGGCCAGGCACGGCACCACGACCCCCGCTGCTGCAACAAGTCTGAGGCGGGGCAGTCGGCTGATGCCAACGCCGGCTAGCGCACTCAACGGACCCATCAGCAACATCCAATAGTGACGCCAGAAACCACCACCGATGAAGAAGGCGGTGGTCGCCCAGCCGAGCCACAAGACGAGTAGCGCCGGTGCCGGGGCGAAGGAAATCGTGCGTGGGTGACGCATGTCGCGCATCGCCCAGCGGGCGCCGAGCGCCACTGGTACAACGGCGGCGCCCAACACGATGGTTGCGTACGGCGCGACTTGCACGAAATTCGTCCACTCCGCCGAGGCAAACAGGCTCTGCGTTCTGAGCCGGTATCCGACCACCGCAGTCCACCAACGAGACCACCCGGTGAGCGCACCATGGACAACAAGTACGGAGACCACAGCCATCAGACCTGCACTCACGGCAACGAATGCCCGCAATGCTCGACGACGGCTGATGGCGTCGACGTTGACGACCGCGACGATCACCAGCCACGTCACGATCGTGAGAAGGCCATCGAATCCGGATTGCTTGATCGACAGCGCGAGGCCTGCTGCCAATCCCGATGCAAAGAACCACAACATCGGGCGAGATTTCGACAGTGCCAGCACACCGAGCGCAAGGCCTGCCGCCGCGACAGCGCCGCTCAGTAACTCGGCATTTGCGGCGTACCCCTCGAGCACTGGCGCCGCGGACACGATTGCGCAGAGCACGGCGGCATAACGAGCGGCGCGGTCGCCGGCTGTCTCGCGCACGACGATGCCCATCGAGACCACGAGGAGTGCACCAAACAGCATGGCCAGGATCCGGATCGATGCGGTGTTGCCCCCCGATATCCAGTCCCAGAGGCGGAACAGTGCAAGCAGACCCTGAGGGCGGTCGATGAAGACGTCGCGGTACAGCACGTGTCCATGAGCCCACGCTCGTGCCGCCGCGAGGTAACCACCCTCGTCGACGCTCACCGCGCTCCACAGCATCCGCAGCCGAAGCAGCGCAGACAGCACCGCCGCCGCGCCGATCACCAGCCATGTCCGCCGATGTTCCCCTGTCACGATCCCCATCATCTCGCGATGTCGGCCCCGCGTCAGGTCGGGTCAGCGAACGATATCCGGCGGCAGCAACGCCGGGTCGAACAGCGCGATGAAATCCTTGGTCGATCCCACGGTGACGTAACGAGTGAGACGGCTCATCCGCGAATCGAGCGCAACCGGAGTGGGAGGCACCGAACCCGTCTGATCGAAGCTCACGAACTGCGGCCAGCGACCATTGATGTCGAGTTCCATCGCGCGATTGCAGCCCGCCTCGACCAACGCACGTGTGAGTCCGTTGATGTCGACCTTACCCACGACCGCGTACATCAACATGCCATCGGATCGCTCACACAGCGCAGAACGAAAGTTGAGGATGACGCCGCCGAAGTCGTTGCCCCAATAGATGCTTGATACACCCGCCTCATGAGCGGTGCTGACCGCCTCGTGCCCGCCGTCGACGATCAGCGGCAGGTTCTGGCGCAACGACACCCATGACCCGTCGTTGGTGAGGTCCTTGCCATAGACACCGATGGCCATGCGCCCGTCGGCAGCGATGCCCAATGTCGCCTCACCGTTCAGCAGTGGTTTCACGACCTGACCCTCGGTGAAGTAGCCACCCTTGATGTGTTTGAACAAGAAGCCACCGTTGAAGGCGGCGAGCAGCGCCGTTTGAGCACTCCGTTGCACTTTCGAGCCGTTGTTCCATGGCCCCCCGCCAGGGAGCTGACTGCCGTTGTACAGCGCTGCGTGCAGCTGCGTCTGATCGAACGCTGCGTAGCTCGCGATCACATCGGGATGGCTCGCAAACGGGCGAATCGTGGTGCCCCACATCACCGGTCCGGCGCCTGTTGAGGCCAGCACTGACCATTTGCCCTCATGAGTTTGGGCAGGGGCAATCACCGGCTGCATCGGCGCGGGAGCGGCGTGTGCAGCCCCGGTTGCAGCGGGTGCAGCAGGGGCGGGTGGAGGCGCAGCAGAAGATGGTGGCGTCGACACGCCAGATGCCACGGGACCGGAGGTCGGCACGCCCGCGGCGGCCGCAATCGTGGTCGACGACGCGCCGCTCGTCACGTGCGTCGACGAACTACACCCCGCCGCCAACGTGGCGAGACCGATGATCGCCAACCCGCTACAGAGTCTGGTCACGCGCCGCCGAAACAGAGTCAACGCGTTGGGCACGAATGCATCGTAGAAGAGCCTCGCCGCAAAGTGGCGTCGCGGACGGCGCGTCTCGACCCGGCAGTAGCCGCAATGCACACGATCGAGCCCGAAAGTTGAGTCAGCGCAGTTCGTACATCTCGTAGATCAAGGTGTCGGCCGCGGTGAATGTTCCCTTGGCGACACCTTGGATGCGATTGAGCCACGCGTAGCGATCGTCGCCTGTGTGGAACAACGGTGTTGCGTACACGGTCATGGTGTCGAGGTGCAGGCGCCCGGTGTACTTGGCGTGAATGATGGCACCGTCATCGGTCTCGACGGTGACCTTCACGTCGAGCGTGCCATACCCGGCGGGCGAAATCTGCAACCAGTCGGCCGCCGCATGACCCTTCATCGAGGCGTGGATCCGCTCGCCTTCCAGACGTATTGCGGTGACCTCGCCGATGACGAACGAGTCAGAGACCATGATGGTTTCGGCCAGGGTGACGGTGGCTGTGCAGAGCGGGATGAGTTCGAGAGCCATGCGTGCACAGTAGCCCGCGTCGCTACTAGCCCTTGCAGAAGGCGACGATGTCGCGGGCGGTGTCGTGGCTGATGTCGGGGCAGGCGATCGGGAAGATCTCGGTGCCGTGCATCGTGCCCATCATCTGTCGACAACGTGCGCTGACTCCGCTTGCGATCAGCAAACGGTAGAAGGCAATGCCTTCATCTCGCAGAGGGTCGCACTCGTTCACGTTGATCACCGTGGGCGGCAGCCCGCGCACATCGTCGGCGGTCGCGAAGCCGGGCCAGGCGAGCGGGTTCTTGGCGTTGAATGCCTCGATGCCGTAGGCCATCGCTCCCATGTTGTTGTGCAGGTTGAGCAGGATGCCGTTGTTCTCGGTGGACGAAGGGTGTTGCGGTAGAGGCCACTCTCCGGCGATGTAAGGGCACAACGCGTAGAGACCCGAGATGAGCCCGAGGTCGCCATCCTGTTTCAGCTTCAGGCCAACCGCGAGCGTGAGGTTGCCGCCACCGCTCTCGCCGGCAACGATGACGCGGGCAGTGTCGATGTTCAGGGCGGCAGCGTTGGCATGCACCCACTTCAATCCAGCAACGCAATCGTTGAGACCCGCCGGAAACGGCGCAACCTCGGGAACCGACGATGGCGTGAGGGCGTTGCGGAAATCGACCATTGCGACGGCCACACCCTTGGCGGCGAGGATCTTGCCCCAGGCGCGATAGTTGCCGTCGAAACACGACAGGGCCTGCATGCCGCCGCCATGGATGTAGTAGATGCACGGCAACGTCTCATCGGTGTCGGGCCGGATGAACTGGATGTTGATGAGGTTGCCGTCGGGCTGAGACACAACGCTCTCGGTGTGGATTCTGAGACCCGCGGACGGGGCGATGGAGTCGACATCGCACATCGACATTGCGGCGGTGTAGATGGCGGCGGTCTGACGGGCTTCGTCGGTGTTGGAGAGCTCGAGCAGCTCCTCGCGGCTGGCCACATCGGCGCTCGTCATCTCGGGCATCATCGACAGGATCGCCTTGATGCGTGGGTCGAGCCGTGGATCTGCTGCAATGTCGACGGCCATGGACGGCTCCTTCGATCGGGGCGCATTGATGCGCACGGCGCGAGTGTCGCAGCGACACGGGAGTGAATCAAATCCAAGTTTCATACAAGTTGAGTCCGTTCGCTTCAGAACAACCGCTGGATTGTCGATACTTGAGACAGATCACGAACACGGGAGTATGGGGATGGATCGCCGCCACGCCACGTTGACCGCCATAGCCATCGCGGCCACCGCCCTGACGGGCACGTTCGCGTTTGCCACGCTGGGCGGTATGTCGATGCTCGGACTCGGCGCCGTACAGCGTCCGTCGGGCGCGGCGGCCAAGGTCGTGGCAGACACCAGCCCGTCACCTTCTGACGCTCCTGCAGTATCTGTACCAGTCGGCTCCACGGCGACCCCATCGGCTCCGATCGTCATTGACTCACCGACGGGTCCGATCGCCATCACCAACGTGGTGACACCAGCAGGGAGTCGACAGTCGGGCGCCTTCGGGCAGCAGCCGGTGACGCCGACAGTGACCACTCCTTCCGGCAACGGCCCCACCGTGACAAGCCCGGCGAGTAAGCCACCGAGCTCGGTGACGAACTCCACGGCACCGGCCGTCGTGCCGCCGTCGAGCAACGCCCCGGCACCGGTCACCGTGCCAGCAACCGCGCCGCCCACCGTGCCGCCCACGACCGCAGCGGCGACGCCGACAACCGCCCGTCCTGCCGGAGTGCCCGCCGATTGGCCGGCGAACAAACCGATCCCGCCGATGCCCGCCGGGTGCAAACAGCCGCAGCTCGAGGACAACGGCGTCTGGAACTGCCAAGACTGACTCGCTCGTGAATGCTCAGCGCACGTCTACGGTGCGCTGAGCATTCATGGAGGAAGTTCCGCACGTCGGACCAGCGCCGCTGAACCGGCGGATCCATTTCGCTGGCGGCACCCTTGCATATGCAACTACGCTGCTCACTCGAAAGAGGGGACACGTGATGTCGAAGCGAGCTTGGTTGTTGCTACTCACCGGAGCGCTCTTCTCGGCGCAAACCGTACTGCCCACGAATGTGACGCCGGCCCGTGCAGTCGGTGAGCCGCTCAGCGGCATCGTCACCGATACCGCCGGAACCCCGCTCGAAGGTGTGCGAGTGAGCGTCAGCGGCTCGATGATTGGGATCTCCGCATTGACTGCCGCCGATGGCTCATATGCACTCTCACCGCCGGACGGCACCTACCAATTGGAGTTCAACAAGGCCGGTTTCCGCGGCGAGATTTACGACGAAGTGACCTATCCCCCATCCGGCGGACCCGCGCCCACCGGCTTGCCCGTGGTGATCAGAGCCGCCAGCCCTCAGGTGATCAATGAGAACCTGATGCGGCTGCCTCGCCTCACCGGCGTGGTGCGCGATGGCGCGTCGAATCCCTTAGGGGTCGGAATCTCGGCGTCGCAGGTGCCCTTTGGGGCCGGCTTCGGCACAGTCTCGGCTCCCGATGGCACATTCGCGATCGACCTCAACCAGCCGGGCACATATCGCGTGAGTGGCTTTTCAGGATCGTTCATCAACACCTACGCACCGAGCACCGCCATTCAGAACACTGCGGCGCAATTTACGGTCGGGTTCGATCAGTCCGTCGATATCGGTCAACTCACCATGCTCCTGGGTGGATCCATTGCCGGAGTCGTCAGCTCTAACTCGGGGCCGCTTGCGGGCGTGAACGTGAACGTGAACGCGTTCCCACCGGTTGGCGGTGCCGGCATGGCCACCACGGCGGCCGACGGAACCTACACGATTGGCCGACTGCCCGCCGGTACGTATCAGGTGAACTTCAGCAAGACGGGCTACCTCGGGTCGACATACAACAACCTGCCAAACAACACGATGTCGCCAACTCCAGTAAGTGTCTCCGAAGCAGGTACCACGTCCGGCATCAACGCAGTGCTCAATACGGGGGCCAACGTCAGCGGTCGGGTGCTCGACAACCTTGGCAATCCAGTCAGTGGGGCCACTGTCAAGGCCGCACAGCAGGGCGGCGGTTTCAGCCCGACAACCGCCTCGGCAACCACCGCGGCTGATGGCACGTACACCCTGGCCGGTGTACCGGGGGGCTCGTACCTTCTCTCAGCCACGGCCACCGGGTTTGCTACCGTCTTTGCGTCGGGTGCCGTGGTGCCCTCGGCCGCCGATGTGCTGGCGCTCACCAACGACACCACGACCACGGCCAACTTTTCTCTACTCCTACTCGGCAACGTCACCGGTCGCGTGTTGCAGCCGAACGGCCAACCACTGGTGGGAGCGAACGTCACCGCAACGTTGATCTACGCAGGTGGTCTGCAGTGGTTCCCATCGCCGTTCAACCAGTTCCAGCAAACCACGACCACAGACGCAGGTGGTTACTTCACGATCTCGGGAATTGCTCCGGGTCAAGCACGCGTGGTGGCGTCACCCGTGGAGCAGAACGGACCACTCGCGTTCGAGTGGTATCAAGACGCGTATCGCGAAGGTGATGCGACCCCGGTTGCCATTCCCGCCGGCGCCACGACAGCCCCGGTCGTGATCAGCCTCGCGGTTGGCGGCGTCATCCGCGGAAGGGTCACCGACGCGACCGGGAATCCCGTCGTAGGCACGGGCGTCGACGCCATGACGGCAGATGGGCGCGGAGGGGGCTTCACGGTTACCGATGCAAACGGCAACTACGTCATCAACGGCGTGCCGCCGGACTCGTACCGCGTCGTCGCGAATCCGATCAATGATTCCCCGCAGACCTACTACCCGAATGTCACCGATTACACCCTGGCTCCGTTCATCTTGGTTGGCCTCGGCGAGGTGCACACGGGAATTGATATCCAGATGCCAGCGACGGCGCGCATGGAGGCCACGATTCTCGATGCTGCTGGCAACCCGATCAGCGGCGTCTTCTGGGGTGTCATCTTCTGCAGTTCCCCCGGCGTACCCGTGGCTTCGTTCGCGCAGTGTTCGGGTGGCGTGCTCGGCGGCGCCACCACTATCACGAAGCCCACCCCCACGACATGGGTCGGCCGCGGCATCACGCCAGGCACGTACAACGTGGCAGCGCTTTCGGCATTTCCGATCGCCATTTCGAACTCGATTCCACTGACGCTCGCCTCGGGTGATGTTGCCTCATGCACGTTCCGTATCAGTGGCGCCGCCTCGTGCACCGTCACACACGGAACGCCCGAACCAGACAGCGACGGCGTGACCGCTGCCGTCGAGAGCGGCGTCAACGCGGCCGGCGACGGCAACGGCGACGGCACCCCCGATTCACAGCAAAGCAATGTCACTTCAATCCCGAGCCCCGTCAGCGGGGGTGGCTACATCACCGTTGCAACGCCGCCGGGAACCCAGCTGTCGTCGGTCACCGTGGCCGACCCGGCCACGGTGAGCGCGCCACCGCCACCCGGCGCAACGCTGGAAACCGGAGTCATCGCGTACACCGTCAACGGGGTGACACCCGGCAGCACCGTCGATATCGACGTATACCTCACCACCGACACCGCGAACGGATACGTGAAACTTCAGGGCGGCCAGTGGTTGCCGCTCTCGAGTGCGGCCTTCACCAAGGTCTCCGACACCCATTTCGTTCTGCATCTCAAAGACGGCGGTGAGGGTGACGAAGACGGCGTGACCAATGGAGTGATCGTCGATCCCGGCGCGCCCGCTCTGCTCGATCTCACCAAGCCCACCGTCAGCGTGAACGGCATCACCAACGGTGCCACGTACACGCTCGGCGCCGTCCCGACGCCGTCGTGCACGGCCAGTGATCTCCAGTCGGGCCTCGCCGGACCGTGCACCGGTCAGATCTCTGGTGGCAATGGGAATGGTCTCGGCGTATTCATCTATACGGCAACTGCTACTGACCGCGCGGGCAACGTCGGCACGAGTTCCGCGACGTACACGGTCATCTCCGATCGTCAGGTCATCGCGGCGATGATCACCCAACTCTCGGCGCAGACCCTTGTTGGCAACGCGGCCACGTCACGAGGCAAAGCCGTGGTCAGCCTGAACAACGCGTTGACCCTCTCGTGGTGGACCTCCGCTGGGATTGCGCCAATTGCCAAGAACGGCTCGAAGATCTTCGACGAAATCCACAACGCAGTGCAGGAACTCGCAAAGATTAGTGGCAACACGACGGTCTCCAAGGTCTACAGCAACCTCCTCGCGATGACTCGAAAGTGGGCGGCAGCCGCGATCGATGCAGCCACTGCGCGAGGAGCCAGCCAGAACACCATCAGCCAGGCCCGACAGCAGCTGCTCCTCGGAGACACGAAGGCGACGCAGAACAACCCGGGCGATGCCGTCGATGCGTACCGTCAGGCGTGGAGCAAGGCGACGAACTGACACCGCCGCTGCGAAGTGCGCGAGTCGCCGGTCACTCAACCTTCGGATGGGATGGCGCGAATGTGGCGACCCGTCGTGAATGCTCAGCGCACGTCTACGGTGCGCTGAGCATTCATGGAGCTGGGCGATGATTCCGATCACGGAGCCGAAGCAACGCGCACGCTCAAGCGACGTGCGCGAACGCGGCTACGTTCACGACGTGGATCTGCGAGCGAGTCAGCGTGGGTAACAGCGAGGTGGGGCGATCCGCGGGCAGTGGAGCCGCCGACGTGCTGCGACCCGACACCGTGGAACCATACGTTCGTGGGGCGGCATGGCCGAGCGGTGGTGGAGCGACGTACCCGCGGGCCAATCCACTCGATGTCGGGCGCTTGCCGGCCGATACGTGGGGAACTGCATCGCTGCCGGTTGGTGTACGCCTCGAAGTGGCTGGCGATGCAACGTCGATCGACGTGCACTATCGAACGCTCACCGACGACCTCGGCTATCGAGGTGCGGGGGCAGGCACCACGTTCACGGTGTGGCGTGCCGGCACGCGAGTGGATGAACAGCCCGCCGTGCTGGGCGACGCGCACGTCCGATTAGCGCTGGGATCCGCGGGCGATGGAGACAGGGCCATCGTCTATCTGCCCGAGGGGATGAAGCCGTCGGTCCTGTCGATCACAGGTGTCGGCGGCTCGATCGAACCCGCGGCTCCACAACCGCGATGGATCGCCTACGGCGACTCGATCGCGGAGGGTTGGATCGCCTCCGGACCTGCGCTCGCGTGGCCAGCGATTGCCGGGCGAACGCACGGGCTCGACGTGGTGAACATGGGTTACGCCGGAGCGGCCCGCGGCGAGATCGTTTCGGCAGAGAACGTTGCATCGGTCTCAGCCGACGTGATCTCCCTGACCCACGGCACCAACTGCTGGACGCGCATTCCGCACTCCGTCGAACAGATGCACGCCAACACCGTGGCCTTCTTGCGCATCGTGCGCGGCAGCCATCGCACCACTCCGATCGTCGTGGCAAGTCCCGTGGTGCGCCCCGATGCAGAGGACAAAAAGAACGCGCTCGGCGCCACCCTCGCCGAACTGCGCGCCGCAATGGAACGCGCCACACAATCTGCCATCGACAATGGCGACTCCCTGATCACACCCGTCTCAGGACGCGAAGTGCTCGACGCGGGCCTACTGGCCGATGGCGTGCACCCTGGCGACGAAGGCCACGCCGTGCTGGCGCGGGTGTTCGGTGCTGCAGTTGTCGAGGCGTTACGCAGTCGCTGAACGCGATTCGGAAACGAGGAGGCGAGGACACGACGGCAACTCGCCAGCCGACCGACCCTCTTCGGTCGTCCTTATTCAGTCGTCTCGGTGAAGGGCTTCGGACCACCGTGCGGAAAACGCGACTGCGTGCCTCCGTCGACCACCAAGTTCTGGCCGGTGACGAAGCCTGCAAGATCCGACACGAGGAACACCAGCGGTCCGGCGATCTCGTCGGGGGTACCCCACCGGCCCATCGGCACGCCATCCGCCTGCACGATCGCGTTCATGTCGCTGACCCCGCGCTCGACGAAGCCTGCCACCACCCGCGGTGTGGCAATGATGTCGGGCGCGACCGAGTTGACCCGAATTCCGTGCGGCGCCCACTCGTTAGCCATACTCTTCGCCAATGCTGTGGCACCCGCCTTCGCGGCACCGTAGGCAGCGTGGTTGGGCGCGCCGAAGATGCCGCTGATCGAGGTGACCAACGCGATGCGACCGGCCACACCATCGGCGATCATGTGGCGCGCCGCTGCGCGACCCACGAGCAGGTGATGGGTGAGATTGTTGCGCAGGTCGGCATCCCACATCGCCAGATCCATGCTGAGCAGATCGGACCAACTCGCCATGCCGACGATGTTGATGAGCGCGTGCAAACCACCGAGCCGATTGTGTGCGGCATCGACCACAGCCTGCGCGTCGGCTGGATCAGTAACGTCGCCGGTGATGGGTACCGCGCTCACCCCAAGCGCGGCGACCTGCTGACTCACCTGCTCAGCGCGGTCCGCATCGATATCGGCAACGGCCACGTTGGCACCGACCCGGCCGAGCAGAAGCGCCGTGGCATGTCCGATGCCAGAGCCACCACCGACCACGAGCACCGCTTTGCCCGTCAGTCCGAAAACATCGTCTCGTGTCATGCCATGAACACTCCACCATTCGGGCGAAGAACTTCGCCGGTCATGAACTTCGAGGCATCCGCCGCGAGGTAGAGCATCGCATATGCGATGTCGGCCGGTTGGCCGATCACCGCAAGGGGCGACTGTGCACGCCGCACATCGACCGCCGCTGTGCGCTTCGTCTCGTCGAACGCGCCGTCGGCGCCGACCCATGAGCGTTGCGTCATCGGCGTGTCGACGAACCCAGGTGCGACGGTGTTGCAGCGGATACCGAACGGGCCGAGTTCGGCGGCCACCACACGGCTGAGTTGGATGACCCCAGCCTTTGATGTTGCATATGCAACAAGCGTTGGGGCCGGCATTTCGCCTCCCGTGGATGCGACGTTCACGATTGATCCACGTTTGGTGGACTTCATGATGCGGCCGGCCGCAGCACAGCCCCAGATGGCTCCTTTGAGGTTCACTGCGAGCACGGCGTCGAGGTCAGCTTCGGTGAGGTCGAGCAGCGGACTGTTGCGGATCACCCCGGCCACGTTGGCCCACACGTCGATGCGCCCGGTCGCGCGGACTGCACCACGGGCGAGATCGTCGACCTGAGCCTTGTCGGACACATCGGTGGGCAACACGGTGGCTGTTGCACCCGTTGCCTCTACGAGTGTTGCCGTTTCCGTGAGCGCGACAGCGTGCAGGTCGGCCACAACCACGTGAGCGCCGGCCTGCGCGTACGCGATTGCCGTCGCACGCCCGATGCCGCTGCCCGCACCAGTGACGACGGCGGTGCGGCCCTCGAGCGAGAACGCCGCAACCAATTCGGGATGCATCGACCGATGTGTTGCGGCGGCCGCGTCACGCAGCCCGGAGATCATGTCCATGACGAGCCCATTCGAGTCACAGTTGGGCCGTGGCGTCGACGCGGTGGCCGCGTGCCTCGAGCTGGGGGATCACGTCGCGGGCCAGGAGTTCGAGATTGCGCATCACTTTCTCGTGGGGCAGGTCGCCGAACTGCACGTAGCACAGCAGTTGATCCACGCCCACCTCGTCGTAGCGAATGATCTTCTCGAGGCACTCCTCCGGAGTGCCGATGATGATCATGTCCTGCTCCTGATAGTGCGACACGGGCACCTTGCCATCGATCACGGGCTGCAGCAGGGGGAACACGGCCGCTTGCTCCTGCGCGCTGAGCATGGGCAGCTCCCACTTGAGCGTGAACTCGGCAAGGTTGCGGTACCACCAGTTCACCGACTCCCACAGCCCGTACGCGGCGGCTTCATCGGCATCGTCGTACGCGTGCACCAATGTGTACACGCCGACGCGGTCGTTGCGCACCCGAGTAAGCATGTCCTGCGGGCGGGCGATGGATTGCGCCGTGCGATACGCCTGGATGTGTTCGGCCATCTTCTCCACCGGCTGCAACAACGCGAACGAGAGCAGTCCGAGGCCGAGCTCGCCGGCAGAAATCGCGCTCGTCACGGTGGCAGCGGCCTGCCACACCGGAGGATGCGGATCCTGAAACGGCTTGGGGGTCTGCATCCGCTCGGGGAACGACAGGTTCTCGCTCTCCCACGAGAACGTTTCGTTCTCCCACATGCCGACCACGATCTCGATGGCTTCTCTCCACTGTCCGCGCGAGCGATCGTCGGTGGGCACGCCGAATGCGGCCTGCTCCATAGGCGTGGAACGACCGGTTCCCCATTCGACTCGGCCGTGACTGAGCACATCGACGGTGGCTACCTTCTCGGCCACCCGTGCTGGATGGATGAAGCCGAACGGCATGAGCGTGACGCCAAAGCCGAGCTTGATCTGCTCGGTGCTCAGTGCAAGCCCACCGAGGATCGCCTCGCTGCACGGCGACGCCGAACGCCCGTCGCGGAAGTGATGCTCGACGCACCACACCGTGTTGAAGCCGAGGCGATCGGCGTGTTGGATTTCCGCCACGGCTTCGTCGTAGGTGCGTTGCTCGGCCTCGCGCTGACCGTATGGATGCGGTTTCGACCACGGCTTGATCTTGGGCTGGAACTCATAGAGCAGATCGAGCTTCACAACGGGCCCCCCGCTTTCGCGCATTCGAAAGAACTCTCACCAAAGATGATCACCCTATGCCACCACTGCGTGCGCACGTTCATGCTGGGCGCCGTGGTGCGGACGCTCACTATCGCTCCGCTCGGGTGATTAGCGTACACACCCATGGGGAGACGGTTGGGGCGACGTGGTGTTGCCATGCCGATGTTGTTGGCTCTGGGCGGCATCACGCTGAGCGCGAACGGGTGCGCGAACGCTGCGCCAGGTTCCGCGGAGGCCACCACGGGTGTGCCTTCGATCGCCCGAGCGACCCCGACAACGACCGCGCCAAGAACAACTGCAACAACAACAACAACAACGACGACAAGTACGACCACCACCACCACCACCACCGTGCCCGCCACGACAACGACGCTGGCGTGGCAGCAGTTCCCCAAAGCCGCGGTTCAACCCGTGTTTGCCGCGCATGGTTCCGCACCGGTGATCTCACACATCAACACCACCGACCCGGTGCTGTTCCTCACCATTGACGACGGCATCGTGCGCGATCCGCGCGTGCCGGCGTTCCTCGCGGAACACCACATTCCTGCCACCTTGTTCATTGTGCCCGGCGCAGCCCACCAGGATCCTGGCTACTTCGAACAGATCCTCGCGCTCGGGGGCTCGGCAAATTCGCACACGCGCCATCATCCCGATCTCAAGGGCAAAGGGGTCGACGAGCAAAAGGGCGAGATCTGCGGTGGGGCAGCAGCGATGCAGGCGACCTTTGGCAGCGCCGGCCACTTGTTCCGACCGCCGTACGGCAGTTGGGACGGAACCACTATGCGCGCAGCCGCTCAGTGCGGCATGACAGCCGTCGTTGTCTGGAGGGCCTCGATGTGGGACGGACACATCGACATTCAAGGCGGTGGCCCTCTGCGCGCTGGCGACATCGTGATCGCTCACTTTCGCCACGACCTCTACGACAACCTCGTACTCCTCGTGGCACTCGCGCAGGAGCAAGGGCTTACCTTGGCGCGACTCGAGGACTACCTGCCCGCTGCACCCGGCTGATGGCATGGCACTGCCCGTGCACCGGTACCCTCAACCGGCAATGAGCCACCCCGTCCGCCGCGCCCCGTTGGAGTCGTTGTGACCGCGGACGAGCGGCGCATCGAGCCGGCGGCGAACGGCGGCTGGATCCGTCGCTTATGGCCATTTCTTGCGGTCCACAAGAGCGATGTTGTTGTCGCGCTGGGTGCAGCCATGGTCGGCCAGGCCGCCAACGGAATCGGCCCCATCGTGCAGAAGGTGATCGTGGACGGCGCCATCGTGCATCACACCCGAGCGGTCGCGCCGTGGCTCATCGTGCTGCTCGCCCTGTCACTGATCACGTTCGGGCTCGCCTTCGTGCGACGTTGGTTCGGAGGGCGGGTGAGCTTGGCCGTACAACACGGTCTTCGCACAGCGATCTTCGACCGCCTGATGCGTCTCGACTTCGCCGGCCACGATCGCCTGCGCACCGGACAACTCGTGTCGCGCGCATCCAGCGACCTCGGCCTTATTCAACAACTTCTCGCGTTCTTGCCGATCATGCTCGGCAACATCGTGTTGCTGGTGCTGTCGCTCACCGTGATGATCATCCTGTCCCCCATGCTCACTCTGGTGATGGTCGTCGCCCTGCCGCTGATGGCGGTGATCGCTCTGCAGTTGCGCGCGACAGTCTTCCCGGCGACATGGGAGGCCCAGCAGCGCGCCGGCGAGGTGGCCGGTGTGGTCGATGAGGCCGTCACCGGAGTCCGCATTGTGAAAGGTTTCGGGGCCGAGGACCGCGAGATCCAACGCCTTGCCACAGCATCAACCGCGCTGTACCGCTCGAGGGTGCGTCTCGTTCGGCTACAGGCGCGAGCCACATCGTCGCTTGCTGCCGTGCCCGCATTTGCCCAGGTCGCCGTGCTCGCACTCGGCGGATGGCTGGCGATGCAGGGTCACATCAGCCTCGGAACATTCCTCGCGTTCTCCACATATCTGGTGCAACTCGTCGCGCCGATTCGGATGATGGCGATCGTGGTCGCCGCCTTCCAACAGGCACGCGCCGGTGCGACCAGAGTGCTCGAGATCCTTGATGTGAACGCCGATGTCGCTGATCGGCCCGCGGCCAGCGAACTCCAGATCGTCGATGGAGACGTCGTATTCGACAACGTCACCTTTGGTTACACGCGCACCGACCACGCAGTCGACGGATTCGATCTGCACGTTCATGCCGGTGAGATCGTCGCACTCGTCGGCGGCAGCGGTTCGGGCAAGAGCACCGTCACCGCGCTGTTGCCTCGTTTCTACGATGTTGGTGCCGGGGCAATCCGTATCGACGGTGTGGATGTGCGCGACGTAACCCTCACCTCGCTTCGCGCGACGGTGGGCGTGGTGTTCGAGGAGGCTTTTCTCTTCTCCGACACGGTGCACAACAACATCGCCTATGGCCGCCCCGACGCGTCGGGCGAACAGGTTCGCACCGCCGCACGCATCGCGGGTGCAGAGACCTTCATCGATGCGCTTCCCGAAGGCTTTGCGACGGTGGTCGGCGAACGTGGGCTCACCCTGTCTGGTGGGCAACGCCAACGCATCGCGCTCGCACGCGCCATCGTGAGCGATCCGCGAATCTTGGTGCTCGACGACGCAACCTCGGCCGTGGACACCACCACCGAGGAGGCAATCCATACGGCGCTTCGTTCGGTGATGCACGGACGCACCACGATTCTGGTCGCCCACCGCGCGTCAACCGTTCGTCTGGCCGACAGGGTGGTGGTGCTCGACGCCGGGCGGGTGATCGACGAAGGTCGACACGACGAACTGCTTCTGCGCAGCGCTCGCTATCGCACACTGCTCGGCGACGAGGCCGGCGTCGTCATCGACGACGACGCCGTGCCTGTGGATGGAATCTCGGTAGCAGCGTGGCCCGAACGGGCTCGCCACGAAACCACTGGAGCCATCTTCGACCTGCGTGGTTCGCGACCAGCCACCGGGGCTCCCGGCGGCGCCAACTTCGGCGCGAACCTCGCCGCCACACCCGAGCTGCTCGCCGCGCTCGAGCGCCTGCCACCGGCCAACGACGACCCGCATGTGGATGTCGCGGCGGCGGCCGCCGAGCCTCCCGAGCCTTTCCGCGTGCTTCGCTTCGTGCGGCCATGGCGACGCTGGCTCGGCTTCGGTCTGTTGCTCGTCGCCGTCGACGCCTTCCTGACTGTGTTGGGACCAGTGCTCGTGCGTCATGCCATCGAACGCGGCGTTACCGTCAACGACACGGGCGTCTTGTGGGCCACCTCGATCGCATTCGCGGCGATCACCGCGATGGATTGGTTGGTCACATGGGCGGGCTCGGTAGTCACCGGCCGCACCGCCGAGCGGATGCTGCTGGTTCTGCGCATTCGCATCTTCAGTCACCTGCAACGGCTCTCGCTCGACTACTACGACAGCGAGCTCGATGGTCGAGTCATGACCCGAATGACCACCGATGTGGACGCCCTCTCGCAACTGGTGCAGAGCGGGCTCGTGACAGCGGTGGTGGGTCTCGCCACATGCGTCGGCGTGGCCGTGTTCTTGGTGTTGTTGTCGCCGATGCTTGCGCTGGCTGCAGCGTCGGTACTTCCGCTGCTCATCGGTGCCACGTGGTGGTACCAGCACTGGTCGTCGATTGCGTATCGCTCAGCCCGCGATGCCATCGCGAACGTGAACGCGAACCTGCAGGAGAACCTCTCAGGCGTGCGTGTCACACAGGCGTACGGTCGCCAGGATCGCAACACCGGAACGTTCCGAACGGCGAGCAACACCTATCTCGTCGCACGCCTGCGTGCCCAGCGATTACTCGCCATCTACTTCCCGAGCATCGGCCTGCTGTCCGATCTCGGGGGCATTGCAGTCCTCGGTGCCGGCGCCGCGTTGGTCAGCAACGGCCGCACCACACCTGCGGTGGTCATCGCGTTCCTGCTCTACCTCAACTTGTTCTTCGCCCCGATCCAACAGCTCTCACAGGTATTCGACACGTGGCAGCAGGCCAGCGCCAGCACTGCCAAGATCACCGAGCTACTCACCACCCCGTCGTCCACCCCTCCGCCGGCACATCCGCTGACTCCGGGCCGGCTGCGCGGGTCGATCGAACTGCACGATGTGCATCTCACTTACGCAGGAGCAAGCGCTGAGGCACTCCGTGGTGTGGATCTGGTAGTGCACCCCGGCGAGTCGGTTGCGTTGGTCGGCGAAACAGGTGCCGGAAAGTCATCGATCGTGAAGCTCCTCGCCCGCTTTCACGACCCCACGTCGGGGTCGGTCACTGTCGACGGCATCGACCTACGCACGGTCGACCTCACTGCGTATCGTCAACAACTGGGCGTGGTACCTCAAGAGCCATTCCTGTTCAGTGGCTCGCTGCGCGACAACATCGCCTACGGCCAACCCGACGCGAGCGACAGAGTTGTCGAAGCAGCTGCTCGCGCAGTTGGCGCCCACCACTTCATCGCTGGACTTCCCGATGGGTATC
Source organism: Actinomycetes bacterium (assembly GCA_025360105.1). Classification (GTDB taxonomy): domain Bacteria; phylum Actinomycetota; class Acidimicrobiia; order Acidimicrobiales; family Ilumatobacteraceae; genus WLMZ01. Next base: position 31,405 of record JANYCT010000092.1, on the reverse strand, counting down.
TCACCCAGCTCAGCGAGCGCGGACGTTCACTCTCCGCGGGCCAACGCCAGCTGATCGCCCTCGCCCGAGCCGAACTCGTCGACCCCGCAATCCTGCTGCTCGATGAAGCCACTGCGAACCTCGATCTCGATGCCGAGGCAAAGGTGCGTGCGGCGATGTCAGCGGTGTCGAGCAAACGCACGACAATTCTCGTCGCGCACCGGCTGCCCACTGCGCGAGGCGCTGACCGCATCATCGTCATGGCCGATGGCTGTGTGGTCGAACAGGGCGATCACGACACGCTTCTGCTCGCGGGCGGCCGCTATGCGCAAATGTGGGACGCCCATTACGGTGAGACGTCATCGGACGCGACGGCGGCAACGTGATACCGGTGATCTCCTGATGAACACTCGGGCACAAGGCGTTGGTCGGTGAGGAACGCCTGTTACTGTCGCCCCTGACGTATACGCCACCGGCACTGTCGGTGTGCATCGCCAGCACCTAGGGGAATCATGAAGACCAGCGAACGACCAGCTCAGCACCGCTCACGCGTCACGATCGCAGCGGTGGTGATCACGCTGGCGCTCGTTGCCGGCGCATGCAGCAAGAAGAGCGACGATGGAGCCACCGCCGGCACCACCGCAAGCGGCGCATCGACGCCCGTGTCGTCGGCTACGGGCGGTACCACGCCGTCCACCGAGCCGGCTCCCAAGCCGGTGCCTGGCGGCAAGCTCGTCGTCAGCGGCGAGGCGGAAGTGAGCAGCCCGTGGACTCCTGCCGCGATGCAGTGTGACTCCTATTGCTTCCAGCGCGCCAAGTCGTTCTTCGATCCCGTCGCTGTGTTCGGCGCCGACTTGAAGGTGCACCCGTACCTCGCCGAGAGCATCACCCCCAACGCTGCCTTCACCGAGTGGACGGTGAAGGTCCGCAGTGGCATCAACTTCACCGACGGCACGCCGGTGAACGCCGACGCCATCATCCGCAACCTGCAAGACAGCGGTACGGGACTTCTGATCAGCAAAGCACTCGGCGACGTGGCCAAGATTCCGTCAGCCGCCGACCCTACGAAGATGGAGCTCAAGATCGTCAAGCTTGACGACCTCAGCTTCACCGTCTTCACGGGCAAGAACGGCGATGCCACCCAACCGCTGCCCTGGCCCGGATTCGCCGGCGCCTTTACCACGCAGTGGGCGCTCGTCGCATCGCCCAAGTGGCTCGACGAGGTCAAGGCCGATGCGAGCAAGGCCACGCAGCCCGTGGGTTCTGGTCCGTTCATCGTGCAGAGCTACACCCCGCGCGACACCCTGATCGTCAAGCGCAACCCGAACTACTGGCAAAAGGATGCCAACGGTGTGCAACTGCCTTACCTCGACGAGATCGACTTCAAGGTCATCGAGGACAGCCAGGTTGCCGAAGAGGCGCTGAAGAAGGGTGAGATCGATATCTTCTCCACCTCAGCCAACGCCGTCATCAAGGATTTCCGCGATGTCGCCAAGGACTTCCCGATGAACGAGCAGACCAAGTTCGTCGAGACCAACTATCTGCTCATCGATCAGGACAAGGCCGGCCCAACGCAGGACGCCCGGGTTCGCTGCGCCCTGTCGAAGGCGATCAATCGTCAGGAACTCATCGACCTCGTCGGGAATGGCATCGGCACGATCGCCAATGGCGTCTTCTCCCCCGGTCAGCAGGGATACCTTGCAGACAACGGCTTCGATCCGGCGCAGGACCTCGTCGGCGCCCAGAAGCTGATCGACGAGTACAAGGCGGCCACCGGTGCAACCACGATCGCGGTCACGTATGGCCACACGGCCACGGCATTGGGTGATCAGACCGCCGAGTTGCTCAAGGGCTACTGGGCCAAGATCGGTGTGACCACCACCGTCAACGTCGTGCCCCAAGACAAGTTCATCACCAACGCGCTGCTCGGTGACGCCGGGTTCTATATATACGGATGGCGTCAGCACGCTGGCATCACTGTCGATGGCCAGAACTACTGGTGGAACTCGCGTACAGCGGCCAAAGATGGCCAGGGCATTTCGCTTAACTTCTCGCGCATCAACGACCCCATCGTTGACGACAACTTGGCGACGGCGCGCAGCAACCCTGACGAGGCTGCTCGTACGGCCGCAGCCGAGAACATCAACCGCCAGTTTGCGAAGATGTGCTACCAGATCCCCACGTCCTACGCGATCTGGGGCACGCCGCACTCTCCCAAGGTGCAAGGCCTCGGGCAGACGGTGCTCCCCGACGGCGCAGCGTCAAGCGACGACGTTGGCGCCAGCGGCCAGTTCTGGCTGAATGCGATCTGGCTCAAGCAGTAGATCGCACCCGCGACCTCGGATCTCACAGCTCATGAAATGAAGCGCTGCACCACACTGGATAGCGTCTCGTCATGGCCCATCAGCTCAGCAATGCACCGGTCGAGCCAACGGAGTCGATTGGTGCGGCGCTGCAGCGCGTTGGCAACACAACGCCCTTGGCAACCGCGCTGCTGTCGCCCGGCCGTGAGCCCACCGACTGCGCCAGCCTCAGCTCGCAGATCAGCTCCACGGCAGCGCAGCTTCGATCCATCGGGCTGCACGCCAACAGCGCCGTAGCCGTAGTTCTGCCTGGTGGGCCCGAACTCGCCGCCTGTATCGTGTCAGTCGCTGCCGCGACACGATGCGCACCGATCGATCCACGTGCCACCGCGGAAGAAATCGAGTTCGTTCTGCGCGACATCGCTGCGGCGGCCATCATCATGTCCGAGCACATACACCCCGCGGCAGCACGGGCTGCTGCGTCTGCAGGTTGCGCAGTGATCGAACTGGAACCGCGGGGCAGCGCAGGACGATTCGTGTTGCGACGTAACGGCTCAGAGATACCAGCGCTCGACGAGAACCTCCACTCGGGTGCTGCGGCGACAGCGGCATCCACCGCGCTGTTGCTGCACACATCGGGCACGACCGCGCGACCCAAGCTCGTGGGACTGAGCCACCGCCAACTGCTCCTTTCCGCACGGGCCGTCGCACAGTCGCTGAGGCTCACACCCGCCGATCGGTCGCTCGTGGTGATGCCCTTGTTCCACGTGCACGGCATCGTCGCTGCGCTACTGGCACCGTTGCTCAGCGGCGGAGAAGTGATCGTGCCCGCCGCGCTCACCAGCGCCGACCTTGCCGACCTCGTCGAAACCACCCAGCCGACGTGGATCACTGCGGTGCCCACGTTGCTCGCCGCCCTGCTCGAACAATGCGAGGTCCGCCCGGTCGAACACCGACTCCGCATGATTCGGAGCTGCTCGGCAGCGCTGGCGCAGTCGGTGGCCGACGGTCTCGAACGGTGTCTCGCGGTGCCCGTGGTGCAGGCCTACGGAATGACCGAGGGTGCTCACCAGATCGCTTCGAATCCGCTTCCGCCGGCCGCGCGTTCAGCAGCGTCGGTGGGCTTCTCCACCGGTCCGGAGATCGCAATCGTCGACGAGGTCGGTGCGGCGGTGCCGCGCGGCAGCGTCGGCGAAGTCGTGTTGTTCGGCCCCTCGATGATCACCAGTTATGTCGACAACCCCCTCGCTGATGCGACGGCGTTTCGCGATGGGTGGTTCCGCACGGGCGACCTGGGTCGCATCGATGTCGATGGCTCGCTATACCTCGTTGGGCGCATCAAAGAGCTCGTCAACCGGGCCGGTGAAAAGATCGCTCCGCGAGAGGTGGAGGAGATCTTGCTCGCCCACCCCGCCGTGTCCGATGCCATCGTTTTCGCAGTGCCCGATCGTCGTCTCGGCGAGCAAGTGGCGGCAGCTGTTGTCCGGCGCAGCGACGTCTCCGAACAACAGTTACGCATCTTTGTTGCCGAGCATCTTGCGCCTTTCAAGGTTCCACGCCGAATCGTATTCTGCGACGAAATCCCCAAGGGTCCCACCGGCAAGCCGCAGCGACGCCTCCTCGCCGAACGTCTCGATCTCGCCGAACTCGACGACGTTAACGATGCCGCCGGTGTGACCCCGTCGCGGCCGCCGGAAGGACCTGTTGAGGAGCTGCTCGCAGACTGGTGGGCACGGGTGCTTCGGCGAGAAATAGACAACGTGCACGCGCGATTCCTCGACGTCGGCGGTGATTCGCTGGGTGCCATGCGGCTCCTCGCGCTCATCCGCACCGAACTCGAGATCACGATCAGCATCATCGAGTTGTTCGATGCGCCCACCATCGCCGCGCAGGCAGCGCTGATCGAAGATCGGCTTCTCGATGACTGACGACGTCGACGCCGCAACGAACCATTCGCAGCGCCGCTCGGAGGTAACCCGCCGACTCGAACAGCGGCGCGATCAAGCGAACCGATTGCGCCGAGGCACGCGGTTCGAAGCACCCCTCACCGATGCGCAGGCCGAACTCTGGCTGCATTGGCACGTCGATCCAAATCGATCTCCGCGCATTGCCCGGGTGTTCTCAATGGATGGTCAAATAGAGCGGCCTCGACTCGAACGTGCGATTCGCGAAGTCCTCGAGGAAACCGATGCGCTGCGCTGTATCTACCCGGAGGTGGGGGGCGCTCCGGTGCAGCAGGTGCGCCCGGTGTCTGAAGTCTCCGTCACCTGGCACGGCTCCGACCGTGGGGGCAACCTCGATGAGCACCATGTGCTCGCAACTCTGGCGAGCGAGTTGACACGGCGCACTTCGCTGCGTGTCGATCTCACGAGCGTGATCAGTACCGAGGTGGTGTTCACACGAGTCAACGATGTTCGCATTCTCGTCGCGCTGATCAGCCATTCGATCGCGATCGACGGTTGGAGCGAGCCGCGTTTTGCTACAGCACTTCGCACCGCGATCCTTCGTGATCGCAACGGCGAGAGCGACAACACGTCGGTGGTCACGCCACGGTTCATCGATGCTGCTGCGTGGTCAGCGTCGGCGACGACCCTCGATACCACCGAGACGTGGCGCACCCTGCTCAACGGCGCCCAACTACTCGATCCATGGAGCCTTCTGCCGCGTGGCCAGATCTGCAACGTCGCTGTCACCGAGCTCGATGCAGGCACGGTCGACAGCCTCACAGCGCTCGCCGCCACACGGGGTACCACGCTGTTCGCCGGGCTCACGGCCGCGGCAGTCATGGCGACGGGAGACCTGTGGAACACAAACAGGCCGTTGCTGCAGATCCCCACCGGTTCGCGACATCACCCGGATATGGAGTCGCTGGTCGGCCGATTCGCTGAGTCGTACTTCTTCGCCGGTGACCTACGTGCGATGCCATCGGTGGGTGATGTCATCGAACGCGTCGGCCGAGATCTGCTCACGATGCTCGACGCCACCCGCGCTCCCCGGCACCGTATGCTGGCAGCACTGCCATCGGCGGATCGGCACCGCGTGCGGCCGTCGGTGCACATCCAACTTCGCGGCTTTGCGGTGGGCGAACTGCCGGCTGGGGCTCCATGGCTGGCCGCATCGGACCTACGCACCGATGGCGATGCTCCGCTGCAGATCGTCGCCGAGCCCCGGCCCGATGGCAGCATGCGCATCGTCACCCGGATCACGCCACCCCCGGGTGCTGACGACGCGGTGGCAACGCTCGCGCAGCGAGTCGTCACAGCAGTTCGACAACTCGCGCGCTTCGCGAACCGTCCGTGGACCGACCTCGCTGCGGAGCTGCACGAACCATCTATCGCCGCTCTGACCGACCCCTCAGCGCCGCTGGAACGGCAGTGGGATGCAACGGTCCTCGACCGCATCATCGGCCGCGTCGCCGCAAAGCCAGACGCAATCGCTGTTGAGTCTGTCGACGGCGACCTCACCTACACAGAGCTGCTCGCGCGTGCCCAAGATGTTGCCCACCAACTGCACTGCGCCGGATCGTCAGCAGGGGATGCAGTCATCATCACGGGAGTTCCATCGGCTGGCGTCGCCATCGCGATGCTCGGTGCACTGCTCGCCGGAACGATGATGGTGCCGCTCTCAGCCGACCTGCCCCAGGCCGCGTTCATCGAGCGCAGCCGCGCCGTCGACGCGCGATTCTCGATCGCCGTCGGCACCCCACCGGAGTTCCTGCACCCGACGGTGCGGCTGGAGACGAGCGGAGCGATGGCACCCGAGATGCCACGTCGTTGGGCACTCGCCGACATGCCGAGCCTTCCCCTCGCGGACGACCCGGCGTACGTGTTCTTCACGTCGGGTTCCAGCAGATCTGCGCGCAGTGTGGTGGGCCTGCACGGCAGCCTGTGCCAGTTCATCGACTGGCAGTGTCAACGCTTCAGCATCGGAGTCGACGATCGTGTGGCCATGCTCACTTCGATCGGCTTCGATGTAGTCCTGCGCAATGTCTTCCTGCCTTGGGCGGCCGGCGCCCGACTCGTCATCCCACCCGCCAACCTCGATCCAGATGGAGTAGTTGCCTGGATTGCGCAGAGCAACGTGACCGTCGTCCACGTCACACCGGCGCTCGCCTCTGCGTGGACGACACCTTCGATGCAACCGCCACATGGCGGCGCACTGCGTTGGGCGTTCTTCTCCGGCGATCGTCTGCTCGGCACCATGGTTCGCCGGTGGCGCGCCTCGTTGCCACACCCGGGCCATGTGGTCAATCTCTATGGACCGACCGAGACCTGCATGGCGCGTGCCGCATACTGCATACCCGATGTCGTCGACGATGGCGTGCAGCCAGTCGGTTGGCCGATGCCGGGAAGCCAACTGCACGTCGTCGACGAGCACGGACAGTTGCTCGGGCCCGGCGAACAGGGCGAGATCGTGGTCCGCACAGTGCACGGCACGGCTGGTTACGGCAACGAGCCCGAGGCGTGGGCGCAACGAGCGACCCTCGGCCCCGCCGTCGGGGAGATCCGCTACCGCACGGGTGATCTCGGCGTCTCGCGCGACGATGGCGCAGTCACGGTGCTGGGTCGCCTCGACGACGAGGTGAAGGTCAACGACACGCGTACCAACCCAGCCGACATCGCAGCCCACCTGATGCGCCTGGCGATAGTCGCTGAGGCTGCGGTCATCAGCGTCACCGAAACCGACGGGCGCACCGGCCTGCTCGCGGGCGTTGTGTTGGCCCAATCCGGCCACACCGCTTCCGATGTCCGCGCGGCACTCGCACAGTTGGTGCCAGCGAGCGGCGTACCCCGTCAGATCGTGTTGGTCGATCGGCTTGCGCTCACACCAAACGGCAAACTCGACCGAGCTGCGCTCACTGCCAACTCATCCGCGCCGATCACTGGCACGCAGCCGGCCGCTGACGACATCGAGACCCAGGTAATCCGCATCTGGCAAACAGTGTTCCCGAACGTCGAGGTACACGCCGACACCAACTTCTTCGACATCGGCGGTCACTCGATAACCGCGCTACGAATGATCCATCGGATCTCGACCGAACTGTCGGTTCTGCTCTCGCTCAACAGTGTGTTCACTGCCGATTCACCGGCAGCGATCGCCGGTCTCGTACGCGGCGCACTCGGTGTCGCGCCGGCCCCGGCGCGCGATGCACCGACACCCGAACGCGGAATCGCTTCTGTGTCATCGGAACAGCAGCGGCTGGCCATTTCGCAACGGCAGCAACCGTTCATCAACGAGCGCGCGACCGGTGCGATATCGGCGCAGACAGTGATCGCTTCGATACGTGTGCTCCTCGGTCCACTCGACATGGCGGTGCTCCAGTCCGCAATCAATGCGCTAGTCGAGCGACACTGGGCGTTGCGAACATGGTTCGATTTGGCAAGCGGCGAACAGGTCATTGCGTCACAAGCATTCCTTCCCGTCGAAGTCGTGCAGCACGGACCCGCCCCGCTCGAAGAGAACGCGCTCCACACGATGTTGCTCAACTGCGCCGCAGCTGACCTCGGTCATTGGCCGCTGATCACACCCGCCGTGGTCCACCTCGGGACCGATAAGCATGTGTTCGCGTTCGTCGTCCGGCAGCCAGTCGCCGATGACCGGTCGATCGACATCCTCATCGACGAACTGCGCACGGTGTACGAGGCCCTCGTCGCCGGCTCCGCGCCAGAGCTTCCCGCGATGATCGCACGTCCAATGGATATCGCCCGCGTCGAGCAGGAGCACCTCGACGAAGGCGTCATCGAGCGCGACCTTGCGTTCTGGCGTGCCGAACTGACGCCTCCGCTCCTGTCACTCGACCTGCCCACCGATCATCCGCGCAAGGCATCGATCCGTATCGACATCCGTCACGAGCGCGTCAGGTTTCGACCCGCCGTGCGTGCCCTCATCGAAACTGCGGCCACCGAGTCGAACTCGAGCACCTTCCGGGTGCTTGGCGCGCTCTGGGCCGCATTCCTGTCGCGACTCGATGAGAACCAACAGGAACTCACCCTCGTCACTCATTCCACCGTTCGCGAGGCTCGCGGTGCCGACTCCGCAGTCGGCATGTTCGTGTCCGATCTGCCGCTGCGAATCCGACTGCGACCGAACGCGACTGTCAGTCAGGCGATCGACGAAGTCACGATGGTCGTCGCACGCGCCAGCCAGCACCACCATCCGACCTTCGCCCAGATCGCGGACGTACTCGAACTCTGCGAAGATCACAGCAACAAGCGCCCCTTCGAGTTCGGGGTGAATCTACTTGGCCTGCACGAGCGCGGCGAGGGCGACACGGACGCGTTGCGCTGGCGGTGGTTTCCCGAGCCGATCGCGTGCACACCGACAACGCTCGAGCTTCGCTGTTACACATCGGATCGCGAGCAGCTCACTACCACGCTGCGCTATGACGCCGAACTCTTCGATCGTTCCCGTGTTCGGCTGATGATCGCCGGGTTCGCGCACTTCATCGAGGAAGGCCTTGCTGATCTCTCGGCGCCCGTTGCATCACTGCCGTTGGTGACGACGTGGCCGTCGTCACCACGCGCCCACCGGCTGCTCGCCCAGCACGCGACCGTCACACCCAACCGACCGGCGTTGGTCGACGGCGATCGCGTCGTGAACTATGCCGAGCTCGACGGTCGCGTCGATGCGCTGGCCAACGCGTTACTCGCTGCGGGTGTGCAACCCGCGACGTTGGTCGCTGTAGCGATGGGGCGTGGCGTCGACCTCATCGCTACCTTGCTCGCCGTGCATCGTGTCGGCGCCGGCTCTGTGGCGTTGCACCTAGACGCGCCGAGAGCGCGTCTCGAGCTAATCCTTGCCGACACGCTCCCCCATGCCATCGTCGCCGACAGCACACCAATCTTCGCAACGCACGGCGTCCCCGTGATACGAACCGATGAGCCCGGCACCACCTTTGCCGCAACCGATCCGATCATCGAACTGCCCGACGAAACCATCGCGTATGTCGTGTACACCTCGGGCTCCACCGGCCGGCCGAAGGGCGTCGCGATCTCCCACCGCGCGCTCGAGGCGTACACGGCGGCGGCAATCGCGCGCCACAACATCGAGCCCGGCGATCGCATGTTGCAGACCCACAACGCAGCCTTCGACGTCTCTGCCCATGAGATCTACGCAACCATCGCCGCCGGTGCGACCCTTGTGATCGGTCACGTTGCAGATGTCTTTGGCGGCGCCACCGCGCTGTTTGCGTTGGTCGAGCGTCAAAAGATCACGCGGCTCGTCCTCCCCACGAGCGTCTGGCAGGGTCTCGTACGCGACCTCGAGGCGACACCGCAGCGCGTACCGTCGTCGGTTGTGCAGATCGTCGTTGGTGGTCAAGTCGTCGACCCCGATGTCGTGCGACGCTGGCACCGACTCGTTCGACCCGGTATCCGGCTCACGAACAGCTACGGGCCCGCGGAGTTCACCGTCTTCGCGACGGCGTCCGAGCTCGATCTCGACAACCTGCGTGATGGGGCTCCAACACCCATCGGCACCCCATTGCAAGGAGTCTCGACTCTGGTCATCGACGACAACGACGGGCCGGTGGCCGTCGGTGAGCGCGGCGAGTTACTGCTGGCCGGACCGCAGATTGCATTGGGTTATCTGGGCCGGCCGGATCTCACCGCCGAACGCTTTGTGGAGATCGATGGTGTCCGGTGGTATCGCACGGGAGACATCGTCAGACAGCGAACCGACGGCGAACTCGAGTTTCACGGCCGCATCGACAACCAGGTCAAGATTCGTGGGTTTCGCATTGAGCCGGGTGAGATCGAGGCGGCGCTTCTCAACCTGCCCCGTGTACGCGAAGCTGTGGTGGTCGCGACAACCATTGCCGGTGGCGGCGATCCAATCCTCGTTGCCCACCTACTCATCAGTTCCGGCGCCAACCCTGACCATCACGAGATCCGCGATGCCCTCGCGCCCGTGCTGCCCACCTACATGCTGCCCAGCGATGTGGTGGTTCACGATGAACTGCCGCGCACACCGGGCGGCAAGCCCGATCGCCCGCTTCTGGCGGCGACTTATCAGTCGTCGCGTCCCGAACCACGGACGCAGAGGGACAAATCAATCGCAGCCAGCAGCGCCTCCTTCATGCGGCCCCAGAGGTTGCGACTCACGCGTGCGCCACTCTCGTTTGCTCAGAGACGCTTCTGGCTGCTGCGCCAGATCGACAACAGCGACTCGTATCAGGTCAGGCTCTCGTTCGTGCTTAACGGCCGGCTCGACCTGGCCGCGCTCGGCATGGCCCTGAGTGCCCTGGTCGCCCGACATGAAATCCTGCGTACCCGGTATCACACCTTCGACGACGGTCTGCCCTATCAACTCATCGATCCCGCTGCGCCTCTGACCATGACCCAGCGCGATCTGCGCGGGCAGCCGACGCACGCCGCGGCTCTGGCCGAGGCCGATCTGCGACGGCCTTTCGATCTTGTCGAGGAATGGCCGATCCGGGCCGCACTATTCCGTGAAGGTGACGCAGTGCACCGCCTGATGCTCGTGATCCACCACATTGCGGTCGACGCCGAATCGGCACCGATTCTTCTGCGCGACCTTGCCGCCGCCTACAACGCAGCCGTGGCCGGCCACGAGGTGCTCCTCCCAGCACTCGAGGTGCAGTACTCCGATCAGGCGGTCTGGGAGTTGGCCCAAGCCGCTGGCGGCAACTCCCGCATCGAAGCTGACATTGCGTTCTGGGTGTCACACCTCGATGGTGTCAGCGGCTCCGCTCAGCCCGCACGGCACGGCGACCACGGCGACCACGGCGACCACGGCGAGACAGCAGATCACGCCGGTGCGCCATCGGATGTGACGGCCGTGCGGTCGGTGCTCTCAGCCGACCTCGTCAACGCATTGCGACGAACCGCCGCCGCGCTGCGCGTCACTCCGAGCGCCCTTGTGTTTGCCGCGCTCGGGATCAGTATCGGGCGAGTGCTCGGCGCAGATGATTTCGTGCTCGGCCTTCCGGTGACAACCCGATCGTTCGATCACGATGCCGAGCTCATCGGACCGATGATCAACACCGTTCCATTCATGTTCCGAACGAGACCCGACGATGACCTGCGCGCCACGGCGACGCGCATCTTCGCCGAGATCACCGAGGCACTCGAGCATCGGCTGGCTCCGTTCGACGAGATCGTTCGGGCAACTCAAACCCATCGCGATGGCCTCACCTCGCCACTCGTGAGCGTGGTGGCGAACGTCTTTGACGATCCCGAGGCCGCCGAGTCGGTGGAGTTCGCGGGGCTCGAGCCTGTGATATTCGATCGCGATGATCTGGCGGCACCAGTCGTTGCAAAGTTTGATCTGACGGTGGTGGCACGCCTAGGCCGCGACCTGACCATCGTGATGGAGTGCCGTTCCGTGCTCGAACGCGATGCCGTTCGCGGATGGATGTCGGTGGTGACGAGCGTGCTCGAAGGGGTCGCGAGCGGCACGTACGCGACCGTCGGCGACGTGGCGTCGGTGGGAACGGACGCCAACGTGTGGCTGCGCGATCAGCTCAACGACACGGCGAGGCCGTTTCCCGATGACCGCACGGTCGACAGCCTTGTCGCCGACGCGACCACGGCCGACCCGACACGTGTCGCCGTGATCGACGGCGAGACGCGTCATACCTACGCTGAACTTGCCGAACTCGCCGCCGAAATCCAGGCCGACCTCATCGACTGCGGCGTCGCAGCTGGAGACCGGGTGATGCTCGTCCTCGATCGTTCGTTCAATCTGATCGCATCGATGCTCGCGTGTCTTCGCATTGGTGCCGCGTACGTACCGGTCGAGCCATCGCAGCCTGCCCAACGAACGGCGACCATGTTGGCCGACTCGGGCGCGAGCGCTACCGTGCGCCACGACAACACGAACCCGGGCGGACTGCTGATCGAACCGGCGGGAAGCCGGCGCGAGGCGGACGCGCCGCTGTTGCGCAAACCCCACGGAACCGAGGTAGCGGCGGTGATGTACACCTCCGGATCCACCGGGGCACCAAAGGGCGTGCTCGTACCCCACCGAGCAATCGTGCGACTCGTGCAGGGTGCCGACTACCTCCAGCTCACCCGTGATGACGTAGTTGCGTTTGCATCAAACCCCGCCTTCGACGCATCCACCTGGGAGGTGTGGGGCGCGCTCACCAACGGCTCGACACTCGTCGTGCTCGCCCCCGACGTGGTCACCTCGCCCCATCGGCTCGGTCGAGCGCTGCGAACCCACCACGTGAGCGCGATGTTCGTGACCACTGCGCTGTTCAACGTTGTAGCGAGCGTGCAGCCCGACGAATTCAAAAGTGTTGAGACGGTGCTCTTCGGTGGCGAGGCGTGCGACCCGGCCGCTGTACGACGCATCGCCGCGGCCCGCACGAGTGGCCGCCTGCTCCATGTCTATGGGCCCACCGAGAGCACAACGTTCGCGTTGTGGCATCGCGTGGATCATGTCGACGACAACGCCGCAACGGTGCCGATTGGGCTCCCTATTGCGAATACCACGGCGCACGTCCTTGACACTGGCGGTCGGCTGGTGCCGGTGGGCGTGGTCGGCGAGCTATATCTCGGTGGCGTCGGTCTGGCGCTGGGCTATCTCGGCGATCCCGGGCTGACCGGGCAACGCTTCGTCGCCGACCATCTCCACCCCGCACCAGGCGCACGGTTGTATCGCACCGGCGATCTGGTGCGACGCCGTCCGACAGACGGCGCAATCGAATTCGTCGGTCGTGTCGATCGCCAAGTGAAGGTGCGTGGGTTCCGCATTCAGCTCGAAGAGGTGGAGGCAGCGTTCGGCACCCATCCCGCGGTGACTGCGGCCGTTGTCGACGTGGACCACGGGCCCGACGGCGTCACCCTCGCCGCGTTCATCGAGGCCACCGATGTCGACGAACGCGAGCTCCGACGGTATCTGGAAGCGCAGGTCAGCTCGCACATGATTCCGTCGACGATCGTGGTGGTACCGCGACTGCAACTCACCGCAAACGGCAAGCTCGACCGGTCGGCGCTCGACGGTCTACGCCGGCCAGCGGTGGTCGCGTCGGCGGCGACGACCGCACCGATATCGGGCCCGATGCTCGACATCTGGACACGTTTCGTGGGAGGCGACGCCAACAGCGCTGACGAGTCGTTCTTCGATCTCGGGGGCTATTCGCTCCTCGCTGTTCGGATGCTCGCCGCGATCCGCCACGAGCTCGGGGTAGACCTCCCGTTGTCGACGATCTTCGAGCACCAGACCCTGCGTGAACTCTCGGCTCTGGTCGAAGGGCAACGTCGCACGATGGGGAACCACACCCACCCCGGACTGTTCGTCTCGATGCGACCCGGTACCGAACCTGCGCTCTATCTAGTGCATTCCGGAAACGGCCACGTGTTCGACTACGAGCGGCTCGCAGCGCACCTTCCGGCGGGACGCGCGGTGGTCGGCGTCATCGCCAAGGGCCTCGATGGGCACGAAGCCTGGGACCAGAGCATCGAGGAAATGGCCGCGACGTATGTCGAATCGATCATTGCCCGTTCCGCTGGGGCCCCGGTAGTTGTAGGCGGGTTCTCCTCGGGCGGCATCGTCGCGTTTGAGATGGCGCGCCAGCTCGTGGCGCGGGGCCATCCGGTAGAGGGCTTGATCCTGTTCGACCCAACGCCGGGCGCACGAACCCCGCAACGCTGGCAGGCGACCCTTGCCACCGCGCGCGCCGAAGGCAAACTGCAAATGCACGGCATCGTCGGCAGTCTGTTCAACGCACTCCGCAATCGCTGGAACCGGATCAGCGGGCGCGTAGCGAGGCGGATGAGGTATCGCATGATTCGCCGCTTTGGCTGGAAGATGCCCGCAGAACTCGCCATCGATCAGTGTCTTACCCACCATCTGGCCATCCTGCCGGAGTACCGCCTCGAAGCCATCCCTTCGTCGGTGCGCTCGCTGCTGGTGATCGCCGCCGATCATCATCCCGACGAACAAGAACGCGTCTCGTACATTCAGCAGTGGGAACGTCTCGTCGGTGCCGAGACGCAGACGTCGGTGGTCAGCGGTGCGCACGGCGGGTCAGAATCTCTCCTTGCCGAGACGAACGTGACTGAGGTTGCCGTTGTGGTGTCTCGATTCCTCGACGCACTGCCGTGAGTGCAACACAGCGGGTCGTTCACGTTGCGCCTGTGCCTGAACTCGTTACTCCGCCAGGCTGCGAAATCGGGTATCTGAGCGTCGATGCCGCGCCGAGCAACGAGGCCTGGGGAACGCTGTCGGCGGATGAGCAACAACGCGCACTCCGGTATCGCACTACGCACGATCAGTGGGCATTCGTCACGACCCGTTACACGCTGCGTTGCCTCATCGGAGACCGCCTCGGCATCGGCGCGGCGACGGTGGTGTTCGACACTGTCGGACGCGCCAAACCGGTGCTCGCCGAACCGCAAGCGCGCACGGGTCTGCAGTTCAGCGTCTCGCATGCAAGTGGACTCGCCGTGATCGCAGTGGCAGACCAGCCGATCGGGGTCGACATCGAGCGCGTGCGCCCCGAGGTGTGGGATCTAGAGAGCGCTGCGCTCGTGCTCTCACCCCAGGAGCTGGATTGGTTGCAGGCGCAGTCTGATGCGGATACGGCGTTTTTCGAATGCTGGACGCGCAAGGAAGCGTGGGTGAAGATGGGCGACCAAGGCCTGATCGACGAGCTCACACGCATCACCCTCACCCCGCGCCACCACGATCCGCATTGTCAGCTCAGCCACGCGAGTCCGTGGCCCGGCGTGATTGTCGCCTGCGCGATCACGGAGCTCAGACGCTGAGAGTTCACGGCGGCGGCGCCGCCACCGCTCGCAGCCGGGCGACACGATGGTCGTCTCCGCCGAGATAGGTCGCGAGCACACCGAGGACGATCTCGGCGTCGAGCGTTCCAGCGGCGAACATCTCCCCGAGGTCGACCCAGTCTCTGGGACGATCGAAAAATGCCTTGAACACGGCAATGTCGCGGCACGCGAGGAACGGCACGTCGTGACCAGCAAAGGATTCCACGCGCGCTCGACCAGCAGCGGCTTCGTGGAACGGAGTCGTGTTCAAGAACACATCGATCGGGGTGTTCTCCCACCACAATCGCGTCTGCCCAGCGCCGAGCAAAGCGTCTCGGTCGTTCGAGGTGTGATGTACCGATGTCGGTAACGAGGTGAGAACCTCGTCGACGCGATCTACCGGAACGAAAATGTTGATGTCGATATCAATGGTGCCACGGGCACGTTCGGTGCACCACGCCAAGGCGAGCGCTCCGCCGAAGGCATGTGCCAAACCGTGTGAGTCGAGGCCGCGATGGACCCGGATGATCTTGTCGACGATGGAGATCATGTCACTCTGGTGAATCGGGGATACGCGTGCCGATCGGCATGTCGAGCCGGGAACTGCTCTGCCAAGTGCAGCACGTCCTCGAGTTCTCGTCCGCGGCGGCCGTCGTCGGTCACGCGCTGTTCGAGCTCGGCGTCGATGACAAAGCCCGCTGCCCTCATCACACGATCGAGAGTTACGACGGACGGAGCCTTTGTCCCGGTCTCGTAGGCACTGAGGGTGGAGTGCGACGTGCCGGCACGCTCGGCCAAGGCGCGTAGCGTGAGGCCACGTCGACGCCGTGCGAAGCGAATGAGCTGGCTCGAATCCATCAGCAGAAGTGTACCCGCTTTGGTATCTGTTCAGATACCAAAGCGCCAGAGAGACACAGGCGGTAGCAGCCGCGCAGCGCAATCACGGGTTGACAGTCAGCGTGGAGCCCCTGCCATTCTCGAGTGCGGTGACCTCGATGCCCACGTGCAGACGTTCCTTCATCGCTTCGACGTGGGTGATGGCACCCACCATGCGGCCCGCGTCGTGGAGCATCGACAACGCCACAATCGCGTCATCGAGCGCGTTGGGGTCGAGCGAGCCGAACCCTTCGTCGACGAACAATGCCTCGAACTGCTTGCCGCTGGCGGTGCCGCCGTGACTGACCACATCGGCCAAACCAAGCGCGAGTGACAGCGACGCCTGGAACTGCTCGCCACCCGACAACGACGCGGTGGGTCGCGAGCGACCCGTATGGGCGTCGAAGACCTCGAGTGTGAGACCACCCCTGCTGGAGGTGCCGCCGCCCGCGCTGCCCGCGGCACCCGTACTTCTACTCAGCGTGTAACGACGGTTTGTCATCCGGGCGAGATGTTCGTTGGCTGCGTTCGTGACCCGGTCGAGTTCGCCGGCGAGCACCCACCGTTCCAGCTTGACGCGGATGCCAGCCTCACCGTTGCAGGTCTTGAACACCGTGCGCGCCGTATCGCGACGATGACGAAGATCGGCGGAGTCTGCCGCCACGGCAGCCGCTGCGTCGAGTTCATCGGCTGCAGCGCGAAGGGCGTTGGCGGCCGTGGTGAACTCGTCGGCCACAACGAGGGCACGCCCGTTGGTTTCTTCGGCTGCCACCTTCAATTCATCGAGAGCCGGCCGTACGTCGGGGATGCCCTGCTCGACCAGTTGCTGCAGACGTGTCGTTGCTTCAACGAGATCGGTGCCCCAGGTGAGCACCCGCGCGGTCAGCCCGGCCTCCACGGCCGGCTCGAGCACCGCGGCACTCGCTGCATCAGCGTCGGCGTATCCGCTTGCGCTGAGTTCTTCAGCGAGTCGGGCATCGTGGCCCGCGAGTTCGGTGCTGGCACTGGTGACAGCATCGAAGAGCGCAGCGATGTCGGCGGTGGCCTTCTGCAACGCGACAACGGTGTTGAGGTTCGATTCGAGGGCTTCGGCATCGATGGCCGCGACGACGCGTGCGAGACGGTCGGCTTCCTCGCGCTCGGTCGCCCCGCGTGCCGCGAGTGCGGTGGTCTCTGTGCCATGTTCTTGCGCGGCCTCGGTTGCCGCGGCGAGATCGTCGTTGCGCTGGGCAAGTTCGAGACGCACCTCGGCCAGTTCGTGGGCAGCTGCGTCGGCGCCTGCCAAAGAAGCCTCAGCGTCCGCGAGCGCGTCGGCAAAGACATCGATCGGCTCGTCGGCGCGTTCACTGAGTTCGTCGCGCAAGGTTTCGATGGTGGTCTGTTGCCCGATGACCGTGTTCGACTCCTGTGACCATTTCTCGCGGGCCTTGTCGACGGATTCGTGATCGACGACAACACCGTCGTCGTCGCGCGCCGGCGCCGGGTGCTCGAGGGCGCCACACACGGGGCACGGTTCACCCTCGCTCAGCAGTTCGGCCAGGCGCGGGGCCTGGGTCGCAACGAACCGAGACATAGTCGCCTCGTACGCGGATTTCACCGTTGCTTCGGTGGCCTTCGACTTCTTGAGTAGGGCGTGAGTGTCATCGAGTCTGGAGCGTGCTTCGAGTGCCCGCCGTGCCACGGAGACAGCTGCGGTGACCTTGTCGACCGATGCCGCAGCGGGCTCCAACCCCGCGGAGCGATTCTGAAGCGACGTGACGATCGAGCGGAGTTCCGCCTCAGCACTGACGAGGGTGTCGTGCTGGATCGTGGCGGCAACAGCCGACTGTTCGGTGGCCGTTGCCTTGGCATCGGCTCCTCGTGCGGCGGCCAACAGCTGGCGCTCGTCGTCGAGTTGTTTGCTCACCACCTGCACGGCGGCGGCCACGCTTGCCGCATCGAACGCCGGCTGCGGGCGTTGCAGCGCCGCGAAACCGTCAGTGACCATCGCGCGGACCACGCCGAGCGCGTCGGCAGCGGCGAGTGCGGCCTCTCGAGCGGTGCGCACCTTCTCGCTCGCGAGCACAACGGGGCGAGCCCGACGGGAGGCCTCGCTGGCGATCTCGTCGGCGGCAATGGAGTCGCGTACTGCTTCGAGCTCGTGCAGCCGAGCCGTGGTGAGTGCAGCATCGTCGTATCGCTTGGCCATGCCCTGGGCGGCAGTGAGTGCGGCTGTTGCCTCGGTGGCCAAGCGTTGTAGCGACTCGAGTGATTGTCGGCGTTCATCGCGTATGGGTTCGAGTTCGTGGATGAGGTCGCGCACGGCATCGTCGGCGAGTGTGGTGATCGCCGACCCGGCAGCATCGACTGACGGGTCATCAATGTCGGTGAGCCAAGCGGTGCGAGCAGTGATCAGCGCGTCGACTGCGTTGGTGCGGTGGTGTTGCACCGCAGTGTCGACATCTCGCACCTGATCGTCGAGATCGAGCATCTGCTTCTTCAACAACGAGGTGGCACGCTCGAACAGCTCGCCACCGAAGAGTTGTCGGAGTAGTTGCTCACGGTTCTCGTCGGTGGCGATCAGGAAGTCGGTGAACTTTCCCTGGGGCAACAGCACCACCCGCTGAAACTGCTTGGCATCGAGACCGACCAGTTGCTCGCACTTCTTGGTGGTGTTGGTGGCCTGCGTGGCAAGAGCCTCGGTGGAGCCGTCAGAACCCTGACCGATGAGCGTGCTCACCACTGCCGTCGGCTGCTGGGCGGTCGTTCCGGTGCCGGACTTCTTGGGGCGATCCCACTTCGGGGTGCGGTGCACGCGGTAGCGACTTCCGTCGACCTCAAAGTCGAGTGTCACGAACGTCTCGACATCGGGCGCGGCGTGATGCGAGCGCGGGTCGCCATCACTGGATCGTCCACCCGGAAGCACGCCATAAAGCGCGTACACCATCGCGTCGAACACCGTTGTCTTGCCTGTACCTGTGGGCCCGGTGACGACAAAGAGGCCGCGCTTGGCCAGAGGTTCGAAATCGACGACGTGCTTGCCCGGGAATGACCCGAACGCCTGGAACTCGATTCGTAACGGGCGCATCAGGCCACCGTGCCCTCGGCGTCGGCAATGGCCCGATGCAGTACTGCGCGCTCGTCGTCGGAGGGCTCGATGCCCACCGATGCCATCCAGAATGCATCTGCTGCCTGAGTGGCCGACACCTGCCGACGATCGACCGTGCTCCGAGTCGCTTCGCCGTCGGCGAGTGGTGGATCGAGCACGATCTCGACCACGTGCGGGTACACCGCGCTGAGTCGTTGCCTGGCGTCGAGCACCACGCCGCGATCGGTGACGATCGCGCGCACAAGCGAGCCGACCACGTGCGCCGAAGGTGCGGCACCGAGCAGTTCGTCGATGGTGCCCCGAATGGTGGCGACCGCACGACCCACCGGGATGGGCACGGTCTCGATGGTGCACGAACCATCAGCCGTCATGTCGACGATGGCGACGCTCTTGGGGTGATCTTCGGAGAACGAATACGCGAGCGGTGTGCCCGAGTAACGCACGTTGCCATTCGCGCCGACGACCTGAGGTCGGTGGAGGTGCCCGAGCGCCGTGTACGAGAACCCGCTGAACAGCGAGGCATCGACAGTGCCGGCACCGCCGATGCTCAGTTGCCGCTCGGAGTCGCTCACCGCTGCGCCAGCGACAAACGCGTGTGACACTGCAATGGATCGCGACGACCTGAGGTTCGGCCGCACCGCAGCAATCGCCGCCTCGAGCACCGACTGGTGAGTACGGCGAAGGCGTCGCTCGAAGACATCGGTCTCGGGCTCGTGAGCGGTGAGGGGCAGGTCGTCGGGCGCAGACTGCGGATCGAGGAATGGCAGCATCACCAGATCGAGCGGGCCATCGGCGAACGGCACGGTGAGCACCTCGCCGATCTTCGAGTACCCGCCGCGGATGAGTACACCACTGCGGTCGAGCAGATCGTCGTACGCGAACACGCGGTCGGCGCCATCGTGATTGCCGGTGATGACCGCCACCTTGATGTCGGCGGCCTGCAGTCGCCGGAGCGCATCGCGGAACATGACCACGGCTTCGGTGGGGGCAACAGCACGGTCGAAGATGTCGCCCGCGATCACGACGAGATCGATGGCCTGCGATGTGCACCGATCGATCATCCAGTCGATGAATGCCTGCTGGTCGTTCGCGAGCGAGATCGGGCCGAAGCTGCGACCGAGGTGCCAATCGCTGGTGTGAAGAATTCGCATCTGAACTCCTGAGTGTTTCGTTACCGAGTGTCGCACGTGCCGGCGGGTCGAGAGCGCCTACGACAACAATGCACGAGGGGTGCGACAACCGATCCCGCGCTGAACCGACGGTGGGGTTTCGACCGGTTGATGTAACTACTGTCCACCAAGTGATGCTGGCGGTACGGTGCCGGCGTGGATACCACCTACTCGATTGTTGTGGGGAACAAGGGCGATCTCCTCGTTCCGGCGGCCTTGCGAGAACGCACGGAGAGGACCCCAAATCCTGTAGCGCCCCACCTTTCGGCTAGGCGGCTCAAAGACCTCGGTTGAACGGGCCGCGTGCGAAGAACTCGGGCTCGTACGCGTTCGTCGGGTCGGCACGAACCTGCTCGTCGAGCTGCTCGGCATCAGCACCGATGAGCACACGCCACTCGTCACGGCGGACTGCGTCGAGGATGATCGCCGCAGCTTCATGCGCCGTTACCGGCGCGTTGTCGCGGAACATCTCACCCAACGCCTGCAGCGCAGGATCGAGTTCGCGGGGGTTCGCACTGTGCAGCTTCATCGAGTTCAACGCAATCGACGTGCCAATGTGGCCCGGCATCACGAGGGTCATGTGCAGATGCGGTGCGCTCGTGCGCAAGTCGGTGATCATCGCTTCGGTGAAGCCCTTCACGGCGAACTTCGCCGCGCTGTAGGCGGTGTGCAGGCTGCCGGGGCCGAGCGAGGCCCAGAAACCATTCACTGAACTGGTGTTGACGATCTGCCCAACTGATGCTTGCGTCAGCAGCGGAAGGAACGCCCGCGTGTTGTAGTACACGCCTCCCCAACACACCGCGAACGTCTTATCCCACTGGGCGCGATCGCCATCGACGATGCTGCCGCCGCCGCTGATGCCGGCGTTGTTGAACAGCAGGTTCACGTGCGGTCGCCATGCGGCGACCTGATCGCGGAATGCGAGTACCTGTATCTCGTCGGAGACATCGGCGACCACGGGCAACAGCGCACCGCTTGCTCCGTCGGCAGCACAGATATCGGCGGTCTCGGCCAGGTTTTCGGCGATGACATCACACATTGCGACGTCGCACCCATCGGCCGCGAGCTGGCGAACCAGTTCGCGGCCCATCCCGGTGCCGCCACCCGTGACCACGGCAACGCAGCCAGAAAAGCCGTGCTCGAATCGATCGCTCATAGTGTCACCCATCCCCTTGTTGTGGGCGAGCGTAGACGGATAGCCCTCGACGGATCAGGCTGGAGCGTCGCCCTCCTCGAGGAAGTCCTCGCGAACTGCCACGGTGGTTTCAACCGTGATCTCGTCGTCGTCGATCACGCCGTCGCCGTTGGCATCGATACCAGTGACCGTGACGGTCTCGATCATGTCGGGCACTCCATCGCCATCTAGGTCGTAGGCCGTGGTCGTGGTCTGCTGCACGATGTCGGCGACGCCGTCGCCATCCACGTCGATAGCCGTGGTGGTCACGATCTCTTCGATGTCGGCCACGCCGTCGCCATCGACGTCCACAAGTGTTGTGGTGGTCTCGCTGACGATGTCGGTGGTGCCATCACCGTCAACATCGATGAGCTCGGTCTCGACGGTCACTTCGACGTCGACAGTGTCTTCAGATTCGTTCATCGGCAGAGTCAACCACGGCGCAATGCGTCGTGCAATACCAGAAACGGCATCCGTCAGGACGAGACGACTTCCTGCGCCACCTCAACGAGCCGGTTGGCCCACTCGATTGACCGAAGCGCGTCGGATGCCGCCATGGATGTTGTCTGGTTTTGCGATTTCGTTTTCAGTTTGAGGAGACGACCGAGTGTCGAGGCCATCGCTCTGCCCGACGGGCCGCTGCGAGACAACTCCGTCCCTGCGTCGGCGTGACGATCGCTCTTGTTCGTGAGCCCTGTCAGCTTCAAGCAGATCGCGTCCTTTGCGTTGATCCCGGCCGTGACGGCATTCGACGTTGCGGCGTTGAATAACCTCATCTCGTTGTTTGTCACCGCAGCATCGAGGAACTCGCGAGCCTTGACGAGATGCGCCCGCGCGTCGTCGATCGCCGTCACTGTTGCGCCCCCGCAATCGATCGAGTGCGAGCGGCGACAGTGTCGCCCGCGATTCGGATCGCGTCCCGACGTAACTCGGTGATGAGGCGTTCGCCCCTCGCGACGAGCGCTGCAAATTCTTTCTCCGAGTACTCAAGAACCTCACAGTTGTTACCCGACCATGCTCTTACCTGCGCCGAGAAGTGATCGCTCTGCGCTATCCAGTGCGGATTCTCCGCAGATTGCGCGTCGGGTCGCAGCACGAGCACATCGACGTCGCTCGAGGGGTTACCGTCGCCACGCGCCGCAGAGCCGAAGAGCCACAGAGCGGCCGACTTCGGATGCCAAGCGTTCGCAAGGTTGCGCATACGCGCGAGCAGGATCCCGCGGAGGTCTGACAGAGCGATGATCGCTTCAGCCGCGACATGATCGTGATTCAGTCGATACAGATACGCAGGGGGATGGTGTTCGCGGAGCACAAGCCCAGCTTCGGTGAGCTGACCCAGCACCACATTGACCTGACGGTGACCGGCTAAGTCAGCGACCAGCGCCGCCGCTTGGCGACCGCTCAGAGGTCTGTCGGAGCGCGCCAGCACTTCGAGCACGACGCCGTGCACTGCCGGGATCACTGAGCTCATTGGATTTCCGAGATCCATGATATCTCCTTTGGATGTGCAGAATATCGCTCATTTGTGCATATTTATGCATCTCAGAAGAAGTCGTGATGAAGGACCGATCGACGTCGTCTCAACGAGCCGAGTTCACAAGCCGAGCGCGGCGCGCAGGCGATCGGCACTCATTCGGGTGAGATCTGCGGGGTCCGATGGCGGGAACGATGCGAACAGCTGCATCAGTTCTTCGCGCCCTACTGGGTCGGCGACCGCATCACGTGGTGTGCGCCCGCCGAGCGCTGGAATGTGATCGTCGAGCCATCGCCTCTCGTAGTCGGCGATCATCTCGGCGATCGCTGCGCTCACGTCGGGATCATCGGACGGCAACAACCCGTCCGGCTCGCCCGACTCACTCTCACGGGCCATGTCGTCCATCGTTCGAACCTGGGTGTCGAGCAGCTCTGCCCCCGGCAACGCCTGCGCGATCGACTCGCGCATCACTGCCGCCCGAATCGCCGAGTTCACCTCGCCGACGAGTTCGTTGCCGACCAACTCCAACGAGGCAATCACCGTCGCTGGTGCCGCACCATGGCCACGCTGGAGATGCCAGTGGACACCGCCGCCATCACCCACCCAGCCGACAGCCTGCAGCGCGCCATCCACGAGGTGTGGCTCACCGATGGACCAGCGAACGGTGTGGAACAACAACTCGTGACCATCGGTGTTTCGCAGTGTGTGCGGACGAAACATCGGGCCCATCGCCTCGGCGATGTCCATCGGGTCACCGGAGTCGATCGCAGCGAGCAGGTCGTTCGCGATCGAACGCTGCACCAACATGAAGCCGCTCAACGCCCGATGATGCGCGCCGACAGGCAGCGGGCGACCGAACATCAGCGTGCCCACGCGTGTCTGCGAGCTCGGGTGGGTGTTGACCACGATGATGTCCTCACCTTGCCCGACGTTGTGGAGATGCAGGCGGTCCCGTTCGATACGCCGAATCTCGAACAGACCGCGATCCACGAGCGACCACTGCGCTGCGAGCAAAGCCTCATCGTCGGGCAGCAGTGCACTGCGGGCAGCAAGGAAGGCCGCGAACATCCCACCTTCGTGCAGCGCCACATCAGCAACGACCGGCAAGTCGACAACCTCAGCAAACACGTCGTCGGCCTCGCCACACATCACGTCGGCGATCGCTTCCACCTGTTCGTCGTCGTGGGTGCGCACGTACCGGCGGGCTTTGTCGTAGAGCCAGACCGAACGATCGGAGAGGGCATGCTGCTCGTTGCCGAGATGGCACGACTTGTACTTGCGACCTGAGCCACATGGGCACGGATCGTTGCGGCCAGCGGTCGCCTTGGGTCGGTGCGTCGCGAAGTCGCGTACCTCCTCCATCAACAGCTCTGCCTCCTCCATGACAACATCGGCACGGCCATGACCATCGCCAGTGGACGGGACGTCGGAGACACCCGCCTGACGCAACAACCGGTACGCCGCCGCAGCATCACCGCGGTCTGCTGCGAACGACGCTGCTTCGAGCAACAACGGACGGTGCTGGCAGTTGTCGCTCGCCAAGGTACGCAACAGCGCGTCGGCCTCGACCACGTCGCCCGCGTCATCGAGCGATCGGGCCAGCAACCAACCGAGACCACATGGCATGCGAGCCGACGACAGTGTCATGACCGCGAGCGCGAATCGACCGACGTCGACCGGCGAAACCGCAAGTATGCCGCACTCGTCCCAGAATGCCATCGCGAGTTCATCGCCATCGAGTAGCGCCGCAACACGGTCGGCAGCGCTGGCGCGCTGGTCGGCATCATCGCCGAATCCGGAGTCGCCGTGCTCGACGTAGGCCTGGCACGCCCGGACGGCGACCATCAGCAACTCGACCTGTTCACCCTCGAGGCCGTATCGAAAGCCCATGCGCTGCCGCAGTCGCCACGCCTCCAACGCCTCCCAATCGAATCCAGACTCGGCGACAGTCGAATCACTGCTCTCCAGCCCGGCTGCCGCGAACAACTCCGGCAACGGTGCGATCGCGACGTTCACGAAGGCTTGGCGATCAAGAAGTACCGCCTCGAGAATTGGGGCATCACCAGAGGTAAAGACGAGACCATCGGTGCCATCGCGCAACACAAAGGCCTCTGTGTGCTCTGCTGCCCGACGGAAGCCAGCGCGCACAGCAGCAGCTTGGCGCGCATCGACGTCGGGAGGTTGCGGACATGGTCTCCACTTCAGCGCGTTTCCGATCACCGTGACACTCGCCCACCCGCCGGAAAGGGCGTCGAGCCAGCCATCGGGTCCGATCACCACATCGGTGTCGGAGCCACCAAGCATGATGCCGTCGGTGTCCAACACGCCTGCCGTATTCCCGGTGGCATCGATCAGTTGCAGATCGTCTTGGATCAACCACCAACCCAAGGCATCGAGATGCGGATTGGTGCGGACGAAGCCGTGGAGCGCATCGGCAGCATCGACCCAGACCGTCCACTCGGTACCGTTCACAACTGCTGGAACGAACATCACACCTTGCGAAGTCGTCGAGAAGCGCGTATCGAATTGGAACACCGAGCGGACATCTTCACCAATGTCGGCCGCACTGCCTTTCACCGACGTGTTCGCCCTCACCCGCCGCACGATTTCGTCGACCTCGACGGCCGTGGCGCCGAGTACCTCGATGATCGATTCGACGAGGGAATCATGGTCTGACATGTTCCCGACGCTAGCGAACCGCCTGTGCTCGGAGGAACGTCGGCCGAGTCGTTCTCATGGGAAGGTCACGGTGAAGGTGGCAACAGCAGTTGGTGCCTGATCAAATGAAGCCGAGCCTGCCTGGTCCGCATGCAGGGTGCACGTACCGGCGGCCACCAGCGAAACAGTGCGGCCACTTGTTCCGCCGACGGTGCACACATCCGGCGTCGTGGAGGTCACCGTCACCGGCAAATTCGACGACGCCTTGGCGATCACATGGAAGTCCGACGTGTACAGACTGCGATCGGCGATCGGGGCGAACGTGATGACCTGACTCAGCAACGCAACGTTGAACGACACGGTCACGCTCGCCGCAGCGTTGTACGCGGAGTCACCCGGCTGCGCGGCGGTGTGCTCGACGTGAAGGCCACCGGCAACATCGATGACGCGCTGGCCTTGAGCGTGAACCGCGGCGTGACCAGAGTGCGATCAGGGAGTTGGGTAAACGTGATCGACGCGGGCCGTGTGCCCACCTGTTCGGAGGTTGTGGTTGGAGCCTTCGCCGGAACCGAACCGCCAAACGGGACTGCGGGGGTCGTGTTCACGTCGAACGCTCCCGAGGACTCTGGCAGTGTGGCGGGGTCCGGCGGGTTGGTCAATGGAGGCAGGGCGCCCGATGATCCATCCGATGGGGCACACGCCGAGGCGAGCATCGACACGACGATCAGAGGTACCGCCATGGCGAGCGAGCGGCGAGCCAGCAATCCAATGACCAGCGCAACTGCTGTGACGACATATGGCAGTGACACCCGCGAACCTCCAACGCTGGACCCGTAACCGTACACAGTGCAGCGATTTGCATGCGGGCAGTGACCGAACGCCGCACTGGAGGCGCACTACGGTTCGAGACGGCCCACTACGACAGGGCTTGTCCGCGATCACCCCCGTCGCTGGCAATCGATTCCAGGAAGAGTTTGAGCAAACGAATGACGATGACGAATGACCCCCGCCCGACACCCGAGCCGGACACAGCACGCACTTTCGGGGTGATGAGCATTGTGTCTCGCCGCCGACTGCTCGCCCTGGCCGGCGGCGCCGCACTGCTGAGCGCGTGTGGAGGCTCGTCGAAGAAGTCGGCTGCCACCACGGCCGAGACCACGGCCGAGAGTTCGGTGCCGGCGACAACGATCGCCGAGACGACGACCACTCCCACCACGGCCGCAGCAGTCGCCGCGCCCGTGCAGCCACTCACCGGACTGCCGCTGGTGGACTCTGCGTTGTTGTCGAAGGTTGCGCTTGTCGTGAAGGTGAGCAACGACGGTGGCGCACGCCCGCAGACCGGCCTCAACGACCCGGACATCATCTTCGAGGCGTGGGGCACCGGGCCCACCCGTTTCGCCACCGTATGGCACAGCACCGACCTCGATTTCGTCGGGCCGATCCGTTCGTGCCGCGAGCAAGACGTCAACTTGGTCGGCGAGTTCAACCGCGCCGTGTTCGCCTGTTCGGGCGGCAACCCCGGCAACATCGCGCTGCTGCGTAATTCGGACTTGCTGCTCGTCACCGAAGGGCAGGGGCTCGGATGGGAACTCGACCCCAACCGCGGCCGGCCGCACAAGACGCACGCCAACACGGCGCTGCTCCGTGCCAACGCAGGCCCTGATCGCACCGGACCCGCGCAACAGTTCCACTATCGCGCCGTCGGAGAAGCGGCAACCGCAGGCGATCCGATGACCGGCTTCGATCTGCAGATCCAACAGGTCTTCGTGCAGTGGCGCTACGACGCGGGAACCGGTCGGTACGTCCGGTCGCAGGACGGACGCCCGCACCTGCTCACCGATGGCAAGCAGGTGTCCACCGACAACGTCGCCATCTTCTACCTCGACTACGAGCCCAGTCACACCGACAACAGGTCTCCTGATGGCGACACCACCGGATCGAACCCCGCAATCGTTTTCACGGGTGGTCGGATGGTGCTCGGCACGTGGACGCGCAACGATCGCTTGGAACCCTTCGCCATTACCGATGCCTCCAGCGCGCCAATCTTGTTGACCCCCGGGAGAACTTTCATCGAGTTGCCAAACAGCGGGAAGGGATCCTTCCGCGGCAACGACAAGTTCACTGCCGTCGCCTGACATCTCAGCCTGCGGATCGCAGTCAGGCCACGCGGCTCCGCTGCCGCACCGGCGTACCCACGGTGATGACGCTCGTGAGCACGCCGGGGATGCCGCTCACTTCGTCGACAATGCGGTCGGCCGCATGGCTGTGCAGACAGCTCTGCCACGACCATCCTGGCACCCGTCGGCCCATCACGATCACGACATGTCCGCAGCCTTGGCTGAGCAGACCGCGCGCAAACGTTGCCACCGAGTTCGACACCGTTGACTGAGTCGAGAGCATCTCGAGGGGCATACCAAGGTTGCTGTCCATCCATCCACGAGCCAACTCATCGGCCGCCGACTCATCGTCGATCACGTGGATCGCGCGTCGTGTCTGCGCGGGAATGGTGAGGGCGTATTGTGCGGCGAGTACGGCACGGCGATCGAATGACCCGACCGGCACGACGACGGCACGCCGCTCCGCGGTGCCATCGCGACCCCTGATTGCCGAGGCCCTCAGCGAACCCCACATATCCGGTTCCACGAGACGATTACGCATGAACCCTGTGTAGCGAACGGCATATGAGCACGGCAGGGCCTTAGCGGAACCTTGACGCGCCCTCAGCAGTTCTGAACGCGATCAGTACGCCTCTGAATGCCAGCCGTTGGTCAGGTGCCGCAGAAGGTGCGATACGGCGCGCCTTCTGCGCGAGCCGGCATCGCGTAGGCCTGCAGACCCGGGCGCTCATCGAAGGGTTGCGCAAGCACGTCGATGAGTTGCCCGAACGGTCCGATGTCGCCTGCGGTGCCAGCCTCGAGCGCTGCCTCCACCAAGTGGTTGCGGGGGATGTAGATCGGGTTGACACGATCCATCGCGTTGGCCACGTCGTGAGCGGGGCGCGCGTCATCGGACCGTGCCGCCGACCAGCGTTGCGCCCATTCGTCGAACGCATTCGGATCGGCGAACAGCGCGCGGGTTGGGTCGCCGTTGCCGCGAACCAGGTTCGACAACGATCGGAAGAACGTGGTGTAGTCGATTGCTTGCATATGCAACAACCCAAGTAGGTCATCGACCAGCGCGGCGTCGACGGGTGGTTCGACGAGACCGAGCTTGGCGCGCATGCCTGCGGCCCAGTGACCATGGAACAGTTCGGTGAACGACTGCAGCACCTCGGTCGCGAGCGGTATGGCATCGTCAGCGTTCGCCGCGAACAACGGCAGCATCGCCTCGGCCAACCGAGCCAGATTCCATTGGGCGATGCCCGGTTGGTTGCCGTACGCGTAACGACCACCATGGTCGATCGAACTGAACACCGTGGATGGGTTGTAGCGATCCATGAATGCGCACGGCCCGTAGTCGATGGTCTCACCGGAGATCGTCATGTTGTCGGTGTTCATCACGCCGTGCACGAAGCCGACCAGCATCCACCGGGCCAGCAGCGAGGCCTGAGCTTCGACCACCGCCGTGTACATCTCGAGGTACGGGTTCTCGGCATCGGCAGCCTGCGGGTAGTGGCGGGCAATCGCATAGTCGGCGAGGCGCCGCACAAGCGCTGCATCGCCGGTTCCCGATGCGTATTGGAACGTGCCGACGCGCAGATGGCTCGCCGCGATACGCGTGAGCACCGCACCGGGCAGCATCGTGTCGCGGGCGATCTGTTCGCCGGTGCTCACCACGGCGAGCGAGCGGGTCGTGGGAATATCAAGGGCGTGCATCGCCTCGCTGATGATGTACTCGCGCAGCATCGGCCCGATGGCGGCCTTGCCGTCGCCGCCACGAGCGAATGGCGTGCGGCCCGAGCCCTTTAGGTGCACATCGCGGCGCCGGCCATTCGGATCGATCAACTCACCGAGCAACAACGCACGACCATCGCCGAGCCGCGGCGAGTAACCACCGAACTGGTGCCCCGCGTACGCCTGTGCAACAGGGCATGAGCCAGGCACCAGTTGTTGCCCAATGAGCATCGCGACGCCATCGGCATTGCGCAGCGCGTCAGCGTCGATACCAAGTTCATCGGCGAGCGCAGTATTCAATACGAGCAACTCGGGCGAGGGCGCCGCTGACGCCTGCCACGGTTGGCACAGCTCGGGCAGCTCGCGAGCGAACCAATCGTCGAGACGGAACAGCGCTGATGCAGCGATGCTGGCGGAGTCGGACACGCTCGAATCGTACTGGCGTCGACCCCACGCTGCTGTGGCGCTGGCTTACGGAGCGGTCGACCCGGAGATGCGGTACATCGAATCGACGGTGCTCACCGCGATCAGGCCATCGCCCACTTGGCCGGTGCTAGCTCCGGCACTGATGGCTCCCACGGCGAGATCGACTTCGCCGTCTTCCACGTACACAGTGACGAGCAGCTTGTGTGTCACGAGCAGTTCGTAGGTGTGACCGCGGTACTCGCCTGCGCCGCTGGGCGCCCGGCCGTGACCGCGCACATCGCTGATGGTGAAGCCCGACAGCGACGCCTGCTCGAGGCAGGCGGCCACCTCGCCGAGCCGGTCGGACCGAATGATTGCTTCGACTCGTTTCATTTCGCAGCCACTTCCTCTCGCAGGCTCGCAGGTGTCGCGGGAATTGCATCAACGAACGCCGGCCCGTCGGTGGTGTAGAAGACCGAACCCTGCGCTTCGAGGAAGTCAGGGTAGGCAAGCGCACCCATTTCGGGCATGTCGAGTCCTGTGATCTCGTCGTCGTGATCGGAGCGCAGGCCGATGGTTTTCTTGCAGATCGTGAAGAATGCGATGCACGCAATCGAGCACCACACAATGAGCACCACGACCGATGCGAGTTGCGCCAGCAGTTGGCCGGTCTCTCCGTAGAACAACCCCTTCACGCCACCGGCCACGCCGTTGAGGCCGTCGCCGTAGCTGCCATCGGCAAACAAGCCGAGCGCGATCAGGCCCCACAGACCGTTGGCGCCGTGCACCGCGACAGCACCGACGGGGTCGTCCACCTTGAAGCGTTGTTCGACGACCACCACGGCGACAACCACCAACACCCCGGCGATGGTACCGATGAGCGCCGCGGCCCAAGGAGCCACGAACGCGCATGGAGCTGTGATGGCGACCAAGCCGGCGAGCAGACCGTTGCAGGTCATCGACGGATCAGGCTTGCCGTACTTCCAGGTCATCACGAACATCGTCGCCAGACAACCGAACGCCGATGACAGCACCGTGTTCACGATGACCACCGTGAAACGGAAGTCAGTGGCAGCGAATGTGGAAGCGCCGTTGAAGCCCATCCAGCCGACGAGCAGGATCATCGTGCCAAGGAACGCCATCGGCAAGTGGTGGCCGGGAATCGCACGCGGCTTGCCGTTCTTGTCGAACTTGCCGATGCGGGCACCGAGGATTCTCGCACCCCAGAACGCAGCGACACCGCCCATCGCGTGCACCACTCCGGAGCCCGCGAAGTCGAGTGCGCCGTGGCCCCACTTCGGACCGATCGCACCGAGCTGCGACAACCATCCGCCACCCCACACCCAGTTGCCGTACACGGGGTACAGGATCATCGAAGCGAACAGACCCCACACGAGGAAGGCGTTCCACTTGAACCGCTCGGCCATGGCACCGGTGGGGATCGTTGCCGTGGCGTCCATGAACACGAGTTGGAAGAAGAAGAACGCGAGGATGCCCACGTCGTAGGCCTTGCCGGTGAGGAAGAAGCCGCTGTGCGAGATGATGTTCCAGCCGCCGATGTGCACCGGGCTGCCGAGCGGGGTGATGCCGAGCCCCGGATTCGACACCGAGCCGAACATCAGCGCGTAGCCGCACACGAACCAGCCGACCGTGCCGAGGGCGAAGATGACGAGGTTCATCATCATCGTGTGAGCCGCGTTCTTCGCTCG
>JANYCT010000082.1 GCA_025360105.1 Actinomycetes bacterium | reverse complement strand
CGAGGATCGGTCGCTGTCCGAGCTGTCCGGTGGCCAGCTGCAGCGCGCCTACATCGCCCGTGCGCTCACTCAGGAGGCATCGGTGGTGTTGCTCGACGAAGCGCTCAGCGGCGTGGACCAACCCACCACGAACGAGCTGTTTGATCTCTTCGCCGAGTTGAGTCACCGCGGCACCACGTTGCTCGTGGCCACGCACGATCTCGCCTTGGCGCGCCGTCGCTTTGCTCGCTTGATCGCCGTGAACGGAACCATCCGTGGCGATGGCTCACCCGAGGTGGTGCTCGCTCCGGCGGTGCTCGACAGCACGTTCGGATCAGGTGCCACAACGACCGGAACGACATCGTGATGCGTTGGCTCACTGACCCGTTCCAGGCCGAGTTCATGCAACGAGCCTTCATCGCCGCGATCATCATCGGTATCGTCGCGCCGGTTGTCGGCACGTGGATCGTGCTGCGGCGCATGGCCAACCTCGGCGACGCGATGAGCCATGGCACCTTGGCTGGCGTGGGGCTGGCGTACGCGGCGGGCTTCAACGTGCTCGTCGGAGCGATGGGAGCCGGGCTGCTGATCGCATTACTGCTCCTGGCGTTCTCAGCGAATCGGCGCATTGGCCAGGAGACGGTGATCACCGTGCTCGGTACGGCGTTCTTCGCGATTGGTGTGGTGGTGATCTCACGTTTGGATACGGGTGTGGAGTTGACGCACTTCTTGTTCGGGCGGCTGCTCACGGTGAGCTGGGGCGACATCTGGCTGAACCTTGCGCTTGGTGGTGGCACGGTGTTGATCGTCGCCTTGATGTTCGGCGAACTCCGCCTCGCCACCTTCGACCATGTGCAGGCCGAACAGGTGGGAGTGCGCGTGGAGTTGGTGCAGGCCGTCCTCGTGCTGCTGCTGTCGGTCGTGGTGGTCATCAGCCTGCGCGCGGTCGGAACCATCATGTCGGTGACCATGCTCGTGACCCCTGCGGCCACCGCGCGACTTCTGGCGCGCACGCTCAAGCAGATGACCCTGATCGGTGTCGCGATCGGCGTGACCGTTGGCGTTGTCGGCCTGATGCTCAGCTATCACCTCGACTCGGCACCCGGCGCCACCATCGGCCTGCTCGCCGCAGCGGTGTTCTGTGTGGTCTTCGCCCTCACGTTGCCGCGGCGCAACAAGCACCACCACCGCCCGATGGTCTAGCAGGTCGCCTCGCTTCAGCTGAACGATCTGGGGAGTAGGCCGTTGTTGCGGGCCTCGCGGGCGAGGTCGTCGCGAAAGTCGGGATGCGCGATCGAGATCATCGCCGTGGCGCGCTCGGGCACCGACTTACCCTTCAGATTTACCTTGCCGAACTCGGTGACAACGTACATCATGTCGCTGCGAGGGGCCGTAGCGATGTTGCCCGGCGTGAGGCTCAGCGCGATGCGACTCTGCCGCGAACCGTTTCGTTCGTATGTCGACGACATGCAGATGAACGACTTCCCCCCGCTCGAGGCATAGGCGCCGCGGATGAACTGCAGTTGCCCACCGGTACCGCTGATGTGTCGGTGACCGCCCGACTCGCTGGCCGCCTGGCCCTGCAAGTCCATCTGGGTGGTGTTGTTGATTGCCGTGAGACGGTCCTGCTGCATGATGATGCTGGGCAAGTTCGTCATGTCGACCGGCTGGCAGGAGATGTCGGGGTTGTCGTGAATCGTGTCGTACATCGATTGAGATCCGAGACCGAAACTGCACACGACCTTGCCCGGGTCCACGTTCTTCGCCGAACCGTTCACGATGCCAGCGCGGTAAAGATCGATAATGCCGTCTGTCAGCATCTCAGTGTGCACGCCGAGGTTGCGGACGCCGCTCTCCAACAGCAGTGAGCACACGGCGTTCGGCATTGCCCCGATGCCGATCTGCAGGCACGCGCCGTTGTCGATCTCGCTTGCGATCAGTTGCGCTACCGCTCGATCGGCATCGGTGGGTGCCGCATTCGGAAGTTCGGTGGGTGGTGCGCCGTCACCGTCGATGATGAAATCGACCTCGCTCACGTGCAGATGGTTGTCGATGCCGTGCACGTACGGCAAGCGCGAGTTCACCTCGACGATCACGATTTTGGCGCGCGATGCGACGGCGCGCATCCACAGGTTGGCGGCGCTGAGGTTGAAGTTGCCGTCGGCATCCATCGGACACGTCTTGATCACCATGATCTCCGGCGGGTCAATGAAGCGTCGGTAGTAGTCAGGGATCTCGCCGAGATTGCACGGGATGTAGTGCACCAGACCGGCATCGGCCTTCTTGCGGTCGTACCCGCTGAAGTGCCAGCTGTACACGTTGAAGTGCTCACGGTTGGGATCGACTTCGAGCACCGCTCGTGGCCGCATGCTGAGACAACTGCGAATACTCACGTCGCGTAACTCGCCGGCTCGTGCTGCGAGAGCGTGATCGAATGCGTCGGGCTGTCCGAGAACGGCTCCGTAATCGAGCCAGTCACCCGATTGCACGAGTGCAGCAGCCTCGACTGCCGAGATGTGTCGAGCCGCAGTGCCTCGCGCCATGAATGTGCCCCGACCTCTTGGTGCGCCTTGCCGCGCCGATCGGGACAATCTAGTTGATCCTCGACCGGACCGGCAGTAGGTGTGGGCCCGATTGGGCGTGGATCCACTGCCAGAGTGATGTGCGCGGCGCGGCGTTGGCAGCCGCACGGGACTCAGGTGAGTTGCTCGGTGATCAACGCGAGAAGGTCGTCGTACTCGTCGACCGCCGGGAACTGCGGGAACTCCGCGATCACGTTCGCTGGCGCATGGAAAAGGAACCCGGCGTCAGCCTCGGCGAGCATTGCGGTGTCGTTGTATGAGTCGCCGGCAGCAATGACGCGGTAATTCAGGCGGTGCAGCGCCGTGACGGCATGACGCTTCTGGTCGGGCATGCGAAGGCGATAGTCGACGATGCGATCCTGCTCGACGACGAGGCGGTGACAGATCAGCGTGGGGTAGCCGAGTTGGTGCATGAGTGGCATGCCGAACTGCTCGAACGTGTCGGACAGCAACAGCACCTGTGTCGTCGATCGCAGGGTGTCGAGAAACTGCTTCGCGCCGTCAAGCGGGGCGAGGCCACCGATGACCTCGGCAATCATCGACATCGTCAGACCGTGCTCGTTCAACAACTGCAGGCGTCCGCGCATGAGCACGTCGTAGTCGGGTTCGTCACGGGTGGTGCGTCGGAGGGCCTCGATGCCGGTGCGTTCGGCCACGGCAATCCAGATCTCGGGTATGAGTACGCCCTCGACATCGAGGGTCACGATGGATTGTTGGGGCGAAGGGGCTGAACTCACAGGTGCACATTGTTCACGACGCGGGACACGCGATGCGAAAGGAGCTTCGAATCAGAGCGCCGTGGCGACGTCGTGCGCGGTGTGCATGGCGCCCTCGATGTATCCGACGGAACCGGCGTCGCCGACCACGTGCACCGTGAGACCGGCTGATCGGCAAGCGTCGGCGAGAGTGGTGTCGGCACGCACCTCGCTGGCAATGATGACGTCATCGGCACTCACGGAGATCGATTCACCGGGCTCGCCCGAAGACACGGTGTAGTGCACCGCGGTTGTCGTGATTTCGCCGACGTGTGCGTTACGTACCAAGGTGACGTTGTGACCGGCGGTCTTGGCGACGGCGGCCCAGCGCCGGGGCATGGCCATGGGCAGGCCGAGATGCGGGCCGGGTTCGAGCACGGTGACCGTGCGTTCGCGCTCGGCAAGGAACTCGGCCAATTCCAGACCCACCAAGCCTCCGCCCACGATGACGACGTGCTTGCCGATGGGCATCCAACGATGCGACAGCGATCGCATCGTCTCGGGGCTCTTAGTGATGCGCAGTGTGCGGCCTACCGCCAAAGCGGCGCGGTCCAACAGCGAGCGCTTCGCCGTGATCCCGCCTCCCGAGCTGTCGCCGGTGATGAGCGCGCGCATCTCATCGCCGGAGCGGACATGGCCGAGATCGCCACCCTGCACGGCCAAAGGTCCGCGAACGGCGCCGGTGGCCACGACAACGACATCGGGTTGCAGCGCCGACACCGACTCGACCGTGGCGGGTGTGTCGAGGCACACGTCGACACCGTGACGGGCGATCTCGTGGGTGAGCCAGTCCACCAGCATCTCGTTCGCGGGTGTGGTGAGTTGGCTGAACCACATCGTGCCGCCGAGCCGGTCGCTGCGGTCGAGCAGCGTTACCCGGTGGCCGCGCTGGGCAGCGATGCGTGCCGTCTCCATGCCGGCCGGGCCGCCGCCGACGACCACGATGTGTTGGCGGGCGGTGGCGGGCCGGATCTGCGCAGCGGAGGCAGACTCGTTGCCGAGTGCCGGGTTCACGGCGCAACGCGGTGGTGAGTCGAAGAAGTTCTGCTCGACGCACACGTAGCAGTTGATGCAGGGCCGCACCGAGGCCCGATGACCAGCGGCAAGCTTGCTGACCAACTCGGCATCGGCGAGTTGCTGGCGGCCCATCGACACGAAGTCGCATTCGCCGGCGGCGAGCATTGCCTCGCCAACTTCGGGCAGCAGCCGACCGACAGCGATCACCGGAATGGTCACGGCGCGCTTCACGGTCGCGGCCATCTCGCGGTACTGGCCCACCGTGTTCGGCAGTGGTCCCAGGGTGAAGTCTCGGAATGGGTTCACCGCGTTTGCCGACACGTGGATTGCGTTGGCGCCAGCCGCCTCTGCGATGCGCGCGGTCGCTGCGGTTTCCTCGGGCGTGATGCCGTTGTCGATGCCGTACTCGCAACCGTTGAGACGCACGATGATGGGATAACCCGCTCCAACGCGATTGCGCACCGCGTGAATGACCTCCACAAGGAGACGAGTTCGGTTCTCGAGTGATCCGCCGTATGCATCGGTGCGAAGGTTGTATGCGGACGACAAGAACGTAGAGATCAGGTAACCATGTGCGCCGTGGATTTCGACGGCATCGCAACCAGAGGCCTGCACCCGACCGGCAGCGTCGGCGAATTGCGATACCACCCACGCCAGGTCGTCGGCCGTCGCCGAGTGGTACGTCGCAGCCTTTCCGCCCGACGCCGAGGCGAGGCGCATGAGCTCGTCGATCGGGTTGTCAGCAAGCGCGCGCAGATCCATCCGGTCGGGCGGCGTACTGGGCACCAACTGCGCGCGGCCATCGGCAGAATCGACGCTGGCCGTCTTGCCGTGATGGCACAGCTGCACGCAGACGCGACCTCCGGCGGCATGCACCCCGTTGGCAAGTGAGCGCAGGCCTGGCAGGAACGAGTCGTCGCTGAGCCCTGGCTGCTTGCGCGAGGTCGCGCCCAGTGGCCACGACACCGCGGAGGCGCCGGTGATGACGAGCGCACAGCCTCCGGCAGCCCGCGCAGAGT
Source organism: Actinomycetes bacterium (assembly GCA_025360105.1). Lineage (GTDB taxonomy): Bacteria > Actinomycetota > Acidimicrobiia > Acidimicrobiales > Ilumatobacteraceae > WLMZ01. The sequence goes on along the minus strand of JANYCT010000082.1, from coordinate 14,337 downwards.
AGTGCTCCACTTCGGCGCTGGTGATGTGGCCCTCATCACAATGGTTCATGTCCATTGCTGGCAGGATCACCCGATTCGGCAACCTCATCGAGCCGATGGAAGCAGGGCTCAGAAGGTTTGCGAAGGCGGTCACGGAATCTGACGATACGTCAGAAAGCCGCGCAGAATCGCGCCCGGTGTCTGAGCCGGCGTGTGGGCGCCCTATTCAGGAGCCGGGATGCTCGGCTTCGGCCAGCCGTATCGCAAGTGTGTTGAGAATCTTGCGGGTCACCGACGGAACGTCGTCGAGGAGCGCGGAGAACTCGGCCGAGGCCAACACGAGCAGTTCCATTTTGGTGTCGGTCACTACCGAGGCGTTGCGCGGGTGACCGGTGAGCAGGCCGAGCTCGCCCACAACCGCGCCGGGGCCGATCTCGGCCACCTTCACGCCGTGGCGGTGAACCGACGCCGTTCCCTCGACCACGATCATCATCTCGCGGGCAAAGGTGCCCTCGATGAGCAGTGTTGCTCCTGCCTCAACGAAGATCGTGGTGGTGAGCCGAGCGATGATCTCGAGTTCCTTCTTCGAGCACTCGCGTAGCAGCGGCACCTTCGCCAGTCTCTCCAGCGCTGTTTCGCGACGAGCCATGATCTGTGCCTGCACTTCCACGTAGAGATTCCACAATACGGTATCGCTGGTGAGTCGGCCGGATGCAAGAGTGTGACCTATGGGGATTTCGTTTGACGAGGCAATGGCGCAGGTCACAGCATCCGGTGGGCAATTCGAGGTTGGTGATGCGATCATCAACGGTGCGCCGCAGCGGGTATTCGTGAATGCGCCGCCGAATCTCTCCGCATTCTTCAACCTCGCGCCTTCCGAGTCCACATTCCTCGTCTACGAGGACGAGAGCTACACCTTCGCGCAGGTTCGTGAAACGTCGGCGGCCCTCGGCGCAGCACTGGTCGATCGTTACGGCGTCGTCAAGGGCGATCGTGTCGCCGTGGCCATGCGCAATTTCCCCGAGTGGGTGATCTCCTTTGCTGCCATCACCTCCGTTGGTGCCGTGTCGGTGTCGATGAACTCGTGGTGGACCGAGGACGAGATGGACTTCGCACTCCAAGACTGCGGGGCGAAGGTGCTGATTGCCGACGACATCCGCATCGATCGATCCCTCGCGGCCTGCTCCCGTTTAGGTACGCAGATCATCGGCGTGCGCTTGGCCGCGGTGCCCGCCGGCGTCGACGCGTGGAACGACGTGGTGGTGCCCGGAACTCCGATGCCGTTGGTCGAAGTCGGCCCGGACGACGACGCAACCATCCTCTATACGTCTGGAACCACCGGCCGTCCGAAGGGTGCGGTTTCCACCCACGGCGCAATCATCCAGGCAATGATGGCGTTCTCATGCCGAGCCGCGGCCGAGCGTTTGCGCCAGCCCTCGGAGCCTTCGTCCACGCCGCCAGCCTTCATCCTGATCGTGCCCCTGTTCCACGTCACCGGCTGCGTGCCGGTGATGCTCGGTTGTTTTGCGGGTGGTGTGAAGTTGGTGATCATGTACAAATGGGACGTCGACAAGGCGCTCGAACTCATCGAGCGTGAACGCATCACCAACTTCGTCGGTGTGCCGACACAGAGTTGGGATCTCGTGCACTCGCCGCGATTCGCCGAGTTCGACACCTCGAGCCTGCGCGACATCGGTGGCGGCGGAGCGCCAGCGCCTCCTGCGCTCGTGGAGAAGGTGGCGAACAGCTTCGCCAAGGGCAAGCCGACCATTGGCTACGGCATGACCGAGACCAACGCGTACGGGCCGGGCAACCGTGGTCAGGACTACCTCGACAAGCCCACCAGTTCTGGCCGGGTGGTGCCCATCATGCAGATCGGCATTCGCGGGCCGCTGGGCGAGGATGTTCCAATTGGCGAGCGCGGCGAGATCTGGTTCAAGGGACCCAACCTGATTCGTTGCTATTGGAATCGTCCCGAGGCCACCGCGGAGACCATCGTCGATGGTTGGTTGCGATCGGGCGACCTCGGCCATCTCGACGACGAGGGCTTCATCTACGTGGAGGATCGTGTGAAAGACATGATCCTGCGCGCCGGCGAGAACGTGTACTGCGCCGAGGTCGAGGCCGCCATCTACGAACACCCCAGCGTGCACGAAGCCGCTGTGTTCGGAGTGCCGCACGAACGACTCGGCGAAGAGGTAGCAGCGGCCGTGTACGTGAAAGAAGGCGGCACCCTCACGCTCGACGAGCTTCGTACCCATGTCGGTGTACGCCTTGCGTCGTTCAAGGTGCCCACCTATGTGGTGTTCTTCCAGGAGGCCTTGCCGCGTAACGCGTCGGGCAAGATCCTCAAGCGCGAGCTCCAGCGCCAGATCACCGAGGTCTGAGTTCGCCGAAGCAGATCGAGCTACAGCTGCAGCAGGGCGTTCTCGACGAGTTCGCTCAGCGAGGGGTGAATGTAGATCTGTTCACGCGCCATCTGGTCCACCGTCTGGCCGAACTTCATACCTTGAATCAGTTGCTGAATGAGCACGCTCGATTGCGGGCCGATGATGTGCGCACCCAGCAGCTGCCGGGTGTCGGGGTCGGCGATCACCTTGCAGAAGTGCTCGGTGTCCTCCATCGCCCAGCCGTAGGCGACGTCGGCGTATCGCTGAACGGCGGTGATGTAGGGCTTGCCGGCGGCGCGCAGCGACTGCTCGGTTTCGCCCACCGAGGCAACCTGAGGATCTGCGAACACGGCGTGCGGGATGGGCCACAGATCGGCAGTGCGCAAATGGTCGGGATGGATGATGTTGTGGGCCACGGCACGGCATTCGGCATTCGCCACATGCTTGAGCTGATTGGGGTTGGTGACATCGCCGAGGGCCCAGATACCCGCAACGTTGGTGCGGAGGTATTCGTCAGTGACGATGAAACCGTGTGCGTCGACCTCGACCCCTGCTGCGCCCAGATTCAGCGTGTCGCCGTTGGGCACACGCCCGATGGCCACGAGCAATGCGTCGCCGGTGAGTTCGTGCATGTGGTGATCAGACCTCACCTTCACGGTGATGTCGCGACCATGCTGTCGCACCCATTCCACATGGCTCGAGAGATACATCCCGAAGCGTTTGCAATACAGCTCGGTAAACCGCTCGCTCACCGCTTCGTCCTCACGTGAGAGCAGGCGCGGGCCGCGGGTGATGATGCTGATGCGGCTACCGAGGCTGCCGAATACGTGCGCCATTTCGGTGGCGATGTAGCCGCCGCCGAAGATGATGAGATGCTCGGGGACCTCGTCGACGCGCATGATGGTGTCGCTGGTGTGGAAGTCGACGGAGTCGAGACCGTCGACGTGGGGCACCATCGGCCGAGCACCGGCGGCAAGCACGATGTGTTCAGCGGTGATGTGTTCGCCGTTGACCTCCATCACGTGCGGCGAGACGAATCGGGCCTCGCCCGTGAACACTCGAACGTTCTCAAGCGACTCGCGATAGGCCTTGCCGCTGGGCGGAATGGGATCGATGCGATCGAAGACACGGTTGCGAATGTCTGTCCAGCGCACCTTGTCGATGGTGGCGTCGATGCCGAACTTGGCGGCGTTCGCGATGTGCATCGCGACGTCGGCGGTGTAGACGAGGATCTTGGTGGGGATACACCCGCGGTTGAGGCAGGTGCCTCCGAATATGTCCTTTTCGACGATGGCAACGCGCACGTTGTCGTAGTCGGGAGTCAGCAGGCTGTTACCCGACCCGGCCCCGATGATGATGACGTCGAACCCGGTCGCTGCATGAGACACCATTGCAGCGAGGCTACGGCTTGTTCGCGCCGACGACCCACATCGCGAAGAACTGACTGCCGCCGCCGTAAGCGTGCCCGAACGCCTTGCGAACGCTGTCGACCTGATGCTCGCCCGCAATGCCCATCACCTGCATCGCTGCTTCACCGAAGCGCAGCATGCCACTAGCGCCGATGGGGTTCGAGGACAACACGCCACCGCTGCAGTTCACCGGCAGACGCCCGGTCATCTCGGTGACGCCGTCTTCGACGTATCGCCAACCTTGATCCTTGGGTGCAAAGCCCAGGCTCTCGAGCCACATCGGCTCGAACCACGCGAACGGCACGTACATCTCGACGGCATCGATTTCGTCAATGGGCGAGGTGATGCCAGCCTTGCGCCACAGGTCTGCGGCACAGTCTTCGCTGGCCTTGGGGCTCACCTGGTTGCGGCCGGCGAACGCGGTGGGCTCGCTGCGCATCGCCGTTGCGTGCACCCATGCCTTGGGGCCGGTATGTGCATCTGCAACATCTTCGCTTGCAAGCACCAGTGCCATCGCGCCATCGCTGCTGGGGCAGGTTTCCACCATGCGCACGGGATCCCACAGCATCGGGCTGGCCATTGCCTTCTCGAGCGTCCAGTCGGGCTCGTGCAGGTGCGCGTACGGGTTCTTGCATGCGTTGGTGCGATCCTTCACGGCGACCATGCAACCGATGTGCGCGGGTGCACCGCTGCGCTTGATGTACGAGCGAATGATCGGCGAGAAGTAGCCACCAGCGCCCGCGTGCACCGGCATACCGAACGGCATGGGAACTGACAGCGCCCACATCGCGTTGCCGTCGCTCTGCTTCTCGAAGCCAACGGTGAGCACGCGCTTGTGCACGCCCGACATCACGTGTTGGGCGGCGACGATGGCAGTGGAACCGCCGACGCTGCCAGCAGTGTGCACTCGGAACACCGGCTTGCCAGCCGCGGCGAGAGCATCGACGAGCCACAGTTCGGGCATCATCACGCCCTCGAGCATGTCGGGCGCCTTGCCGATGACGATGGCATCGATGTCGGCCATGGTCATGTGGGCCGAGACGAGGGCGCGGTCAACTGCCTCACGCACCAAGCCGGCGATGGACACATCGGCCCGGCACGACGTGTGGTGGGTCTGGCCGACGCCGATGACAGCACAACGCTCGGCCATCACTCACCTTCCAATACGCAGACGAGGTTTTGTTGCATCCATGGGCCCGACGATGCATGCCCGAGGGTGCGATCGGCGGATCCGTTCATGATGCGGGCGGCTGCTTCGGCGAATCGTGCCAGGCCTGCCGACATCATCGGGTTGGCGCACAGCGCGCCACCACTCGGGTTGATCGAGGTGGACTCGCCGAGCCCGAGGGCGCTGGTGAGCAACAACTCTTGGTGGGTGTACGGCGCATGGAGTTCGGCGACGTCGATCTTGTCGCTGCCGACGCCGGCTTTGTGCGCTGCAGCGGCCGCAGACGGCAGCGTCGTCATTGATCGGTTGCCGAGGTTCTGTGACTCGATGCGATGGTCGATTCCACGAATCCAGGCCGGCCGCTTGGCGAGGCTGCGTGCCCGATCTCCGGCCGCGATGATGACTGCCGTGACGCCATCGGCGTGGGCCGGGCAGTCGAGCTCGCGAAGCGGGTCGGCGACGCGGGCGGCAGCCATCAACTCGTCGATGGTGTGGTCGCCCCGTCGGAGCGCATAGGGATTCGAGATGGCGTTGTGATGATTGCGCATCGCGACCTCGGCCATCGCCCGCTCGGTAACCACGCCTGACTCGAGGCAGGCTCTGGCTTGGAGCGCCGCGATCGAGCGATCGTCGGGCCACAGCGGACCCACCACGTATGGATCGAGCTGCAGGGTGAGGATGCGGTTGATGTCACCGCTGCTGCTGCGCCCGTTTCCGAACACCAAGGCGGTGTCGACCTCGCCGGTTTGGATCTTGATCCACGCCTCGTACAACGCAAAGGCTCCGTCGGCTTCGACATGGCTCTCGATGATGGGCGGCCATGCGCCGAGAGCATCGACTGCGGACACGAAGCTGAACGGCTGGCCGGTCATGTAGTCACAGCTGCCGTGGCACCAAAAGCCGATGTCAGCGCGGGCTATTCCGGCGTTTTCCAGTACCTGGTTCACGACCGGGATGAGCATCTCCACCGGCGTCGCCGTAGTTGTTGCGGCGTTGATGGCCTGGGCCGAGGCGATGATGGCGACGTCACGCATCGTGGGTCTCCGGTTTTGTGTTTGCGGGGCGCGTGTTGTTGAGGTTCACAGCTGACCCGCATACGACTCGAACGCGGCGTCGGGTTCGCCGGTGGGGCGGAAGTACAGCACGTTCTCCATCGATGGCTGCCATTCGTCACGCGGCCGCCAGACCGGCTCGACGCGCATACCCATGCGAACGTCGGCGGCCTCGACTTCTTGGATGAGGTGCGACATGCCCATGTCAGCGCCGTCGAGCAAGATCGTGGCGGCGACGTAGGGGATCTTGATCGTCTGGCCGAGAAATGGCACGTTCACGATGCAGAAGGTGGTGATGGTTCCGCGCTGGCCGACTTCGACGTCTTCGCCGAGCAGGCACCCGCACTTGGCGCAGGTGCCGTTGCGCGGAGGCATGTACACGAGGTGGCAAGTGGGGCAGCGCTTGCCGACGAAACGGCCATCCATCAGACCGTGCAGGTGACTGCTGACGCGAGGCCCTGCTGAGTACTGATACTTGATGCCGATTGGTGTTCGGATGCGTAGGACGTCGTCGCTCATGATGCGGCTCCCGTGGCACGTTCGGCGAGTTCGAAGCACTCGATGTCGCTGATACTGCCTGACGGCTCGGCGGCCCAGCGCGCTTGCACGCGCATGCCCGTGCTCAGTACCTCTGGGCTGCCGGCGTCGATGGCGTGCAGCAGGTTTGTGTCGGCACCATCGAGTGCGATGAGCGCCCACGCAAACGGGTGCTGCAACGTGTTGCCCTCGACAGGGCTGGGCTGCCACGACCAGGTGACGATGGTGCCCGTGGAGGCGACCGGCGCCCACTCGGTGAGGGCGGCACCAGTGACGGGATCGAACTCGGCCGGAGGTACGTGGACGCGTCCGTCGCTGCCGACGGTGCCCTCGATGCGGTGGTCGCGCAGACCGGTGAGGAACCGACTCAACACCGGGCCGACCGTTCGTTTGTAGGGATAAGACAGCTCGAGCGGCGCGGTGAACGAGCCGTCTTCGACAATGGTGTACTCAGTGGTGCCCCCGGACATGGGTTCGTTCTAGCAGGTTTCTGACGGGTCATCAGATATGAGCTGTCCGTTTCGCGACGAGTCGTGCCGTTTCGTTCGTGTTCGCCCGGCGCGCATGCGTAGCGTCATGAAGATGACCTCAGAACATGTCTCTCTCGAACGCCGCGACTCGGTGCTCGTCGTGCATCTCGACGATGGCAAGGCCAACGCGCTCTCACCATCGATGCTCGCCGCGATCGGCGAGGCGCTCACCATTGCCGAGGAAGACGACGACATCGGTGCCGTCGTGCTGCACGGCCGCGAGGGCAAGTTCTGCGCGGGTTTCGATCTCTCGGTGATGCGCGGCGGAGACCTCGCGGCGATGTCGGCGCTTGTGTCCGACGGCGGCGATCTGGTGCGCCGTCTCTACGGATCGTCGGTCCCCATCGTGGCGGCGTGCACTGGACATGCACTTGCTGCGGGTGCGTTGTTGCTGCTCAGTTGTGATGTTCGCGTCGGTGCCGACGTTCCCTGCAAGATCGGCCTCAACGAAGTGGCCATCGGCATGGTGCTGCCCGAATGGGCGCTCACCATTGCGATCGAGCGCCTCAGCCGGCGCCACCTGCAGCTGGCCGTTGCGACGGCTCGGGTCACCGATGCTTCGGGCGCGGTGGATGTGGGGTTCCTCGACGAGGTCTCCTCCGGCGACGATGTGCTCGAGGTGGCTGTGGCGCGCGCGAACGAGCTCGCCGCGCTCAGCGGCCGCGCCTACGCCGGCACCGTGAATGCTTTGCGCGGCGATCTGTTGGCCCGAATGGCTGTGCAGATTGCCTCCGACCGCCGTCTCGGCGCCGTTCCCACCGCCTGATCCATCCTGTCTCGTCACCGCCTCCGTCTGACCATCCCATGGTTTCTTTGGGCGCGTCCCGCGCCAACGTGTGGCGCGTGTCGCGCCCGCGCGGCCGATTCCCGATTTCTTGGGCGCGTGTAGCGCCAGCGTGTGGCGCGTGTCGCGCCCGAACGAACATTGCGGGGAGCGTGCCGAAGGCCGATCTAGCTGATCGCGTCGGCGGATCGTGTGACGGTGAGCGAGGGCGGGCGGGCGATGGTCTGCAGCACCACGCAGTAGCGCTCGGTGAGACGAATCAGCGTGTCGAGTTGTTCGTCGGTTGCGTCGGAGTCGAGGTCGAAGAACAGCCGGATGGCCACGAAGCCGACCGGCGCCTCCTTCGCGACCGACAACGTGCCGCGAAAGTCGAGATCGCCTTCGGCGCGCACCCGCCCGCCTCGAACAGCGATGTCCAACGAGGTGGCCACGGCGCCGAGGGTGACGCCGGCGCAAGCCGCCAATGCCTCGAGCAGCATGTCGCCCGAGCAGAGCGACAGGCCGTCGCCGCCCGTTGCGGGGTGGAGCCCGGCGGTAGCGATAGCGCGCCCGGTGGAGACTGAACACGTGATGCCCTCGCCGAGGTTGCCCTCGGCTTTGAGTGTGATCATCGCCCCCGCCGGATCATCGCGGTACTGCTGTTTCAGCGGATCCTGCAGTGATCGAAGTTCGTCGCGTTGCATCTCGTGTCTCCTTCAGTTCCCGGCTCAGCTGCCGACGAGTTCGGCCATGGTGCGCAGTGTGTCGAGTGACCCACCGATCAGCATCGTGGTGACACGACTTTCGCGCCAGGCCTCGAGATCGTCGCGAATCTTTTCGCGTGGCCCGACGAGACAGATCTCGTCGATCATCTCGCTGGGCACGGCCGCGACGGCGTCGGCTTGATGACCGTTCAGGAACAGGTCCTGGATCTTGTCGACCGCTGCCTCATGGCCGAGCCGACGAAACACGTCGGCGTGGAAGTTCATCTCCTGTGCGCCCATGCCGCCCACATAGAGCGCGAGGGTGGGTCGGAGTTTGTCGTAGGCGCGCTCGAGGTCGTCGTCGATCGCCACTGTCACCGTAGCGAGGATCTCGAACTCGTCGGGCGTGCGCCGCGCGGTGGGACGCGCAAAGCCCTCACGCAGGTTCGGGCCGTACAGCTCTTCGTGCTTGGGTGCGTAGAAGATGGGAAACCAGCCGTCGGCGATCTCCGCCGCGAGCGCCACGTTTTTCGGGCCTTCGGCGCCGAGGAAGATGGGCAGATCGGCGCGCAACGGATGGGTCATCACGTTCAGTGCCTTACCGAGACCGAGACCATCGGCGGCGGGAATGGGGTACTCGGGTCCGGCGTTGGTCAGGCGTTCGTCGCGGGCCAACACCTTGCGGATGATGCTGACGTATTCGCGCGTGCGCGCCAGCGGACGGGTGAAGCGCTGGCCGTACCAGCCCTCGACCACCTGGGGTCCGCTGACGCCGAGACCGAGGCAGAACCGCCCATTCGAGAGGTGATCCATCGTGATCGCAGCCATTGCCGTGGCCGTTGGCGTGCGTGCCGAGAGTTGAATGAGGTTGGTGCCGAGGCGCAACTTGGTAGTGCCAGCGCCCCACCAAGCGAGCGGCGAGATGGCGTCGCTGCCCCACGATTCTGCGGTCCACACGCTGTCGAAACCGAGCTGTTCGATGGTGGTGAGCGTTTCGGGGACATTGGCGGGCATACCCCGGCCCCAGTAACCGACATGCCAACCGAGTTTCAGATCCTGTGTCACGAGCCCATGCTCGCATGGCCGACCCTCTGCGCGTTCTATCGAACCGGCTAGAACAGACTCATGCGAGCACTGATGCGTTTCAACATGGTGATGCCCGAACCAGATCGTGCCGAGAACGCTCGTCGTCATCAAGCGATGCTCGAGATGGTGCGCTACGCCGACGCGCACGGTTTCGGAGGCGTCACCCTCGAAGAGCATCATGGCGCCTTCAATGGGTGGAGTCCCTCGCCGCTGATTCTCGCCGGGCTCATCTTCGGGGCGTCGCAGAAGCTCCAGGTCACGTTGTCTGCGCTACTGGTGCCGCTGCACGATCCGTTGCGTATCGCCGAGGACATCGCGGTGCTCGACCTCGCCAGCGGCGGCCGGCTCGTGGTGATCGCTGGTATCGGATATCGGCCGGAGGAATACGCGGCGCACGGCAAGGACTGGGCAGCGCGCGGCGCGCTGATGGACGAAGCAATCACCGTGATGCGCCAGGCCTGGACCGGCGAGCCGTTCGATTATCACGGCAACACCGTTCGCGTCACGCCCGCGCCGATGAGTACGCCACACCCCATACTGATGCTCGGTGGCACGAGCAAGATCGCGGCACGACGTGCAGCGCGCTTCGGGTTGCCGTTCTTCGCGGCGGCTCAGGTGCCTGGCCTAGCTGAGTACTACAACGAACAGTGCGCGGCCAATGGCACCGGCGGGTTCTTCATGGCACCGTCAGCGTCGACAGCGATGATTCACGTAGCCGAGGACCCCGACAAGGCCTGGGCCGAACTGGGCCATCATTTCCTGCATGAGGCTCGTGTTTACGCGGGTTGGCAGACCCCTGATATCCACTCAGCCGTGCATAGCGAGGCAACCACGGTGGCGGAACTACGCGCCGAGGGCACGTATCAGATTCTCACACCCGAGCAGTGCGTGGCGCGATGCAAGGACATGGGCCCATTCGATGCGCTCACCCTGCATCCGATGTGCGGCGGTATGCCGATCGACGCCGCGTGGTCGTCGATCCGCCTCGTCGCTGAAGCGGTACTCCCCGAGTTCGCGTCGCCGAGGTCCGATCCCGACTGACGGCCGAAGTAGCGCTGTACAGGCCCATGAGGGGCCGCTACAGCGCTACTTTGCAGAGAAAGGTGCCGCGGACGGGCGCTTGCCTCGGACGCCTACTTCGGGCATTGCGCCCGGTCGTGGGGTGTGAGGCGGTACAACTCGCCGCGTGAGACGGTCTGTACGAGCGTGACGTCGATGATCGCTGCCAGATCTGGCCGACGCACCGTGGGCCGGTCGCCGCCCGCGAACCAGGCGAGGAACGTGTCGGGCATGCACGCGTACTTCAACGTGTCGGCAGGACTGAGCGGATAGTTGCTGTTGCCGGCGCGGGGCCGCACGAAGCCGAACAGCGTGGGGTTGCGATCGTTCTGCCACCACACCCGCTGCGGGTTGTTGGTCATCACGTTCGCGGTTGCCGGGAGTGTGTCGATGAGGTCGAACAACTCCTCGGAGAACTGCGTACGCGAGCCGGCACCGTACGCAACGATCTCAGGCACACGATCGGCCATGGCCACGCCCTGATAGCCCCACCACGAACCGAGTGCGACGCCGGCGAGTAGGGCGAGCGGTTTGATCCGGATCGCATCGAGGCAGACCGCAAGCGTGTAGACGATGGGCACCAACAGCGGCGACATCACCCGGAAGTCGATGTCGCTTGCGGTCATCTTGCGCGCGATCACCGGAATGAACACCGACGTGATTGCGAACACCACCATGGCGACGTCGAGTAGCTCGCGCGAGCCGAGCGCAATCGTGGTCACCCCAGCCGCGACCGCAAGCAGCAGCAGAATCAGAATAACGACACCACTATGAAGACGCTGCGGTGCAGTGGCCCGATTGCCGAGCACCAGTTCGCCGATGGCGTTGGCCGCCTCTCGCATCAGTACCTGCAGTCCTTCTGGCGCGCCTCCGGAGAATCGTGGACCGAGCGGTTCACCGGTCGCAATGAGGTTGCGGACGAGCCACAGAGCACACGTGACAGCGCCGGCGCCGACGTGAATCGAGAGCAGCCGAAGTGCCTGCCGCCGCTCCAGCGATAGTGAAGCCAATGCGACAACGACGGAGCCAGTGATGAGCAGGCCAATGCCGGCGTAGCGAGTGAGGAACCCGAGCCCGCACAGGAACCCTCCCAACGCAGCGCGTCGTTCGTTCAGTGGCCCCTTGGTCAATACCGCGAGGGCTGCGAGTGTGATGAGGATGTACGGCGTCTCGCTCCACACCGTGGACCCCACGCGCACGAGGCCCTGACTGAGTCCGAACAACCCTGCGGCGGCGACGGCTGTCCATGGCCGCACGCGGCGGGCGAGGAGCACAAACATCAGCCACGTTGCACCGGCGACACCGGCAATGCACACCAGCCGCGCCCAGAGCAGACTGCGTCCGCCGACGGCGAGCACGATGGGGAGCAACGGCCCGAACACCGTAAGCGGCTGACCCGTGAACTCGGTGAACCCATTGCCGGAACGGAGGTGCGTCGCAGTAGAGAGGTAGCTGATCGAGTCGGGCGACAGCACGGGATCGCGCCGCGTGGCGTACAGGATGAGGGCACCGCAGAACAGCGATGCGCCGATGGCAACCCAACGAGAGAGGTTGCGCGTCACATTCAGCCGATGAGGCGGAGTGCCGTCGCCTTTGCCCATTGATAGTCAGCCTTACCGACCGGCGTGCGGTGGACCTCATCGATGAACAGCACTGTGCGCGGCGTCTTATAGTCGGCAAGCTCGGTGCGGCAATGCGCGCGCACATCGGCCTCGCTCAGTTCCGCGCCGGGGCGGATCTGCACGATGGCCGTGACCTGCTCGCCCCAGCGTTCGTTCGGCGTGCCGACCACGACAGCATCGAACACGGCCGGGTGCTTCTTGAGGACGGCTTCCACTTCCTCCGGGTAGATCTTCTCGCCGCCAGAGTTGATGCTCACCGACCCCCGGCCGAGCAGGCTGATGGTGCCGTCGTCCTCGATGCGCGCGAAGTCGCCGGGCACGACCCAGCGCTTGCCATAAAAGCTGGGGAATGTGGCGGCGGTCTTTTCCGGGTCTTTGTAGTAGCCGAGCGGAATGTGCCCGGTGCGAGCGAGCTTGCCGGTGACCCCGGGCGCGCATTGTTCGCCGGACTCGGACAGCACGGTTGTATGCGGGCCCATTGTGAACCGCGGTGCACCGAAACCCTCGCCGGCATCAACCTTCGCGCCGGTGGCGCCGGTCTCGGAGGCGCCGAAACTGTCCATGATGGCGGCATGGGGTACCGCAGCTTTGAGTTGCTCGCGCACTGCAGCTGACAGCGGTGCGCCACCGTTACCGAAGGCCCACAGCGACGACAGGTCGTACGTGCCGGCGGGCGCCGCCATCACGGCCTCTGCGAGTGGACGAGCCATGGCATCGCCGATGGTGTTCACACTGTTCACGTGTTCGCGTTCGAGCACACGCAAGATCGCGTCAGCGTCGAAACCGCGCTCGCAATACAGCACGATGGTGCCGCCCACGAACATGCCGTTGCCGAGCATCCATTGCGCGCCGCCATGCATCATCGGTCCGATGGCCATCATCGTCATCGGTGATGCGTTGGCGGCGACCTCGGGCCCGAGGTCTTCGGGGCGAACGAGTTCTTTGTTGCCGCGAGCGCTGTTCATGGTGGCGAAGAACGCGTCCTCGTGACGCCACATCACGCCCTTGGGCATACCGGTGGTGCCGCCGGTGTAGAGCACATACAGATCGTCGTTCGAACGGCCAAGGTTCGGTCGATCGGGCGATGCCGCTGCCAACGCAGCGTCGTAACTGGCTCCGATCTCCAACACGAGACGCACGTCGGGCAGGTCGGCAATCACCGCACCGAGTCGCTCGCGGAACTGAGGTTCCACGATCACCGCGACGCAGTCAGCGTTGTCGTACAGGTAGCGCAGTTCGGCTTCCACGTAGCGATAGTTCACGTTGATCGGCACTGCGCTGATCTTGAAGCAGGCGAAGAATGCCTCGACCCATTCAGCGCAGTTCATCGCGTGGATGGCCACGTGGTCGCCCTTGTTCACACCGTTGGCGTGCAGGTGGTTGGCGAGCCGTGTGGCCCGGTCGTCGAGCTCGCGGTAGGTGCGTCTCTGCGCGCCTGCAACGATCGCGGTGTGATCGGGAACGGCGTCGGCGACGACTTCGAACAGGTCGGCAAGGTTGTATGTGCGGCTCATTGAGCGGACTCGCCCGCGTATCCATCGAGCATGTCGACGAAGCCGTACTGGTCGTGGGGGCCGATGATCATCGTCTCGTACAACCCGTAGCCCAGATGGGTGCCCCGAGCGTCGGTGTAGGTGAACCGAGCGCCTGCATCAACGATGCCGAACAGGCGCGCCTTGCCCTCGGGCGTGTTCGTGTCGAGGTGGAAGTGCTGCGTCACAGGCTCGGCGCCCTGCCACATGCCGTGGCGCCAATCGGTGTCGTAGCCGTAGCCCGTACCGATGCCGATGTGGATGGGGATGAGTGGCTCGGCAGTGATGTCGATCACGGTGCCGTCGTCGGTATCCATCAGCAGATGTGCTCCGGTGCTGAAGCGCGTGCCAGGCGTGAACTGCATTGCGTGCCGCGGCCGATGGAAGAACTCGGGCTCGCGTCCGGTCTCGGCGGGCCACACTCGCACAGCCTCTTCGAGCACGCGGCTGCCGTCTTGGCGCTCCTGCATCATGACGACCATCGAGTGGTCCTCGAAGCGGATCGG
>JANYCT010000033.1 GCA_025360105.1 Actinomycetes bacterium | reverse complement strand
CGTCAGGCTTTCGCCCATTGCGCAAGATTCCCCACTGCTGCCTCCCGTAGGAGTCTGGGCCGTGTCTCAGTCCCAGTGTGGCTGATCATCCTCTCAGACCAGCTACCCGTCGATGCCTTGGTAGGCCGTTACCCCACCAACAAGCTGATAGGCCGCGAGGCCCTCCCGAACCGAGATTCTTTCGTCAGTGCACCATGTGATGCTCCGACGGCATCAGGTATTAGCAGATGTTTCCGTCTGTTATCCCTGAGTCCGGGGTAGGTTCCTCACGTGTTACTCACCCGTTCGCCACTAGATCTTCCACGTTATTGCTAACGCTTGGACCTCGTTCGACTTGCATGTGTTAAGCACGCCGCCAGCGTTCGTCCTGAGCCAGGATCAAACTCTCCGACAAGAACTTGCTCGATTGCTCGAGCTTCGTTCGTTTTTGAGAGCCATGACGCATCTGGGGGAATAGCCCAGTGCCAGCGTCATGTCCTGCTCTTCATTTGTATTCTTTTGGTCTGACGTTGGTCAGACCGGAATTGACAAGCAGCTCCATCGCAAAGCGATGTGCTGCCCGCACGATTGTTCAGTCTTCTCTTCTGTTTTCAAGGAGCCGAAGCTCTCGGCGACACTCACCCGAGGGCGTTGGTGTCACGTCGTGTCGCAAGCGGGGCTTTTCGGCCTTCCGAAGCGGGAGCAAACATTATCCTCGAGGCGCGACGACCGCAACCTCTTCGTCAAGAAATTTCGACAAGATGGTGATTCGTCTTGCCCTTGCGGAGCAGCAGAAAGCGACCGTGGAGCCTCGGCAGCCCCGTGAGCTGAGAGTCCTCCGTCAGCACGACGCCGTTCGCGCGGAAACCCTTCTGCTGCAGGGTTCGGCGAGCATCGCTGTTCGAGCTGGCCAGCCCCGTGCCGACGAGCACGCCGACGAGGTCGACCAGCGCGGCACTCTGGAGCTTCGACGCGGGCACCTCTCGGGCAACAGCAGCGAGCGTGGCCTCCGTTGCGAGCATCGGATCGCCTCCGAAGAGCACGTCAGTGGCGGCGCGGACGGCCGCAAGCGCCTCGGCACCGTGGACGAGTTCGGTGAGTTCGTCTGCTAGGGCGCGCTGAGCGACACGTTTGCCCGGCGCGCCCGTTTGTTCATCAAGCACTCCGGTGAGCGCATCGAGAGGACGCAGCGAGAACATCTGCAGATACCGGCCCACCATGACGTCGTCGACCTGCATCCAGAACTGGCGGAACTGGTAGGGAGACGTCTTATCCGGATCCAACCATACGGCGCCATCGGCGGACTTACCGAACTTGGCGCCATCAGCTTTGGTCACCAATGGATGGGTCATTGCATGTGCGGCCTTGCCGAGACTGCGGCGAATGAGATCAACCCCGGCCACGATGTTTCCCCACTGGTCAGATCCGCCCGCTTGCATCTCGACTCCCTCATGCTCGTACAGATGCCGAAAATCGTTGGCCTGGAGCAGCGAGTAGCTGAACTCGGTGAACGACAAGCCAGATTCGCTGTCGAGACGGCTCCGGACGGAATCCTTGGCGAGCATCTGATTGATCGTGACAAACTTGCCCACATCGCGGAGGAAATTGAGCAGACTCAGCGGTTCGGTCCAGTCTGCGTTGTTCACCAAGCGCGCCTGATAGCGCCCAGGGCTGAAATCGAGTATCCGTTGAAGTTGCGCCTCGATACGTGACACGTTGTGACGCAGCGTCTCGAGATCGAGCAGGTTGCGTTCATCACTGCGGCCCGACGGATCGCCAACCATGCCGGTGGCTCCTCCGGCGAGTGGGAATGGTCGGTGGCCTGCCAGTTGAAACCGACGCAGGTACAACTGCCCAACGAGGTGACCCACGTGCAAGGAGTCTGCGGTGGGGTCGAAGCCGACGTAGACGCCAATGGGACCCCCGTCAAGCCGTGCGGCGAGCGCGGCCCGGTCGGTGGAGTCGTGAATCAGTCCACGGCGGTCGAGGTCGGCGAGCAGGTCCATAACGCTTCCTATGTTGCCACCTCGCTCACCCGTTCGCGTCGTTGGTTTCCCGCTAGCTTGGCGGGATGCGCCACGCTCTGTCCCTCCCACCCTTTGGCGAGTTGTCCGATCCATCGGCCATTGTCGACATCGCAGTTGCCGCCGAGGCCACTGGCTGGGACGGCGTGTTTGTGTGGGATCACCTGCTTCGCCCGGTGGAGCAGGCCACGAGGATCGCTGACCCGTGGATCATGATGACGGCCATCGCAACAGCGACGTCACGGGTGCGCATCGGTCCGATGGTGACGCCCATCGCGCGCCGCCGACCCCTGAAGCTGGCACGCGAGATCGCGACGCTCGATCTGGTCGCCAATGGTCGTCTCACGATGGGTTTTGGCCTGGGTGTCGACTCAGGCGGAGAACTCACCCGGACCGACGAAGAACTCGATCCGAAGGTACGCGGCGAGATGCTCGGCGAAGGCCTCGAGATCCTTGATCACCTCCTTCGTGGCGAGCACGTGGTGCACACGGGTCGGCACTACAAGATGGACGGCATCACGCTCGAGCCTGCAGGCCGTCAGCAGCCGCGAGTGCCTTTCTGGCTGGCGGCCCGTGGCGCGAATCTCACCCCACTCAAACGTGCTGCCCGATATGAAGGGCTCTGCCCTACCGTCATCACTCCGGATCGTTTCGGCGAGATTGTCGACTACATCGCGGGACTGCGTGGGGGGCTCGACGGGTACGACTTTGCACTGATGGTCACGACCGATCACCACTTCGACGAGTTCGAGCAACGGGGTGCAACGTGGGCGATACACGAAATGCAGCCCAGCCAGTCGGCCGCCGACGTGATGAGCGTCGTGACGAGCGCGCTCCGCTGAGAACAGTCGGGCGATGACAGCCGGATGAGAGGACACGTGGATGGCTGAGCCCACAACCACCGTCGAGCAAGCGATCGAGGCGCAGGCCGCATCGGCGGCGCACATCGGCTCTCCACTGTATGCCCATGTGCTCGAAGGCCTGCTGACCGATCTGCGCATGGGCGGCATCACAGCCGAACTTCTCGAAGGGGTCAGCGAGCGGCCGGTTCATGATGCACTCCCCCTTCGATATCTCGCCAGCGCTCATCGCCTCGCACTTGCCGGCGATGCACCCGAACTCGCGCGGTATTACCCATCGTGTGGCGGCACGTGGCGGGGCGAGAACCTCGCCCGTGAGTTCATCGCGGTCGTACATCGACATCGCCACGAGTTCACCGCAGGGCTGCAGCGCAATGTCCAGACCAACGAAGTTGGCCGGGCGCCGGTCCTCGCCTCTGCTTTTGCGTTGATCGCACGTCGGCAGGGTCTGCCGCTCGACGTCTACGAGATCGGAAGTTCGGCCGGGCTGCTGTCACGCTGGGATCAGTATCACTACGATACCGGTCACTCTCAACTCGGTGATCCCACGAGCACCCTCCGCTTCGATGCAGCGTGGTGGACGCACCCCGCTCCCCCGCTGCGGGGCGAGATTCGCATCGCACAGCGACGGGGCAGCGATATTGCCCCCATCGACCCCAGCACCCCCCAAGGCCGCCTCACGATGATGTCATTCGTGTGGCCCGACCATCTCGAGCGGTTGGCGCGGTTGAAGGCCGCGCTCGATATCGCCGCACGATTTCCTGTCACCATCGATCAGGCTGATGCGGGTGATTGGCTGAACCACCGCCTCGCGACTGCGCCGCGCCCGGGCGTGGCCACGATCGTTTTTCACTCGATTGTTTGGCAGTACCTTCCGCAACCGACCCGCGACCGCGTGCGGGGAGCCCTCTACGCTGCGGCAGCGCGGGCTCGCCAAGGGGCGCCACTCTTCTGGTTGCGGATGGAGCCCGCCACCGCCGCGTTTGCCGACGTACGACTCACCACATGGCCAAGTGGCAGCGAAGAGGTGCTCGCACAGGTCGGCTATCACGGTGCCGACATCCGTTGGCTACAGCGCGACTGACCATCGCCACAGGCGCTCTGTACCCACCCGAATGCCGACGCGCGGCGACGCCTGCGCGATGCGCGACGGTGCCGTCCCGTCGTCGAAGATGCCAATCACGGGCAGGCGATCCGATGGGGCGCAGAGGTCGATCCCGTTCAGACTGCGATCAATCGCGAACGCCTGACACAGCTTTCCTGGACCGTCGGCGAGGTGCTGCTCACGGCCGCGACGTTGCACCATCAGATCGACACCCGACAAAGGTACGACGGCGCGGAGCAGCACCGCTTGTCCGTCGCCCTCGGCCGCGGTCGACACGTTCGCGCAGTGATGCATGCCATAGGTGAAGTACACATACAGATGACCGGCCGGGCCGAACATCACCGCGTTGCGGTCGGTGCGACCTCGGAATGAATGACTCGCAGGATCATCACGCGTATAGGCCTCGACTTCGACGATCCGACCTTCACAGCTACCGATCACAAGCAGCTTGCAGAGCAGGTGCTGCGCCACCTCGGGTGCCTCTGACTGGAAGAACTCCCGGCCCAGACGCCTCCGTGCAGGGACCTCATCCAAGCCGGTCACGTACCAGATCGGGAACACGCTCCACTCGAGTCGTGCCAGGAGCGACACTCACGTAGGTGATGCTTGCTGCAAAGCGCGGTTCGCGCTCCACCGAGCCCACGATGGCGACGTCAAAGCTCGCGTTGCCCCAACGAGCTACCGAGCACTCGAGGTCGGTCGTGTCGCCGAACCGGAGCGGCGCTTCCCAGGTGATTGTTGCTGACTTCAACATGAAATCGAATCCCAGCTGTTCAAAGCCAGCAGCATCGGGGGCCAGCACTGCGCGGAACCACGTATCGACAGCATCATCGCAATACGCCATGTAGTGCGCGTTGAACACCACACGTTGCATATCGCACTCGCCGTAGCGCACACGGATCCGATGGACGTATCCCACGCCGTGACGTTACGCGATGCGAGCGGAAGCGAGAAGACTGGTGATGTCACACGATTAGTCACACGATTAGTGACACGACGCGTCACACAACATGTCACAAGACGCCACGACGCTTCGCTATGGGGTGGCGTGGACGAAATCCCTGACGGCATCGGCGATCATTTGCACCGCAATCGCCGCGACCAACATTCCCGACACACGCGACACCAGCAGCACGCCCGTGGGTCGGATAGCGCGCATGATCAGCCCACTGAAGCGGAGCGACAAGTACGTGACCAACATCGTCGCCATGAGACCGAGAGCAATCGCGAGAAGATCGCGCGGCCCGGTGCTGCGGCCGACGAAGACGATGGTGGCAACAATCGCGCCCGGGCCTGCAAGCAAAGGGGTGCCCAGCGGGACCATCGCAATAGACGTGCGTTGTTGGGGCGTCATCTCTTCGATCTGCTCGGACTCTCGGCCGGACAGCAGCTCGAGCGACACGAGCAGCAGCAGCAGCCCGCCAGCGGCGCGCAGCGCCGGAACGGTGACGCCGAGATACTCCAAAATCTGTCGGCCACCGATCGCAAAGATCGCAATCACCAAAAAGGCAGTGAGAACGGCGACGAGCGCCGCCCGATTGCGTTCCTTGGGCGACAACAAACGCGTGACGCTGAGAAAAATCGGTACGTTGCCGGGTGGGTCGATGATGAACAGCACCGTGACGAACACCTCTCCCAGCAGTCGGAAATTCACGCCGTGGATCCTCCCTGCGACGACCAGCGCCGGAGTGCCTCGGCGAACCGCACGAGCTGAGCTGCGACCGGAATTGGCCCTGCGCCGCCAGGGGTCGTACGCCGCGTCACGGAAACACCTGGTGCCACCAGCGCCGCTGCTTCCGGTCCGAGGCGGGGGTGCTGGGCGACGAGGTCACGCAGTGTCGATTCGCCAGCCAAGGCCTCACGAACGAGGGATCCCACGATTGCATGCGCCTCGCGGAACGGCACGCCCTGAAGCACCAACCATTCTGCGAGATCAGTGGCGGATCCGCTCTCGCTGTCGGCGGCAGCCTGCATCCGTTCGGGAACGAAGGTGGACGTCGCGATCATGCCCGTAATCGCGCCCAACCCGAGGCGAACCTGATCCATCGCGTCGAACAAGGGCTCCTTGTCCTCTTGATAGTCGCGGTTGTAGCTCAGCGGCAGACCCTTCATCGTCGCGAGGAAGCCGGTGAGGTCGCCGATGATCCGACCGGCCTTGCCGCGTGCGAGCTCGGCGATATCGGGATTCTTTTTCTGGGGCAGCATCGAGGAGCCGGTGGCGTAACCATCGTCGAGCTTGGCGAACCCGAATTCCTCGCTGGTCCACAACACCCATTCCTCGCCGATCCGCGACAGATTGATCGCCACCAGTGTGAGCGCGAACAGCACCTCGGCAACGTGATCGCGCGAGCCCACGGCGTCGAGGGAGTTCTCGAACACTGCCGCGAAGCCCAGCTGATCTGCTGTGAATTGCGGGTCGAGCGGCAGCGAGGACCCGGCGAGTGCACCCGCTCCCAACGGAGACACGTCAACACGCGTCAAGGCGTCGTTGATCCGATCGATATCGCGGCCGAGCGCCCAACCATGGGCGAGCAAATGATGCGCGAGAAGCACCGGCTGGGCTCGTTGCATATGGGTGTAGCCGGGTAGGTACACGCCCTCGACCTCGCCAGCACGTTGCAGCAACACCATCTGCAGCGCCACGATGCGCTGCGCGACCTCACGCAACTCGCGCTTGATCCACAGGCGAACGTCGGTGGCCGACTGATCGTTACGACTCCTGCCGGTGTGCAATTTGCCGCCGGCAGACCCGGCAATCTCGGTGACTCGGCGCTCGACCGCGGTATGAATATCCTCATCACTCGCCGCAAACTCGAAACTGCCCGACTGTATTTCCGACACGACCTGCGCGAGCGCGTGCAGGATCGCATCGCATTCGTGCACCGAGATCAACCCCGCATGGAGTAACCCGCGCACATGCGCCGTCGAGCCGTCAATGTCGTCGGGCCAGAGTCGGATGTCGAACGACAGACTCTCGGTGAACGCCATCAGCTCCGCAGCCGGACCGCCCTCGAAGCGTCCGTGCCACAGAGTCTTGGCGTTCGCATCGAACTCCGACGCCGCGTGTTGGTCGCCCACCTCGTGATCGTTCATTAGCGAACTCCATCCACGCCAGCAAGATCGCGTAACTTGGCGGCCAACTTCGCACCGGTGGTGCTTTCGTCGGCGATCACTAGCAGGGTGTCGTCACCGGCAACCGTGCCGAGGACACCGGCGATGCCAGACCGATCGAGCGCCGAGGCAACGACGTGCGCGCAGCCGGGCGGCGTGCGAATGATCACGTTGTGGTACGCGTGACGAACCTCGGCGACCCATTCGCCCATCACCCTGCGGAGCTGGTCCTCTGGAGCAATACGGTTCGGCTCGTATTCGGGGATTGCGTACACGGTGTCGCCTCCCGGTACGCGTACCTTCACCGCGCCCAGGTCTTCGAGATCGCGCGATACCGTCGCCTGAGTCGCCGCGATGCCCTCGGTCGCCAGCAGCTCCAGCAACTGCGGTTGACTGGTCACTGGGTGCCGGGCGATGAGCCGGCCGATGGTTTGTTGGCGTTGCACCTTGGTGGTCATGGACGAACTCCCACAAGAAAGGCGAGAAGCCCCCGCGATGCGTGCATTCGGTTGTGTCCCTGCTGAAGAACGATCGAACGCGGGCCGTCAATGACGCTGGCGGCGACTTCGTCGCCCCGATACGCAGGCAGGCAATGCATGAAGACCGCCGTCGGCGAGGCGAGCGCCATCAGCGCGTCGTCTACCTGATATGTCGAGAAGATCGCACGCCGTAGGGCCTTCTCGTTCTCTTGGCCCATCGATGTCCATGTATCGGTGTGCACGGCGTCGGCACCGCGCACTGCGTCGGCTGGATCGGCGAACTGCGAGATCGCACCGTGCGCAATCCCGTCGAGTATCTCCAACTCATCGGCCGACGCGTCGTGACCGACGGGGCATCCAAGGCGTACCTGTGCGCCGAGCATCAGGCACGCTCGCGCTAACGACCGGGCCACGTTGTTGTAATCACCCACATACGCGACGGTGCGACCGCCGAGGGTGCCCCATTGCTGGGTCATGGTCAGCACGTCGGCCAAAGCCTGCAGTGGATGGCTGCGGTCGCTCAGCATGTTGACCACAGGAACGGAGCTGACGTTGGCCATGCGTTCGACAATGGAATGATCGAACACGCGGGCTGCAAGCAGATGGTGGTACCCGTCCATGATTCGGGTGACGTCTTCGACGCTCTCGCGAATGTCGAACCCGATCTCGTCGCCGCGGGTGTACACGGGGTGCCCACCAAGCTGCACCACCGCCATCTCCATGCTTTGACGGGTGCGATTCGACGGTTTCTCGAAGATCAGCGCCGCACCTTGGCCACGAAGCGGCGCCCCGAGTGCGGCGATCGGAGCAACACTGAGCGCAATCACCTGCTCAAGCTCGGCAGCCGAAAGATCGGTCACCTCGAGCAGGTGACGGGCGGTCATGCGAGCACCTCAGCAATACTCGCAACGACTTCGTCGATCTCGTCGTACGACACGGTGATGGGCGGGGCAAGCCTGAGCGCGGTAGCGGTGACGGCGTTCGTGACGACACCTCGCTGCAACAACGCTGTGTATGCCGCTTTGGCGTCGCCGCCGTTGGCGAGCTCAGCAGCGATCAACAGTCCTTGTCCGCGCACGCTGGCGACACCCTGAAGCGCCGACAGCTTCGCAATGAGGTACGCGCCTTTGTCAGTGCTCATCGCCGGGGCGTCAATGCGACGCATCTCGTTGATGACGGCACGTACCGCCGCAGTCGCAATCGCAGTGCCGCTGAACGTGCTGCCGTGATCGCCCGGCTGGAATGCGGACGCCACATCGTGGCGTGCCCACATCGCGCCAACTGGGAAACCGTTGCCCATTCCCTTGGCCATCGTGACCACGTCGGGTACAACGTCGTGGTGCTGGAATCCGAACCAACGACCGGTGCGCGCGAAGCCCGTTTGCACTTCGTCGACGATCATCAACATCCCCCGCTCGTCGCACAGGTTGCGAATCGCGCGGAGGTAACCGTCGGGGGCGGGATTGACACCGCCCTCACCCTGCACCGTCTCGATCAGGATGGCAGCGACAGACGGGTCGACCGCAGACTGCAGTGCATCGACGTCGCCAAACGCGACATGACGGAAACCATCTGGCATGGGGAAGAACGGCTCGTGTTTGGCGGGCTGGCCGGTAGCGGCCAGTGTTGCGAGTGTTCGGCCGTGAAAGCTGCCGTACGCGGACACCACGACGTGACGTCCCCTGCCACCGAACTTGCGTGCCAACTTGAGCGCCGCCTCGTTGGCCTCCGCACCGGAGTTACAGAAGAAGGTTTGGCCCACGAGGCCAGTGGTCTCCAAAAGCAGTGCGTTGACCAACTGCGCGGCCTCGGTGGCGACCGGGTTGGCGAAAAGGTTCGAGACATGCATCAGGGTGTTTGCCTGCTCACAAATTGCAGCGCCGATCACGGGGTTCGAATGCCCCAACGAGATCACTGCCAGACCGCCGAGGAAGTCGAGATAGCGCTTGCCGTCAACGTCCCACAGTTCGGTGCCCTGTCCGCGCACGAACATCACCTGCGGCGCCCCGAAGACAGGAATGAATGGGCAACGATCGCCCTGAACATCGAATGCATGCGCGCTCACGCGGCACCTCCATGAACCATCGTGCCGATGCCATCATCGGTGAAAACTTCGAGCAACAACACGTGCGGGATACGCCCGTCGAGGATGTGGGCTCTACCCACGCCGTGACGTACTGCCTGCACACAACTCTCCACCTTGGGGATCATGCCGCCATTGATCGTGCCGTCGTGCATCAGTGCATCGAGTTCGTCGGGTGTGGTCTGGCGGATGAGGCTGGCGGGGTCGTCGACGACTCGGCGCAGCCCTTCAATATCGGTGAGGTACACGAGCTTCTCGGCCCCGAGGGCTTCGGCGATGGCGCCCGCAACGGTGTCGGCGTTGATGTTGTACGCCTGTCCAGTGGCATCGCTGCCGATCGTGGCGATCACCGGGATGAGTTCTTCGTTGAGCAGCCGGTTGAGGATGGTTGGATTCACCCCGGTGACGTCGCCGACGAAGCCGAGATCCGCGTCGCGAGGTGCCGCAACGATGAGCCCGGCGTCGGCACCCGACACACCGACGGCAAGCGGACCGTGCACGTTGATCGCGGCGACCAATTGTGGATTGACCTGGCCTACCAACACCATGCGGGCAATGTCGACCGTCTCGGCATCGGTAACGCGCAGGCCATTGCGAAACTCGGTGACCTTGCCGAGGCGCTCCATCAACGCGCTGATCTGCGGTCCGCCGCCGTGCACCACCACAGGCCGCATTCCAACGGCGTGCATCAGCACGATGTCCTGCGCAAACAACGCAAGCGCATCGTCCTCGGTGGCGCCTGCCAGTGCGTTACCGCCGTACTTCACGACCACCGTGCGACCTGCGAACCGTCGGATGTATGGCAGCGCCTCGAGCAGGATGTCGGCCTTCATGCCCGGCGTCGAGGCCTCGAACGCGTCGGTGCTCATGGGTACAAGCCCACGGTGGCGAGGCCCGATGTCTCGTTCAGACCGAGCGCGACATTGGCCGCCTGCACCGCACCACCGCTGGCGCCCTTGGCAAGATTGTCGATGGCACAGAGCGCTATCACCGTGTTCGTTCGCTCGTCGAAACGGGCCGTCAAATGAACGGCATTGGTACCGAGGGTGGCCTTCGTGGCCGGTGGCGTTGGGCGCACAACGACAAAGGGTTCATCAGCGTAAGCCCGTGCCAACGTTGCCAGCAACGACGACGTCGTCAGCGTGGCGCCCTCGGCCGGGCGCGCATAACACGTCGCGAGAATACCGCGGTTCATCGGCGCGAGGTGTGGGGTGAACAACACCTGGGCCCCCACGACCTGCTCGATCTCAGGTGTATGGCGATGGTCGAGCAGTCCGTAGGCCTCAAAGTTCTCGTCGACGGTACAGAACATGTTCGAGTGCTTGAGGGCCCTTCCCGCACCGGAGATGCCAGTGGCGTTATTCACGATCACACCACTGGTCTCGATCAGCCCAGCGGCCACGAGCGGCTGGAGCGCGAGACTCGCAGCGGTGACGTGGCACCCAGGGGTCGCGATGAGCCGGGCGCCGACGAGTTGTTCTCGATACAACTCGGGCAGCCCGTAGATAGCCTCATCGAGAAGTTCTAGCTGGTCGTGCTCGAAGCCGTACCACAGCGGGTACAGCGACGCATCCTTGAGCCGAAAGGCGGCGGACAGATCGACCAAGCAGCCCACCTTGCCCACGAGCCGCGGCGCCAATTGCAGCGATGCTTCGTGGGGCAGACCGAGAAACACGAGGTCAAGTCCAGCTGCGGCCGTTTCGTCGAATTCCGAGAACACGAGACTCGGGTACCGAACTGCAAGGCTTGGATATAGCGAGGCCGCCAACGTTCCGGCCTGGGTATCGCCGGTGGCGACCACCACATCGAAATCGGGGTGCTGTGCAGTGATGCGCAAGAGCTCAGCCCCGGTGTAACCGCTGGCGCCGATGATGCCTACTCGAACCATAGACGCATGATCATACAGACTGTTGCATGTTCATGCAATGATCAGATCCTCGTTCGAAGGAAGCCGGCGATCTGGCGTGACGCCGAGGAAACGGTCGGGCAGAATACTCCGGTGGACTACGAAGATGCGTCGCTTCGCTCGACCAAGGGTTCATTGCTGGTTGCTGTGCCGTTGCTCGAAGAACCAACCTTTCATCGCACAGTGGTCTTCATGTTGCAGCACACCAATGGCGGCGCCCTCGGATTGGTGATCAACCGAGCAACCGACGAAGAACATGTCAATGGCATCGACCCGTGGCTGCACGAATTGTCGCACCCGCAGGTCGTGTTCAGCGGCGGGCCGGTGCAATCCAATACCCTCATCACGATCGCGGCGCTTGGCATCACTACTGATACAGAGGGTTTCGCTCCGCTCGATCACGGTCTCGGCACCGTCGATGTGTCGATCCTTGCCGATGAGTTGGCCGAGGGCATCCAGCAACTTCGAGTGTTTCGTGGGTATTCCGGTTGGGGTCCTGGACAGCTTGAGGACGAACTCGACGAAGGTGCCTGGCTCGTGGTGCCATACGTCGCCGGAGACGTGTTCACGCCGAATCCCCGTGATCTGTGGCGAAACGTGCTTCGACGCAACGGTGGTCGCACTGCGCTTCTCGCCGACGCGCCCGACGAACTGAGCTGGAACTAACCCCGAACGGTTGCGTCAGCCAGCGCGACTCACGCGCGGAGTTGTGCGCCAAGTTTGGTGGTCACCCCGACGATCTTGGCGCGCACACTCGCGACCTCGATGTCGGTGAGCGTGCGGTCCGTGGCCTGCAGGCGAAGTCGATACGCCAGGCTGCGGGCATCGTCGGCGACTCCCGTGCCGCGATAGACATCGAACAGGGCGAGGTCGACGAGCAAGTTGCCGCCCGCCTGACGAATTGCCTTGTCGAGTTTCTCGGCGGGCACCGTGTCGGCGAGCACGAAGGCGAGGTCGAAGTCACTCGAGGGATAGCGACTCGTGGCCCTCCACTGCGCGATCTTCGGCTCCACGCCGAGCAATCGCGAGAGATCGAGCTCGAGCCAAGCGACCCGTTCGGCAACACCAAATGATGCGAGCACGCTGGGATGGATCTCGCCGACGGCACCGACAACATCACGGCCCACTGAGAGCGTGGCGGACCGGGTGGGGTGCAGGCCGACCGGCACCAACGATTGATCGACGCGTGCACCAAAGCCCATCGCCGATACGAGTTCTCGCCAAAGAGCCATGGCCGCGGTGGCATCGCGTCCGGCGAGCGCAACGCTGAGCCCTTCGAACTCCGGCGGCAGTGCGCTCCGACGGTCTCCGGGTGGATACATGTGGCCGATCTCGAACAGCGACAAGCCGGTTCTGCGGTGCGACTCATTGAATGCAATCGTGCGCAGAATACCCGGACGCATCGAGGGCCGGAGCACATCGTCGCCGGCCACGAGCGGATTGGTGATGTGGATCGCGTCGTCGGAGAGATGCGCCTCGGCAAGCGCGGACTCACTGAGAAACGAGTCGGTGATCACTTCAGCGAGACCACGGCCAACGAGGACCTGACGGAGGAGCCGACGTCGCTGCTGCATTGGGCTGAGGCGACCATGCATTGTGCTGTTCGGCACTGCAGCGCCGATATTTGAATAGCCGTAGTGGCGCGCAACTTCCTCGATCAGATCGATCTCTGCGCTGCTGTCTGGTCGCCATGATGGAATGCCCACCGTGAGCACGTCTCCGTCTCGACGTGCGACCTGAAAGCCAATCGGTTCGATCAACGCAGCAATACCGTCAGCGTCGAGCGTCGTGCCGAGGATCCGGTTGACCTGACTCACGCGCACCAAGACGGGGCGCTCCGCCGGCGGCAATGACGCGCTGCGCTCGTCGACAGCACCGGCATGCACTACGAGATCGGGACAGGTCTCACGGAGCAACTCCACGAAACGCGCCTGAGCCGGCGGCATGCCGTGGGTGTCGACGCCGCGCTCGAAACGACCGGATGCCTCTGATCGAATACCGAGTCGGTTCATCGATCGGGTCATCGAGGTCTGCTCGAAGCATGCGATCTCCAACGCGACGGTGGCTGTCGTGTCGGTGATCTCGCTGTGCAGGCCGCCCATGATGCCCGCAACGCCGATCGGAACATCGAGTGCGTCGCAGATCAAGAGATCATCGGCACTCATTGTCCGCTCGACCCCGTCGAGGGTGACGATGGTCTCCCCATCGAGGGCGAGACGAATGCGAAATCCGCCGCCTCCCAACGTGTCGAGGTCGTAGGCATGGTTCGGCTGATTCAACTCGAGCATCACGTAGTTGCTGACGTCGACGACATTGTTGATCGGGCGCATGCCCGCAGCCTTCAGGCGACGCGCCATCCAGCCAGGTGACGGCTGCACGACGATCCCCGATAGCACGATCGTGGTGAACCGAGGGCATCGCTCACCATCGACGAGATCGACGGTCGCAGAACGAACCGACCCGGCTGGGTCGAGCGCTGCGCCGAGGGGCTCGACACGTCGACCCAGCTGCGCGCCGAGATCTCGCGCCACACCCAGATGTCCCCAACAGTCGGGCCGATTGCGGGTCAGGTCCACATCGAAGACGACCTCCGCCTGCAGCCCCAGCGCCTCACCGTAGGGCACGCCCAACGCGCAGTCGGCGGCCAGGATCAGAATGCCAGTGTGATCGTCGCCAAGCCCGAGTTCGTTCGCCGAGCACAACATGCCCTGCGACTCGATGCCGAGAATTGGGCGCGGCTCGATAACACGGCCATCGGGCATCGTGGTACCGGGGGTGGCCAGCGGGATCACATCGCCCGCCTGCATGTTGAACGCACCGCACCACACATGACGCTCCACACCATCGCCGGCATCGACCCACACGCGATGCACTTTGGCCGCGTCAGGGTGTCGCTCGGTGCGTAACACCTTTGCGGTGATGACGCCATCGACGGTCGAGCCGACATGGAGGATTTCCTCGACCTGCATACCGAGCTGGGTCATCACCTCGGCGATGGCTGGGGCATCGACGCCAACGGGCACGATGTCGTTGAGCCAGGAAAGAACAACTTTCATAGCGGCCTCAGAACTGCTCGATGAAACGGATGTCGTTGCTGTACATGTCGCGTATGTCGTCGATGCCATGGCGTTCGCGCGCCATGCGATCGATGCCGAAACCGAATGCGAACCCGCTCCACTCATCGGGGTCGAGGCCGCACGCACGGAGCACGTTGGGGTGCACCATGCCGCAGCCGCCAAGTTCGATCCACGTACCGTCAGGTCGCTGGATGTCGAACTCTGCCGATGGCTCGGTGAACGGGAAGTAGTTGGGCCGGAGCCGGCTGGTGAAGTCGCCACCGAAGAATGCCTTCGTGAACGAGTCGATCGTGCCGGCGAGGTGCGCCATGGTGATGTTTCGGTCGATGACAAGGCCCTCGATCTGGTGGAATACAGGCATGTGTGTGGCATCGGGGGTGTCGCGCCTGAACACCCGCCCGGGCATGACCATGTAGATCGGCGGTTCGATGGACTGCATGACGCGTATCTGAACGGGTGAGGTGTGGGTACGCAAGAGCACCGATGGCTCGTGGCCGTCTGCAGCGGTGTGGTCCGATGAGTCGGCTTCGAGTTGGCGATAATCCGTGAACAGCGTGTCGAAGCCGCTGCGCGCTGGGTGGCTGCGCGGCATGTTGAGCGCCTCGAAGTTGTAGAAGTCGGTTTCCACCTCCGGGCCTTCGGCGACCTGGAATCCCAACCCGATGAAGACGTCCTCGAGACGCTCCCAGGCCTGAGTCACCAGATGAGCGTGACCCCGCGTCGGGCGCGCAATCACCTCGGTGAGGTCAAGCCGTTCCGCCGCAATTCTGCTCGATACTTCAGCAGAGTCGAGCTCGAGCGCGCGTTCGGTGCTGGCCGCTTGCAGTGCGCCGACTGCTTCGTTGATGGCCAAGCCGAATGCCTTGCGCTCTTCGACCGGCAACGAGCCAAGGATCGTCTTCAGACGCGCAAGTTCGCCCTTTTTACCCAACACCACAGCATCGACGGCACGCAGTTCGTCGAGAGTGGCAGCAGCCACGACTCGAGTCAGCGCCGCATCGAGCGCGCCCCGCACTTGTTCAATCATCACAGTGACCTTTCATCGACGTTCTCTCATCGACGTTCATTCATCGACATGGACACAGACCGCGCAGCCAACTGCACAGGTAGGAATCGTGTTCCCCCGGGCGCCATGTCATCAAAGCGCGCGTCAGCGAAGGACGAGCACTCCCCCGAGGCGGACCCGGGGGCTCGGAAATCGATGCGACATCACGAATCACACCTTAGCGTGCGGCCCGCTGGCGAAGCGCTTCAAATACCACGACAGTGGTAGCCATAGCGACGTTGAGACTCTCGGCTCGGCCGACGTGGGAGATCGTCAGCCAGGAATCGATGGGGATCTCGTCGCTGACGCCATGGGCCTCGCTACCCATGACCAACGCAAAGGGCTCGGAGAGATCGGCATCGGTGTAGGCGACGCCCTGGTGCGACGAAGTTCCTACGAGCGGCAGTCGGAGCGCCTGCAGTTCGTTGAGGGCGATGTCGGCAACCACGGGAACATGGAACAGCGCGCCGGCTGAGGCGCGCACGACCTTGGGGTTGTACGGGTCAACGCTGCCGGTGATGAGCACCACACCACTCACGCCCGCTGCTTCGCAGGAACGAAGCATCGTTCCGAGGTTGCCGGGATCGGCAATGCGATCGGCCACCACGACCAACCGGGCGCCGGCGAGATCGCTCACGGAGCGATGCGGGATGCGCACAATCGCGATCAGCGGCTGTGGTGACTCGGTCGAGGCAACCCGCTCGATCACGTGTGGAGCGAGGTCGACAATTGTCGCCCCGGAGCCGGCAACGGGCTCGCCGTTCGGCGCGACAAACTGCGCCTCGACATCCCAATCGGCGGCGATGGCCTCCTCGATCAGGATGCGACCCTCGACGACGAACGCACCCTCGTCCCAACGAGCACTGCGGCGCCCCAAGAGGCGCCGCAGTCTCTGAACTTCAGGGTGCTGGAAACCCAGCGGCGCGCTCAGGCGAGTGCTGCCTTGGCGGACTCGACGAGCTTGCCGAATGACTCGATGTCGGTCACGGCGAGATCGGCGAGGATCTTGCGGTCGACTTCGATGCCTGCGGCATTGAGCCCAGCGATGAAGCGGCTGTAGCTCATGTCGAACATGCGGCATCCGGCGTTGATGCGCTGGATCCACAGGCGACGGAACTCGCCCTTTTTGGCGCGACGGTCGCGGAAGGCGTACTGCCCCGAACGCATGACCTGCTCGTTGGCAAGGCGCGCCGAGCGGCTGCGCATGCCGTAATAACCCTTTGCCTTTTCCAGTGTTGCCTTACGGTGCTTCTTGGCACCTACCGCACGCTTGACTCTGGCCATGTCGGTATCCCTTCTTGCGTGCAACCCCGTTGGGTTGACTTCAATGCTGTGTCGTGATTGTCAGTATTTGGTGAGGAGCGCCGGGGCGCTGCCAGTCAGCGCTCGCCGAGGAGGCGCTTGATCTTGCGGGCGTCGCCGGGGTGCACGTCCACCGTGCCGGCGAGTCGCCGGGTACGGGTGGATGACTTCTTTTCGAAGAGATGCTGGCGGTTGGCCTGGAGGCGGCGGAGCTTGCCACTGCCGGTCTTTTTGAACCGCTTGGCAGCGGTCTTGCTGGTCTTCATCTTTGGCATACGAATGGTCCTTGTTGAATTCGTGCGTGGGTGACGGTCACGACGGTGGGTCTGATTGCTCAGCGGGGGTATCTGGCGCCTCTGCGACAAGAGTTTCGGCTGCGAGAACTTCCGTTGCTGGTACGTCGGCGTCGCTGGACTTTGCCTCGCTCGGAGTGCGTTCTTTTTTGACCGGAGCCTTCTTCTCGGGGGCCAACACCATGGTCATGTTGCGGCCTTCGAGCCGAGCCTGCGTCTCTACCTTGCCAAGGCCATCGACCTGGGCAATGACGGTGTCGAGCAGACGAGAGCCGAGTTCCGGGTGGGCCATTTCACGGCCTCGGAACTGCAGGGTCACCTTGACCTTGTGGCCTTCGGAGAGGAATTCCTGCATATGGCGGACCTTGGTGTCGAGGTCACCCTTGCCGATCTTGGGACGCAACTTCACTTCCTTGATCGACACGTGGATGGTCTTTTTCCGCGACTCTTTGGCCTTTTGCGACTCTTCGTAACGGAACTTGCCGTAATCCATGATCCGGCAAACGGGTGGATTCGCCAACGGGGCGACTTCGACAAGGTCGAGATCGAGTTGGCGGGCCATCGTGAGGGCTTCTGGCAAGGTCTTGATTCCGACCTGGCTGCCATCGGCACCAATGAGGCGTACCTCACGCGCGCGAATGCGCTCGTTGTACCGGGGCTCGTTCTGCTGCGGCGTTGCTATGGCTGATCACTCCTGTGCAATGGGCTGTTCTCCCTGTTGGTTGTCGTCGTATTCCGACGCAAAGCCAAGGAACGAACAGCCACGCTCGAAAGAGTGGTCGTTACGATGCCATGACCCGGACGCACAGTTGATCGGCAGGACACGCAAGCGTGTGGTTGTCGATCGGTGGTGGCCGGGTGGGGGTTGCTGCATGTTGGACGTGAGTCCGTGATGCACCCCACTTTGCCTCAGTTGTCGGGCGGTACACTACCGCAGGTGGATGAAGAAACCTCGAACACCCAGGTTGATAGTGCCCGCGACGCCATG
Organism: Actinomycetes bacterium; assembly: GCA_025360105.1. Taxonomy (GTDB): domain Bacteria; phylum Actinomycetota; class Acidimicrobiia; order Acidimicrobiales; family Ilumatobacteraceae; genus WLMZ01. Next base: position 104,378 of record JANYCT010000033.1, on the reverse strand, counting down.
GAGGCCGTGCGCCGCCAACTCGCTGAAGCACCCGTTGAGCTGGTTGTGACCAATCATGTGATGGGCCTGTACGAACTGGCGGCCATTCACCTCAGTGCTACGCCGCCCGATCTCGTTTCGGCTGCGCTGGCCATCGATGCCGTTGCGTGCCTGGTCGAAGGACTCGGCGAGCGTCTCGGCGACGATGCCTCGGCGATGCGCGATGCGCTCGGCAACATCCGCATGGCGTTCGTGCAAATCAAGCAGACGCTCTGAACCGCCCGTACCGGGCGATCCGCACCCGACCCTCGCGGCAGACGACACCCTCGGCGCGCAGCAACAAGGCGTGCTCGATCTCGTTGCCCGGCACCAATCGGCCCACCGAGTTCACGACTCGCCACCACGGCAGGTCCTCGGGCGAGGATGCCAGCAGATGACCCACCAGGCGCGACTGCTGCGGGAATCCAGCGTCGGCGGCGATGTCGCCATAGGACACCACCTCGCCCTCGCGCAGTGTCCGGATGATGTCGAGGATCTGTTGATCACGCAATGCTGACGCGGTCATGCCTGCCGAATGCCGGCCGCTTCGTGTCGACCCAATTTGTGCAAGACGAAGAATGACACCGCCACGCCGGGTGCGATCGTGCGAGAGCCGTCGGCGACAGAGACACAGTGAAACGGATACACGATGCCGTCAGCGGTGATCTCGCCTAGGCCCCGATCGTCGTCGAAGTCCGAGACCACGCCGAGCAAACGCGCTGCATCTACGTCGCTCATCAGGCAATGATCTTCGAGATCGGTAGCTCCAGGATGCCGGTGGCACCAGCATCTTTGAGCGCAGGAATGAGCACGTTGATCTGATTCTTGGCCACCACTGTCTCGATTGCGAATCCATCGCCACCGGCGAGCTCGCTGACTGTGGGTGCCTTCAACGCTGGCACCAGAGCGAGCACAGCGTCAAAGTTCTCGCGGGAAACATTGAGCTTGACCAATACCTTGCCCCGAGCATCGAGGGTGCCCATCAACAGGGTCATCAGCTGCAGCATTGCGTGCCGCTTCACGGGATCGGCGTAGGACTCTTTGTTGACCACGACCTCGGTGTAACTGGTGAGCATCGTGTCGATGATGCGCAAACCGGCGGCGCGCAGCGCGCGACCGGTCTCAGTAATGTCAACGATGCAATCGGCGATGTCGGGGATCTTGGCCTCACTGGCGCCGTACGAGAGTCGGATATCGGCCTCGATACCCTTGCCTGCGAAGTAGCGACGTGTCAGTTCGGGATACTCGGTGCTGACCCGCACTCCGTGTGGCAACTGCTCCACGTTCTGGGCCGGCGAATCACCCGCAACGGCCACCACGACCCGGATCGGTAAGGAGGTGGCCTTCGAGTACTGCAACTCACCGAGGCTCACGACGTCGCTCGCCGTCTCCTCGACCCAGTCGCGTCCGGTGATGCCCAAATCGAACAAACCCTCGGCTACGTAGCTGGGGATCTCCTGAGGGCGCAGAATGCGAACCTCACTGATACGTGGGTCGTCGATCGAAGCCTTGTAATCGACCGAAGAATTGCGACTCACCGCAAGATCCGCTGCCTCGAACAGATCGAGCGTGGCTTTCTCGAGCGAACCTTTGGGGAGTACGAGGCGTAGCACGTTGAACAGGATAGGGCGTGCTCACCGGTGCACGCAGTCGATTACTGCGTTCGGTTCAGTGCTGAGTAGGTGCGTCGGCCAGCAGTCGCACTGCGTGAGGAATGATGTCGATGATCGCACCAAGTTGTTCGACGCACCCCTTGGGTGACCCCGGCGTATTGCAGATGATCGTCTGGCCACGGATTCCCGCGATACCACGGCTCAGCCGGCCAAGCGGATTCACACGACGCATCGCCTCGGCCAGACCTGGAGCCTCGCGTTCGATCACGAGTCTCGTGCCCTCGGGTGTCTGGTCACGCGGCGCAAAACCCGTTCCGCCGGTGGAGACGAGCAACCCACTGAAGTCGACGCACATGTCGCGAAGAACACCTGCCACGTTGTCAGTACCGTCAGCGGTAACCCGGTGCTCGACGACGACGAACCCGGCTGCGCCGAGTTGCTCGACGAGCGCACGACCACTCACGTCGTCACGCGTTCCGTGCACGACGCCATCGCTCACGGTCAGGACCTTGGCAAGAAGGGGCGCGGGTTCGGAGTTCATGTGATCGCACGGTAGCGAATGATCACCATGCCGTCGGTGTCCGCGTCTTGCGGAAGCAACCGGAACCCCTGAGCAAAACGAGACCACGGGTCCGGCAGGGCATCAGTGATCACCTCGAAGCCAACCGGCGTCGGGTGATCGATGGATTCGGCGGCGGTGATCGTACACACGCTGTAGACCAAGACTCCCCCGGGCATCACCAACGGCGCCGCAGCACCGAGCAGGTGTTGCTGGATCGCAACTAGATCGTCGATATCGGCCGAGGTGATGCGCCAACGCGCATCTGGTCGTCGGCGCAATGCACCGAGTCCGCTGCACGGCGCATCAATCAGCACCCGATCGAACGTTGCCGCAGCGAATGGCGGTGCTGTTCCATCGGCGACCACTACCGGCAACCGGTAGCCGAGTCGGTCTGCGTTGTCGGCAACAAGTGCCGCGCGGTGAGCCTGCAAGTCGGCGGCAATCACAAACGCCCCGGTCGAGGCCATGGCTGTGGCCTTGCCGCCGGGCGCAGCGCACACGTCGAGCACGGTTTCACCGGACGTGGCCCCGACCAGATCGGCGACCCACTCACTCGCCTGATCCTGGATGTAACCATCAGTTCGCTCGTGCACGGGCGGCGGTTCGTTCATACACTCGAGTGCGGCCAAACCCTCGAACTCACCGAGCTCGGCGACGAACCGGTCGACAAGCCAATCGGGATAACTGAGCCGCGTTGCGGCATCGGGCCACACCATGTCGGCATCGGCGACGCGGCGCAGCACAGCGTTCACGAATCCGCGTACCCGGGGGTGCGCTAGCTCGACGGTCTCACCCACCGCGGCGTGACGAGCGGTACCACCGAATGCAAGCTGGTAGGCACCAAGTCGCAGCAGAGTACGGATCTCGGGGTCGGGCTCGGTGAGTACGAAACGCTCGACGAGCGCCTCGCAGGCGCGTCGCATGCGTGTGGTGCCGTACACGAGGTCGGTGACGAATCGCCGGTCCTGATCGCTGAGTGTGCTGCGGTTCAGCAACGCCGGAACGACGAGGTTCGCGTACGCACCCTCGTGGTCGATGCGTAACAATGCCTCGTATGCCACCTCGCGAGCGTTCTGACGCCGACCAGGCCCGCGTTGGTCGTCGCGGCCCGGACCACCGCGTTGTTGGCCACGATCGCTCTGTCCGCCACGTTTGGAGCTGCGCTGGTTCATCCGCTCGCCGCCTCACCGAACTGCTCGCCCTCGATCGGACGTGCACCATGTGCCCACGCCGTTGCGTCCATCGCCGCCTTGCCCTCGGGCTGCAACCGTTCGAGTGCCAGACTCTCGCTGCCGCAGCCGACGCGTAGCGGCGCGGCAAATCTGGCGGGCGCGGCGGACCCGTCGCTCACGCTCGCGGCTAATACCTTCAGCCGCTTGCCCCGAAATGTGGTGTATGCCAACCCGAGTCTCACCAAGCGATGAACATCAACGGCAGCCCGGCTCCAGTCGATCATGAATTCCTCGGGCCGCAGCTTGGCGGCGTAGACCACCTCACCCTGCTGCGGCACCGGCGTCCCGATGCCACCACCGAGCACACGTACGAGCTGTTGTGCACCGATCTGCACCAGCGCAGCGCGCAGATCTGCCGCGCTCTGGTCATCGTCGATTGCAACCTCGACCACGTCGAGCACCGGCCCAGTGTCGAGTCCCTCGGCCAACTGCATCAGGCAGACGCCGGTGGTCGAGTCGCCAGCGAGCACTGCCCGCTCAACGGGAGCTGCGCCGCGCCAGCGCGGCAGCAAGGAAAAGTGCAGATTGACCATCGGCAGCCGTTCGAGCACGTGGGGTTTGATCAATTGACCGAATGCCACGACAACTCCGAGGTCTGCCCCCTGGTGTAACGCTTCGTCGACGGAGTGGCTCACTGCCAGGCCAAGCCGGAGCGCAGCGACCTTCACCGGACTCGGCGTGACGTCGTTGCCTCGGCCGCGGCGTTTGTCGGCGCGCGTAATGACCAGAGCCACATCGAAACCGCCTTCGACAAGCGCCTCGAGCGGCTTCACCGCCATGTCAGGCGTACCGAAGTACACCAGCCGCTGCGGTCGACCCGCCGGCAGTGCGGCGAGTTTGGTCACTTCAGCTTCAAGCGGCGAGGTTTGGCCGCGGCCTGTTCGTCGACGATGCGCCGGTACTCGGCCAGCGCTTCTTTGCGTTGATCCGGAGTCATGCGGTCGAACATGAGCATGCCGTTGAGGTGATCGAGTTCGTGCTGGAACAACCTGCCCATCAACTCGCTCGCCTCGATCTCGATCTCATTGCCATCGAGGTCGAGACCGCGCATGAGCACCTCGTTGGGCCGCAGCATCTCGACGTACAACCCTGGAATGCTGAGACAGCCCTCGTCGTACACCCATTCACCCCGGCTCTCGACGATCTCTGGGTTGATGATGACCATCGCCTCGTCGTCGATCTCCCAAACGAAGATCTGCTTTTGTACGCCGATTTGTGGTGCCGCCAAGCCGATCCCGCTGTCGCTGGCGTAGAGCGTGTCGAACATGTCATCGACCAGCCGCGCAACCTTGCCGTCGATCTGAGTGATTGCCGCCGCCGGTGTTTTCAGGACTGGATCACCAAAGGTGCGGATTTCGTACGCCACACTGAGAGGCTATCCAGCCCGATAAGGAACAGACCGTCATGACGAACGAGCAGTACTTCACCCCGCAGCCCTCGTCACCGAGTAGTCCCTATGTCATCAAAGTGGCACTTCCCGACGGCACGCTGACCCTCACGACCGACCGCGGGGTGTTCAGCTACGGGGCGCTCGATACCGGCACACGATTGCTCCTTCTCAAGGCACCTCAGCCGCCCACGACGGGCAACCTGCTCGATCTCGGATGCGGCGTAGGTCCCATCGCACTGACGTTGGCACGCCGGTCGCCCGCCAGCACCGTATGGGCAGTCGACGTCAACGAACGCGCTGTCGAGCTCTGCAGGCAAAACGCCGTCGCCAATGCGATCACCAACATTCGCGCGGTACTCACCGACGGCGTCCCCGATGACGCTCGGTTCGAATGCATCTGGAGCAACCCGCCGATCCACATCGGCAAGCCGGCGCTCCACACGTTGCTGCTGCAGTGGCTGGCACGGCTCACGCCCACCGGTACAGCGGTCTTGGTGGTGCAGCGGCACTTGGGTTCTGATTCGTTGCAGGCATGGCTCATCGCGCAGGGTTACCCCACCGAGCGACTGGCCTCTGCGAAGGGCTTCCGATTGCTCCAGATCACGCGGGCCGCGATCTGAGCGCAACGCGCTAGAGCCTGGGCGGGTCGATCTGGATGCGCAGCCTGCTGGGCTTGGGTCGCGGCGTGGCTGCGATAGCCCGTCCGAGAACGTCCCACGTGGGGGCGCGGAGCATGAACGCGCCGTCGCCGGTGCGGGCACTCTGCACACCAGCACCTGCCAGCCCCTCGACGAATTCCGCAGAACCGACGCCGCTCACGACACCTAATGCAGCTGATGGCGGAAAACCGAGCGCTTGCCGGCGGGCAAGTTCTCGCACCATCAGTCGACCCGGATCGGCATGGAGCACGGCATCGAGAACCTCGTGCCGAGGCAAAAAGGTCTGTACCAGGATTCGGCCCCCGTCGCCGCGACCACCGACCAGGCGCGCCGCTCGCGCCAACAGGGTCAAGGCTTCCTCGGTCGCGCGATATCGGGGTGCGAGTAGCTCTGCGTCGAAGTCGACGAAGGCCACGGTGTCGGCACGGCGCACACGGTGCAGCACTGCCTCGGTTCCGACGTAGACACCGGCGTCAGGAATTGGTTCGACGTCGTTGACCTTCCCCGCAATCGTGACCACCGTTCGCCCTGCAGCGGCCTGCAGTTCTTCGCGTAACCGAGTCACGCCGACCCGGAGCGCAGCAAAGGCGCTTGCGCCGCAAGCCTGACAGACAGCGGGCCGAAGCAGGCCACACCGTGCGCACGCAAACTGACCGTCGTCGCGCTGCTGTACCGCCGCTTCACACCGCTCGCACCGCTGCAGCGACTTACAGCTTCGGCACGCCGACAGCCTGGCGCGCCCCAGCGTGTTGAGCACACAGAGCACCGTTCGCTGCGGATCGCGTAGCTGGCGAATCAGTGCCGACGTGGCCAGGCTCGTCTGCCAGGGGTCGTCGCGCGTTCGATCGACGATCTCGACGATGGGCCAACCAGCACGTTCCTCGGTCACCGAGGGACGAACTGTGTGGTCCGGCGCGGTCACGAACATCGCCGTGGCGCTCGGGCAGGGCGACACCATGAGCGCGGGGACACCCGCCGCACGGGCACGTTCAATGGCCACGTCGCGCGCATGCCACGTTGGCTGACGTTCCTCCTGCAGACCTTCGTCATGCTCGTCGAGAACGACGATCGAGGCCATCCCTGCGCACGGCGCCCATGCCGACGCCCGAGCGCCAATCACCACATCAACGCCAGCCGCCGCCGCCGCCCAGTCGTGAGGCATCAACGCGACGGTTCTTCCCGCGCGTCGTAACCGCGACGTGAGGAGCCGAGCTTGGGCTACCGAGGGTGTGATCACGAGTGCTGTTCCCAGCCGACACGCCGCCATGACGACCGGGAGCACGTCGCTAGCCGGAGGGTGGCGTAAAACGCCGCCACCTCCTCGCAGTAATTGCGCCGCCGAAGCATGAATCGGCTCGGGTACCGGACCACCATGGGCCGCAACGGGCAATGCAATCACCGCACCCGGCGGCGACGCCGAGACCAGAAAGGCGCGCAGCGGCCCTGCCCAGCGCGTTGCCGCCCACCGCGCCAGATCGATGATCTCCTGTGACGGACCGATGCCGGTGATCTTGAGCACAGGCAACAGACGTGAGGTCGCCACAGCCGAACCTGCGGGTCCTATGCCCACGACCCAGCCGCCGATACGCCGGCCATGCAGCGAGACGCGCACCACCGCTCCGATGTCGAGGCGGGGCTGCAGTGCCTCCGGCAGCAGGTAGTCGAAGTGTCGATCCAACCCCGTGACGTCGGGGACGACCCTGGCCACCACGAGTGTGGACGGCTCAGGCTGGGTCACCGCGATCAGGCGCCGATCGCTGCCTTGAAGTCGGCCAGTCGGCTGACGTGTTCCCAGGTGAACTCGGGAAGCGCTCGGCCGAAGTGACCGTAGGCAGCCGTCTTACGGAAGATCGGCCGCTTCAGATCGAGGTCGCGAACGATGGCTGCGGGACGAAGATCGAAGACGTCGCGAACCGCAGACTCGATGACCGATGGATCGACGGTGTGCGTGCCGAAGGTCTCGACGAGAATGCTCACTGGGTGGGCCATGCCAATGGCATACGCGACCTGTACTTCGCAACGCGTCGCTGCGCCGGATGCGACCACATGCTTGGCGACCCAACGCGCCGCATACGCAGCCGAACGGTCGACCTTGCTTGGATCCTTGCCGCTGAACGCACCACCGCCGTGACGACCCATGCCACCATATGTGTCAACAATGATCTTGCGCCCGGTGAGCCCGGTGTCGCCATGAGGGCCACCGACCACGAACTTGCCAGTGGGGTTCACGTACACGTTGTAGTCGTCGTCGGCGAACGCGACGGGCACCATCGGTCGAATGACCTGCTCGATGAGGTCGGGACGAATCATAGAGTCGCGGTCAACACCGTCTTGGTGCTGCGTGCTCACGAGCACGTGCGACAGCCGCACCGGGACACCGTGCTCGTAGTCGAAGGTGACCTGCGTCTTGCCATCGGGGCGCAGGTATGGAACTGCACCAGATTTGCGGACTTCGCTGAGACGTTCGGCCAAGCGGTGCGCCAACCAAATGGGCAACGGCATGAGGTCGGGCGTCTCGTTACACGCGTAGCCGAACATCATGCCCTGGTCGCCTGCGCCCTGACCGTTGATCATGTCCTCGCCAGCCTTGCCCCCGCGGAACTCCTCGCTCTTATCAACACCCTGAGCGATATCCGCGCTCTGTTCATCGAGGCTCACGATGACTCCGCATGTGTTGCCGTCGAACCCATAAAGCGCGTTGTCGTATCCGATTTCTTTGATCACCTCGCGGGCGATCTTGGGAATGTCGACATACGCGCTCGTGGTGATCTCGCCCGCGACGACGCACAAGCCCGTCGTGAGCAGTGTTTCGCACGCAACACGTCCGTTGGGGTCCTCGGTGAGGATGGCATCGAGCACGGCGTCGCTGACCTGATCGGCCATCTTGTCCGGGTGACCTTCAGTCACGCTCTCGCTGGTAAAGGTCCACTTACTCACTGCAGGGCTCCCTGGCTGTTGTTGTTGCTGTTGGGTGTGTGTTGGAAGAATTTGGGGTGCATGCTGGCGCTCTTCACTTGGGTCCACTGCGAATATCTACGACGACGTCGAGAATTGCTCGAGCAATCGAGCGTTTGTCGGTGAGGCCGATGGTGACCATCGGCGCGTCTGGGCGAAGCAGTGATACGGCGTTGGTGTCGTGCTGAAATCCTACGCCAGCAGCACGGACATCGTTGGCAACGATCAGGTCGAGATTCTTTCGACGCATCTTTGCCTCGGCGTGTGCGATCAGATCGTCTGTCTCGGCGGCAAAGCCGACCAACGTCTGCCCAGCCCGCTTGCGGGCGCCGAGCGACGCAAGAATATCGGGCGTGGGCTCGAGCACTATCTCCGGTGGGCCGTCGGCTTTTTTGATCTTGTGATCAGCCACTGCGCGCGGCCGGAAGTCAGCAACGGCCGCTGCCATGACAACGACATCACCAGATTCCGATTCGTGCTCCACCGCGATCTGCATCTGCGCCGCCGTCTCGACCCGCACCAGGCGCGCGTGCGTCGGTGTCGGCAAATCGACAGTCGAGATGAGCGTGACCGTTGCACCACGTGACAGAGCCTCAGCAGCAATTGCATACCCCTGCTTGCCGCTGCTGCGATTGGCTATGACGCGCACCGCGTCGATGGGCTCGCGAGTTCCACCCGCAGTGACGACCACATGCAGATCGGCGAGGTCGCCGCTGCCCAGAACAGCTTCGATAGCCGCGACGATACGTTCTGGAGCGGCGAGGCGGCCTGATCCGACGTCGCCGCCAGCGAGGCGACCCTCGTCGGGTTCGACCACAATGACCCCTCGCTGACGCAATACAGCCAGGTTGTCACGAACTGCAGGGTGCTCCCACATCTCGGTGTGCATCGCCGGGCAGACGACTACCGGAGCCCGCGTTGCCAGCAGGGTGTTGGTGAGCAGGTCAGTGCTGAGACCCGCCGCGTACGCGCCAAGCAGGTGTGCGGTGGCCGGCACCACCACGATGGCGTCGGCGCGCTGGCCGAGAACCGTGTGCGGAATGGGAGATACCTCATCCCAGAGGCTGGTCTGAACCGGCTCGCTACACAGCGCTGACAGGGTTGTACGACCGATGAACTGCTCGGCGGCGTCGGTCATCACCGGCACGACATGGGCGCCGAGGTCGACGAGGCGGCGGCAGACCTCGACGGCCTTATACGCCGCGATTCCGCCGGTGACACCGACGACGATGGTCCTCCCGCGCAGCGCCGACATGGCTGACGACCGTCTCAGACGGCGGTGTCGGCCTCGTCGGCAGGGTCTGCTGCCTCTTCTGGAACAGCGACCGGAACGGACTCAATCTTGTCGGCTGCGATTTCCTCGAAGCTGATGCTCAGCGGCTTGCGCGCCACCGACGACACCTGTGGGGGCACCATGTGACCCAAGCCTTCGCCGAGGTGATTGAAGTACGAGTTAATCTGGCGGGCCCGCCGAGCCGCAAGCGTGACGAGGCTGAACTTGGAATCGACACGACCGAGAAGTTCCTCGATCGGGGGGTTCATCATTGTGTCGTTGGTACGCGCCATGGGCAGCGGTCCTCCTCGGTAAGTAGCCGGGCAAGCCTAGCGGTTGTTGCGGTTGAATCGGCGCCAGTGCGGCACACGACTAGTACTGCGTCGCGTCAGCGGCGCGATGCCATTCGATGATCTCAAGCATTTCGTCGATCGTCCGCTCGAGGTCGTCGTTGACAACTACGTGATCGGCAAGCGACATCCCAACCGGTTCTTCATCTTCTGCCTTACGGAGTCGCTCGGCAACTTTCTGGTCGGCATCACCCCGTCCGCGTAGGCGACGTTCCTGTTCCGCACGTGAAGGGGGCAACACAAAGATGAGGATGGCATCGGGTCGCAACGCCTTCACCTGCTGAGCGCCGTCAACTTCGATCTCGAGCACTACATCGCTGCCGCTTGTCGCATCGGGATTCGGCGTTCCGTAATAATTGCCGAGGAACTCGGTCCACTCGAGAAAGCCCCCGACTGCCATGTGATGCTCGAACGCATCCCGTGACACAAAGCGGTAAGCGTCGTCCGGTTCGCCCTGACGCTGAGCGCGTGTTGTCCAACTGCGACTGAGCCATAGTTGAGAATCCCTTTTCACGAGGGCTTCGACGATCGTGCCTTTGCCGACCCCTCCGGGACCGGACACAACGATGATGAGCGGCTCGCCCTGGCTCACACGCGCCGCCGAGGCATTACTTGGCGAGATAATCCAGCAAGGCCTGCTTCTGCTGGGTACCGAGCCCCTGCACGCGGCGGTTGTCAGCAATGCCGATTTCGGACATGACCTTGCGCGCCTTGACCTTGCCGACCCCCGGGAGGGATTCGAGCATGGACACAACCTTCAATTTGCCAACGGTGCTGTCGGTCGAGGCGAGCGCTTCGGCGAGCGTGACCGAGCCAAGCTTCAACTTCGTCTTCAATTCGGCGCGCGCAGCGCGCGCTTCGGCGGCCTTGGCCAGTGCGTTTGCACGCTGTTCGGGAGTCAGTACGGGAGGAGTTGCCATGTGCGTATTCTACCCCCACTGTTCGGTCGGTTTGGGGATCACCAAGAGATCGACGGCGACAGGAGTCACCTGCACGAACCGGTAAGACCGCTGAGTGAGTCGATACCCTCCCGCGCCGCCCACGAACACAACTCGTCGAGCACCTTCCATGGGGCCCGAGGGTCAGCGAACGTGGCAGTACCCACCTGTACTGCGGACGCGCCAGCCAACATCAGCTCGGCAGCGTCCCAGCCCGACGCAACACCACCCACCCCGACAATGGGTAGGCCCGGCAACGCCTGGTGAACATCGAACACGGCACGCACGGCCACAGGATGAATGGCTCGTCCCGACAGACCGCCACCACCATTGCCCAGTGCTGGACCGAGTGTCGTGGGATCGATGACGAGCCCGAGCACTGTGTTGATCAGGGTGACCGCCTCGGCGCCAGCGTGATGGACAGCGTCGGCCACCTCGATGAGCCGGTCGGTATTCGGACTGAGTTTGGCCCAGCGGGGCCTGCCGCAGACATCGGTGACCTGCATGACCTGCGCGCTCAGTTCGGCATCGTGGGCGAAGATACCGCGGCGTCCCTCGAGATTGGGGCAGGACAAGTTCACTTCGACTGCGACGACTTCGGGCCCGGCACCAGCGAGCTGTTCGGCAGCTACCGCGTAGTCAGCCACCGACCGTCCCCAAATGCTTGCGACGACGCGTGCGCCCGCGTCAGCAAGCGCCGGCAGGTCGTCGCGCAGCCAGGCCAGCGCACCGGGACCCTGCAGGCCAACGGCGTTGATCATCCCCTGAGGCGTGGGATGCACACGCGGCGCGGGATTCCCCGCCCACGCATACGGGGCAAGTGATTTCACGACGATCGCGCCTAGCGAACCCAGGTCGCCGTACGGCATGAGCTCGCATCCATGGCCCGACGTGCCGGACGCGGTCATCACCGGATTTGTGAACGTCAGCGAGCCGACTTTCACCGAACGATCCAACGAACCGGCACCGACGCGGACCGTCATCGAGCGTGGTACTCCTGCAGCGAGCGCACTTCTACGGGCAGGCCAGCCTGCTCGAACAGTCCCTGTACGGCGGCGAGTGCTGCCTCGACGGTCGTGACCGAGCTGACCCGATGCACGTTGGCTGATTTGCGAATCTGTTCACCGTCGGTTCGTCCACCACGACCCTGCGGGGTGTTCACCACGAAGCTGACCTTGCCGTCGGTGATCAGATCGAGCGCTGTAATGTCAGCACCCTCGCTCACCTTGCCCACCACCTGATCGACCGTGAGGCCAAAGCGCGAGAGGTAGTCGGCCGTGCCGACGGTCGCAGCGATGTTGAGACCGAGCTGGCGCAGCCGCTTGGCGACCACGATGCCGGCCGGCTTGTCACCATCCGCCAGTGAGAGAAAGACCGTTCCCGCGGTCGGCAACACAGTGCCTGCCGCGAGTTCGGCCTTGAAGAACGCCTTCCCGAAGGTTGTGTCGATGCCCATGACCTCACCCGTGGAGCGCATTTCCGGTCCGAGCGCTGTGTCGACATCAGGGAACCGACTGAAGGGCAGCACGGCCTCTTTGACACAAACGTGTCCGTGCTCGACGGGGTCCTGCAGCAGACCCTCGATGCGTAACTCGGCCAAGGTTGCCCCCAACATCACTCTGCTCGCCACCTTCGCCAGCGGCACTCCGGTGGCCTTGGCGACGAACGGCACCGTACGACTGGCCCGCGGATTGGCCTCGATGACATACACCGTGGTGCCCAGCACCGCGAACTGCACGTTGATGAGACCGCGCACGTCGAGCGCTGCGGCGATTGCACGGGTGTAGGACTCGATGACCTCTACTACCCAAGCGGGCAGCGTCTGAGGAGGGATCGCGCACGCCGAGTCGCCGCTGTGAATGCCGGCTTCCTCGACATGCTCCATGACGCCGCCGATGAGTACGGCGCCCGTCCGGTCGCGTACTGCGTCGACGTCGACCTCGGTTGCGTCTTCCAGGAATCGATCCACCAAGACCGGGCGTTCAGCGGAGAGGCCACCTTCTTTGCCGAGGCTGCCGAAGCCGGTGAGTTCGGCCATGGCACGTGCGAGATGATTGCGATCATGCACGATCTGCATGCCACGACCGCCGAGCACATAGCTGGGCCGGACCAGCACGGGGAATCCCACGGTGTCAATGATCTGCAGCGCTTGCTCCAGATCGAGTGCCGTGCCGCCCGGGGGCTGCGGGATACGCAGGCTCTGACACAGCGTTGCCCACTTCTCGCGGTCTTCGGCAAGATCGATCGACGCGGGTGACGTGCCGGCGATGAGTCCCACTGGAATCTCGCCGGCGAGTTTCAGCGGCGTCTGCCCACCGAGTGACACGATCACCTTCGGAGCCACTCCCCCGCTCGCCGCCGTCTCTGCAGCAATCACGTTGAGGACGTCTTCTTTGGTGAGCGGCTCGAAGTACAGCCGATCACTGGTGTCGTAGTCGGTGCTCACGGTCTCGGGGTTGCAGTTGACCATCACCGTCTCGAAGCCCGCGTCGCGCAGACTGAACGAGGCATGTACGCAGCAGTAATCGAACTCGATGCCCTGACCAATGCGATTCGGCCCCGAACCGAGAATGATCACCTTCGGTTTGGTCGAGGGCCGCACCTCATTCTCGTCCTCGTACGTGCTGTAGTGGTAGGGCGTCTCGGCCGCGAACTCGGCTGCGCACGTATCGACGGTCTTGTAGGTGGGGTACACGCCGGCTGTTTCTCGGACGCGTCGCACCACCGACTCGTCCTCACCCCAGAGATACCCCAACTGCGCATCGCTGAATCCGAGTCGCTTGGCGCGACGCCAGTCCGCTCGCGACAACGCCGCAGCACCGCCGATTTCCCACAGCGCAGCGCGCTCTTCGATGATGATGCACATCTGATCGAGAAACCACGGATCGATGCGGCACGCGTTGTGAACGGTCTCGATCGACAACCCACGACGCAGCAACTCGCCGACCTGGAAGATGCGCTCCGGCGTGGGGATGCCCACCGCGGTCAGCAGCATCGCATCGGACATCGCACCGTACTGGGCCTCGGCGGGATCGCAGTTGAGGCCGAACCGACCCTGTTCGAGCGAGCGCAGGCCTTTTTGCAAACTCTCCGGGAACGTGCGACCGATCGACATCGCTTCTCCAACGCTCTGCATTTGTGGACCGAGTACGCCGCTGGTGCCGGGAAGCTTCTCGAAGGCCCATCGTGGAATCTTCGTAACCACATAGTCGATGCTCGGCTCGAAGCTGGCGGGCGTCTTTTTGGTGATGTCGTTAGGGATCTCGTCAAGGGTGTAACCAACTGCGAGCTTGGCGGCAATCTTGGCGATGGGGAATCCGGTGGCTTTCGATGCGAGGGCTGACGACCGCGAGACGCGCGGGTTCATCTCGATCACGACCTGTTCGCCAGTGAGAGGGTTCACGGCGAACTGCACGTTCGACCCTCCGGTCTCGACGCCGACACGCCGAATGCACGCGAACGCCGCATCGCGCATGCGCTGGTACTCGACGTCACTCAAAGTCTGTATTGGGGCAACGGTGATGGAGTCCCCCGTGTGCACGCCCATCGGATCGACATTCTCGATCGAGCAGATGATCACACAGTTGTCGTTGCGATCGCGCATGACTTCGAGTTCGTATTCCTTCCACCCGGCGATACTCGTTTCCACCAGGATCTCGCTGATCGGACTGACCGCGATGCCCTCAGCGGCCAGATGCGAGAATTCCGCAAGCGTCGACGCAATCCCAGTGCCTCGCCCACCGAGAATGTACGCAGGACGAATGATGCACGGCAGGCCGATCGCGTCGAGCACCTCCATGGCTTCGTCAAGAGTGTGGGCGATGCCGCTGTCGGGCACGGCCAGACCGATCTCGATCATCGCCTTTTTGAACTTCTCGCGGTCCTCGGCTGTGGCGATGGCCTCTGCGTTGGCTCCGATTAACTCGGGCGTTCCCGGCACTCCGACGATGCCTCGTTCGAACAGTGTCATCGCAATATTGAGGGCGGTCTGTCCGCCCATCGTTGGCAACACTGCGTCGGGTTTCTCGCGCTCGATGATCCGGGTGACCACCTCTGGTGTCAGCGGTTCGATGTAGGTGGCGTCGGCGAAGTCGGGATCCGTCATGATCGTTGCCGGGTTCGAGTTGGCGAGGATGACGCGATAGCCCTCTTCGCGCAGCACACGACAGGCCTGCGTGCCGCTGTAGTCGAACTCACACGCCTGGCCGATGACGATAGGGCCGCTGCCGATGATGAGGATGCTGTGGATGTCGGTCCGCTTGGGCATCAGGCCACGCCCAGTTCTGCTGCAGGAACACCAGCGATGCGTGGGGGTGTCATGCGACGAACCCTGGGTTTACCGCGCCATGTCGACGGATCGTTCATCATGTCTTCGAACATTCCGAACAGGTAGCTTGCGTCGTGTGGACCGGGCCCGGCCTCTGGGTGATATTGCACGCTGAACGCCGGTTGTCCGCGCACGACCATGCCCTCGTTGGTGTGATCGTTGAGGTTCACGTGGGTGACCTCAGCGGCAGCGCCGAGCGAATCCGGATCGACACAGAAGTTGTGGTTTTGGCTGGTTATCTCGACCTTGCCGCTGGCGACGTGGCGCACAGGGTGGTTGCCACCGTGATGCCCGAAGGGAAGCTTGAACGTGTCTCCGCCGAGCGCCCGGCTGAGGATCTGATGGCCGAGGCAGATGCCAAACACCGGCACGCGGCCGACGAGTTCGCGAACAGCATCGACGGCGTACCCGACCTCGGCAGGATCGCCGGGCCCATTCGACAGAAACACACCGGCTGGCGACATCGCGAGCACTTCGTCTGCGGTCGTCGATGCGGGCACCACGGTCACCTTGCCCAGCGTGGCGAGGTGATCGACGATGGAGTACTTGATGCCGAAGTCGTAGGCAACGATTCGGCGGTCGCCCGCACCGACGGTGTAGGCCGCCGGCGTGGTGACTTGCGCGACCAGATCAACGCCATCGGTACCGGACTCGGCCTGCGCGGCTGCGCGAAGCGTGGCGAGGTCGGCGGTTCCGAACGCGCCATTCATGGCACCCGTGTCGCGCAACACACGTGTGAGCCGCCGGGTGTCGATGCCGGCGATGCCGCTGATGCCATAGCGACGCAAAGTGGCGCCCAGATGAGCATCGGAACGGTAGTTCGACTCCCGTCGAGCGAGGTCGCGCACGATGACACCACGGCAGAACGGCCGGCGCGACTCGAAGTCGGCCAGCGCCGCCCCGTAGTTGCCGATGTGGGGGTACGTGAATGTGATGATCTGGCCGGCATAGCTGGGGTCGGTAATGACTTCCTGATACCCGGCCAACACCGTGTTGAACACCACTTCGCCGCTGGCTACACCCGACTCCGGCATCGCGCCGATGGCCTCACCTTCGAACACACTTCCGTCGGCCAGGACCAGCGCTGCTGCTTGAATCTTCACGATATCCATCCTTGCATATTCATCCACACCTTTGCATAATCATTCATCGCTGAGCCTCGCTGTCGAGCACGACCACGTTGCCGTCGAACACGGTGTGACGTACCTTGCCGCGCACGGATCGCCCGGCATAGGGGGTGTTGCGGCTCTTGCTCGCCATGCCAGCCGAGGTCACCGTCCACGTGAGATCCGGATCGAACACGGTGATGTTCGCAGGAGCGCCGACCTCGAGCGCCCGGCCGTGACGGTGCGCAACGCCCGCGATCGCAGCGGGCTGCCATGAGAGCAGGGCCACGACCTGCTGCAGGTCGAGACCCAACTCGCTGATCGATAGCGCAAGCGAGGTCTCCAGACCGAGCATTCCCGGAGGCGCTTGATCGAGCGGCATCTCCTTCAGCTCCGACGCATGCGGTGCATGATCCGTGGCGATCGCGTCGATGGTTCCGTCGGCCAGACCGCGCTTGACCGCGATCACGTCGGTGAGCTCGCGAAGCGGTGGATTGACCTTGAAGATCGGGTCGAACCCGTTCAGCATCTCGTCGGTGAGCGTGAAGTGATGTGGCGCGGCCTCGGCAGTGACCAACAGCCCTTCGGCCTTGGCGCCGCGCACGAGATCAACACTCTTGGCGGTGGACAGGTGCAGGAAGTGCACGGGCGCTCCGGTGAGGCGCGACAGCTCAATGTCGCGGAACACCATCAATTCCTCTGCCACCGATGGCCAACCGGCCACACCGAGGCGGGCACAACAGCCGCCCTCGTGCATGACGGCGCCCATGGTGAGTCGACTGACCTCGCAGTGTTGTGCCAGCAGAATCCCGAGGCTCTTGCCGTACTCGAGAGCACGGCGCATGAGCAGTGGATCCTGCACGCCGGCGCCGTCGTCGGTGAAGATCTGCACCCCCGCAGCGGCGAGTTCGGCCATCGGCGCAAGCACTTCTCCAGCTCTCCCCATCGTGATGCAGCCGCTTGGGAGCACCTCGCAGAGACCGGCCTCGGCGCCGAGTCGGCGCACCATTTGCACCACGGCAAGGCTGTCGTGG
This sequence comes from Actinomycetes bacterium, assembly GCA_025360105.1. Taxonomy (GTDB): domain Bacteria; phylum Actinomycetota; class Acidimicrobiia; order Acidimicrobiales; family Ilumatobacteraceae; genus WLMZ01. The sequence continues at coordinate 86,921 of JANYCT010000033.1, read as the reverse complement.
GGCGGCTCGGTGTTCGGCATCGCGACAATCGCAGTGAACCCACCGCGGGCAGCGGCGCGCGAACCGGTCTCGATCGTCTCGGCTTCTTCCCGCCCCGGCTCGCGCAGGTGCACGTGCAGATCGACGAAGCCTGGGCTCACCATGCACCCGCTGGCGTCGAGTGTGTGATCGCCCCGCAGCAAGGCACCGACTTCGGTAATGACGCCGCCTTCGACACGAACGTCGAGGCGTTGCTCGCCGCGCTGATCGAGCACCGTGCCACCTTTGATGACGGTACTACCCTGTCTCGATTCGTTGCTCATGACGCCTCCCCTGCCAATGCCGAGCCACTGCCGAGTAGGTCGAACAGCACGGCCATACGAACGCTCACACCATTGGTCACCTGTTGGGTGATCACCGAACCGGGCAACTCAGACGGGTCGACCGCCATTTCGACGCCCCGGTTCATCGGTCCCGGATGCATCACCAGCGTGTGCTGCTGCAAGCGATCGGCGCGGTCGGGTGTGAGTCCGAACCGGGCGGTGTATTCGCGCAGGCTCGGCACCAGCGCCTCGTGCATTCGCTCTCGTTGCATCCGCAACATGTACAAGACGTCGACTCGGTCGATGATGTCGTCGATGTGATGCACGACATCCACTGGCCAGCCCTGAAGAGACGGGGGCAGCAAGGTATGGGGAGCAACGAGCGTGACGCGGGCACCGAGCGCGGCGAAGGCCCAGACGTCGCTGCGCGCGACTCGGCTGTGTTTGATATCGCCGACGATCGCGATGTGTAGGCCATCGAATCCGTCGGGGCGATTGAGCGCAGTTCGGATGGTGTAACAGTCGAGCAGGGCCTGTGTGGGGTGCTCGTGCCAACCGTCGCCGGCGTTCACCACGCTGGCCTCGGTCCACCGGCTGATCTGCCACGGAACCCCGCTGCTCTTGTGACGCACCACGAACGCGTCGATGCCCATCGCCGCGACGGTTTCGATGGTGTCACGGAGGCTCTCACCCTTGTTGACGCTGCTGGTACCCACGCTGAATGTCATCGTGTCGGCGCTGAGCCGCTTGGCGGCGGTCTCGAAGCTGAGTCGGGTGCGGGTGCTGTCCTCGAAGAACAGGCTGACCACAGTCTTGTTACGCAACGCCGGCACCTTGGGTACGGATCGGCGGTTGATCTCAGCCATGTGGTCGCTGAGATCGAGCAGGCGTCGAAGGCCATCAACGCCAAGTTCGTCGACAGAGCGCAGATGCTTCATGCTGCACCTGTCGACGTCGTCGGTGACGATGACGAGGGCGATGAGGGGGCCGCGCCGCGTCGGCCGATCACGACACCGTCGGGGCTCACACGCACGTCCTCGTCGCGGCTGCTCGGCAGATTCTTGCCCACGAAGTCTGGGCGGATCGGCAACTCCCGATGGCCCCGATCGACCAGCACTGCGAGTTGCACGATGCGTGGTCTGCCATATTCGTTGAGCGCGTCGAGCGCCGCACGCACAGTACGTCCGGTGAACAGCACGTCGTCGACGAGCACGACGATGCGACCGGCTATATCGACCGGAATATCGGTGACCGCGCCGGGAACGACGGGGCGCAGCCCGATGTCGTCGCGATACATCGACACGTCGATGGCGCCGACAGGCACTGTGGCTCCTGGCTCGATGCTCACGATGGCCGCCGCGAGCTGTTTCGCGATCCAGACTCCGCCCCGTTGCAGTCCGATCAGCACGACGTCGTCGAGCCCACGGTTGCGCTCGACGAGTTCGTGCGCGATGCGGGTCACCGCACGGCGGATATCGTCGGCACCGAGTACCTCGGCCTTGACATGAAAAACGTCCCCGGCAGGGGACGTGGCGATGAGATCTCGAGCAGATTGGGAAGCGGGCATTTCGGTTCATCTCCTCCGTTCGAGCCTCTCTGGACCCGTTTGACGGCACACGTACGCTAGCAGTCGAGAGCGGTCCTCATTTGCATCCGCTGTCGGGAGGTGGTGCACCCACTTGCAAATCACCCAAGGCCACCCCTCCATTGCGCATCTCCAGAGAGAGTCGCGCCGGCTTTGGGAGACGCACCGCGGCTCGAATCTGCCCATCGACCACCAACGCGGCTGATTGGGCGCCAACCACGACGGCAAAGGCATGGCTCGCTGTGTCGGCTGGTGCGGCCTGGGCCGTATCGACTTTCGTTGGGTCGAGGATCACCGAATCGAACACCGTGGCGTCGTTGCCCGAGAAAACCTCCGTATCAGCAATATTCAGACGCATCGTCTCATCGGTGTTGCTCGGGCCATCGAATCGGAACGACAGGAACGACCCGCCTGCTCCCGGCGCTGCCGTATAGGTGCCCGACACCCTGGTGCACAACGATGGACTGAGTTCGAGCACGTCATCGACGGAGGGAACAGCGTCGGCAGCGAGCGTAGCCCGCCCGCTGCCGGCGACCCAGTTCGATGCTTGGCCGAGCGCACGATTCGGGGTCAGCGCCCGACCGGCGTCGCCGCGCAGCACGGCGTCTGCCTGGTCATTGCGAAGATAGATGTTGTAATCGGTTCCTGCGAAGGCCTTCGTGAAATTCGCGTGTACGTAGTCAGCAAACGGGTTCCCAGAGGCCATCGGCATCGCCGTCTCCTCGAGGAACGCAGCAGGGTGTGCCTCGCGCATGTCGTCGGCGAACCATTCCCACGTCTTGGGGAGCACGTACTGCGGACCGGTGCGGCCGAGATAGATCTGGCCCATCATGAAGCTTTTCCAGATCCAACGCGTCGCAGCGACGCGGTGATAGTTGAGGTATGTCCAGGGAAACTCGGTCCATGCCAACAGTGGGTCGTCGGCGTGCGAGACCAGGTCGAGCGTGGCCCGCACTGTGCGTTGCTTACCGGGTTCCGCAGTCTGACGGGCGAGTGCGGTGTTATGCACCGAGCTGAAACTGCTCGCGGCCTGCAGGCCGAGGTTGAAGTGGCCTCCACCCATCGCGACGATCGAGAGCAATCCGGCGATCAAGGGCCAAGCCACGACGCTGCGGAACTCGCCTCGCTCACGCCGGAGAAGTCGGTAGGCATGACCAATGATGGTGGCGGCCATCAAGGCTGTCGGAAGGGCAAGAATCGAAAAGTAGTGCGACGAGTACCGCTGACTCATGACCAACTCGGTCCACGCTCCGATGAACCACACGGTGAGGCTGAGATGGATGGTGCGCTCGCGGCGATCGAACGTGCGCCATAGCGCCACAGTGCACACCAGAAAGGACACGACAATCACGAGCGATACCGGCCAACTGCGGTAGTAGCGCAAGATCACGTCGCGGCCGTAGACGAGTTGGTTGGCCAGGCTTCGACCCGTGCCGGTGTTCTGGTACTTGGCGTATGTCCACCACCCACTCCAAAACTCTTGGATGCGCCCGCGTAGCAGGTAGTAGGCCGGTGCCGCCACCGTCACCACGATCGGAGTGACCACCAATGTGCGCCGACAGCGCCGATACAGCGCGTCGTCGTCGATGTCATCGAGGGCGTTCCAAGCGAGGAGCCCCACGGCGAATGCCGCAATGGCTGAGACGAACAGCGTCTGCATCGCCAGGCCCAAGAGCACGCCAACCGCAAGCGCTGACCATCGAGCGCGGCGCGCCTCCCATGAGCGGCGAGACAGCGCGATGATCCATGCCCCAGCGAACAGACCAACAACCATGTTCCGGCTGTACAGCACGCCCGCATAGTCGGCCTTGCCGAGTGCGAAGTGGAAGAACACTGCGATGCCCACCGCGACACCGAGCAGCCGGTGCCCACCAACCGCGCGAACGGTGCTGCTCGCTGCCCATGCAATGAGGCCGCTGACGATGAGGATGAAGAACGAGATCGCGTACCAGAATCCATCCCACGTGGTGACCAAGGCGGCAATCCGATACACCATCGGCTCGAGCGGGCCTTTGTTCAGTAGTCCGTTCTCGTAGAACGTGCCACCGTAACGAATGGTGCGTTCGACGTAGTCCCGGGTCTGCTGTGGATCCCAGTTCTGCGATCGGAATTCGTTGTGGAAGAGGGCCGCAACCACCATCGCACCGACGACAAACACCGTGGAGAACAAGAACAGCTGGGACCAGCGGTTGCGCACCGACGACTGAGTAGGCGTGCTCACTCTCCGGCCACCTTGTCGCGACGAGCCTCGACAGCGCGGCGTCGAGCGTCGTCGAGCAGGGTGTCGACGCCGAGGCAGACGCAGATCGCCATGATCAAGGCCATGCGTGACAGCGGGCCCACCATATGTCGTTGCACTTCCACCGAGTCGCCGACATAGGCCATGTAGAGATCGACGAACGTCGATGCAAGCAGGAGAGCCAACACGATGGACTGCAAGCCACGCCGCCGCGCTGTCAGAGCCAGGCCGGCGCACGCCAGAAGCGACCACATCAGTAATCCGGCGCGAGAGGTGGGGCCACCGATCTGCCATGGCATTGCGGCCGGCAGTCGCTTCGCCACATGAAATGCGTCGTACGATGATTGGTCACTGCTCAGCAAGATCGGCAGATCACGGTAGAGCGTGCTGACCCAATGCGGCGCGAAACGCACATACGACTCGAGCATCTGGCGCTGCCCACTGCTGCGGGCCCACGAGCGGAACGACTCGAGATCGGGGCTGTTGAGCATCTTCCAGTTGTTGTCGAAGCTACTGAAACCGGTGCGTTCCACCAAAGCGTCGCTCATCGGCATTCCTTGATCCACGAACCAGTTGGTCAGTTCCTTCTCGGGGAGCACTCTGAGTCCGACATTGTTCAACGTTGCGTACCGGTTGCGGCCATTCGCCGATTGGGTCAATCCCACCCCGAGACATACCACGAGCGTGATGACACCCCAGTGGCGCAGCGCTTTGCGCAGGTCAGTTTCGGCGCTCTTCCAGAGCAACGACGCGAGCAACAACGCGGGCACGCCAACTAACGCCCAAGGCGGTACGTTCGAGTCGCGCGCCGTGAGCCACGCAATGGTCGCAACACCGGCCCATCGCAGACGAGCGACAGTTGGATCGGCCGAGAAGCGCCACCACATCGACACCGACACAACGGCGAGCGTCATCCCTAGCGACTCGCTCAAGATGTGCGTGTTCCACAACGCGAAACGCGGTTCAAGCCCGATCAGAACTATCAGCAGCCCGGCGAGGAGGCGGGCCTCAGCTTGGCAAAGAATCCGACACGCCACACGAACAGCGAACAGGTATGCCAACCCGTACAAAAAGGTCTGCACCACTATCGTCACCACAGTGCTCCGCCCGAGCAGGAACAGCAGGGTCGGAAATGCAATCGGCCGCTCGGCTGCGTAAAACGCGGGCGAGAACGGGGTCAGCCTGGCCGCGTTGATGAACGAGAACGAGTCGGGGAAGAAGATCTTGAACTGCCCTGGCCACGAGGCGCCAAGGGTGCGCACGACGAAGAACAACAATCCAAGCGTCGCGATCACACCTGTGGCCGTGGAGATCCAGCGCGAGTCCGTCAGGCGCGGCCACACCGCCCGATTCATCCATCGCGCGAACGAAGTCGCGTATTCAGGCTGTGTCGCTTGCTCGGAGTGCGTGATGTGCTCGGACGCGTCAGACACGTCGGCCGCGGCGTCAGAATCTGGTGCGGTCGTGGGCATCGACGGAGACGCTAGCAACCGCGACGTGTTGCTAAGCCGCGCGCACCTTAGGAGCGATTGCCGAAAGCACACCATTGACGAATCGTCCGGAATCGTCAGTGGAGAAGCGCTTGGCAAGCTCGACGGCTTCGTCGATGACGACTGCCACAGGTACCTCGGGCCGGCCCATCAGTTCGAAGATGCCGATGCGTAAAACGTTGCGATCGATGGTCGGCATGCGCTGGAGCGTCCAGCCCTTTGAGTGGCTGGCAATGAGATCGTCGATGTCGCGTCCGTGTTGTTCGACTCCGGCAATGAGCATCTGGGTGAGGTCGTCCACGGGTAACACCTGTGCGTCGACCACATCGGTGGGTGCCATCGACTTGGATTCAGCTTCGTACAACAGGATCAACGCCCGCTCCCGGGCGTCGGATCGTTCGTCTTCGTCGCCGTCCTGGCGGATACGGCGTGCCATGGTGCTCAGACCCGCGTCATGTAATCGCCGGTGCGTGTATCGACCTTGACGCGGTCACCCGGGTTAATGAAGAGCGGAACCTGAATGACCTTGCCGGTCTCGAGCGTGGCGGGTTTGCGGGCGCCGCTCACTCGGTCGCCTTGCACACCGGGATCGGTGTCGGCAATGTTGAGTTCGACGGATGCCGCGATCTCGACGCTGACGATTTCACCCTGATACGTGGCGATGGTGGCCATCATCGATTCCACCATGTAGTCGGCAGCATCTCCGAGGGCCTTGGGCGGCACGGTCATCTGATCGTAGGTCGCGGTGTCCATGAACACATAGTCGTCGCCATCGCGATACAGGAATTGCATGTCGCTGCGATCGATGATCGCCTGCTCGACGCGGATGCCGGCGTTGAAGGTCTTTTCGATCACTGCGCCATTACGCAGGTTGCGGATCTTGGTGCGAACAAACGCTCCACCCTTACCGGGCTTGACGTGTTGGAACTCGACGACCTGGAACAGGCCGTTGTCGAGTTCGAGGGTGATCCCGTTCTTCAGTTCGTTGGTGGTGATGGCAGGCATGGCGAATCCTTGGGCGTCTTGGTGAGCGGCTGGCATCCGTTGGTGGTAACCACCACCATGTCTTCGATTCGAACGCCGCCGAAGTCTCTACGATAGACGCCCGGTTCCACAGTCACCACGTCGGCGACCTGAAGTGTGTCGTCGAAGCTTTGGGTGAGCCACGGCGATTCATGGATTTGTAGACCGACGCCATGTCCGGTGCCATGGTTGAACCACTCGCCCCAGCCCGCTGAGACAATGCGGCTGCGGCACAGGTCGTCGATGGATCGACCGCCGCTACCTGGCGATACGGCAGCGACTCCGGCGGTCTGGGCAGCGAGTACGACTCCGTACACCTCTGCTTGCATCGGAGTGGGATCGCCAATCGTGAAGGTGCGCGTCATGTCGCTGTGGTAGCCCTCGAACAACGCACCAAAATCGACGACCACGGTCATGCCCTCCACAATGCGAGTCTCGTCGGGAGCATGGTGGGGCATGGCCGCATTAGCTCCTGCCGCAATGATCGTGTCGAAACTCGGTGCGTGTGCGCCATAACTGCGCATCGCCGCCTCGAGCGCATCGCGGAACTCGATCTCGGTTGGCTCGTCAAACAGCGCCGGTACTGCAGCAGCGAGCGCGCGGTCGGCGATTGCCGCTGCGTGCGCCATACGGTCGAGTTCGCCGCGATCCTTGGTGCGCCGCAGCGCCTCGATCGCTCCGCTGGTGGGCACCCAGTGGGCCTCGGCCGTCGTGGAAAGCGTGGCGTAGTCGGCGAAGCTGAGGTGCGCGGCTTCAAAGCCGAGCCGCGTCGAAGCGGTTACGGCTGCGGCCAGATGTGCGATCTGCGCTGAACGGGTGGCGCCCACGGCAATGCGCGTCGCGACGCCAGCAGCCATCGTCTGCTCGCGCGCCTGATCGCCGTAGCGGCCATCGGTGATGAGCGTGAGCCCGTCGTGTGCGACGAGCAACCAGGCACTCGACCCAGTAAAACCGGTGAGCCAACGAATGTTGGTGACGCTGGTGACAAGCAGCGCATCGGTGTGAAAGCCGTCGAGCGCGGACAGTACTTTGGGGGCCCGCGAGGCATATTCCAGCGCGGCGAGCTCGGGGGAATTCATCGACCCAGCCATCGGGCTACGGCCTGCACGGCCAGCTCGTAGCCGTGTATCCCCAGTCCGGCAATGGTGCCCGTAGCCACGGGCGACACCACGCTCGTATGCCGCCACGGCTCGCGAGCGTTCGGGTTCGAGATGTGCACCTCGATCACCGGGCCACCAAACGCGGCGAGGGCATCGTGCAGACTCCAGGCATAGTGCGTGAAGGCACCAGGGTTGATGATGATCGCTGCGGCATCGTTGCGGGCGGTATGAATGGCGTCGACGAGGGCACCTTCATGATTGCTCTGCAACGCTTCGATGGTCAGGCCGAATGCTCTTGCCGCGGAACTGGCAGCGTCGACGTAGTCCTGCAACGTTGCCGTGCCGTATATATCGGGCTCGCGTTGACCGAGCAGATTGAGATTGGGACCATGGAGCAGAGCGATGCGGTTCTGGTTCGACATGGTCATTCAGTCCGTTCCGGGCCGGCGAACGTAATGTGCCCGCGGATCACCCTGATAACCCGCTGGCAAGGTGGCGGCCAGTTCCTCGTCGGTGGGGACATGCTTGGCTCGACCCTGCGGAGGCAGCAGCGCTGAGATGGCCTTCATCAGTTTCTTGGTGTCGGCATCCTGGCTGCGGTACTTCATCTCGACCGGGGCCCCCACGTTAATGGTGACCAATGGCGGGTCGACGACGTTGAGCACGGCGGGGAGGCGGGCATTGCGTGGCCAGACCTTCTCGGTACCCCACAATCCCACCGGAATGACCGGAACCTTGGTCATGGCAGCCAGCCGTGCCGCGCCCCAACGACCGTGCAGGACGGGATCGAAAAATTCGATGCCTCGCGGAATAGTGCCCTGGGGCATGATCGCGACGATGTCGCCGGCCTCGAGCGCTTCGGCCGCTGCCTGCAGTGGGCCGTCGCTGCCCGTGCCTCGTTCGACCCGGATACCACCCATTGCAGAGGCGATCTGGCCAATGAGTGGAGCGTCGAAAACCTCTTTCTTACCGAGGAAGCGCACGGTTCGACCCGTCTTGGAGATCGCCAGCGCCATCGCTGCCACGTCGAAGTAGCTGCGATGGTTACCACACAAAATGGCGGGGCCCGTTGCGGGGATGTTCTCGATGCCGCTCATTTCGAATCGCGCATACGGGAAGAACATCGGGTGCGTGAACGCCAGTGCCAGCTTCTGAAGTTCGAGACCGATCACCGGCACCTTTGCACCTCCGGACGGCACATCGAGACGTATCACCGGCCACCGCCGCGCGGCAGCCATCAACACCATACGCGGATCCGGATTCACGACGAAGGGATTTCCCACGGCGGCGAGGAGCGGGGTGTCGTACACGCTGTCGCTATAGGCAAAGCTTTTGGCCATGTCGATGCCGTTGCGCTGCGCCCATTCCTGCACGGCGGCCAATTTGCCCGAACTCCACACGAATGGACCAGACAACGTTCCGTCGTAGGTGCCGTCGGCGTTCACCGTGTACCGGGTGGCCACGACATCGTCGAGGCCGAGCAGGTCGGCGAACGGCTTGACAAGGTCGTACGGCGTGGTGGTTGCAAGCACCACGGGCCGACCTGCGGCGCGATGCTCCTCGAACAAGGCGCCCGCCAAGGGCTGCACCATCTCGGCGAGTTGCCTGGCAACTGATTCGGCTGCGTCCTGCACGGCCTGACGCGACCGGCCCTTGGCCATGGTGACGGCCTGGCGCGCCAGCGCCATGCTGGGCAGCGTTTCGCCGATGGTGTTGAACAGGCTAAACAAGAGCTTCTCACCGGGGATGTTGCGATTGATCAATCCGGCGGTTTTCATCGCCGCGCTGAACACCTCACCCGATGCGCCCGCAAGCAACGTTCGGTCGAGATCGAAAAACGCCGCACCACCGTGGGGATTCGATGCGTTGGACCGGGGTCGCGTGGTAGGACTCATCGTCACATCGTAGGCGAAAACGGGAAAGGTCCCGCTTGGGGGAAGCGGGACCTCTCAACCGTGGAACCCAGCCACTTGGGGGAAGTGACTTGGTGGGTTCTTGTCGAGCAACTTGTTGGGGGAACAAGTCGCTTCGATGACAAGTGAAAGTATGCACGTGAATGAGTGATCTTGCAAGCAGAACTTGAAGATAGACGCTATCTTTTTTGGAGATGGATCTACGACAGCTTTCAGCGCTCGTGGCGATCGCCGACCACGGATCGTTCTCTTCGGCGGCTCGGGCGCTGTACACCGTGCAGTCAAACGTTTCCGGACACATTTCGCGCCTTGAAAAGGAACTGGGTGTCACGCTGGTGGATCGTCAGCGTGGCGGGCTGACCGACGACGGTGGTCAAGTCGTCGAACGCGCCCGACGCATCCTGCGCGAGATGGACGACATCTCCGCCGACATGGCCAGCCGCGGTGATTCGGTGAGTGGCGACGCCCGAATCGGCGTGATCGGCACGACGGCTCGGTGGCTGATGCCGCAACTGCTCCCCGCGCTGTCTACCGATCACCCCCTCGTACACGTCACCGTGTTCGAAGGCAGCACCACCACGCTGCTCCCCCGCCTCGTTGCCGGCTACCTTGACGCCGCCGTCGTACATCTTCCTGTTGACGATCCCGAGCTCACCGTCGAGCCGCTCTTTGCCGAGGACCTCATCGTGATCGTGCACAACAGCCACCCGTGGGCCAGTGAGGACGAACTGTCGCTCATGCGGGTGGCCAGCGAACCGCTGCTGATACCCCCGAAGGGCACTGCGATGCGACGTATCCTCGACAAGGCGGCCGCCGGGTGTGGCACATCGTTGCGACCGCAGGCAGAAATCGACGGTGTGCGATTGCTGACCTCGCTCGCGATGGAGGGCTACGGTCCAGCGATCGTTCCATCCACGGCGGTACCCGGTTGGGTGAAGGGTGACTTCAAGAGAATCCTCGTTCCCGAGCTCCCCCGCCGCGTGGTGGGCTGGGTGCAGCGTCGCCGACCGGCCCCAGGCGCCCCAAGTCGCGCTGTGCTCAAGACGATGCGTGAGATCCTCGAGACCCGCGGCGCACTGCAGGGCGGCGTATACACAGGCGTCGACGCATTCCCGTTGGGCAAGAGCAACTGAGACTCACCCTTGTTAGCACCTTGCGACCGCGCGCAACGCGTATCGGACAGGTTTCGAGCAGCCACGACCCCGAGTGCGTAGTCTCTCGGCGATGACGCAGTTCACGATTGCTTCCCGGGTTGCACTGCAGGCGCGAGTGCCCGGCGCTGCCCGGGCCGACGTGAGAACCATCGGCGAGCGCACCGTCGTGTGGCTCGATGTAAACGCGGCGGTCCGCAGGGGCGCACTGTCCTCCGATGCGTCGTCGACGATCGCAGCGGCCGCCCTCACCGCCCGCGAGCAGGGATACCCACTCGTTGCCGTTATGGGCTCGTCGGGTGCCGACATCGCAGAGGGTTTCAGCGCGCTGCACGGTTGGGGAATGGCAGCGCGCGCGCTCACCGACTGCAGCGGCGTGGTGCCGACAGTGATCATTGTCGACGGACCGGCCGTATCGGGCCCGGCGCTGCTGATCGGCGTCGCTGACCATGTGATCATGACCGAGGCCGCCTACGCCTTCGTGAGCGGCCCGACCATGGTGGCCGAGTTCACCGGTGTGCTGATGGACAACGACGAACTGGGTGGCGCCGCCAGCCATGCCCGCTACAGCGGGGCAGCCAGCCTGGTCGCCGCTGATCTCGAAGGTGCACTCGTACTCGCCGAGCAACTCCTCGCCTACCTGCCCGACAACAACGACCTCGAACCACCCGAGCGGATCACCGACGACGATCCCGAACGACGCACCCCCGAGGCCGGCGAGCTGATCCCAACGACGTCAACGGGCTCCTACGACGTTCGCAACGTCATCCGGGCGCTCGCCGACGACGGTGACCTGTTCGAACTGCGCGCTCGCTGGGCCACGAATGTGGTGACGGCATTCGCAACATTTGGCGGCATCCCCGTGGGTATCGTCGCCAACCAGCCGTTGTCGTTGGCGGGCACGCTCGATATCCCGGCCTCGCAGAAGGCGGCCCGCTTCGTGTCGTTCTGCGATGCATTCAATCTGCCCATCCTCACCTTGGTCGACACCCCCGGCTTCTACCCTGGCAAGGACCTCGAATGGCGAGGAATGATCCGCCACGGTGCACAGCTCGTGTTCGCCTACGGCCGGGCCACGGTGCCGCGAATCTGCGTGGTGCTGCGCAAGAGCTACGGCGGGGCCTACATCGTAATGGACAGCAAGCGGATGGGCAACGATTTGTGCCTCGCGTGGCCGTGGGCCGAGCTGGCCGTGATGGGCGCCGGACAAGCGGCGGCGATCCTGCAACGGCGCGCCAACGCCGATGAACGAGCCGAGTTCGAGTTGGACTATTCCGAACGATTGTTGAACCCCTATATCGCTGCCGAGCGGGGCTACATTGACGGCGTCATTGAGCCTGCCGAGACACGCCGCGAGATCTGCCGGGCGCTCTCGATGCTCGCTAACAAGCGCGAAATACTGCACGCCCGCAAGCACGACAACTCACCGCTCTGAACTCACATTTGTCTGCGTCGTGCCCCAGGATTCGATCTCGCTGAGGTCGGGCGCACCACTCGCCTACTAGGGTGCACGGTCGGGGGAGAAAGCCCCCTGCCACTGTCCGTGTCACACCAGGGAGCAACATGCCCGACACCATTACCATCACCGACGATCGCACCGGAAAAACGGTGACGGTTCCGATCACCGACGGGGTCTTTCCCGCCACGGCGATCCGAGATCTCGATCCGTCGCTCTACATCTATGATCCCGCCTACATGCAGACTGCCGCCTGCAAGAGCGCGATCACCTATCTCGATGGCGACGCTGGCATCCTGCGTCACCGCGGCTACCCCATCGAACAGCTGGCAGAACACAGCACGTACCTCGAGGTCGCATACCTGCTGTTGAACGGCGAGCTCCCCAATGCTGTGCAGCTTGCCCAATGGAAGAGCGACGTCACTCAGCACACCTTCATCCACGAGAACATGCGCAAGCGTTTCGTCGATGGCTTCCATTACGACGCGCACCCAATGGGCATGTTCGTGAGCGCCGTTGCCGCGCTCGGCACCTTCTACAATGACGCCAAGCGCATCGACGACAAGGCAAGTCGCGACAAGCAGATCCTGCGCCTCGTGGCCAAGATGCCCACGCTGGCCTCGATGTGTCACCGCTTTTCGGTCGGCCTGCCGTTCGTGTATCCCGACAACGATCTCAGCTTTCCGGGCAACTTCCTCAACATGATGTGGAAGATCGGCGACTACCAGGTCGATCCGCGCCTCGAACGGGCGATGGACGTGCTGTTCATTCTCCACGCCGACCACGAGCAGAACTGCGGTACCACGGCAATGCGCGTCGTCGGATCGAGTCACGCCGATCCGTACTCCTCGTGCGCTGCCGCTGCCTCGGCGCTGTACGGACCCCTGCACGGTGGAGCCAACGAGGGCGTCGTGCGCATGCTCGCCGACATTGGCCACATGGACAACGTCCCCGCGTTCATCGAAGAGGTCAAGAGCGGCACCGGCGGCCGCCTGATGGGCTTCGGCCATCGCGTGTACAAGAACTACGACCCGCGCGCAACCATCATCAAGAAGGCCGCGTACGACGTGTTCGAGGTCACCGGCAAGAATCCCCTGCTCGATATCGCCCTCAAGCTCGAAGAGACCGCACTGAGCGACGACTATTTCATCAGTCGCAAGCTGTACCCGAACGTCGACTTCTACTCCGGGCTCATCTATCAGGCAATGGGCTTCCCGGTCGCGATGTTCACCGTGCTGTTCGCCATTCCCCGCACCGTGGGCTGGTTGGCGCACTGGCAGGAGCTGCTTGCCGACAAGGACCAAAAGATCAGCCGCCCTCGGCAGTGGTACAGCGGCGTCGACGCCCGCGACTACGTGCCGATGGAACAGCGCTGATCACAGCTCGTCACTGAGACACATCACTGTACCATCGGCCAGGCGGTCGGGTAGGCCTATGGCTTGGCCGTGGGCTCGGTCATCATTGCGTCGATGTTCTCGGTCATCTTTGTGGTGTTGTCCACCATTGCGGTGGTGCTCTCGGTCATCGCCGTGGTGTTCTCGGTCATGACCGTGGACTGGGTGTCGACCTTGCTGTCGCTGCCGCATGCCGACAGTCCAAGAATGCTGATGAACCCGACGACTGCTGCCCGGCTGATGTGATTCACGACGTGCTCCTGAGTGTTCGGGCGCCCGCTGACGCCAGTCACAGTGTGAGCCGGCCATCTGTCGGCGCCCGATCGGCTTGCGAAACATCTCCGAAACTGCGACGAGCGCGTGCCCCACCCGAAACCCCGGCGACTGCATGTTCATGGGGCACTACGATCGACGGCCATGGGGAACCTGGCCGTCGACACCGCGCTCACGCAATCGAACGACGGAACCTTCACGGCGACGCTGTCACGCGACTGGGAAATCTGGGGTCCGAACGGTGGCTACATGGCGGCGTTTGCGCTCGAAGCTGCACGCGAGACGTCGGGCCGTGCTCGGCCGGCGAATGCCACCGTGCACTTCCTCGGCGTCGCCTCGTTCGACGCGCCCATCGAGGTGACCACGACCATGCAGCGGTCCACCCGGCAGGCCACCAGTGTGCACGTCCGAATTGATCAGCTCGGCAAGCCGATTCTCGCTGCGATGGTCTGGGCCGTCGACATGGGCATCGACGGACTCGAGCACGCTGACGCCCCGTTGCCCCCGGTGCCGCGGTGGCATGATCTGGCGACCATCTCCGAACGCATCGCGGCCGAACCCCACGCGACGCCGAGTCGACACGCGTTCTGGCAGAACTTCGAGCAACGCCCCACCACCTGGCTCGGGGCCGAGGCGTGGGAGCAGCGCGAGCTCGGGCCGGCCCACTATGAAGATTGGCTGCGCTTCGCCGCACCGCCCGCGCCCGACGAGTGGGCGCAAGCCGCACGCCTGCTGCTCCTCGTCGATCTCGGCGCGTGGCCCGCAGTCGGACGTCGCCACCGCACCGAGGAGTGGATGGCACCCAGTATCGACGTCTCCTGCGAGTTCCATCATCTCGACCCCTCCGACCAGTGGTGCCTCCTCCAAGGGACGAGCCCTGCTGCTCGAGACGGCTTGATCGGCAGCCACCAACAGGTCTGGAACGAGCGGGGCACCCTCGTCGCAAGTGGTATCAGCCACCTGCTCTGTCGACGCGTCGGCTGATGGTGGCTTCTGCGTGACGCTGGCTTCCCGAGAGGGCACGCAGGATCACGCAGAACGATCCGAGCCTGCCGTGCGCTAAAGGTCGATCAGGATCTTGCCGGTGTTGGCGTTCGACGCCATATAGCGGTGGGCGTCGGCGATCTGGTCGAACGGATACCGCGAGTCGATGATCGGGCGAAGCTGGCCCGACGAGAACAGCGGCAACATCTCGCTAATGAATCGCTGCGTGAGTGCGATCTTTTCCTCGATGGGTCGAGCGCGCAGGACCGTACCGATGAGCGAGGCTCGCTTGCTGAGCAATACACCGACGTTCACCGACGTGGCGCCACCACCCATGAGACCGACTTGGATGATTCGCCCTCGCGAGGCCACAGAAGCCAGATTGCGATCGACGTAGTCGCCTCCGATCACATCGAGAATCACGTCGACGCCACGTCCGCCGGTGGCGACGCGTACTTCGGCCACGAAATCCTGTGACCCGTAGTCGACGACCACATCGGCACCGAGATCGTGACAGGCCTGTACCTTGCCGGCGCTACACGTGACGGCAATGCGGGCACCGATGGCCTTGGCGATCTGGACGCCGGCGGTGCCGACCCCCGACCCTCCGGCATGGACCAATGCCCACCGACCGCTGGTGAGACCCCCTTGCACCACCAGCGCATCCCAGGCGGTGAGAAACACCTCGGGAATCGCTGCAGCGTCGCGCACCCCGACGACCGCCGGCACCGCCATCAACTGCCGCTCGTGCACGGCAATGCGTTCGGCGTACGCACCTCCGGCGTCGATGGCCATGACCTCGTCGCCCGGCTTCCACATCGTGACCCGTTCGCCGACTGCGGCCACCGTGCCGGAGAACTCGAGTCCCGGTATCTCGAGTGCAGCGGGACGGGGATTGGGATAGAGCCCCATCACCTGCAACAGGTCGGCGCGGTTCAGGGCCGTAGCAACGATGTCGACCAAGACCTCGTCCGCACCGACCACTGGGTCGGGGACCTCCTCGACCGTCAAACACTCAGGGCCGCCGTGAGAACGAAGTACAACTGCTCGCATGATGACAGTCTCACACGTCGGCGACGATACGCACCTCGCCGGCGAGCGGATCGACCTCGACCACGCATCCGTTGGCGATCTCGTTCAACGCCCCTGGGGCACCGATGACTGCGGGAATACCTAGCTCGCGTGCGAGCACTGCTGCGTGGCTGAGCGGCCCACCCTCGGACGTGACGATGCCACCAGCAATGGCCAACACGACGTTGTAGGCAGGTGTGGTGAAGGGCACCACCAACACGTCGCCCGGCTCCATGAGATCGAGCGCCTCCTCGGGTGAACCAGCCGAACGTGCCGTGCCGCGGTAGACGGTCGAGCCGATGCCCGTGCCGTGCAGGCCCGCCCCAAACACGTCGCGGTCTCCGGCCATACCCATCTGTTCCATCACCATCTGCACCGTTGCCACCATGCGTCCCATCGACGGGGGAAGCACCGACAGCGGCGGGGAGGCTTCAGCCGTGCCGAGTGTGGCAGGCGGATCGACCGACGACATCAGCAGTCGGTGCCGCTGACGCTCGGCCAAGGTGGCCAGAGCTGGCCCGAGCCCGACAAGCACCGTCGGACGGATTTCGTCGGGGGTCAGCTCGAAGGCGTGCTCGGGTATCTCTGCGAAACCGCGCTCGGTGAGGCGTCGACCAACCTCGAGCAGCGACAATCGAAGCAGGCCAAGCGGCCACTCCGACGTAGTAGGGCCGTTGTCATCGCGTAAATCCATGGCTGCTCGCGCTTCGGCAAGCCACCCGTCAAATTCAGCTTCTTTGCCCGCTCCGACGCGTGCACGAACTGCCGCAGTTCGCTCTGCGAGGTCTTCCCTGCCCTCGCGTCGTTGGCCCGACATGATAGTGGACAGCACCAAATCGGGGCATTCGCCGAGCGTGACACCGTCGACGTCATAACGAGAAAAGAGTAGGGACCCCCGATAACGGAGGTAGGTGTCGAGGTCGTTGGCAACCGCGGCCGACACCGCGCGCAGCTCGACAAGGGTGCGCGGCTGAGCCCCACACGCCTCGACCCCGGCGCGAACCCGCTCAAGCGCATCGATGGGGGCACTGGTCGATGGCGAAGCACCTTCGAGAAGCGGAATCACCTCGGCCGGAGCGACACCCAACTCCGAACACGAGGTGAGCAGCAACCCGATCGGGCCGAGATCGTAGCCGTGCAGCCAGAAGTGATGCTCGAGGTTCGTGCGGCAATGGGCGATCACATCCTCGGTGTGGCCAATGAGGCTGTCGTCGCTCAACTGGCCGAGCGGCACGTCCTGCAGGGCAAGGTTCTCGGCCTCGATGCCACGACGACCTTCGGTCTGCCAGTGTTGGATGACCTCGCGCCACGGGCGATCGGCAAGGGCGCGCTCGGCCGCTCTGGCTCGCCGACGCATCTCTGGATGCAAACGGGTCACGAGCTTCAGGATCACGAGCGGCGGGAGTTTGGACGCGGGCCTGTCGGGAGCGATGAGCGGTCGGAGTCGCGTGTAGCAGAACCCATGAACAAAAGCCGGCTGAACGGTGTCGACCGGCGCGCCCAACTCCTTCATGACTCGTCGCATGCCCGCCGACATCGCTCCAGTCATCAACGATTGGACGATTCGCGTGGTCCCACCACGAAAGTGCGATCTGTCGAGTTCCCAGAAGCCAGGACCCGGCGCATTCCAAACTACGTCCATTGCTCCCCCTTCGCCCGCGAACCATAGTGCGCCCCGAGGGGGCGTCGATCAAACCGACGCGTCGACGAGATCGACGACGACCTGTAGCCCGCGGGGCACGCCGTGGCCAACAGGCGCAAGCAGCAACGTATGGATTCCGGCATCGATCGCAGCGCCGTCATTGAGGTGATTGTCGCCGACCATCAGGGCATGCGCGGCTGACACCCCAGCTGCGTCGAGAGCGATGTCGAACAACCGCAATTCGGGTTTGATAGTGCCATGCTCACCGGAGAGTACGTAGCTATGGATTAGCCGATCGAGATGGTAGTGGGCCAAGATCGGACGGAGATCGAAGGCAACGTCACTGACGATGACCACAGGAACGTCACGATCTGCGAGTGCCTGCAGCACGCCCTCTACATCGACGTAGGGCGACCAGCCCGCCGCCGATGTTTCGAACCCGTACAGCGCCTCGCTGATGCCGGGACAACGCGTGTCCAACTCGGCCCAGAGCGCCAACCAGCATGTTCGATGCAGCGCAGGAGACGTGTCGCGTCCCTTGGCAATCTCATCTGCACTGCGCGAACGCATGCGAGCATCGTTCCACAGCAGGTGGGCCTCGCTGTGCGTCAACACGATGCCGTGTTCGGTCGCGACGCTCACGATGAAGTCGACGCTGCCCGGCGTGTCGAACAGGGTGTGACCCCAGTCGAAGAGAACGGCCTCGATGCTCAACGCATCTTGGCCTGAAGCCGACGATCCAACGCGTCGAGGAAGTCCTCGGTGTTGAGATACGGAGCGTCGCGGCTGATGAGCGTGGACAGGTCCTTGGTCATCTCTCCGCCCTCGACGGCCTCGATGCACACGTTCTCGAGGGCATCGGCGAACCCAATGAGTTCGGGAGTGTTGTCGAGCGTGCCACGATGAGCGAGACCGCGGGTCCATGCGAAGATCGATGCAATTGGGTTCGTGGAGGTCTTGTTACCCTTCTGATGCTCTCGATAGTGCCGGGTCACGGTGCCGTGCGCGGCCTCGGCCTCCATGATGCGACCATCGGGCGTGAGCAAGACGCTGGTCATGAGGCCCAGCGAACCAAAACCTTGGGCGACGATGTCGGACTGCACGTCGCCGTCGTAGTTCTTGCAGGCCCACACATAGCCGCCCTCCCACTTGAGCGCGCATGCGACCATGTCGTCGATGAGGCGGTGCTCGTAAGTGATGCCGGCGGTGTCGTATTGCTCCTTGAACTCATCGTTGAAGACCCGCTCGAAGATGTCCTTGAAGCTGCCGTCGTACGCCTTGAGGATCGTGTTCTTAGTGCTGAGGTAGACGGGGTAATTGCGCTGCAGGCCATAGGTGAGGCTGGCACGGGCGAAGTCACGGATGGAATCGTTGAAGTTGTACATACCCATGCCGACTCCACCATCGCTGCCGAATGTGGCGACCTCCATCACCTCGGGCTCGCTTCCGTCGGTGGGCGTGAAGGTCATCGTCAGCGTGCCGGCCCCCGGCACCTTGAAGTCGGTTGCCTTGTATTGATCGCCATGGGCGTGGCGGCCGATGACGATCGGCTTGGTCCAGCCCGGAACCAAGCGCGGGATATTGCTCATAATGATCGGCTCGCGAAAGATAACCCCACCGAGAATGTTGCGGATGGTGCCGTTGGGGCTCTTCCACATCTGCTTCAAATCGAATTCTTTGACGCGCGCTTCGTCGGGGGTGATGGTGGCGCACTTGACGGCAACGCCATGCTTCTTGGTGGCCTCAGCGGAGTCGATGGTGACCTGGTCGTTGGTTGCGTCGCGATGCTCAATACTGAGGTCGTAGTAATCGAGATCGATGTCGAGATACGGCATGATCAGCTTGTCCTTGATGTACTGCCAGATGATGCGTGTCATCTCATCGCCGTCCATCTCGACGACGGGATTGAGAACCTTGATCTTGGCCATGTGAACACCTTTCGGCTGTCGGACTCACTTGTATTCGACTTGTACAGTCTAGCCGCAGTTGACACGTTGGGGCACCTTTGCCATGCTCGGCGCGTGACGACCACAACGACCAGCGAAGCCATGTCCCGAGATCACCGGCTGCCGCCCGGATGGTCGGTGGAACCACTCACGGGCACGCTCGGTGCGATCATTCATGGCCCTGACCTCGCGCAGAGTCTTGCCGACGACGAGGTCGCTGCCATCCGATCTGCGCTGTTGGCATTTCGAGTGGTGTTCTTCCGCGACCAGCGGATCACGCCGACGGCACAGGTGGTGTTCGCACGGCGCTTCGGCGCATTGACACCGGCGCATCCACTGCTCGGCGGTCTCGACGACGACCATCCCGAGGTGCTCGTGCTCGATAGCAGCGACTACCCACTCGGTGTCGGGAGTCGCGGGAACGGCACCAGCTACAACAATCGTTGGCATACCGACGTCACGTTCTCGGAACGGCCGCCGATGGGAACTATCCTCGCTGCGCGCCAGATCCCTCAACGGGGAGGCGACACGTTGTGGGCTGACCTCATCGACGCATACACGACTCTGTCTGCGCCGATCCAAATTGCGATCGACGGACTGACCGCCATCCACAGTGCCAGCGGCACGTTCGAGCGCTTCCGTAGCGACGATCCGAGCGGCGACCAACAGAAGCGACTGGCAACGCTGTCACCGGTGCAGCATCCCGTGGTGCGGCTGCACCCCGAAACCGGTGAGCGAGGGCTCTTCGTGAACGAGACCTTCACGCAAAGCATCGTTGGTTTGTTGCCAACCGAGAGCGACGCGATCTTGAACCTGCTGTACGCACACACGGTCGAGCCCGAGCGGGTCGTGCGTTGGAAATGGCGCAACGATGATGTGGCGTTCTGGGACAACCGCGCAACCGCCCACTATGCGGCTGCCGACTATGGCGACCACCGCCGCATCATGCATCGCGTCACCGTGGCCGGTGACCGGCCACTCGGCATCACACGAGACGACTGAGTTTTCGTCACACCGCCACGTTTGAGGTCGCTGAAGGGCGATGATCCACCGGAGGCGATCTACCATCATCGCCATGGAATTCGCCTGGACACCCGAACAGAACGAGTTGCGCGCACGCGCCCGCAAAGTGGCGTCCGCAGCCGTCGAACGGCTCGGTCGCAGCAACGACAGCTGGATCAACGGCTACAGCAAGGAGTTCGCCACAGAGATGTCGGCGCAGGGATGGATCGGCATGACCTGGCCAACGGAGTTCGGCGGTGGCGGGCGTCCGGCGATCGAGCGCCTCATCGTCGGCGAAGAACTCATTGCCGCAGGGGCGCCTATCGCGGCGATGTGGTTCGCCGACCGGCAGATGGGTCCCACCCTCATCACCTACGGTCGCCCCGACCAGCAGGCCGAGTTCCTGCCGCGCATTCTCAGTGGCGAGACCACGTGGTGCATCGGCATGAGCGAACCAAACGCCGGCAGCGACCTCGCCAGCTTGAAGACCAGCGCCGTGCGCGACGGCGACGATTGGGTGATCAACGGCCAGAAGATCTGGACCAGCTTCGGCGAGGTTGCCGACTACTGCTATCTCATCTGCCGCACCACAACCGAGGGCCCGCCGCATGCGGGTATCAGTGAGATCATCGTGCCAATGGACACTCCGGGCATCGAGGTTCGCCCGATCAAGGACATGACCACCAATCGACATTTCTGCGAGGTGTTCTTCACCGACGTGAGAGTGCCGGTGATCAACCTGGTCGGCACCGAAGGCGCTGCGTTCAAGCAGACCATGCGCCAACTCGAGCATGAGCGCGGCGGCATCGACCGACTGGTCAGCAACCACGCGCTGTATTTGCTGGCCCGCGAGCGCGCGGATACGTCGAGTCCTATCGTGCGCCAAGAGATTGCCGCACTCGAGATCGCGTATCGCATCGGTCGCATCTTGGTGGTGCGCGAGGCGCTACAACAGGCACCGGCCGGTTTCAGCGCAGCAACGAAATGCTTCTGCACCGAACACGAGGTGCAGGTCGCCGAATTCGTATCGCGTACGCTGGGGCCCGAGGCAACCCTGTGGAACCAGGTCACCCAAGGGCTCTGTTACGCCCCCGGCTACACCATTATGGGCGGCACCTCGAACGTGATGCGAAACATTCTCGGCGAGCGCGTGTTGGGGCTGCCGCGCTAGTGGCGGCCCCAACAATTGAAGCCGTCAAGCTCACACGGCATTTCGGCGAGTTCGTGGCCGTCGAGGGAGTCGATCTCACGGTTGCAAGCAGCGAGATCTACGGCTTTCTCGGACCCAACGGCGCCGGCACGTCCACAACGGTGCGCATGCTCACCACGCTCCTGGCACCCACCAGCGGTTCTGCTCGCGTCGCCGGCTACGACGTCGTCGAGAACGCTGCCGCGGTTCGGCTGCGCATCGGTGTCGCGCTGCAGCAGGCCGCGCTCGATCCCAAGTAAATCGGGCGCGAACTGCTCGACCTGCAGGGCCGCTTCTACGGCGTGTCCAAGTCCGAACGCCATCAGTGCCTCGAACAGTTGCTTCCGCTTGTCGATATCGGTGATGCCATCGACCAACGCATCGCCACCTACTCGGGGGCATGAAGCGTCGTCTCGATCTTGCTGCTTCGCTGGTTCACGATCCCGAAGTGCTGTTTCTCGACGAGCCCACCGCCGGACTCGATCCGATCAGCCGAGCAGCCGTGTGGTGACGAGATCGTGGTCTCGGTGAGTGATGATTCGGCAGCGATCAGGCTGGTCGCCGTCGCGCTGAGCGAAGCCGACATCTCTGTTCGCGAGCTCACACTGCGAACCCCAACGCTCGACGACGTCTTCCTCACCATTACCGGTGCTCACCTCGGCGGGGATGCGTGATGACGATCCAAGCGCAACCAGTCTTCAACACCTCGACCGATGCACGGGCGCTCCGTGGCGGGTTCTGGCGCGATTTGCACAGCGTCGCGCTGCGCGCCATCCGCCTCACGTTGCGCGAGCCCGAGGCGATCATCCCGGCGCTCGCCATTCCGGTGTTCTTCTTCATCGTCAACGTCGGCGCGCTCCAGGACTTCGTGGAAAAGACAGCACCCGCCGGCTTCAATTTCAAGGCATTCCAACTTCCGGTTTCGATCGTGTTTGCCGTCACGGGTGTGTCGCGTGCCGGCTCACTCGTCACCGACATCCACGACGGCTATTTCGACCGGCTGTTGCTCACGCCGGTTCGTCGCACCACGCTGTTGCTGGGCCTGATGATGGCAGACCTCGCCCTGGTGATCACCTGTGCATCCCCGTCGTCGCACTCGGAGTGATTCTCGGAGTCCACTTTGCGACCGGGTTTGCCGGCCTGGTGCTGTTCATCGCAATGGGTGGGCTCTGGGGACTTGCCTTCACCGGTTTCCCCTGCGCAATCGCATTGAAGACCGGGAACCCCGCTGCAGTCAACGCCAGTTTCTTGCTCTTCTTCCCGTTCGCGTTCCTTACCACTGCGTTCTTGCCCAAGGAGGCACTCACCGGTTGGCTCAGCACCGTGGCCAGTTGGAATCCGGTCACCTACCGGCTCGATGGTCTGCGTTCACTGGTGCTCGAGGATTGGAACGGCCCTGCATTGCTCAAGGCGTTTTTGGCGATCGGCGGATTGGGCGTGGTGTCGTTCACATCGGCCTTCGTTGCGTTACGAGGACGCCTGAAGCAGAGCTGAGACCTCGTCGGCCGTTAGCGTCGGATGCATGGCCGACCTGTTCGATCTCTCCTCTCGTATCATTGACTCCGGCTACACGGATCAGCCGGTGAATCGGGTCACCAACGAACTGAGCGAGCTCGGAGACGGGTTGGCAATCGTCGAGAGCTTCAGCCATTGCGTGGCCCTGCGCACCGGCGCGGGCATCGTCGCGTTCGATTCCTCGGGCGTGGCCACTGGTGAGGCAGTCGTCGGTGCGCTGCGCGGATGGGACCTCGCGCCGGTCAGCCACCTCGTCTATACGCACGGCCACGCCGACCACGTAGGTGGCAGTAGTTTCTTCGCTGCGGCAGCCGAGCGCGACGGTCACCCGGCCCCGCACGTGATCGGACACGACAACGTCGCACATCGCCTCGATCGCTACGACTACACCAACAACTGGAACCTCATCATCAATGCCCGCCAGTTCGGCGGGTTAGCAGGCGAACTAAACCTCGGCATTGGCGACGTCGACCTCGATACCAGTCACGGTTCCAGCGCTGTGACGGTGAACACTCGCAATGCACGGCGCTTCCTGCCCGCTCGAACGATGCGGCCAACAGAGACCTTCGCGACGAATCACACCATGTCTGTGGGTGACGAAATGATCGAGCTGCATCATGCACGAGGTGAGACCGACGATCATCTCTGGGCCTGGCTTCCCGAGCGTCGTTGCATCATGAGCGGCGACTTCCTCATCTGGAATTTCCCGAACGCCGGCAATCCCCAAAAGGTACAGCGGTACCCCATCGAGTGGGCCGCGGCGCTCCGTGCGATGATCGCGCAAGGCCCCGAGCTGTTGCTGCCTGCGCACGGACTGCCGATCAGTGGGGCCGACCGCATTGCGCGCGTACTCGACGAAATCGCCACAGCGCTCGAGACCCTCGTGTCGGAAGTGATCGCGATGATGAACAGCGGTGCAACCCTCGACACGATCCTGCACACCGTGAGGGTGCCGGCAGACACGCTTGCAAAGCCATACCTGCGTCCGCTGTATGACGAACCCGAGTTCGTGGTGCACAACATCTGGCGCCAATTCGGTGGTTGGTGGGACGGCGCAGCGAGCCGGCTGAAGCCGTCGCCCGATGCTGCTGTTGCGGTGGCGTTGGCCGAGCTCGTCGGCGGCCCCGAGGTGCTGATGCGCAGAGCCGAGCTCGCCGCAGCTGATGGCGACCTGCGCCTGGCCTGTCACTTTGCCGACTTTGCAGGTTGGGCCGCTCCCGATGACCCGACCATCCACGCCGGGCGCTCCGCGATCTACGTGTTGCGCCGCAAAGCGGAGCCGTCGTTGATGAGCAAGGGCATCTTTTTATCGGCCAGCCGAGAGTCACTTGCCATCGTGGATGCCGCCGCTACCCCGTCTTCCCCAGACTGACGAGCACGAGCGCAGCGACAGCAAGCGCCATACCGAGCGCCTGCGATCTGGAAACGCGCTCGCGGTCGAGTCCGAAGGCGAGGCATACCGTGCTCACCGGATACATCGCGGCCACAACGACCACGACCGACAACAGACCGCGCCGCACAGCGAGCACGTAGAGCACATTCGCGACCATGTCCAGGGCCCCCGCAAGCATGGCAAGCCGCCACACCGTGACGCTCATGCCGGCAGCGCTGACGCCAGTCGAACCGGCACCATCGCGCACGGTGCGCGAACGATGCGAGGCGACGAGCACGAAGGCGCCAACCAGTAACACCGACACGATGCGCGCCGAGACGAGCGGCCACATGCCGCTGCCGTGCGACGTTCGATCAAGCGTCACGAAGATCACCGCAAAGCCAGCTCCGGCCACGAACGCCAGAAGCAGGGTGGCCAACGGTGTGGCCGTGTGACGCTCGCCGACCGCGCCGCTCACAAGCGCCACGGCCACAACTGCCAATGCCATGCCAGCCAGCGAAAGGGCGCCCGGGCGTTCGCCGGAGAAGAGCCCCACCGCGACGGGAATTGCAGCACTCGTGACGGCCGTGATTGGCGCGACGACAGTCATCGCTCCGTGTGAGAGAGCATGATAAAACGCCCCGAGTGCGACAGCGGTGGCCACGCCGGCAGCACCGCCCCAGGCCCAGTCGCTCCAGCTCGGTACCGACGTTCGCATCACGAACACGACCACCAAGACGAGCACGAGACTGGTGGCCTGACCGATCAGACTCACCACCGTGCTCGCTGCCGAACGCGACGCGCGACCGCCGCAGTAGTCGGCGACGCCATAGACCACAGCACAGGCAAACGCGAGCAGGATCGGCACGACTCACAGTCAACAGGCTGGCTATGGAGCCCGGCTATGGAACACATCCGATTTGGCCGCACCGAGGACATCGGCGGTCGATGGCTGATGCGTCGACGCGAGAACTACATCGTGGCGACCAAGTGCTTCTTCCCCACCGGTCGAAATCGCTGGGACCACGGCAAGTCACGCAAGAACATCATGTGTTCGATCGATGCGTCGCTCCGTCGACTGGCACTGACTACGCCGACCTGTACCAACTGCACGGCTACGACCCGAACACGCCCATCGACGAGAGCATGCACGCGCTCGATGATCTGGTGACGGTCGGCAAGTTCCGCTACGCCGGCTGCTCGAACCTTCTCGCTTATCAGCTCGCCCGCCTGTTGGGACGTAGCAAGGGCCTCGGCACGGCCCGATTTGGTTCCGTGCAACCCCGCTACAACCTGCTCTTGCGGGAGAACGAACGCGAGCTTCTCCCCCTCTGCGCCGATGAGTCCATCGCCGTCATCCCCTACAACCCGCTCGCCGGTGGATTCCTCACGGGCAAGCACCGCCCGGGCGCACCGACCGAGGGTGGGCGGTTCACGCTTGGTCACGCGGCGGGTCGGTATCAGGAGCGGTACTGGACCGCCCGGATGTTCAGCACAGCTTGCCGAGGTCATTGCCGCAGACGACTCACCGCTGGACTCCAGCCTCATAGCCACACTCGACGAACTCACCTACGAATTCCGCTTCGGCGACAACGGGCGATGATCGCTCAGGCCACCGCTTGCGTGGACAGCGGTACGTCGATGTGCGTGGCGTGCCATCCATAGATTGCTGCAACGCATGCAGCGACTCCGCCAACGAGCACGCCGATGCGCGGGCTGAACACCTGGCATATGGCGCCAAGTATCGGCCCGCCAATGGGAGTGCTGCCCAGGAACACGATCGCTTGCAGTGCAAGCACCCGACCGCGCATCGAAGGATCCGCACGCACCTGTACCAGCGCAGTGGATGAGGTCATGAAGGCGATGCTCGACGCACCCACAAGCACGCCGATCGGAAACGTGAAGGCAAGACTCGGCGTGACGGCGAGCAAGATCATTGCCCCGCCAAAGGCCATGGCCGAGACGACGACGTGACGGACTGTAACGGTGACGCGGCGCGCCGACGCGAGCGCGCCGATCAGTGAGCCGACACTGATCACCGAGTAAACGAGCGTAAAGGTGCGGTCGTCGCCGTGGAGCGTGCGCTTGATCAGCAGAGGCATGACCACATTGAAGTTGAAGGTGAACGTGCCGATGATCGCCATCATCATCAGTGGAATGAACAAGTCGGGCACCGTGCGCACATAGCGAAGGCCTGCACGTACCTGTCCCTTGCCGCGCTGCGAGATCGGGCGCTCGCGCAGTTCGCTCGTACGCATCATCGAGAGTCCGATCAGCACAGCGATGTAGGACAGACCATCGACGACGAAACACCAGCCGTAACCAACGGTGTGGATGAGGAGTCCGGCCAGCGCTGGGCCGACCACACGTGACCCGGTCATGAGCGCGCTGTTCAGGCTCACCGCATTCTGAACGTGGCTCTCGGGAACCATCTCCACAACGAAGGCTCGCCGCGCCGGATTGTCGAATGCGGTGGCAAAGCCGCCGCACATTGCCACGGCATACAGCGCCACGAGCGGCGGCCTATCCATAAACGCGAGAGCCGCAAGAGCAAACGATTGCGCCATCGCGAATGTTTGCACCGCTAGCAGCAGCTTGCGCTTGTCGGAACGATCGGCGACCAATCCGGCCCAGGCACCGATGAGCAGAACCGGCCCGAATTGGCATGCGGCCAGCAGCCCGAGCGCAAGGCCGCTGTTGGTGAGCTTCAGCACGAGCAATGTCTGCGCGATCAACGTGAGCCAGTTGCCAACCTGGGAGATCAATTGACCCGTGAAGAACAGCCGGAAATTACGAATCTTCATGGAAGCAAACGTGCCGCCGCGCTTCATGATCCGTCGTCCGCAGGTGCTTGGGTGAGTTTGACAAGCACATCGGCGGCCGCAGCGAGCCGCTCGAGTTCGTCGGCTGATAACGCGTTCAACTGGTTCTGCAACCACACCGTTCGGCGATTCCGTACGTCGTCGAGTTGACGTCGACCAGCGGCGGTGATGTGAATGCGAGTCACGCGACGGTCTCGCGCGTCGGTTTCGCGCCTCACCAATCCGAGCAACTCCATCTTCGACACGACGGTCGTGATGGTGGGGGGCGCAACCTGTTCGAGCGCAGCAAGCTCGCCGTGGGTTACCCCTTCGGCACGCGAAATCGAAGCGAGCGCCGCGGTCAACGTGGGACCAAGTCCGGTGCGGTCTTGCTGGCGCAACAGTCGCGCCAGCCGGGTCACCGAAAGGCGCAGCGACTGCGCGATTTCACCGTCGGCACGCCGCTCGAGTTGGCCCTGTGGGGGACGTTGAACGGTTGGCACATCTCAACTCTAGCGGAGATAGTTCGTTTATCGAACTAATTGTCAACGGTCTCACCTCGCCAGCCTGAACGGCCGCCGTTCCCGCTGGTGACGACGGCTAACGTCGCCACTATGTACGTATGGGACGACGATTGGCTGGCTCGCTACACAGAGGACATCATCGATCCGCAGTTGCCGATCGTCGATCCGCATCACCACTTGTGGTCGATCGCTGGCATGAGTCGTTACATGCTCGACGACCTGCATGCCGACACCGGCGCCGGACATCTGATCGAGTCGACGGTGTTCATGGAATGCAAATGGGGGTACCGCACCAACGGACCCGAAGCCCTTCAGCCCGTGGGCGAGACGGAAACCATCGCCGATCTGGCTGAGCGCAGTGATGCTGGCGGGGCACAAATCAAGGGAATCATCAGCTTCGCTGACATGACCCTGGGCGACGAGGTGGAAGAAGTCCTCGTCGCCCACATCGGTGCCGGTCGAGGCCGTTTTCGCGGAATCCGCCATGCAACGGCGTTGGATCCGAGCAGCGCTATCCGTCGAACGCATACGCGTCCGACGCCACAGCTGATGTCGGATCCGCAGTTCCGCCGCGGCGTGCAGCGACTCGCCGATCTCGACCTCACCTTCGATGCCTGGTTGTATCACCCCCAGATCCGCGAACTCACTGACCTGGCACGCGCCGTGCCCGACTGCACCTTCGTGCTCGATCACCTCGGAGGGATGGTGGGCACCGGACCATACGCCGGACATCGAACCGCGATCCTCGAACAATGGCGGCTCGACATGACTGAACTCGCGCAGTGCCCGAATGTAATCGTGAAGGTCGGAGGCATCGGCATGGTGTTGTTCGGATTGGGCTTCGAGCACCGGCCCGCTCCCCCGTCGAGCGACGACCTCGTTGCGGCGTGGGGCGAGCCGATCCGGTTCGCGATCCAACTGTTCGGCCCGGATCGATGCATGTTCGAATCAAATTTCCCGGTCGACAAGATGTCGTGCAGCTACGTGGTGCTGTGGAATGCGTTCAAGAAGATCGCTGACGGCATGACTGTCACCGAAAAAGCAGCGCTATTCCACGACACTGCCACGCGCGTGTACCGACTCTGACGCCTCAGCACTGTTCAGCCCGCTCGCTGATCGAGTCCAAGAAAGGCGGTGAGCCCATCGAGCGCCTCCGTCACCGAGCGCTCTGCCCCACGTCGTTGCGCTGCTTCGTATGCTTCGTCGCCCAACTGCTCGCGCAAGCGTCGCCCGGCTTGACGGCGCAGCGCAAAGAAGCCGATCCAATGATGCGGGTGCACGCGAAGTGCCCCACCGATCTCGGCAGCGAGTTCCGGACCCGAGACGAGTTCGGCCACGAGCATTGCGGCCAGTAGGCAGTCGTAGATGCCCGACCCGATCTTCCATGCGCGCAGCTGCGTGAGTGCGACGTCAAAGCGTTCGATAGCGCGCGCGTGGTCCTTTTGCCACGTGGCAGTGATCGATTCAAGAAGATTGCCAAAGAAGCCGAAACCACCCGGTCTGGCTGCGTCAACGATCATTTCAGAGACGACAAGTGCCTCGTCGGTGCGACCGGCAAGCTGCAGGGCACAGGAGAGCTCGACCAGCAGGACGAACTCGTGATCGGGTCGCGCCCGGCCGAGAGCGGGCACATCGCGCACCCCAAGTCCATCGAGCAGACAGGCAACTGCATCCTGGAACCGCTGCTCGGTGAGCGCGACCTCGGCATGACCGAGCCGGGTGATCGGCGCCGGGCCGAAGCGGACATCGAGGTCATCGAGGATCGACTCCGCAGCGCGTGGCTCGCTGACTGAACGGTGATGAGCGAGCAGCACCGACGCCACGAACCACAGACTCTCGTCGCCCGAGGTGTCTCGCAGTGACGATGCGAGGGCGTCGGCCACGGCGAAGTTACCGGCCATCTCGGCTCCCCAGAGACTTGTGAACTGCAGGTATTCGAGCCCACGCGCGCCGAGTTCACCAGATCGTTCCCGGAGTTCGCTTGCGATTTGCTTGGTCAGAGCGATTCCTTCCACATGCACCGCCAACGGAAGCGCTGTGTACCCGAGGAACTCGGCGGTGCTGTCGGCGCTTCGGCGTGCAGCACTCCATGAGAGGGCAGACCTGAGGTTTTGGACGTCTTGCGATTGCGGCGACCAGGTAAATCGTTGACGATCGCGCACGAGTTCCGCGGACGCAGAGTAGAACCAGTCGAGATGGCGATCGCGAACACCATCTGCCTCCTCGGATTCGGCGAGCAGAGCGCGTGCATACGAACCGATGGTCTCCAAGAATCGGTAGCGCACCCCGTGCGCCCCGTGCTGCGCGGCGAGCATCGATTGATCGACAAGGCTCGAGACAATGCCTTCGACCTGCCGCTCGGTGACACCATCGCTGCTTACCACCGCCTCGGCTGCACGAAGCGTGAAATCGCCGGAGAAGACCGCGAGTCGGCGGAAGACGGTTTGCTCGGCTGCGTCGAGGAGATCGTGGCTCCACGCAATGACGGCGCTGAGGCTCTGGTGACGGGAACTGCGTCGCGTACCGATCGGCACACCTGCCGTCTCATCGATCCGAATTGCCAACTCACCGAGACCAAGCGTGGCCACACGAGCGGCGGCGAGCTCGATCGCCAACGGCAGACCATCGAGTCGTGCGCAGATGCGGGCGATCATCGCTGACTCTCGCAACGAGGGCGAAAAGCCCGCTTGCGTTAGGCGGACGCGATCGATGAACAGCCGAACAGCATCGCTTGTCTGTCCGGAGTCGAACTCCTCGGTCACCCCCAAGGGCTCGAGCCGCCACAGCTGTTCACCCACGAGACCGAGCGGTCGACGACTCGTGGAGAGGACGCGCACCTCGGGGCACTCCCCTGCGAGTGCGTCCGCGACGGTCGCTGCGGCATCGACGACCTGCTCGCAGTTGTCGAGGATGATCAGGCTTCTCCATCCGGCCATTGTGCGCGTGATGCTATGGACATCGGTGGGTTGAGTCGAGGAAACAGAAAGCTGGGCCGCTTCGATGACCGCCGTCAGAACCGCCTCGCTGCCGGTTGCCCCGGCGAGATCGACGAACCACACCCCATCGGGGAAGAGCTCACGCATCTGCCCGGCGAGTTCGATCGCAAGTCGTGTCTTGCCCGAGCCGCCGGGGGCCAGAATGGTGACCAGCGATCGCTCGCTCACGAGTGTGCGAAGAGCGCTCATCTCACTCACCCGACCGATAAACGCGGTGCGCACCTTCGGCACGTTGCTGCGCGGCCGACTGAGCGAGCGAAGCGGAGGGAATCCGTCGGCGCGTTCGCCGAGTACGAGTTCGACCACGGGCTCGGGCTCGGCGAGATCTTTGAGACGATGCTCACCCCGCGGCGCCAGATTCGTACGCTCGGGAAGCTGAGCTGCGAGCGCAGCGGTGGCAGCCGACATCAGCACCTGCCCTCCGTGACCGATGGCCATGATGCGCGCTGCCCGATTCACCGTGGGGCCGAAGTAGTCACCGCCGCGTTCCACGGCCTCACCCGAGTGCAACCCCATACGTACGGAAAGCGCAAGGCCGGCCGCAGCGGTTGCCAACGGCACAACACGCTGCGCGGCAGCGGCACACGCGAGGGCGTCGGCAACACCGGTGAAAGCAACAGCGAAACCGTCGCCGCCAGTTGAGAATACGTGACCATGCCATCGCACAACGGCCGCGCGTAACTCACGATCGTGCGCCGCGAGGGCGTCACGCATTGCGCCGGGATGGTCCTGCCATGCGCGCGTCGACCCTTCGATGTCGGTGAACAGCAAGGTCACCACGCCCGACGGAATCGAAGTCATCGAGTCGACTGCTCCAGGCTCCCGCCCAGCGCTCGCGAGTTCATCGCGAGAGTCGTGCTGTGGATGCGTCACCAAGTGGTTCGTCGGTGATGCGGCGATATGGCTGCGCAAGTGGACGTCCGCCGTCTCGCAGCACAGACTCCGCGTCGAGGTGACCGAACAGCTGGATGAGCCGCGCTACCACCCCGGTCCATCCGGTTTGGTGCGATGCTCCGAGGCCCGCGCCGGTGTCACCGTGGAAGTACTCGTAGAACAGCACGAGATCCTTCCAATGTTCGTCGGTTGCGAACGCCGCCGCATCTCCGTTGACCGGCCGACGCCCATCGGCATCGGCCAAGAACGTTCCGATCAAGCGGTCGGATATCTCCTTGGCTACCTCGAACAACGTCATCTGTGTTCCCGAACCCGTCGGGCACTCGACAGTGAAGGCGTCGCCGTAATACTCGTAGTGCTGCAGCAATGCGCGCACGATGAGCAGGTTCACCGGGAACCACACCGGCCCTCGCCAATTCGAGTTGCCACCGAACATGCCCGTGGTGGATTCCCCCGGTTCGTACTGCACGATGAAGTCCTCGCCGCCCGCAGTGAAGGTATACGGAGCTTCGAGGTGCCAACGTGAGATCGATCGAATGCCGTGCGGGCCGAGAAATCTCGACTCATCAAGCATTCGCTCGAGGATCCGGCGCAGCTTGTGCTCGTTCACGAGCGACAGGATGTGCCTGCCGTTCGCGCCCGGCTGCAATGGATCAGGAATGTTGACGAGCAGGTCGCCGTTGCGTTGCAGATACTGCAAGACGGTGGCGCGCAACTGCGGGAAACGTGCGAACACCGCCGGATCGAACACAGTGGTTGCGCAGAGCGGCAGCAAGCCGACCAGCGAGCGCACCTTCAGGCGCAGGCCGCTTCCGTCGGGGAGCCGAAGAACGTCGTAGAAGAAGCCATCTTCTTCGTCCCACATCTCGTCGGGGTGCTCGCCAATCGGGTCCATTGCTGCTGCGATCCAGAAGAATCGCTGGAGAAACTTGACCACGAAATCCTCATACGCCGGATCGGTCTCGGAGAGGATCAGCGCGAGATCGAGCATGTTCTGACTGAACAGCGCCATCCACGCTGTGCCATCAGCCTGCTCGAGCCGACCGCCGGTGGGGAGCGGCTTGCTGCGATCGAACACCCCGATGTTGTCGAGGCCCAGGAAACCGCCCTCGAACACGCTGCGTCCGGATGGATCCTTCCGGTTCACCCACCACGTGAAGTTGATCAACAACTTCGCGAACGACTCCTTCAGAAAGGTCAGGTCAACGTTGGCGCCGTCGCTCGTCGCTTCGTCGAGCGTGTGCACGAGCAACGTCGCAAAGGCATGCACGGGTGGGTTGACGTCTCCGAAGTTCCACTCGTAGGCAGGGATCTGGCCACTCGGATGCAGATAGGCGGGAGACAGCATCAAGTCCAGTTGACCCTTTGCAAAGTCGGGGTCCACCATCATCAGCGGGATTGTGTGAAAGGCGAGATCCCAGGCTGCGTACCAGGGATACTCCCATTTGTCGGGCATCGAGATCACATCGTCGTTGATCATGTGGAACCACGATTCGTTCCGTGAACCGCGCCGAGTTGGCGAACGCAATGGATGCGCGCCATGTTCCTGGAGCCACAGATCGACGTCGAAGTTGTAGTACTGCTTCGACCACAGCATCCCTGCGAGGGCCTGACGCATCACCGCCTTCGCATCGCCATCGACCGAATCCGGGGTGATTGCATCGTAGAAATCGTCGGCTTCGGCACGACGAGTTGCAATGATCTCGTCGAAGCCAACAAATGGTGCACCATCCGCAGCACTGTCGGGCGCGCCCGACAAGCGCACACGGTACGAGACGCTGGCTCCGGCGGGGACCATGAAGCGCACATGCGCAGCGACCTTGGTTCCCTCGCCTGTCGAGTTGACGGCGGCGGTGACGCCTCCGACGACGAAATCACCGATGCCGTCCTTTACCGTCGCCGTTGCGTTGTCGCCGCCCCACAATCGCTGCGCGTTGGTTTCGTTCTCGCAGAACAACAGCTCGCCGCCTGGCTCAGCGTGAAGTTGCATGGTGGCCATTTGGTGGTGTTCCACCGACACGACCAGATGATCGCCAACGACGCGCGACAGCCGAGGTCGCGGGTCGTTCGGTGCCCATGACCAGGTATTGCGGAACCAGAGTGTTGGCAGCACGTGGATAGGAGCCGCCTGGGTGCCGCGGTTGTGGATCGTGGTTCTGCACAGGATGTCGTCAGGACTCGACTTCGCGTACTCGACCTCGACATCGAAATATCGGTTGTCGCTGAACACACCCGTGTCGAGCAACTCGTATTCGCCCTCGGTGCGCGACCGCTTGGCGTTCGTGCGAACCAGATCCTCGTACGGGTAGGCGGCATGCGGGTACTTGTAGATCATTCGCTGATACGAATGCGTGGGGACGTTGTCAACGTAGAAGTAGTACTCCTTCACGTCCTCGCCGTGATTGCCCTCGGCGTTGGTGAGCCCGAAGAGCCGTTCTTTCAGGATCGGATCGTTCTCGTTCCACAACGCAAGTGCGAGACACAACCGCTGCTTGTCGTCGCATACGCCGGCAAGCCCGTCCTCACCCCAGCGATAGGCGCGTGAGCGGGCTTGATCATGGCTGAAGTAGGCCCACGCATCTCCATCCTCGCTGTAGTCCTCACGCACCGTGCCCCATTGACGCTCGCTCAGATACGGTCCCCACGCCCGCCAACCCGTACCCGCGCGAGCCTCAATTAACCGTTGCTCTTCCGAAGTCACGTTCATCAACCCATCTTGGCAGTCTTCGAATCCTCCCTCGACAATTCCATGCCGTCGTCGGCGAGTTTGCTTGACTAGATTCGCCGCATGCTCCGTCGCCTCCGCTGTGAATTCGTCGCGGACACCGCACCACCATGACGGCGGCCGAAGAACCCTCGCCCCGCGGGGCCGACGCCGGCAACGAGTCCGGTATCGACCCCGACGCGACCGTGCTGACGATCCGGTCCGCCGTCGCTGCCGACTTCAGGATCGCGAGCTGGAAACGTCGACTCGCATTGGTCGCTGTCGTCGGCTGGCTTGCCTACGAGTGGGGCGCCGGCAACGAGACCTTCACGCCGTGGCTACTGGCTAAAGTGATCAAGGACTCCCACGGAGGCATAACGATTCCCGTCACGGCGGCGGTTGGGTTTGGCTTCACCACGCTGCAGCAGCTTGCGTCGGGCTTCACGGCGCTCACGGGCTTCTCGACCTTCGACCGAACATCAAAGGCCGCGTGGCACACGCTGCGTGGGCAGCGCGACACGGTACCGGGCGAATGGTCGAGCCTCAGTCTGTTCGCGAAGTGCGCTCTTGTCTTTGGCCTCGGAACGACCGCCGTCGCGCTGGTGCAAATCGTGTCCACGGGCAGCGTCGGGGTGCGCCGTCACGCGTCAGTGGTTGTTCATAGCGCGTTGCTCTGCGGCACGCTCGTTGGCTCGATCGCTGCAGTCGTCGCCTCGATCGCGGTGCTCGGCCGGAATGTGGAGTCGCTGGCAGGCACCACCGAGTGGGTCTTACGCGTGCTCGGCAATCCGTTGTTCTGGGTTGGCCTGCTGCTGGCCGGAGCCGCAGTCAATCTGCTCCGACGCAAGGATCCTGTGGAACCCGCTCCCTAACTCGGCATCCGATTCTCAAGGTTTGTGCAAATCATGCCGAAGAGTGAGGGTGAAAGCACCACGGTCGAACGCGAAGCGGGAGCACCACTGCGCGCCGCATCGGCGGTCTCGCCGGTGACCTCGATGCTGTCACCTACGATCGAGACGACGCAGGTGCCTCGCGCCAGCTCCGCGACCTCGGCAGAGGGTTCGCGAGTGACATGGCTGCTCCTGTTGGGCTTTCTCGTGCTGATTCTGGTTCACGCCGTTGGTCTTGTCGGCAGCGTGGTGTATCCGGTGGTGACTATCGCAGGAGTGCTGTGTGCTGCGTTCGGTCTGCGCCGCCATGCTCCTGCGTTGATGTGGCCGTGGTGGGCACTGATCGCAACCGGATTGCTGTGGACGATTGCCGGTGTGGTTCGCGACGCAACGAACGCCACCGGCAATTTCACAACGTCGCGTTCACTGCTCCCCGACGCGTTTGCTCTGCCGGGCTACGCACTCTTTGGTGCGGCTCTCTACGGACTCCTCCGTTCCCGACGCGGCGCAGGTGAGCGCGCCGCCCTGCTCGACGGCATCATGCTCGGTGTCGCAGCGCTGCTCCTGGTGAACGAGCTCCTGATCGAACCGACTCTGGATATTCAAGGAACGTGGCTCATGGCCCGCGTTGCCGTCGCGATCTACCCGGCTGTCTCGATGTGCCTGCTGGCGTTGGCTGCCCGTTTGGCGTTCGGGGCTGGCGAGCGATCCACTGCATTCCGTCTGGTCCTCGTCGGCACCACGGCGCTTCTGGTAGGCGACATTGTCTTTGCACTCGGCGAGGTGGGCACGTTGGTCATCCCCCAACGCATCCTCGAAGTGCCCTACTTACTGGTGCCGGCATGTATCGGCACTGCGGCGACCCATCCGTCGATCAGGTCGCTGGCGCGCGCCACACGGCTGAAAGGTCCCTCCCTCGGCCGAGCGCGGTTGTTCACTGTCGCTGGCGCGTTGTTGGTGCCCATCGTGATCATCGCCCGCCGCGGTCTCAACCCGGGGCGGATCGTGACCTTGGCGCTGTGCCTCGTGCTGGGTCTGGCTGCGGTGATTCGACTCGCCGGCGCAATAAGGCAACAAGCCGCCTCTGAGGCACGTTTGGCGCATCAGGCAGCACACGACGAACTCACCGGCCTGCCCAGCCGGGTGTTCATCCTCGAGCACACAGACAAGATGATGAACGAGTCAAAGTTCAGTGGTCAGACCGTTGCGCTGATGTTCATCGATCTCGATCAGTTCAAGTTGGTCAACGACTCGATGGGTCATGGTGTGGGCGACCAATTGCTCGTGCTTGCGGCTCAACGAATCAGTAGTTGCGTCCGACCCGGAGACGTGGTGGGGCGAATCTCGGGAGACGAATTCATCCTCGTTGCCGTGGGACTACAGAGCGCGCAGGTGTTCGCGCTCGCAGAACGAATTCGACTCGTGCTCAGCGATGGCTTCTATCTGGATGCTGGCGAGGTGTTCATCTCGGTCTCGATCGGCATCACACTCGCGTGCGGCGCGACGTCGTTGACGCCGGCGTCAACGCTGATTCAAGAAGCCGATACGGCGATGTATCGATCGAAGGATGCTGGCCGGAATACGGTGACGATGTTCGACACGTCGATGCGCGAGCGGGTGGCACGTCGTGTTGGCTTGGATCGGCGACTCCGCCATGCCCTCAACGAGGGGCACTTCGCCGCCTTCTACCAACCGTTGGTGGCGCTACCCAGCGGGCGCGTGCACGGGTTCGAGGCGCTTGCTCGGTGGACCGACAACGGTCTCATGATCTCACCAGCCGAGTTCATTCCGATCGCCGAGGAATCAGGTCTCATCGTGCCGTTGGGCAAGTTCATGCTTGATGATGCGTGCAAGCGCCTGGCCTGGTGGCGGCGTTCGATTCCCTACGGTGAGAACCTGAGCATGTCGGTGAATATCTCACCGCGTCAGGTGCGCGAAAGCGACATCGTCGACACGGTCGCCGAGTCACTCGATCGCTATGGCCTCACGGGGGACGCGCTCTGGTTGGAGATCACCGAGAGTCTGATGATGGAGGACTCGATCGCCACCGCGGGCGTTCTCTCGGGGCTGCGCTCGCTCGGAGTGCGACTGTCGGTCGACGATTTCGGTACCGGCTATTCGTCGTTGTCGTACCTGAAGCGCTTCCCCGTTTCGCGGGTCAAAATTGACCGGGCGTTCGTCACCGGCATCGGCGAGCACAGCTCAGACTCGTCTCTTGTTGCGGCCATTCTAGCGATGGCGTCTGCGCTAGATCTCGACGCCGTGGCCGAGGGGGTCGAAACGCCGGAGCAGGCCGAGCGGCTGTTCGAACTCGGCTGTCGCACAGCGCAGGGCTATCTCTTCAGTCACGCCGTGCCGGCCGACCAGATCCCGACAACGCTCGATCGACTGGGAATCGCGGGGTCTCGACGCACAGCTCCATCGCGTCGTTGCGCCAAATCGGTGGGCTGAGCTCGCGTCTGCTGCCAACGCGCAGCACCCTCAGCGTGGTTGACGAGCTCGCGATGCAGGCACGGACAGCGACGGGTGATTCGGAATGGGTCGAGGTAGCTCGGCCACGTACCACGTCTGTCGATCGATCACGCGAAGATCAGATTGCGGGAAGTTGTCGGCAACTCGCTGCGCCAAAGTGTCAGCGTCGAAAGCGAGGCGATTGAAGTCGCACACGTCGAACACGAGCACACCTCCAGCTGTGGCAGGCACCTGCCAGAGTTCGATGTACAACCTGCTGAACAGCGTGCGCCCGCGCAGGTTGGGGTCGACCATCACCAAGATGCCGAAGTAGATGCTGTTCGTCGCGGCATGCTCGGGATAGTTCGCTCGCAAGAAGTCGGGCGAGATCTGCGGCACGTCTTCGAGACTGTTCGTGACCATCGCGAGGCCGACGGGTGCGCCACGTTGCCAACCAACGATCTTGAGGATCTGCGGATTCGCCAACTCACCAAGAATCTCCTCGCGACTGTAGAAGTGCTGCAACACCGCGAGGCTCGCCAAGGGTTCGAAGTTCGCACGGTACGAGTGCCACAGCGCCTCAGCGGCGTCGCCGGTGATCGTCGTTTCGTGGGTGATCTGGATGGGTGATGCATGGGGATGCTGCTCGATGATCGAGCCCGAACTCTGCGCAGGCGGTTCGCCGATGACCTCCGGCGTGGGGGCTCGAACCGACGTGGATACGGGCCGTGACCCCGCGGCGCGTTGCTTGCCCGTCGAGGTGCGGTGGGCGCCTTGCGTCGCGCGCATCGATGACCGCCTCGGAACCTCGTTCATACAACCGAGAAAATACTCG
Source organism: Actinomycetes bacterium (assembly GCA_025360105.1). GTDB lineage: Bacteria > Actinomycetota > Acidimicrobiia > Acidimicrobiales > Ilumatobacteraceae > WLMZ01. The sequence goes on along the minus strand of JANYCT010000033.1, from coordinate 48,179 downwards.
GCTGGTCGCGGAATGGCAGGGATGCCCGCAGGGCCGGTCACTCGTAGCGACGGAGAACCTCGGTTCGCATCGCCTCAGCGAGTGCAGGCGATGCGTCGAAGACTCCCTGGAGCAGTTCGCGCGAGATCGCGTAGGTGATCATGTGCGATGTCGCGGTGACCGACGCGGCTCGTGGCGCACCGAGCACCAATCCGCGTTCGCCGACAACGTCGTCGGCGCCGACCACACCAATTCGCTCACCGTCCATCACTACCTCGGCCTCGCCGGTGGCGATCACGTAGCAATCGGGTGCATCGCTGCCTTCGACACACAGGTGCTCGCCCGGATCGAACGAGATGGTGTACGCCGTGGCGGCGAGCGTGGCGAGTTCGGCAGGGCTGCACGAACGGAAGAACGGCACGCGTTGCAACAGCGCGATTCGTACCCGACGCTCGACATTATCGAGCTCGGGCGGTTGCTCGTCGAGCTGACGCCGGTACTCGGCACGCCATTGTGCATCGTCGCCGGCGGGTCGCGCCGACAACGGCGCTGCATCGGACGAAGCCGTTGCCGACGGAAGCTTCAGGCGCACGGAGTTCGGGGCGCGAAGTGTGAGTCGATCGCGGTGGGGTGTGATCTCGCCCTCGAGTTCGAAGGTAGAGAATCGTTGGGCCAGTTTGCGGAAGACGACTTCCGTCTCCATGCGTGCAAGCGGCGCTCCAAGGCAGAAGTGGGTGCCGCCACCAAAGCTGAGCGGTTGGATCGTGGTGCGCGTGAAATCGATCTTGTCGGGGTCTGGGTAGCGCGCCGGATCGCGATTGGCCGCTCCGAGCATGATGTACACCGGTCGCCCAGCGGGAACAGTGACATCGCCGAAGTTCAGATCCACCGTGGCGAAGCGGCCCGCAAGCTGGATCGTGCCATCGTGGCGCAGCAGCTCGTCGGCCACATTTGGGGACAGCTCGGGCTGGGACCGCAACACGTCCATCTGATCTGGTTGCGAGAGCAACGACATCACTCCGTTACCGATCAGGCTCGTGGTGGTCTCGAAGCCAGCGAGGAACAACAGCGACGACAACGTGTTCAGCTCCTCGTTCGTGAGGTGGTCGGCCTCACCGTCCTCTTGCATCTCGCGGGCATCGAGCACGATCAGGCGGCTCAACAGATCGCTCTGAGGATCAGCGCGCCGCTTCTCGATCAGGCTGTCGAAATACGCGTTGCACGTGAGCACTGCCTTGTCGGCGGCCTCGAGCATCTCCTTCGTAGCGGCGATTTCGAAGACCCCGGTGAGGGCCTGGGTGAGCTCGCGGAACTGCGGACGATCTTCGGGTGGCACACCCAGCACCGTTCCGATGATCGAGATCGGCAGCACGAACGCGAACTCATCCATGAGCTCGCCCACGTCGTGCTCTGCCATATTGTCGAGCAGCTCGTCGACGAGCCGCTCCACCTGGGGGCGAAGCCCCTCGACAATGCGCGGCGTGAACTCGCGCACGACCAAACGGCGCAGGCGTGTGTGGTCAGGGCTGTCGAGGTTCAGGAGTAGTCGACTCGCCCACTGCAGGATCGGCCGTTCGCGCCAGCCCGGTGCGCGAACATCGAGGGACTCCGAGAAGTGCTTTTGCAATCGAGGGTCGCGCAGCGCTGCCTTGCAGTCGTCGTATCGGGTGAGGATCCAACCCTGCAGCGTCTCGCTGAAGAAAACAGGCTCGAGCTCGCGTAACTGGTGATACAGCGGGTACGGGTTGGCGCGGCCCGCTGGCGTGAGGAACAGCTCTCGGACGACGGCTTCTGCTGCCTCGTTATGCGTCATCGTGTGCATCGTCGCCGCCCCGTTCCGCGCGGCCTTCCGAGCTACGCGACTCGCGCAAATGTAACACGGACCAGTTGCACCGCTTCCCATGTCACGCTCGGGAAGTCAGGCGCACGGCGGCTCAGGCGAGTTGGTCCAGCGCATCAGCGGCAGCTCCGACGGCACCTTCGACCTGTGCTTTCAGGCCGAGCAGTTCGGCATCGTCACGATGGCCGAGCGCACCCGAGACATACCGGGCGTAGACGCCTTCGAGGATGCACGCGTGCTTCCAGTACGCAAATGCCACGTAGTAGTCGAGACGCGAGATGTCCCGGCCGGTCTCTTCCGCATAGCGCCGCACCAGATCGTCTCGCCGCAGAAAGCCGCGCACACCGGTCGAGGTGGCCGACCACGCGGTCGGCTCCTCGCCCGGTCCACTCCAAAAGAGCATGAGCAGGCCGAGGTCGGCCAGCGGGTCTCCAACCGTACAGATCTCCCAATCGAGCACGGCTGTGATGTCCCCCCGCCGGTTCACGAGACAGTTGTCGAGTCGAAGATCGCTGTGTACCAATGTTGCCGGACCCTGCAGCGGGATCTGGCTCATGAGCGCGTCGCGCACCTGGTCAATCGCAGGCAACTCACGAGTCTTCTGCGCGTTCCACCCTCGGTACCAGCGCCGTATCTGTCGAGCGATGTAGTCGTCGCGCGGGCCGAGATCATCGAGACCGGCTGCGGCAAGATCGACCGCGTGAATGGCGACCATCGTGTCGATGAACGATTCGCTGGCGCGGCGGCGACCGGGTTCGGACAACAACTTCTTGGCGGTGGCCTTGTCGCGAATGACCTGCCCCTCGACATGGTCGAGCACGTAGAACGGTGCCCCGTTGACCAGCGGATCCGCGCAATAGCCGCGTGCCGTCGCAACAGGCACCGCCGAGTCGCCGAGCCCCGAGATGATGCGGTACTCGCGGCTCAGATCGTGCTCCTTTGCCACCGCATCCCGGAGTGGGGGGCGTCGAAGCACGTAGCGATTACCAGTCGCCGATGTGATCGCGAACGCAAGGTTGGAGTGACCGCCCGGAATCGGAGCGAACGTGAACGGACTTGTAGCACCAGCTACGTGTGTGTGCAACCATTCGCTGACCGGCGCAGCGTCGATCCCTTGGACGGCACTCATCGCCAGCACGGTACTGCACGCTCACGCGTATGACAGGCTCGCGGGATGGGCTTTGAAACTGTCACCGGATACTGCTGGCCACAATCAATTGCGCCGGGCGGTGAGGTCCGTCTGCACCTGTCGTCGGCGGGGGCACGCGACGTGACTGTCGAGATCTCCCGCGTCGGAGCAGCGCGCACGGTCGTGTGGTCCGGCGCAGTGCCCGCAGGTGATCACGCCACTCCGCCTCGTGCCTATGCGACTGGCTGCGGTTGGCCTGCTGCCGTCACCCTCTATGCGGGCGACGATTGGCGGTCCGGCTACTACGAGGTGACGCTCACCATCGACGTCGACGGCAAGACGCGACGCGACCACGCCTTCTTCGTGCTTCGGCCACCGGCCAGTTCGTCGAACACCATCCTGCTGCAACTCGCCACCAACACCTGGAACGCATACAACGATTTCGGCGGACACAATCTGTACACAGGAGGCACAACGGTCTCGATGCAGCGACCGATGTCGCCCGGTTACCTGTACAAGCCGTCCGGAGCCGGCCGCAGGGTCACCACCACACATCCGCCGGATCCAGACATGAACACCCACGTCGGCTACGTGCGTCACCATCGGCTCTCGCCATATGCCGGTTCAGCAGGTTGGCCCGACTGGGAACTGCCATTCGTGCAGTGGGCCGAGCGCGAGGGCTATTGCATCGATGTGTGCACCAACGCCGACCTGGAGGAACATCCCACGTTGCTCGACGGGTGTCGGCTACTGCTGTCGGTGGGTCACGACGAATATTGGTCCGGCCCGATGCGGGACACCGTCGAGTCGTTCATCGCCCGTGGCGGCAACGTGGCGTTCTTCTCCGGCAACACCTCGTTCTGGCAGGTTCGCATGGAGGACCCCAGTACCCAGGGACCCGCGGCCGTCATGGTCGGCTACAAGGGGCAGTTCAAACACGATCCCGTCTTTGACACGGATCGTCAGAGCGAACTCACGAGCATCTGGTCCGATCATCTCATCGGTCGACCTGAGAACCACATGACCGGGGTGAGCTTCGCCCGCGGCGGGTATCACCGCATCGGTAAGCGGGTCACCAACGGTGCGGGCGGCTACACGATCCATCGACCGGACCATTGGATCTTCGAGGGCACGGGCATCGGTTACGGCGACGTGCTCGGCGCCGATGCCACCATCGTTGGCTACGAGTGTGACGGTTGCGACTTCACGTACCGCGATGGTCTGCCCTTTCCCACGGGCGAGGACGGAACACCCGACTCGTTCACCATTCTCGGTACGGCGCCCGCCGCCCATTTCACTCGCACCACCGCAGCTCGTCCACCGAAGGCGAACGAGCCGGCAGAGGACGAATTCATTGCGGCGCGTCTGTTCGGTACACGCGACCCGGCTGCAGTGGAACGTATCGCGCACGGTCATGCTGTTTTGGGCAGCTACACCTCGACCGGCGGTGGAACCGTTGTCACCTCGGGATGCACCGATTGGGCGCACGGGCTCGCTGAGCGCGATCCACAGGTGGAACGCATCACGGCGAACGTTCTCGACCGCCTCGGCTGACCCAGCGCGCTCCAGTCTCGCGCGCCGTTCATCGGCGTGAATCGTCAACTACTTCTCATGTTCGCCACCGTCGGTGTCGATACCACTGTTGTGCTCATACATCCCTCACATTTCCCGCACGACGACCTCACAGTTCGGGCGAAGTATGACCACATCAGCTCGGGCACCGGCTCGACTCAACACCCCCAAGAGGTACAAACATGAACACAAAGCACAACCTTGCAATCATCGGTGTCGGACTCGTGGGAATACTCACGTTTGCCGGCACTGCGTCAGCAACCGAACCGGCCGTAGATCTCACGGCCGCCAAGGCGAAGTGTGACGCTGCCGTTGCCGTGCGGACCGCCGAACTCGCCAAGCTCACCGCCAAGGCGGCTGGGGCGAAGAACCTTTCCAGCGGCCACCTCGGCACGATCAACGACATCATCTCGTCAAGCACATCGGGTCTCACCGACTTGCAGATCAAGATCGATGCTGACGCCGACGCATCGACACTGAGGGCCGATTGCGAGACCATCGCAACAGGTTTCCGGATCTTCGCCCTCCGTGCCCCGCAGGTTCACCTTGCGATCGTCGGCGATCGCCAATCCGCTGTCGTGGCCAAGGTCGGCGATCTCGCGACCAAGCTCGACGCAGCCATCCAGAAGGCCGCCGCAAACGGCAAAGACGTCACTGATGCAACCGCCAAGCTCGCAGATATGAACGCGAAGCTGGCCGATGCAGCTGGCCTGCTGCCCGGCGTGGTGGACAACGAACTCACGTTCACCCCAGAACAGTGGAACGCAAACCACACCGTTCTGTCGTCGAGCATGACGACCCTGCACACTGTTCAGTCCGATCTCGCCAACGCCATCGCTGATGGTCAGGCGATCGTCGCCGACCTGCAGGCCTGATCATGGCGAACCACTTCAGCCCCCGCACGATGACCCGCACTCGCATCATTGTTGCATTTGCGGCCGGTGTCCTTGCACTCAGTGCCTGCGGCAGTAGCAGTACTCCGCTCTCGAACGTCAAGGCACCAACGGCCACGAGTACGACGGCTGCGAATTCATCGAACACCGAGAGCTCAGTGGTCAGCGTGACCACGTTGGCGGGCGCCTCTACAGCGTCGACGACGGTATCGGCTCCTGCGGCTGCGGCCAGCGTGACGACGGTGCCCGCCGCCCCGGCCAAGGTCACCCCGGCCCCTGTGGCTGCCCCGCCGGTTGCAGCACCCTTCGTCGTCGATCCTGCCCTCACTCAAGCGTTGAACTCGGCCAAGCAGCTGCTCGGCTCGAACACCCAGGACCTCAACGACGCCGCGGCGGCCGCTGCCAACGGCGGCTGACGTCACCGCCCACATCACTGGGTGTTGATCGCCCCCGGTCACATATCACCGAAGTAGCGCTCCACAGGCCCATGAGGGGCCGCTGGAGCGCTACTTCGCGTGCGGGTGACGTGTCGCCGGCGACCAGTCGACGGTTGACTGGCGTGATGGCACGACTCTTCATCGCTGTTTGGCCACCCGCGGATGTGATTTCGACCCTCACCGCCCTGCATCGCAAGGATCAGCGTGGGGTCCGCTTCGTGCGACCGGAGAACTGGCACATCACCTTGCGCTTCCTCGGTGATGCTGATCCGAATGCTGTCGTCGATGCGCTGCGAGGCGTTACGTTCGCGCCTGCCCGCGTGCATCTTGGACCTGCCGTCGATGTCCTGGCTGATCGTGCCCTCGTCATTCCCGTGCGCGGAGTAGACGATTTGGAGCGGACCGTGCGAGAACACACCAGCCACATCGGAGAGGCGCCCCGCAAACGATTCGTGAGCCATCTCACGGTTGCCCGCGTGAAGCCAAATGTTCCGATGCCGCAGACGCTCGGAGCGTTGACGAATGATGGTTTCGATGTGCACGAAGTCACGCTCGTGCAGAGCCGCCTCGATCCTGATGGCGCCCGATACGAGATCCTCCAGTCGTGGCAAGTTGGCTGAGCCACGGTCGTCGGAGAGGGAGATGCACAGCTGCACCTGCCTCACGTTGCGTCAAAGGATCGAGCCTTGCAACGGCTTGAGGATCAGATGACGTCGACGAGTCCGGTGGGCAGCGCTCGGAACACCTCGGCGAGTCGCGGGAAAAACTCGCAATATGCACTCGTGCGACGCCAGCACAGGGCGATCGTGCGACTGGGCGCTGGCGCCTCGAACTCGAGCAGCGTGACGAGGGGGGACACGGCCACCGGCGGTGATACGGCGAGGCGCGGCAGCAGGGTAATTCCAACCCCGGCGGCAACCATGTGGCGCATGGTCTCGAGGCTCGTCGAACGGAAGCCAGAGCGCTCGCTGGCGCCGGCCATCCGGCACACCGACAGCGCCTGCTCGCGCAGGCAGTGGCCGTCCTCCAACAACAGAACACTCTCTCCGGCGAGCACTCCGACAGGCACGGGCATCGGCGTGCGCGCAAGGTGGTGATTGACGGGCACTGCCAGCACGAACTCCTCCGAGAAGAGCACGGTCGAGTCGAGATCACTCGCGTCGATGGGCAACGCGAGAACGCCAGCATCGAGATCGCCCACGTCGAGTTGGCGCAGGACGTCATCGGTCTGTGCCTCGACGAGCAGCAATTCGAGCTTCGGGAATGCTATGCGAACCCCGGGCATGATGTGTGGCAACAGGTACGGCGCCAGCGTCGGAAACAAACCGATGCGAAGGCTGGAGGTCTCGGGATCGCGCAGTCCTGCCGCGATATTGACGATGTTGGCGGCCTCGCGGAGCACGATGCGCGCTCGTTCGAGCACACGTTCACCGGCAACGGTCATCGAGATGTTGCGCGGCAGCCGCTCAAAGAGCACGACACCGAGCTCGGCTTCGAGCTTGCGGATCTGGGCCGACAGCGTCGGCTGCGAGACGTGGCATGCCTGCGCCGCCTGGCCGAAGTGTCGAACGTCGGCCACCGCGACGAAGTACTCGAGGTCACGCAGATTCATCTGAGTCCGATGCTACGCCTTGGGAGCGCCTCGGGTGCCCCGTTTCATTGTCACGCGGGAACCGGCACCGACGTGCGGATCAGGTAATCGAAGGCACTGAGCAGCGCCGTCGAACCCGCGCCCATCGAGATCACGATCTGCTTGTACGGCACAGTGGTGCAGTCACCGGCGGCGAAAACTCCAGGCACCGAGGTCGATCCGCGATCGTCGATGATGACCTCGTTGTGCGCGGAGAGTTCGACTGTACCGTCGAGCCACTCGGTGTTCGGGAGGAGACCGATCTGAACGAAGATGCCATCGAGCTCGAGCGTATGATCCAGTTCGCTGCTGCGGTCGATGTAGCGCAGCGCCGTCACCTTCGAACCGTCGCCAATGACCTCGCTGGTCATGGCACACAGGATCAGTTCGACGTTGGGCAGGCTGTGGAGCTTGGTCTGCAGCACGTCGTCGGCCCTCAACTCGTCGGCAAACTCGAGAAGTGTCACCCGGTCGACGATGCCGGCCAAGTCGATTGCAGCTTCGACGCCGGAGTTGCCGCCGCCGATCACGGCGACCCGCTTACCCTTGTACAGCGGACCATCGCAGTGTGGGCAGTACGCAACACCCCGGTTGGCGTACTCCTGCTCACCGGGCACGTTCATCTGGCGCCAGCGAGCGCCCGTCGACACGATCACGGAGCGGGCGAACATCGACGCTCCGTTGTCGAGTTGCAACTCGTGCAAGCCCCCTTGGTTGTCGGCAGGAACGAGACGAGCTGCGCGCTGAGCAGTGACGATGTCGACGTCGTGCTGCCTCACACCTTCCTCGAGAGCCGCAGCGAGTCGAGGACCTTCGGTATACCGCGTCGAAATCAAGTTCTCGATGCCCATCGTGTCGAGTAACTGTCCGCCAAAGCGGTCGGCGACTACGGCTGTCCGTAAACCCTTGCGGGCCGAGTAGATCGCAGCGGACGACCCGGCCGGGCCGCCGCCGACGATCAAGACGTCGAACGGGTCCATGCCCGCGATCTTCTCGGCGGCGCGAGCTGCGGCACTGGTGTCGAGCTTGGCAATGATCTGCTCGAGGGTCATCCGACCCTGGTCGAAAACCTCGCCGTTGAGGAACACCATCGGCACTGCCATCACCTGACGCCGATCAACCTCGTCCGGGAATGCCGCACCATCGATCGTGACGTGGTCGATGTTCGGGTTGATGATGCTCATCAGGTTCAACGCCTGCACTACATCGGGGCAGTTCTGACAGGTGAGCGAGACATAGGTCTCGAACCGGTAGGGGCCCTTCAGGGTGCGCACCTGCTCGAGCAACTCGGCATCAACCGTAGATGGGTGACCGCCGACCTGCAGCAGTGCGAGCACCAGAGAAGTGAACTCGTGACCCATTGGGATACCGGCGAAGGTGACCGCCACCGACGGGTCAGCGACCCGACGGATTTCGAACGACGGGCGACGCTCAGCTTCACCGTCACTGAGCACCGACACCGAATCCGAAAGTGCTGCGATCTCGTCGAGGAGGTCGTGCATCGAGCGCGCAGTGTCGCTGTCGTCGAAGGTGCCGATCAGTTCGATAGGCATGGTGATCTTTTGTAGGTAGGTCGCAAGCTGGGCAGTGAGGTTGGCATCGAGCATGGAGTTCTCCGAGGATCTGCAGTCGCCGAGATGTCAAACATCCCGGCGACTGCGACGGGGGTGGGCGAACAGCGGGCGAGTAGGTCGGTCAGATCTTGCCGACAAGGTCGAGCGATGGGGCGAGCGTGTCTCCGCCTGCTTCCCACTTGGCCGGGCAGACTTCGTTCGGATGCTCGCGCACATATTGGGCGGCCTTGATCTTGCGGAGCAGTTCGCTCGCGCTCCGACCGACGTTGCCTGCGTTGATCTCGATGATCTGCACTTTGCCGTCTGGGTCAACCACGAATGTGCCGCGCTCAGCGAGGCCGTCAGCCTCGATCATTACCTCGAAGTTTCGGGTGATGGCTCCGGTGGGGTCGCCAATCATCGGGTAGGTGATCTTGTTGATCGTATCCGAGGTGTCGTGCCACGCTTTGTGAGTGAAGTGCTTGTCGGTGGACACGGAATAAACCTCCACGCCGAGCGACTGGAACTCGCCGTAGTGATCAGCGAGATCGCCTAGCTCGGTCGGGCAGACGAAGGTGAAGTCGGCTGGGTAGAAAAAGACTACGGACCACTTGTTCCGCAGATTTTCATCCGTGATAGTGACGAACTTGCCGTTGTGGAACGCAAGCGCAGTGAACGGCTTGACCAGGGTGTTGATCAATGACATGGGAATTCCTTGCTGTTGGGGGGAGGGAGAAGATTGCACTGTCGGTATCTCAGCAGTCAGGCTATGACCCCGATAGTGATTGACGACAGCGATAGATTCTATTCAATCAATCGTCACTATCTATGACGAACGAAACGTGGAGGCGACAGATCAGACGCGCTCGAACTCGGCTGCTTCGATACGGAAACGCTCCACGATCTCTACCGGAATAGACGGCCGGGTCTGGCTAATTGCAGTTCGGAGATCCATTGCGGTGACGACCGCCGGTGCTGCACCGGACCGTGCTCGGTCAAAGGCGAGAACTGCAGCGCGTTGGCCGGCAAGATCAACGTCTCCGGCCGTGAAGCCGGTCGTCGCCCTGGCGAGGTCCGCCGCGACCACGTCGGCTGATGTGGCCATCGGAGCCAGCGCTCGCCGCCACAGCGCGGCGAGTGCTGCGTCGTCTGGTGGGCCGATGGCGATCAACAGGTCAAAACGCCCGGGACGGAGCACCGCCGGGTCGATCGAGCCGACGAAGTTGGTGGCGCAAACGAGCAGACGACCCGGGCGCCGGCGAAACTCGGGAATCGATTTGAGGAGCTCGTTGACGACGCCCGCTGTCGCCGGTTGGGTGTCGCGCGCCGGCGCGATTTCGTCGAACTCGTCGATGAAGATGACGACATGCTCCAGTTGGCCGAGCTCGACGAAGGCTCGATGCAGCTCACTGGCGAGGGTGCCCCGACCACTGGCCAGCTTCGACGGAAGCAGCTCGACGAACGGCCAGCCCAACCGGCTTGCGATCGCCTTGGCGAACGTGGTTTTACCGGTCCCGGGAGGACCGAAAAGCATCACAGTTGCGGGCGGCCGCAGCCCGATCTGTGCTGCCAGGTCCGGATCGAGAAGGGGAGCAACAATCTGTGTCTCGATCAGCGACTTCTCCCGAGTCATGCCAGCGGCCTCGTCCCACAGGCCCGCTTCGAGCAGCAGTCCGCCCCACTCGTCGACCACACGGACGTCGCTCGGTTCCAATGGCTCGCGTTTTTCATAGAGCACCAGGCCGTGAGTCACCGTGAAGCCCCGATTCACAAGGGCCTCCTCGCCGAGCTCGCCCGGCGCGAGTAGAGCCGAAATCTTACGAACCCCGAGATGTAGCAGCCGCTCCTCGACACCTTGGAGCAGTGCCGACCCGACACCTTGGTGACGGCGGTTGGGTGCGATCCCGAGTGTTCGTGTCCACGCTGAGTCACCACTCGGTCGAGCGGAGACGACACCGACGATCTCGTTGCGCTCCTCGGCCACCAACACAACAGATCCGTCGCTGAGGTCGGCAATGAATTCGGCGAGGTCGATCGACGGGGCGTTCGCGTTCGTCCGGCACGTGTCAATCAATGTCAACACCTCGCGCACGTCGGCAGGCATGAAATCACGTATCACAAGTCCCATAGGAAAAGGTACGTCGGTTTTCATTCGTGCGAGACGTTGAACCACGAGAATCTCTCGACATTTCACGTGAACGCAGGCCCGAATGACAAGCCCCCACGACAATGCATGGCTCGAGTTTGAGAGTGAGCTACACGATGGATCCTCGTTGACTTCCTTCAAATCCCCTGGCTGCGAGCAACGCCGCGCCGCCTTGTGGCTTCAGCGTGGCGGGCGCAAGGTGTAGCCGGTTTCCAGGACGTCGGCCGAGTCAGCGACCACGAAGCGCGTGAGTCGCTGGGCATGCTCACTGAGGAGTCGTTGATCAGCACGGCTGATGCCCGGCAACATCGGCTCGCGAAACCATGGCGCGTAGTACTCCACGTTGGGGATTGCTCGAGTCTCATCTGACAGGTTTGGTGTGCCGCCGTGCCATGCCCGAACGTCGCGAATCTGCACAGCACCGGCCGGCGCCGGACACACCGTGCTGAGTCGCATCCATTCGGGTTCTTCGGACAGCCGCGGGATCGGTGTCCGTGAGTGCTGCGTCCCGGGAATCTGGCGAGTCGGACCGTTGAGCGGGGTCATGTCGATCGGCATGAAGTTCACACACACGTACGGACACGGCAGATCGCGAAACGAAAGGTGTCCGCGCGGATCGCAAAATGAACTGAACGGTGTTGCCTTGCGGTCGACGAAATCACCCATGTCTGCATGGAGCGGTTGGTATCCGACTGCCCCCGGCAGGCAGAAGTCACCGCTGGCAGCTCGAACGATGTAGTCATCCGATCCGAAGATCGCCACGAGGATCGGCGTCACGGTAGGCAGGTCGATCAACATCTGCCACTCCGGTCGATGCAGCATGCTTCTCGTGAGGCTCGACCCGCCGAACGAGTAACGGTGCGAGCCCCGGTTGCCGTGACGATCCGTGTCGAGCGCAATGATGTCGGCCACGACTTCGCCAACACCTGCCCTGACGAACTCGGTCTGCGCGGCATCAAGGGCATCGCGCACCACGACAAATCCATCGCGATGGAACAGTCGTACGGCACGTTCAACTTCGCTGGGTTCCAACACCTCGAGCCCGACGATGCCGTTGCGTGCGGCGAGATGTTCGCGCAAAGCGACGAGGTCCGATTCGATGTGGTTGGGAGATTCCGCGGTGCTCATGAGCGGAATGTAGTTCGGATTGAATCCCGGCGAGGATGGCTCTCATCCCGGTCGTTGATGCCGTGCTCATTGGACCAACGCGGTGTAGCGCCCTCGACTCGAATGTGGGAGCATTCCCGCTTGGGCCGGGCTGGGTTCGGCATCACACTGGGAGACACGGGGGTCAGTACATGATCAGCGCGAGCAATACGGCGGAGGGTCTCGAGGGCGGGGCGCATCGCGATGCACACAACACGGATTTCACCCCTGATCCTGAGAAGGCTGCGGCGATGACGTCGTCGCGCCCCACCGGGCATGGCACCGTACGGGCTTACGACTGGATCTCCCATCACGCCGCGAATCGTGGAGTGAAAGAAGCGATCCGCGATCTGGGCACGGGCCGCTCGTTCACGTACGCCGAGCTGGATCGCCGTGTCGATGCGATGGCGGCGTACTTGCGATCGTTGGGCATCGGCCGCGGTGACCGCGTGGGTGTGCTGGCCCACAACGGTGTCGAGTACTTCGACATCCAGTTCGCCTGTGCGCGTACGGGTTCGATCTGCGTGTTGTTGAACTGGCGTCTCACGGTCGCCGAGTTGGAGTACATCCTCAACGACAGCTCCCCGTCGTTGCTGGTGCACGACTCCACATTCGCCGAGTCAGCGGTCGAGTTGCAACGGTTGTGCAGCATCGACACGGTGCTGAGCATCGATTCGAGCGGCGGCGACAACCCCTACGAGCAGGTGCTAGCCCGTTTCGACGGGCAGGACGGCGGACGCGAGCAACTCACTCACGACGACGTGATCTCGATCATGTACACGTCGGGCACAACCGGGCATCCGAAGGGGGCGATGATCACCCATGGGATGAACTTCTGGAACGCCATCAACCTTGGCGTCCCGGCCGGGGTCGGGCTCGACACGGTGAGCATGTGCGTGCTGCCGCTGTTCCACACCGGCGGGTTGAACTGCTACTCGAACCCGGCGTTACACGCAGGTGGCACCGTGGTGATCATGAAGACGTTCGACCCGGGCGCAGCGTTGCGCGTGCTCGGCGATCCCGAGCAGGGCATCACCCATTTCTTCGCGGTGCCCGCCCCGTATCAGTTCATGATGCAGCACCCCGATTTCGAGCACACCGACCTGTCGCGTTTGCGTATCGCCGGTGTCGGTGGTGCGCCGTGCGCATTGACGATCATGGAGACCTGGGCAGGCCGTGGCGTGTCGATGTTGCAGGGGTTCGGGATGACCGAGACCAGCCCGGCGCACATCTTCCTCGACGTGAACGAGTCGCTGCGCAAGATCGGTTCCACCGGCAAGACGTTGCTGCACACTGAAACCCGCATCGTCAACGACGACGGCGGCGACTGCGCACCGAACGAGATCGGTGAGTTGTGGGTTGCGGGGCCGAACATCACTCCCGGCTACTGGAACCGACCCGACGCCACTGCGGCCGCGTTCGAAGGCCGTTGGTTGAAGACCGGTGACGCCGCCCGGATGGACGAAGAAGGATTCATCTACATCGTCGATCGGTGGAAAGACATGTACATCTCCGGCGGCGAGAACGTCTACCCGGCGGAGATCGAAAACATTCTCTACCAACTCCCCCAGGTGGCCGAGGCCGCCATCATCGGAGTCCCCAGCGACAAGTGGGGCGAAGTCGGACTCGCCGTGCTCGCGCTCAAACCCGGCACCGCCATCGACCGCGCCACCGTCGTTGAACACTGCGTTAGCCGACTCGCGAAGTTCAAAATCCCCAACGACATCGCCATCGTCGACGCCCTCCCCCGCAACGCCACCGGTAAAGTCCTCAAACGCGAACTCCGCACCCAGTTCCTCGGGACCGACGCACCAAAGATCTCGTAGCGCCGCTACCTGTACCCGAAGTCTGCACCGGGGGCTCACCAAGACCGGCGTCCGCGTTGGTGAAGGCGAGTAATAGCAGGCTCACACGAGATCGATACCGAGGTGAATGCGATGAACAGCACGGATCCGAAGCAGGTTTCACGCTCCGAGCCAAACTCGGTCACCGCCATCAACGTCCTGCTCGAACCGGACAGCACGATGCTCGAACAGTGCGAGGCAACCAACGCGCGTCTGCTCGGCGTGTTCCCGCACGGCTTCGCTCTCGACGACGCGCACCGCCCGCACATCACGCTCCTCCAACGGTTCGTTCGCACGACCGATCTCGACGAGATCTTCGCCGCCGCCGAGCAATCGATCGCTTGCGTCGATGTCTTGGGCCTGCGCCTCGAGGCCTACACCTACTACTACATCCCGAGCGGAGACCTCGGCCTTGCAGGCATCGTCGCCAAGCCGAACTCGACACTCCGCCAGCTGCAACAGGACCTGATCGATGGCCTCGCCCGCTACACGGTAACCACCGGCAACTCCGACGCCTTCGTCACGACGCCGGCGGACCCCGTCATCGACCCAATGCTCATCGAGTACGTCACACACTTCGTTCCCGCCTCGACCGGCGAACAGTTCAGCCCGCATGTGACCACAGGAGTCGCATCACGCGACTATCTCGACAAGATGCTCGCCGAACCGTTCGAACCATTCACGTTCTCGCCGGCTGGCGCAGCCTGCTACCAGTTGGGCCAGTACGGCACCGCCGCCACAAGACTGCACGGCCTCAGCCTTCGACATTGACCCCTCGCGTCCAGCCGACCATCGGTTCAGGTGCCGATCTGAGCGGGTCCAATCCACCATGACGCGTTGCTGTGTTGGGTCGAGTGCCATGTCGCGCTGACGGACGACCACGACGACAGGTGACCCCGATCGTCAGACGTCGAGGCGTTCGATGGGTTGGCCGGTGATCGCGGCAATCAGGTCGAAGTCTTTGTCGACGTGCAACACGGTGAGTCGTGCGATCTCTGCGGTCGCAGCGATCAGCAGATCGGGAATCGACGGCGCTCGATGCTGGCCACGGTCTGCCAGCAGCCTCTGAATCTCGATGGCACGAGCTTCGATTGCCGGCGTGAGGTGTTCAACGTTCATCGACGACACCGGCGGCTCACCGAGCGTCGCACGGTGTTCGGCGCCGTTGCGTGTCGAGAAGCCGATCTCGAGCAAGGTGACCGTTGAGATCCTCACCAGGCCGCATTGGATGCGTGACAGCCACTCGTCGCTTGCGGTGTTGATACGGGTGAGGGCTGATTTGTCGATGAGCCAGCTGGTCACCCCCATGCGGCTGTCATCACCGTAGGATCACTCAAATCTGCGGTGCGCTGGGCGAAACGGTCCAGATGGTCGCGCGTCAGCGCCGGTCCTTGCTGATCGGCGAGCACCCGGCGCAGGTACTCGGCGCGTGTGACGCCGGCACGTTGTGCGTTGGCGTCAAGCGCTGCGACGACGTCGTCGGGTACATCGCGAATGAGGATATCAGTCATGCCGTGAATGATATCACCCCAAGCGGCGGACGACGGGTAACGCAGACCATCGGATCTGAGCAGCCCAGAAACCGGCGACCAAACGAACCTCGGCCGCAATACTTCAGCCTGACGCCACCCCTTCCGTCGTCCTTCGAACCCGACGCTGACCACGGTACGCGTTGTGACATCGACAGCAACGAGTGGGCGCAGAGGGACTCGAACCCCCGACCATTGCCTTGTAAGGGCAGTGCTCTACCAACTGAGCTATGCGCCCGCGAACGGAGTACGCAGCCTACTGCGCCACCACCCCCGAGCGAACCGACATCCGCGGAATCGATCGCATCGACAACTACGGTTCGGCGCAATGGCACCGCGCACTCGTGACT
Organism: Actinomycetes bacterium; assembly: GCA_025360105.1. Lineage (GTDB taxonomy): Bacteria > Actinomycetota > Acidimicrobiia > Acidimicrobiales > Ilumatobacteraceae > WLMZ01. The sequence goes on along the minus strand of JANYCT010000033.1, from coordinate 32,131 downwards.
CAGGTAGTGACGAAATACTTCGCCGCTACCTCGATGAAATCGGAGCGCACCCGTTGCTCTCTGCTGACGACGAACGCACGCTGGCCGGCCGGATTGCCATTGGCCGCGACGCCGAGGAGCGACTCAAGGCCCCGCGGCGACTCAGCCCTCGTGCCCGCGCAGAACTAGAGGCCGCGGTAGGGGTCGCCGCCGATGCGCGGCGCACGTTCATCCAGAGCAACCTCCGCTTGGTCGTGAGCGTCGCCAAGCGGTTCGAGGGGCGTGGCCTGCTCTTGCTCGATCTGATCCAAGAGGGCAACGTCGGATTGATGAAGGCCGTCGAGAAGTTCGATCACACCAAGGGCTTCAAGTTCAGCACCTACGCCACATGGTGGATCCGTCAGGCGATCGGTCGCGCAGTCAACGACACGTCACGCACCATCCGCGTTCCATCGCATGTTCGCGAGCAATACAGCCTGATCGACCAGAGCACCGCCAAGTTGTGGGACGAACTCGATCGGCAACCCACCAGTGACGAAGTTGCGGCCGACACCGGCATCGGTGCCGAGCGCATCACCCTTGTTCGCCAACATCGCTGCGACATCATGTCGCTGTCGAGCCCACTCAGCGATGACGGTTACACGGTCCTGGGCGACATGGTCGAGGATGACGATGCCATCGCCCCGTACGATGCAGCTGCGGTCGCGCTGGAGCGGCAGTCGTTGCATGTGCAACTTGCGCGGCTCAGCGAGCGAGAGCGAGCAGTCCTTTCGGCCCGCTTTGGAATCGGACTCGAGCCGCAGACACTTGCGGAGCTTGGCGAAACCTTCGCGCTCACTCGTGAGCGGATCCGTCAGATCGAAGGTCGAGCGCTCGGAAAACTCCGCCACCCGAGCCTGACCCGATTGTGGAGCGAGGGCCAACGCCGCGCCGCGGTCGGTTAGGCAAAGGTCGTGCGAACGGCAAGCATTTGAGCCAGCAACTCGGGTCTTGCTGCGGCAACTGGCGTGCGCCTCAGCGCCGGATCGCGCACCAATAGATCACGACCCTGCGCATCGACCACGCTGGCACCAGCCTCGTGGCAGATCAGGACCCCAGCCGCGTAGTCCCACACCCCGTGCGCGTCGACGCTGCAATCGATGAAGCCATCGAGGCCTCCTGACGCGACGAGACACAGATCGAGCGCCACCGCGCCGAACGCGCGAAACTGTCGCCAACCGAGGTGGCGAGGTGGCAGACCGCTCAGACCGATGAATGCGTCAGCCAGGTCTTCGCATGGCGACGCGGAAAGCTGCACCGACCCGCACCACGCTCCCCCGCCACGCACCGCCGTGTACGTGACGCCGCTCGCCTGATTGCGCACCAGGCCGACTGCGGCGCCGTGCTCGTCGGCCAGACAGAGCGACGTGGCATACCAGGGCACGCCATGGCTGGCGTTGGTGGAACCGTCGAGTGGGTCAACGATCACCATCGCATCGCCGCCGCGCACGGTGAGCCCGCTCTCTTCAGACAGCGCACTGAGCCCAGCCTCGGCCAAGGCTTCAAGCACAATGCGATCCGCCACGAGGTCGGCCCCATACTGGCCATCGCGCAGCCCAGAGGGCCCCCAATCGCTGACCTCACGAAGGCTCTCTCCCACAGCATCAGCGATCGACGCAAACAACGCGAGCACGTCTTGATACATCGACTGCAGGGTAGTGTCAGAGCACGGTTTGTTGAGTTGATTCACTGCAGAAAGGTCCATGTTGGCTGTCATCGATGTTGCCGGTTTCATCGCCGATGTGAAGAGTCACGCCATCGACCATGGCTTCCATGTGCACGACGAACGGCACTTTGTGGAGACCTACTCGCTGCGTCAGTTGTGGGAGGTGGACTTACACCCTGAAGAAGCGTGCAGCGGCCCCATCGACCTCCACCTCTCGCTCGAGGTCGATCCCCGCGCCCTGCTGGGCTTCGAGGATGAAGTCATGAAGATGGAAGATCCCGACGACCAACCGCCGTCGGGCTTCGCCTTCCCCGTGCACTTCACCTGGACCCTTCCACCGCTCGTGCATCCTCCCGATCTCCTGATCCTCGCCACCGAACTCGCCGGCGTCGGCGGCATCGACCTTCCCGTCGAAGTGTCGGCCATCGACTCGTTCGCCAGCGTCACCGACGCTCCCGAGCGCAGCCTGTCCATCGTCGCCCGGCTGTCGATCGAGCTCGCCGATGTGTACTCCAGCCTCGATGAACCGTTGTGTGCCACACTCGACCGTTGCAAGGACGTCAGCCTGTTTCTGCTCGAACAAGCACCGACGTGGTTGGATGAACCCTGACTCATCGGCAAGACTCAAGGGCACGAGGAAAGGCAGCAATTATGCGTGTGCGAGAACTGATTGACATTCTGCGAGATCAGCCACCCGACGCCGAGGTGGAACTTGCTGTGGTCGCTCCGGTCGACGACGACAACGAAGACATCACGGTCGATCGATACTCAGTCGAGGGCGTGCTCCCCTGGGAGGACGAAGGTGACGAGGGTGTGGTCATCTGGCTCGTCGGCGGCGAGGATGACGACGTTGATTCATTCCTCGATGCAATCGAGCAGAACGAGGAATAGCCCTCAGCTTTCGGCCACAAGGTTGTGAAGGCGCACGATGTCGCGCGCAACCACGTCGGTGCCCGCCAACGCCCGAGTTTGCTCGGTCTCCGCAGCCAGCCACACCGCAGCTGCAGCGGGAATCTCGGGCGACTGGCCGGTGGCCTCTGTACCGACGCGAGCAGCACGGGCGCGGCCGACCTCGGTGACGACGTGTCCGGGGTTGAGGTTGTAGGCACGAATACCGCTCGCAGCGAGTTCGGCGTGGAGTACGCCCACCATCCGATGTGCGCCACCCTTGGCGATCGCATAAGCCAGGCCCCAGCCACCACGGCCAAACGGTGCCCGCGGTGCGAGCGTGGCCGCGCCAGAGGTGAGGTGGATGATCACACCACTCCCCCGAGTGATCATGCCGTCGAGCACCGCCTGCACGAACAACAGCGGGGTGATCGCGTCGGCCGACACCACACGGTCGACAAGGTCGATTGTGATGGCCGTGGCCGAGTCGTTGATGCCCGGCCCCTGATAGATCGCGTTGTTCACATAGACATCCACTCGTCCGAATGCTGCGATGCTCGCTTGCGCCGCTGCGAGAACAGAGTCGCGATCAATGAGATCCATCGCAACGCATATGCAGCGAACCCCGTAAGCCTCGACAGCCGCCGCAACCTCGGGCAAGCCGCCGGCCAACGCTGCTCCTGCATCGGGGTCGATCCGAGTGGTTCCGGCAAACGCAACCGACGATGACGTCGTGCTGCGAGCGGTGATGACCACGTCGTAACCCGCCCGGGCGAAGCCAATGGCCGTGGCCCTACCGATGCCCCTGCTCGCGCCCGTGACGACTGCAACTGGTCGATCGCTCATCCGGCGAAACCTACTCGCCGCGCCTCCCGACATCGACAGACGGCTGCACTAGATTTGGTCTCGCATGCAGTACTGGCTCTTCAAGTCCGAACCCGAGTCATTCGGCATCGACCACCTCAAGCGTGCTCGCACAACGGTGTGGGATGGCGTCCGCAACTATCAGGCGCGCAACTACTTGCGCACGGCAGAGGTGGACGACCTTGCGTTCTTCTACCACTCGAAGGCGCAACCGCCGGGCATCGCCGGACTGTGTCGCGTCACCGCCGCCAATGTCGTGGATCCCACACAGTTCGATCCGGACTCGAAGTACTTCGACCCGAAGAGCACACGCGCGGAACCGCGTTGGCAGACCGTGAAGGTGCGTTTCGTCGAGAAGTTCGCCACCTACATCTCCATCGACACACTGCGCGACACCTTCGCCGAAGACGACTTGATGATCCTGCAAAAGGGCAGCCGGTTGTCGGTCACGCCCGTGAATCGCAAGGTCGCGGAACGCATTCTGAAGGTGGCTCGAGCATGAGCGATACCATCCGCTTCGATGGCCAGGTTGTCATCGTCACGGGCGCGGCGCGCGGCATCGGCCGCGAGCACGCACTGTTACTCGGCGCGCGGGGCGCAACCGTCGTCGTGAACGACGTATCGCAGACACACGCCGACCGTACGGTTGCCGACATCGTCGCGGCGGGCGGCACCGCCGTGGCTCACATCGCTTCGGTTGCCAATCCCGTCGAGGCGGCCGAACTCGTAAACCGCACTCTGGAGCAGCACGGTCGACTCGACGCACTGCTGAACAACGCAGGCAACGGCGGACCCACCGGAGAAATCGACACGATCGACGACGAAGCGCTCCACAAGATCGTCGACTCGCACCTGCTCGGTTCGTTCTATGCCGCCCGCGCCGCATGGCCGATCATGGTCGCCGCAGGCGGCGGTCGCATCGTGTTCACCTCGTCGGGAAGCTCGATGGGCGCTGCAGGTATGCCGGTGTACTCGATGGCCAAAGCCGGGCTCTGGGGGCTCACCCGCGCCCTGTCGGTCGAAGGCGCGCCACACAACATCACCGTCAATGCGATCCTGCCGATGGGCTACACGCGAGCCGCGTCGTTGAACCCCAACGAAGACACACGCCAGTGGATGGAGCACAACTTCCCGCCGCATCTGTGTTCGCCGGCGGCTGCGCTGTTGTGTCATCCGAGCGCGCCGTGCACGGGTGAGCTCATCAGCACAGGAGGCGGACGAGTCGCACGCGTCGCCACGGTGGGGGTTCCCGGCCTCGATGCCGGAAACGAGCTGACCATCGAGACCGTGCGCGAGCGTTGGGCCGACGTCGTCAACATGCACGACCACAAGGTCCTGATGATGGGGCGCGACGATCTCACCTTCTATCGTGGCTATTCGTGAACAGGCACGAGTTCATCGACATGGCTCGCGAGAACATCGCGCACGTCGAAGCCGGCAATACCCCGTCGCAGAGCGATGACGTCTACCGCGTGCCCGTTGCGAACTACCTCGATCCGGCGCGCTGGCAGCGCGAGGTCAATCTCTTCCGGCGGCTGCCGCTGATGCTCGCCCTCGGTGGCGAGTTGCGCGAGCCCGGCTCGTACAAGGCGATGACCGTGATGGAAACGCCGGTGCTCATGACTCGCGGTAGCGACGGAGCAATCAGCGCATTCGTCAACAGTTGCAGCCACCGTGGCGCTGTGGTGGTGCCCGATGGTTCAGGTGTCGCCCGCCGCTTTGCGTGCCCGTATCACAACTGGACCTACAACGGTTCTGGCGAACTGGTCGGGGTGACTGATCGCGAGTTCTTCGGCGATATCGACATCGCGTGCCTCGGCCTTACGCCACTCCCCTGCGCCGAACGTGCTGGACTCGTGTTCGTAGTGCTCACGCCAGGCACACCGATCGATATCGATGACTACCTCTGCGGGTACGACCAGTTGCTCGACTACTTCGGATTCGGCGACTGGCAGCTGATCTCGCAGAAGAGCATCGAAGGCCCCAACTGGAAGGTGGCCTACGACGGTTACCTCGACTTCTATCACTTGCCGTTTCTGCACCGGGCCACGTTCGGCACCGAGATCAGCAACAAGCCCATCTACCGCGCGTGGGGCCCACATCAGCGGATGACCTCACCCGATCCGAGGCTGCTCGCGTTGCGCGATGTGCCCGAGGACGAGTGGGACCTCGACGTGATGTGCGGTGGGGTGTGGACCATCTTCCCGCATATCTCGTTTGCGGGGAACCACAGCGGCGGGCTGGTCAGCCAGCTCTTCCCCGGCACGTCGCCGGGTTCGTCGACCACGATCCAGAGCTACTTCGTGGCCGACGAACCAACCGAAGCGGAACGCACCGACGCCGAGCATCGCGCTGCGTTCTTCGAGATGGTGGTGCGCACCGAGGACTACTACACGGGCATCCGCCTGCAGCGCGCCCTTGCCGCCGCAGCCAAGAGCGAGGTGCTCTTTGGACGCAACGAAGGTGGCGGTCAGTTGTTCCATCAACTGCTCGACCGGTACCTCGACGAGGACGCCAACGGCACCAGCTGATCGTCTACCCGTTGCGCTGCGACACCCCCTTGGCACACTGTGGCGATGGGAAAGAACAGCCAGAAGCGCCGGGCGGCACAACAACGTCGCTCGATGCAACATCAGCGCTCGGACGGCGCGCCCAGCCAGTCCCGCACCCCACAGACCGTCAGCGAAGCAGACATCGCCCAACTCGTCACAGTCGGCGCATACTTCGCCTTCGGTCGCGACGAACACAAGTCCCGGTTCGCGACGACCACCGACATCCTCGTCGGTCTCGAGACCGCCGCGGGTGCCGAGTCGTCACCCCGGCCGAGCCAGCTCATGGCCCTGCAGCTACAACGCGGGGTCGACGAGTTATGTAAAGCCGGGTGGCAGCCCGCCGACATCGCACACGTCGTCAAGCGCAACGGCACCGCACGATCCGCCCGTCTTGCCGTAGCCCTCCTTGCCCACCACGCGCGCAGCACCGATGCAGTGCACAGGGCGCCGCACGCTTGGCTGGCCCAACTCGACGACCTCGGGGTTTACGACACCGAGCGTGACGCCATTGTCGGCGGCCACGATCAGCCGGTTGCGAACTGGGCTCGCGCCGAGAAGCTCGACCCTGACGAGATGTTCGCCATCGCTTTGCAGGTCCTCGGGGTACTCATCACCGCACCGCCGCAATTGGTGCTCATGCCCATCCCCAGCTCCTGGGGCGCCAGCAACCGTGGCGTGATGCCCTCCCCGCAGGCGCTCACCGGCGAAATCGACGCCAAGGCGCTCAAGCTCATTCGTGCACTGCTCGCCAAGGCTGAGGCCACCACGTTCGAGGCCGAGGCCGAAACCTTCACGGCCAAAGCGCAAGAGATGATGACGCGCTATTCAATCGACGCCGCGGTGCTGGCTTCTGCAGCGATGGCATCCGGCGGGTCGCGCACTGCCGGCATCGAATCACGGCGGGTCCACATCGAAAGTCCCTACGCCGACGAAAAGGCCGGCTTACTGTCGGTCATCGCTACGGTCAACAGCGCGCGTTGCATTTGGGCGCCCGGCCTCGGCATTGCCACGGTCATGGGGTTTCCGGTCGACCTACAACTCACCGACATGCTCTTCACGTCACTCCTCGTTCAGGCCACGCGGGCATCCACCGACGCCACCGCAGCCGATTCGCGGTTACGCACGCCGTCGTTCCGGCGGGCATTCCTCATCGCGTTCGCTGACCGCATCGGCGAACGTCTCGAGGCCACCAGGGAATACGCGTCTGCCGACGCGGAGCAGCAGTACGGCTCGGCACTCGTTCCGATCCTTGCCGACCGCCTGGCTGCAGTTGACGAAGCATTCTCCGAGTGTTTTCCCAGAGTGGTCGCGGCGCCGGTCCGACGGGTCAACGCCGCCGGCTGGTACGCGGGGCGCGCCGCGGCTGATCGTGCCCACATCGGTGCTGGCGTATCCATCACGTCCGGCTAGGCAGTCGCTGCCCAAATCTGCCGCTCAGACGAGCGGCGGGAGTGCTTGCAGAATCAAGTAGATGCCTACAACGATCAGGATCCAGGCACCCACGGTGGAACTGCGTTGCACCAACCAATCGCACATCCCGCGAACCCTGTCACGCGCTGGCTCGCCGCGCACCTGCACGTAGATCAACGGCGCCCCCACCATCACTGCGCACACCAACAGATAGATCGCCTCGGCCAGCGCCCGCTGTCCGTCGCCAGCGTTTGTGTTCACCAGAATGACCCCCGCCGACACTGCGGCGGGGAAGGTAGGCACCAGAATGCCGATCGCGAAGACCATCGGCACCTTCATGGTGTCGAGTTTGGTCGCAAATTTGGGCATCTCTACCTGCCCTGGTGGTTGGCCCTTGAACTTCAACCACAGACCGAGACCGAGTTCGAAGAATCCCATCGCGAGTCCGAACCACGAGATCGTCTGCTGGGTGGTGTCGCTCGCAGCTTGCACAGTTTTGTTCAGAACGAACGCAGCGATCAATGTCGTGACAGCAACAGCACAGATGAGTCCCAGCAAAAAGAACCAACCATTTCGTATCGGATGCACCGTCCCGAGCATCAGGAACATCGAGATGAAAACGATTGGCGATATGACCGTGGCCAGCGCTAAGCCGATCATCTCAGTTTGCAGAATGTGCACGGCAGGAACATAGCCCCCCGAGCGGCGGCAGCCGCCAACTCGGACTCGCACTCGGGCCCCTACAATTTCCCAGATTCAGCGAACGTCGCGTCAGCGTCAGCCGGATCACTCATCTCGGATCGTTAAGAATTCACCCCATGCGGGTGACGTGCGCTGGTGGGATTGGGGGATAATCGTCGTACAGACCGTTGTGGGAGGAAACCATGGCTACGAAGCAACCGAACATCCTTATCCTGTGGGGCGACGACATTGGCTGGTGGAACATCAGCTACAACAGCCGCGGGCAGATGGGCTATCGCACGCCCAACATCGACCGAGTCGCAAACGAAGGCGTCGCCTTCACCGACTACTACGCGCAGCAGAGCTGCACCGCCGGGCGCGCGGCGTTCATCACCGGGCAGAACCCCATCCGTACCGGCCTCACCAAGGTGGGAATGCCCGGCGCCGACGTCGGCCTCCAGAAGCAAGACCCCACGATCGCTGAACTGCTCAAGCCGCTGGGTTACGTCACCGGCCAGTTCGGCAAGAACCACCTCGGCGACAAGGACGAGTTCCTTCCCACGCTGCATGGCTTCGACGAGTTCTTCGGCAACCTGTATCACCTGAATGCCGAAGAAGAACCCGAGCATCCCGATTACCCGAAGGACCCCGAGTTCAAGAAGCGCTACGGCCCCCGCGGTGTGCTGCACTGTAAGGCCGACGGCAGGGGCGGTCAGACCATCACCGACACCGGCCCGCTCACCAAGAAGCGCATGGAGACCATCGACGATGAAGTCACCGAGCGAGCCTTACGTTTCATCGATGAAGCCCATGCCGCTGAGAAGCCATTCTTCCTGTGGTGGACCAGTACAGCCATGCACTTCCGCACTCATCCCGCCGAGAAGCACCTGGGTAAGAGCGGCGGCCACGGCGAGTACAACGACGTGATGGTCGCGCATGACGAGCACGTCGGCACGATGCTCGACAAGCTCGACGAATTGGGTATCGCCGACAACACCATCGTGATGTATTCCACCGACAACGGACCGCACTACAACAGCTGGCCCGATGCCGGCATCACGCCGTTCCGGTCAGAGAAGAACACCAACTGGGAAGGCGGGTGGCGTGTCCCTGCGTTCTTCCGTTGGCCGGGGCACATCCCTGCCGGAAGCGTTGCGAATGGCATCGTCTGCCATCAAGACGTCCTGCCCACGCTGCTTGCTGCTGCGGGCGAGCCCGACATTGTCGCCAAACTCGAGGCGGGTCACACAGCCGGCGACAAGAGCTTCAACGTACGCATCGACGGGTACAACATGCTCCCGTATCTCACTGGCGAGGTGAACGAGAGCCCGCGCAACTTCTTCTTCTACATCAGCGACGACGGCGACATCATCGCGATCCGCATGGACGACTACAAGGTCGTGCTGATGGAGCAGCGGGCAACTCGGCTCATGGCATGGTTGGAACCGTTCGTTTCATTGCGAGCGCCGAAGATCTTCAACCTTCGCCAGGACCCGTTCGAGCGGGCCGACGACAACTCCAACACCTACTGGGACTGGATGATCGACCATCTGTGGGTGATCTACAAGATGCAGGGCGCTGTCGCTGCGCAGATTGCCGGATTCGTGCAGTACCCGCCGCGCCAGAAGCCCGCATCGTTCAACCTCGATGCTGTCATGCGTCAACTCGAAGACGCCGGCGGCGGGGCAAACCACTAACGATGCAGGACGGCTTCAGTGGCGGGACCTCGTGCTCGACACTGAAGCCGTCGGCTTGCCACTTTCGGATTGCGTTGAGAGGAACTTCGCAGGCGATGACCGTCGTATACGGTCAGTGACTCAGTGCTGGGATTGGTGTCGAGCTCAGCCCCATTCCGGTGATGGCTGACCCCAGCAGTACCTCCGCCGATGGTGCGCACATTGCCACACTCGTCGTGGAATTGCTTTTCTTGGCGCTGCCGGCCCGGCAATGGCGCTGTCGCCCGAAGGGTGGCGCGGCGCCCTGGCTTCCTGCGTGGATGGCGGGTATAGATGCCTTCAGCACGCGGAAATCCTGCACTGCATCATCTGGCACGGCGTCTGATCCAGATGGCCATTCCTCCTGCAGCGAACAGAATCAAAACACAAGCTGGCCATCCGCCGCCCATTGCGAATACTGCGAACACGCCGAGGGCCGCAACCGCAATCTCCACCACGGTCTGGCTTCGACTCACGAGGAAGCCAGCGGTTGCCGTGCGACAACGGCGAAGAAATCTCGAGAGTCTGTTGTGAGGTATCGCTGTTCGGACTTCGACATCCCGTCGAGCAACTTGGTACCAACCGGTACTGAACCTGAGCTGTGGTGGAAGCTATTGAAGCTGACCCACGAGTGGTTGATATCGAGTTCCATCGCTCTCACGGCCCCCGCCCGATGGAGCAGATCGGCGAGCGTCTGAACCGTCAACCCACTGGATGCGACATAGAGGATGCGCCCCTGCGTGTCAATGCCCAGCCCGGAGCGCCACACGTAGAGCTCATTGCCAACGGTGCGACCCCAACGGTCTCCGGCGTTGCTGTCGAGGCCGGGGGTCAGGTTTGCTCCGTCGACGATCAGGTCCAGGTTCTGTCGTACGGCGACCGGGTGGTCGTTTGCCGACACCTCGGCGTTCCACGCCCCGACATTGAGCGTTCCATCAGCACCAATCACAACGGTGGCCGCCCCGTCACGAAGTGTTCCCGACTGGCGGCCGCCGAGCGCGAACCCTCCGTTCGCGTCGGCGATACGAAACCCTGAGTTGAATCCGGCGAGTAATTGATCCACTCCGCTGGCACCGAGTTGATCCTGTGCGGGCCACGGGCCGTTGCCCGGTTCTTGTAGCCCTGGGACAAGTGCGAATTTGGCCAGCTGCTGATCGATACGAACCACGCCGGCGAGCACGGTTCCGTGCAGGCTGTCGGGACGCAAGTACGCCACCGCCATCGCCGGGGCACCGTTGACAGGATCGCCGAGCGGCTGCCAAGCACCCTCTCCCGGCAGTGGATTCAATGCGAGCGGGGCGATGCCCGACGGATCGGCGGGATTGGTCGGAGTCATCGCAGCGACCGATGGCTGGTGCGGAAGTGATGACAACGTCCCGCCGCGGGCTGGTTGGTTGTGTGAGTAATACCACGCCTCGGCACCGGAGACGGTGTCGCCGAAGTGATGCCCGCGCAACCACTCGACAGAGCGCTCGATGATGCTCAGATTGCCGGGCGCGCGAAGGGCGTCGAGATAAGACAGCCCAGACATCACGACGAACGGGAGACACAACACGGTGAACCAGCGAAGAACCAGACGCAGCGACGACGGCCGTGCCGGGCGGGGCCGGGACGACCACTTACCGCTGGGCTCGAACCCATACATGACACTCACGTTACGAATCTATGACGGACAGGACATATTGAGGGATCGTCAACGGTAAGGGTTCAGTAAATTCCGGCGCGCAGTAACCCCCGGCAGTCGAAAGCCCGAAGCGTACGCCGACGACGAACCCGACGGGGGACGTTCAGAGTTGAGCCACCGGCGTGTCGTCTTCGCGGTCGAGAAGAATGAGCGAGAAGGTGGTCGGGTTCTGGTGGGAGAGCACCAAACGACCTCCGTCGGCTTCGACGAGCGATCGGGCCAACGCCAGGCCAATGCCGGTGCCCGTGCCCTCACCACGCCGAAAGATTCGCTCGCTCGACGTCGGGTCGAGCGCATCGCCTTCGTCCGCGACATCGACTGCTGCGCCTCCGGGTATCCGTCGAGTTGCGACAATCACGGCACCGCGGCCGTGTCGGATCGCATTTTCCAAAAGCACATCTAGCACCTGGCTCACCGATGCTGAGGTTCCTGTCGCGCCGAGACCAAAGTCGACGCGCAATGAGAGCTCGCGGTTGGCGGCGTGGAAGCGATCTCGCCACCGAGCAGTCGCCGTTGTGGCGAGTTCGTCGAGACGCACGGACGCTCGAGGTTGCATCTCGTCGCGAGCGAAGGCGAGGAGGTGATCGACGGTGCTCTCGATGCGACCCAGATCGTCGAGTACTCCGACGAGTTGGCTCGCATCATCGTTCGCTCGCGCCGCGTCGACCCGCAACCTGATCGCAGTGAGGGGTGTTCGCAATTGGTGAGACACGTCGGCGCTGAAGCGACGTTCGCGTGCGAGCGCGTCACTGACCCGTTGCGCGTTTGCGTCGAGCGCCTCGGTCAGTGTGTCGATCTCTGCGACACCGGTGACCGATGTCGTGACAACCGGACCGCCATCGCCCGTCGTTGCGGCGGCAGCGGCGGCAAGGTCGGCGAGTGGTTGAGTCAACCGCCGCGCCAACCTGTTGGCCACCAGCCATCCCAGCCCCAATGCGACAAGCCCACTCGCAGCCATGATCAGCAACGCGAACCGAACTCGCCGATTCGCTCCAGACAGCGATTCGGTGAGCCGGAGCGCACCGGCAACTCGTTCCGTGGTGCGGTCGATGATCGGGGTGATGACGACGATCCTCCCGTCGGTTGTCGATACCGTCTCGCCGGCGAGCGCCCGCCGGGTTGCGTCGTCGGCCGTAGTGGGTCCCTGCCCGAACACTAGGTTGCCGCCTGCGTCATAGACGTCGAACGGAGGTGGGGAATCGCTTTCGGCGTGGGTCCGCTGCAGCTGTTGAGGGTCGATCGGTACGTCGATTTCGGCGAGTGTGCGGGCCGCGACGGCTTGCAGCTCCACCACTTCGGACGCGAGCACTGAATGGTCAACAGCGATCGCAAGCGGGATACCCAATGCGAGGAGAAGCAACGCAGCGACCCCTACGATCGCCTCGACGATTCGACGTCTCACGCCGCCGCCAACCGAAAGCCGACACCTCGCACCGCAGTGATCTCGATTGCGTCACCGAGCTTGCGACGCAACCCAAGCACATGCATGTCCAGTGTCTTGGTCGAACTCTCCCAATGAAGGTCCCACACCTCGGCCAACAGCCGTTCCCGTGACACCACCTTGTCCGCCTCGCGTGCGAGCAGCAGCAGCAGTTCGAACTCGCGTGGTCGAAGTGGCACGGACGCACCATCGACTTCCACGGTGTAAGCCGAGGGGTCGACCACGAGGCGACCCAGCATGAGACGTTGCATGGGGTCGACGTGATCGAGGGGCCGCAGGTGAGCACGAACCCTCGCGAGCAAAACGTTCATGGAGAATGGCTTGGTGATGTAATCGCTCGCGCCCGCGTCGAGACCGACGACGATGTCGATCTCAGCATCGCGGGCAGTCACGAGCACGATCGCTAGCTCGTTGTCGCGGTCGCGGAGCCAACGGCACAGCGCGAACCCGTCGATGTCAGGCAGCCCTGCGTCGAGCAGTACCAGGTCCGGCGTTGTCGAGTTCAGCATTGCGGTGGCTTCCTCGCCTGTGCGGCACCACTCGACCATGTAGCCATACGTCGAAAGCGAATCGACGATGGACGCACCAACGGATTCGTCGTCCTCGACCAACACGACTCTTCGCCGTGTCGGCGAGGACGAACTCAACATCTCACCATTGAAGCATCGATACACCGTCGCTCATCCGCGCTACGCGGCGTCGTCGACGAGCACCGGGTGACGCTTCTGCTGCTGCGTCATGATGACCACTACCACAGCGATTGCCACGAGGAAGATCAGGCTCGTCACAGTGGTCCCAAGACCGAGGCCCTTCTGGGCGGTGGGATCGTCCGGGCTCACCGTGCGCGGCTGCGACAGGAGATCGCCGATCGATGCACCCAACGGCCTCGTGATCACGTATGCAGCCCAGAAGGCGAAAATTGCGTTCAGCTTGAACTTCAGATGTGCGATCGCGATGATCGAGATGATCGCCGCGTACAAAAGCACGGACTTGAAGTAGCCAAGGCTGTACTGCTCGGCGACAAGGTCGCCGGCGGCGGTGCCCAAAGCGAAAGTGAACAGGATCGCGGTCCAATAGAACGCCTCACGCTTGTGGCTGTGAATCGAATGGATCGACAACGTCCGCTCACTGATGTACCACACCGCGAACGAAGCGAACATCAAGATCGCGAACACGATCGTGCTCGTCGTAAGCGTCACATTGAAGTGCTCGACCATGTTGTCGGTGATCAACGTGCCGACCACGCTGATCAATACGACCGCAACCCAGTACACCGCAGGGATGTACTCGGGCACGCGGAACTGCACGATCAACGCGACGATCAGCAGCGAGCCCATGACGGCCGTAGTGGTGGTCAGATTGTCGCCGAGCTTGCCGTTGATGAAGTCGGCGAACGTTTCACCCACCGTGGTGCACAGCACCTTGATCACCCAGAAATACAACGAGACCTCTGGGACTTTGCTCAGCTTCGCGCGCAGTTCAGGCGACGGATGCAACATCGACGAGTGGACACTCACGGGCAAACCTCCAGATTCGGGAACCCACCGATTATGAGGGAGACCCGTCACCCGGTCGCGGCACCAACGGTAAACTCTGGGTAATCCCATCAGCGGTTACCACCGCACATCCGCGATCCACTTCCACGACCGCGTATCACTCCCAATTGCTCAGTACGGTGCGGTGGTGATTGAGGCACAGCATGTGACGAAGCGCTATGCCGACAAGGTCGCCGTCGACGACCTGTCATTCATCGTCCGGCCCGGTCTGGTCACTGGGTTTCTCGGACCGAATGGCGCTGGCAAGTCAACCACGATGCGGATGATCCTTGGTCTCGACGCCCCCACGAAGGGCACGATCACTGTGAACGGTCGCGCGTTCTCCGAGCACGCACGCCCGTTACAGGAGGTCGGCGCGTTATTGGAGGCACGCGGCGTACACCCGGGGCGCTCTGCGCGCAACCACCTCCTTGCCATGGCGGCGACTGCGGGCATTGGAGCCGCACGCGTCGACGAAGTGATCGACATGGTCGGCCTGTCCGACGTCGCTACAAAGCGAGTCGGTGCTTTCTCGTTAGGGATGGGTCAACGCCTCGGCATCGCATCGGCGTTGATCGCCGATCCGGACGTGCTCATCCTCGACGAACCGGTCAACGGCCTCGATCCCGACGGTGTGCGCTGGATCCGCAATCTGCTGCGCGGCTTTGCAGACGAGGGGCGCACCGTGTTCTTGTCGTCGCACCTGATGAGCGAAATGGCACTCACCGCCGACCACGTGATCGTCATCGGTCGCGGTCGGCTGTTACGGGACCAGTCGATGGCCGATTTCATTGCCAGTGCCGGAGCCAGCGTGGTACGCGTGCGCTCACCCGAAGCCGGTCGCCTTGCCGACATCCTGCGTCCACACGCGACCATGATCGACATCGTCGATGAGGGAACCTTCGAGCTCGAAGGCCTGACCAGCGACGACATCGGCATCGCCGCAGCCGCTGCGCAGATCACGCTGTTCGAGCTCGCCACGCAGGCCGGCTCGCTTGAAGAGGCCTACATGGTGCTCACCGAACAAGCCGTCGACTTCCGCACCCACAACACGAGCGGCTGGGAACAACAATGAGCGTCACGGCCCCGGCCAGCCCACCAATACGTCACCGCGCCGTCGAATCACAACCCGTTACGTTGCACAGCGCGATCGCGTCGGAATGGGTCAAGTTCCGCTCCCTCCGCTCGGGCGCGTTCATGCTCGCCGGTGCAGCAATCGGCATGGTCGCAATCGGCATGATCGTCGGATGGAACACCCGCAAGATCAGCCCGTCGCTTGACCCTGAAGACATCGTCGCCTCAGCCGTGCTGCAGGGCTACTACCTCGGCCAACTCCTGCTCGGATCGCTCGGTGTGCTGTTCGTGTCCGCGGAGTACAGCACCGGCATGATCCGCTCCACCATGGCTGCGGTTCCACGACGGATCCCAGTGCTTCTCGCCAAGTTCGTCGTCTTCGTCACCGCCACGTCCATCACCATCCTCCCAAGCTGCGTGATCGCGTTCGTCGCCGGCCAAGGCATCATCAGCCGCACCCGCACCAGCTACTCCCTCGGCGACCCGGGCGTACTCCGCCTTGTCCTGGGCACCGGCTTCTATCTCGTGTGCATCGGCGTCATCGGCGCATCCTGCGGATGGCTTGTCCGCAACACCCCCGGTGCGCTCGTCACCTACTTCGCGATCATCCTCGTCCTACCCGGGATCTTCGGGAACGTGCTCGGCAACTGGGGCAAAGACATCGCCCAATACTTCCCCAGCGAAGCGGGCCGCAGCTTCGTCTCCGGCCTGCACCTCCCCTACACCCTCAGCACCTGGGCCGGATTCACCGTGCTCATCGCCTGGGTCGTCATCGGACTCGCCGCATCCGCGTTCTCGCTCCGCCAGCGCGATATCTGACACCCAGAACCGAATGCCTCGCCACGCAGAACCGCGGGAACCGGCCGCTTCAAGATCACGACTGTCCGCACGGCGTGTAAAGAGACAATTGCACTAGATGGGCCATGGCCTTTTCGTCGACCGACGCTTTCCCATTGGATGCCGGTGACACCTCAAAGCACACGATCCGTGCGCCGCCCGTGGCCTCGACAGTCCCTTCACTCGTCTGTCAAAGAAAAGCCGGGGGTCCGGGAGAAGAGACGTTCGGTCATCGTGGTCACGCAGAGAACGGCAGGGTGTTCTGACCGCTTGGCCGGGTGGCGCGACGGGTAACGCGTGCGGCTGACGCGACGGGCGTGATCGACGTGTCTGGTGACGCAACTGGTGACGCGACGGGTGTGTCGTGATCGGCGATAGGCCACGTGATTGGGCCACCAAGCCAGTCCTCGAGCCGATAGCGCGGAACACGCAGCTGTTTGCCGAATCTCACGACGGGCAGCCCGTGCGCGCCGGCTGTGGTCTCGTACTCGCGGGCAATGTCGTGGGCGGTTGTGCGCCCGATGCGGGCGATCCGTGCCGCCTCTTCCAGGGTCACGAAGCCGGGTGGTGCTGTCGATTCCGGATTTGTCGTCGATGCCCTCACAACAACTCATGCCTCCCGAAAGAATTTCGTGCCGCCCCAGTCGGGCAACGACCACACGAACCTCGACAAGTACCAGGCACCGCACACCCGACCACACCCTCGACCACACATCGTCGGACATCTACAGAGGTGAAGTTCGACGAAGCGCAGCGGCACCGCTAGCAAAGGTCGGGCGGTTCGTTATGCCTCCTGTCGCTGCGTATCGCCTGCGCTTGCGCCTGACGGGCACTCAACGCAGAGTCGCCGAGCCGCATGGAAGTGCAACGACCGAGCCTCAGCTGGTGCCCTGGTCGGTACGTCGCCCTCGACCTCGTGACCGACGAGGTCCTCGGTTGTCCCGGTTGATCGACCGCCCTGTTTGTCTACGGCCGGCGAGTCGTCCAGTAGTCCGGGCGGCGATGCGGGCGATCCGTGACGCCTCCTCGACGGTCAGGAAGTCAGGTGGAGCCGGCGAGTTCGGACTTTTTGTCGATCTACTCACAACAACTCATGCCTCCCGAAACTGGCTTTCGTGACGCCCACTGCGGCCGACGACTACCCCACCCTCGAGAAGTACCGGGTGCAGCACACTCGACCACACCCGCGACCACACATCGTCGGCTATTTACAGAGGCACGTTTCCTCAAAGCGCAGCGATACGCCCCAAAGGAAGTGGGTGGCGCGTGGCACCTTCTGGCGCAGGACGTCGCCTTGTGTCGGCTGGTCCGCAACTTCGTCTGTCGTCGGGGGCCATCCCGACGCCAGGTGGTCAGCGTGTGGCAGCGACACGCGAGCCTTGACCGAGCGGGATATAAGGTCGGAATCTGAGTGGACGTCGCTGCCGTCTTGGTTGCGACAATGTGGAGGCAGTCGAATGCGCAAAGGACTGGTCTGGTCAATCGCAATTGTCCTGCTGGCTCTCGCCGGCTGCGGTTCGCCGAGTTCTTCAGTAGATGCGCCTCAGTCAAGCGTCACGGCGTCGAGTCCCTTGACCGAGCCGCCGACCACAACAACCACCGCAGTGACTGGGCACCTGAGGATCACCCAGCATCAGACCTCATGCTGCTACACCGAGGGCCAGGTTTCGTTCCTTACTGTGCGGGATGCGAGTGGCCTCGAGGTGGCCAATCGGGAGTTCCAAGCGATCAATCCGATCCTGCCGGTTGTCGATCTCGATCTCCCCATCGGCACGTACGACGTCGAGTCGTATCAGCGGCCCTGCGATGGAAACTGCGGCTCCCTCGATGCCATCACCGACCAATGCAACTTGCAGGTCGACGTCGCCGCGGGAGCCGATGTGTTCCTCACTGCGTCATTCGCTCCTGGCGAGGGCTGCTCGATCGCAGAGACGGAAACGGCTCTGCAGTCGCCGGTCCCAGACCTGTTCGCGTTCCGAGAACCGTACGAAGACTGTGGCCTCGACTTCTCACTCGAGATGGCCGGCGACGTGCCTGGGCAAGGGCGCACCTGCCTCGCTGAGGCCAGTGCTAGCGGACGTGCCGCTGAGCTCTCCGCTTACGAGGCTGGGGCGACGCCGGGCTCGCCGGACTTCATCGTCTATCGAACCAATACAGATCGCAGCGTCGATGTCTTCCTGCCGAATCTCGGCCGCGAATCCGACGCCCCTTGCGCCACTACGTGTGTAGCGGACTCCGCCCGGACGCAGTCCAAGGCTTCGCTCTCGACGGTTGCACGGACCCCATCGAGATCGATCCGTAGGTCTCCGCAATCGAGACCAGCAGCCATCAGCGTCGGACCGCCGCCGATCAGCCGACGGGCGAAAGTACGAGCAACGATTCCTCGTCCGACGCAGCGAACCCCTGAAGGCGTGCGACGTTCCGCCTCAGCAGCGCCTCGATCACTCCTGTCGAAACATTGCCGGCCCGAAGCCACACGACGTGTGGCGGAGGTCCGAAGAGCAAGGCGAGCTGACGGAAATCGCTGTCCTTGGACACGATGACGTAGCCCTGCTCGCCTGCGTACTCCCATATGTCCCGATCCGCGGCAGTGTCGGGACCGACTTCGGCGACATGCACGCTCTCGGGGTATTCATTCCACAGCCGGCGAACCAGCATGCGTGACAGGTTCTGGTCAAGGAGCAGCTTCACGCCGGTGCGGCAAGACGATGCTCACGCATCGCAGCGAACGCAAGGGCTGCCCGAACATGGTCCGTCGTCAACTCGGGGAAGTCGGCAACTACCTCATCGGTGGTCATCCCCGACGCCAGATACTCCAACACGTCGTAGACCGTGATGCGCGTCCCGACGAAACACGGCTTGCCGCCGCGGACGTCCGGTCTCACATCAATCAACGAGGTCAGATCCACGAGGCAACTCTACTGCGCTGCAACTTCGCTAGTCGCCCGATAAGGCTGTCGCCGACGACACTCGCGTCATCGACACGACCGGCTTGACGAACGCATGCGGTGTTGCTCACGAGCTGAACGCTACGACACGAACGCGACCTACTTTGGTTTGATCAATGAAGCCACCGCTGTCGCCAGTGCCTTGTCGGTCTCGGTCACTCGCCCGCTGTAGTGCTTGCCGGCGATGCTCGGGTCGTGGCCGGCTCGCATCGCGACTTGGGTGATGCTGAAGCCCATCTCCTGGCCGTAGGTCTCCATGAACTTGCGCAGGTAGTGGAAGTCGAGGTGGTCGAGGCCGACACGCGCAGCAGCCCTCCCTCGAAGTCGACATCGCGCGTACGACGCAGCGCACACAGCTCGGCCCGCCGCAACCCGGTCGTTGCCGCGACCAAGATTGCCCGTGCCATCTCCGGGCGTTTGCCACGCTCGGCTTCATCGATCAGCGCTCGCACCTCGTCGGGCGTTGGAACCACCGGCTCGATGTTCGGGATCGATGGCGGCTCGGCCCACTGCGCCGGGTTGGAATCGCGCCAACCCCACCGGCAGACCTGGGTGAACATCGATGAGAGGCACGCGTGGATCTGGTACACGCTTCGCGGCGAGAGGCCGCGCCGCTGATGTGCGCCATAGAGGTCGGTCAGCATCTTCATCGTCACCTTCGTCACAGGCCTGGTGCCGAGCGTGGGCTGGATGTTGCGCCGATAGACCAGTTCGTAGCCGCGCACGGTGTTCGGCGAGCGGCCCTTGCGCTGCAGCTCGACGATCCAGTCTGCGAACAAATCGTCGACCGTGGCCCGCGACCCGGTGTGCCGACCTTTCGTCGCCTCGACGATCAGCTCGGCCCTCGCCTTCTTCGCATCGCGCAAACCGCCACGAAACGTACGGCTCACTTGGCGATGCTTTCCCGTGACCGGATCACGGCCGGCGTGGACCACGAGCTCCCACACTTCGGGCGCTCGCTCCCTCATCCCTGGCGCACTCCGCAGCTTGACCATGGTGGAAACATCCGCCAACATCTTGGATCTGTTTTGGATTTCTTGGATACGACACTGAACAATCGGCTGAAAGGTTGAATCATGCCAGCTAGACGTAGTGGGGCGGGTGGGTATCGAACCCACGACCAAGGGATTATGAGTCCCCTGCTCTAACCACTGAGCTACCACCCCGTGCCGAGCGATGCCGACATGCGGCAGCGTCCGGATATGCAAACGGGGCCCGTGAATACGGACCCCGCATGGCTCCGAGAGCAGGGCTCGAACCTGCGACCCGCTGATTAACAGTCAGCTGCTCTGCCAACTGAGCTATCTCGGAAAGGCACGCTGAGATTAGCAGTGCGGCCCCTGATTTCCACAGTGATTCCGGGGTCGGCGCGGCGTTTCGACGAACCCGTAGCCTACTCGACGTCGAGAAATTCCTTTAGCTTCTGGCTGCGCTGTGGATGACGTAGCTTGGCCAGTGTCTTGGCCTCGATCTGACGGACGCGTTCGCGGGTGACACCGAACTCGCGGCCCACCTCTTCGAGGGTGCGGGCCTGCCCGTCGTCGAGTCCGAAGCGCATCCGAACGATCTCCTGCTCGCGCTCGGAGAGTTCGCCCAAGGCTTCGTCGACAGCTGCGATGAGCATCTTCTTGGCAGCTGCATCGTCGGGCGCATCGACGGATGCATCTTGGATGAAGTCGGCAAGGTTCGAGTCTTCTTCCTCGCCGACAGGCGAATCGAGTGAGAGCGGGTCCTGCGAAATTCGCAAGATGTCGCGCACCCGTTCGACCGGCATTTCGCATCGCTCGGCGAGCTCGTCGAGCGACGGCTCACGCTCGAGTTCTTGATGCATCTGACGCTGCGTGCGCAGAACGCGGTTCATGCTCTCGACCATGTGCACAGGGATGCGAATGGTGCGCGCCTGGTCGGCGATGGAGCGAGTGATGGCTTGGCGGATCCACCACGTGGCATACGTACTGAACTTGAAGCCCTTGGTGTAGTCGAACTTGTCGACCGCGCGCATGAGCCCGAGGTTGCCTTCTTGGATGAGGTCCAAAAAGAGCATGCCGCGCCCGCTGTAACGCTTGGCGATGCTGACCACAAGACGAAGGTTCGCTTGGATCAGGTCACTCTTGGCGGTCTGGCCGTCTTCGACAATGCGCAGCAACCGCCGCCGCTCGGCCGCATCGAGCGTGTCCGCACGTTCATCGATCTCGGTAGCGGCGAAGTTGCCGGACTCGATGGCCTTGGCCATGCGCCGCTCCTCGTCGCCGCTGAGCAACCCGACCCGTCCGATCTCTTTGAGGTACATGCGCACCGTGTCGCCAGTGGGACCAGTTTCGTACTTTTCGGCCATACGCACCGCGCGCCGGCGGCGCCGCCCGAGCAACTTGCCGGCTTCGTCGTCGCCTTCTTCCGGCACCACCACCATCGGAATCCCACCGGTGGGTGTGTCGTCGATGACCTCATCGACGGTGTCGTCGATGTTGATGCCGCGACCGGCGAGGTCTTCGGTGAGCAGCTCGAGTACGGCTGGCGTGAGTTCGATGTCGAGCACCACCTTGGTGACATCGTCTGCGTGCACGGATCCGGCTTCGGTACCGATGGAAACCAAGGCATGCCACTGAAGCGCATCGACACCCGGTACGGGCGGCTGTACAGGAATGGTCTCAGTATCGGCATTCGAGTCGCTCAACGTCACCCACGTTCCCCAGTTCGGCGCTTCAGCCACCCTAGCAACCACTCGCCGGCTATCTGGGGTGAACCGCGTGAGGAGAGTTGTTCGAGTTGAACACGGGCTTCGCTGTCCTCGCGAATCTCGTCGGAGTCGGTGATGCGCAACCGCTGACCGAGCTCGCGTCGCACGGCTGCGGAGATGAGATTGAATGCCTCAATCTCCGGATCGGCATCAAGGTCGGCAACAGCGGCGCGCTCCAACACTTCACGCGCCTCGGGATCGGCAGCCTGCAGCGCCACGTCGAGCACGCCTCCGGTAGCGGCCAGTGCAGCGAACGCGCGTCGGTTCACATCGGCCGCAAACAGCTCTTCCATCAACCACGGCGCAATGTCATCCCATCGCTGCAGGAGCAGCGCAACCGCCACGAATTCGCCGTTCTCTGCAGCGCCAACATGACGCACCGGGGCGACCCTTACAACCGGCTTGAGTTTGGGTTGCTCTGCGAGACGAACGAGGTCATTAATGGGCAAACCGGTGTGGCTGGCGACCTGGCCGGCATAGAGCTTGCGTACGTTCACATCAGGGTGTTCGTTCACCACAGCCATGGCCTGCTCGGCAAGGCGTGCGCGTTCCTCCGGTGATCGCATCGTCTTACCAGCGAGCACCCGCTGCAAACGGAAACCGAGAAATGGCAACGCTGTGTCAATGGCCGCCACGAGGGCTTCCGGGTCGGTGAGGCTGAGATCGCCAGGGTCCTTGCCATCGGGGAAGCGGGCAACCTCGACGCGCACCTGGTATTTCTGCTCCCACTCGTAGAAGCGCTCGGCGGCACCCTGCCCAGCCTTGTCGGCATCGAAGGCCAACACCACCCGGCTCGCGAATCGCTTCAGGATCTGCACATGCTGCTCGGTGAGCGCTGTGCCGCAGGTGGCCACGGCGCGTTTCACGCCCGCACGGTGGAAGCCGATCACGTCGGTGTATCCCTCGCACACGACGACCTGATCGTGGGTCACGATGTCGGCCTTGGCCCAGTTGAGCCCGTAGAGCGTGCGACTCTTCGAATAGACGACCGTCTCGGGTGAGTTCTTGTACTTCGCCGGATCTGGCGAGCCGGGCAAGATGCGACCGCCGAAGGCCAACGGGTCGCCTGTGTCGGAGAAGATGGGGAACAGGACGCGAGCACGAAACGAATCCTGCATACGATCTCGCTTGTTGGTGAAGGCCAGCCCGGTATCGCGCAACAGATCGGGTGCAACACCGAGCTCGCGGCTCATTGCATCCCAGTCATCGGGGGCCCAGCCGAGCTTGAAGCTGCGCGCGACATCACCGGCGAGGCCGCGTCGGCGCAGGTACTCGCGCGCTTCGCGTGCATCGGGCGACGTGAGCAGCCGATGGTGATACCAGTCCACCGCTTTGTCCATCGCCTCGATCAACTGTTTGCGGCGGAGCCGCTCCTTGCTCTCGCCGCCCGATGTGTAGCGCAGTTGGATTCCGGCCTTGGTGGCGAGCTGCTCCACCGCCCCGACGAAGTCGGTGTGCTCGATCTCTTGCACGAACTTGAACACATCGCCCGACGCGCCGCAACCGAAACAGTGATAGCGACCCATCTCCTCGCGTACGGTGAACGACGCGCTCTTCTCGGCATGGAACGGACACAATCCCGACCAGTTGCGTCCGACCTTACGCAGCGCCACGTAGGCCTGCACGATGTCGACGATCGACACGCTGGAACGAAGCCGTTCGATGTCCTCGTCAACGATTGCCATTGCGGCGAGGCTACCCGAGGCCGACGGGGCCGCCGTCAGCGTTCCTGCGGCGGAGGGGGCTTCTCGAGGCCGACTACGTCGACTCGATCCACGGTTTCCAGCATCGAGCCGGACTGCATCGAAGCAATCACCGATGCGGCCAGCACCAAGGCGATGACGCCGAGCGATGCCGTTCCCGGAATCTCCCACCAGTGGGCGATGACCATCTTGACGCCGACGAAGGCCAAAATGATGGCGAGACCCTGCTTCAAGTATGCGAAACGTGTATGGAGATCGGCGAGCAGGAAGTACAGGGCGCGCAAACCCAGGATGGCAAAAGCATTCGAGGTGAACACGATGAACTGTTCGCGACTCACCGCCAACACCGCCGGCACCGAATCGACGGCGAAAAGCACATCAGTAGTCTCCACCAGGATCAGCACGGCGAACAGCGGAGTGGCCACCAAGCGGTGATCCACACGGGTGAACAGCTTCTGCCCGTCGAGTTCGGGGGTCGACGGAACAAGGCGATTCACCGCCCGATATGCAAGGTTGTCCTCAGGGTTCACATGCTCGCTGCCGCGACGCAAGAGTCTGAAGGCGGTGTACAGCAGGAACGCACCGAAAATGTAGAGAATCCACTCGAACCGTCGGATCAACGCGACGCCCGCAAAGATGAACGCTGCACGCAGCACGAGCGCGCCGAAGATGCCCCAGAACAACACCCGATGCTGATAGGTGGCGGGCACGATGAAGTAGGTGAAGATCAGCGCCCACACGAAGACATTGTCGATCGAGAGGCTGTATTCAATCAGATAGCCGCTGAAATATTCGCTGCCCGCCTTACCCCCGAAGCCTGCGAGCACGACGAACCCGAAGGCAACGCCGATAGCAACCCACATTGCAGTCTCGAGCGCAGCACGACGCGCTCCGAGCACTTTCGGAACGCGGTGAAGTACGAGGAGGTCGAACAACAACAGCAGCGCGATGAAACCGAGGGTCGCGAGCCATGCCCACATCGGCACCCGAATGTCGGCGAACGTGGTTGCCGACGCATCCGCCACCACTGCGCCAATCGCTGGGCCGGGCATCAGATGGGCTACTTGGTGTCGCTCTTTTTGTTCGAACCCGAGGAACTGATGATCGCCTGCGCAGCGGCCAGTCGGGCGATGGGAACTCGAAACGGGCTGCAGCTCACGTAGTCGAGACCAGCTTCGTAGAACAGTGCGATGCTCTCGGGATCGCCGCCGTGCTCACCGCACACGCCGATCTTGAGGCCCTTCTTGGTGGACCGGCCGCGCTCGACACCCATCTTCACGAGTTCGCCGACACCGCCCTTGTCGATGGTCTCGAAAGGGTTGCGCTTGAGCAGCCCCTGCTCGAGGTAGGCAGGCATCATTCGGCTCTCGACGTCGTCGCGGCTGAAGCCGAACGCCATCTGGGTGAGGTCGTTGGTGCCGAAGCTGAAGAAGTCTGCTTCCTCGGCGATCTCGTCGGCACGAATTGCTGCGCGAGGCGTCTCGATCATCGTCCCGATCGTCACGTTGGGCTTGTTCTTCATACCCTTCACCGCGAGATCGATCTCGGTCTGCACCCAACTTCTTGCAAGTGCAAGTTCTTCGCGGGTGACGGTGAGGGGGATCATGACCTCGACGATGGGATTCTTGCCCTTCTTGCGCAGCGATGCCGCCGCGGCCATCAGTGCCTTCACCTGCATGGCGTACAGCCCGGGCTTGACGACTCCCAGTCGAACACCGCGCGTGCCAATCATCGGGTTGTGCTCGGCCCAATCCTCTGCAGCCTTCAGCTCGGCCTTCTCACGCTTGTTGAGGCCAGTGGTGGCTTCTTTGATGCGCAACTCCTCGACCGAGGGCAGAAACTCATGAAGGGGCGGATCGAGCAGACGAATGGTGACGGGCAGACCGTCCATCGCCAAAAGGATCTCCTCGAAGTCGATCTGCTGCACCCGCCCGAGGTCGGCGAGTGCTGCGAGTTCGTCTTTGGGGTTGTCAGCGAGAATCATTTCGCGAACCACTGGGAGACGATCAGGAGCCAAGAACATGTGCTCGGTGCGGCACAATCCAATGCCTTCGGCTCCGAGGTTGCGTGCATTAGTGGCGTCTTCGCCGGTGTCGGCATTGGCGCGCACACCGAGCTTGCCCTTGCGAATTTGATCGGCCCATTCGAGGATGGTGTGGAACTCCGCCGGCGGCTCTGCTGCTTCGAGCGTCATCGCACCAACGATCACTTCGCCAGTGGTGCCGTCGAGGCTGATGACATCGCCTTCTTTCACTACGACATCGCCAACGCTGAACTGCTTGCCCTGAATCTTCACAGCGTCGGCGCCCACGATGGCCGGGGTTCCCCAACCGCGGGCAACAACAGCAGCGTGGCTCACGAGACCGCCTCGAGCAGTAAGGATGCCCTGGCTGATCATCATGCCGTGCACGTCTTCGGGGCTGGTCTCGTTGCGAACAAGGATGACCTGCTCGCCACGCTCGTCGGCGTCGACTGCATCATCGGCGGTGAAGTACACCCTGCCCACTGCGGCACCTGGCGACGCGGCGAGGCCCTTGGCGAGTACCTTGCCATGGCCTGCGAACTGAGGATGCAACACCTGATCGAGATGCTCTGCGGCAACGCGCATAATCGCCTCGGTGCGGCTGATCTTCCAGCGCGCGCTTCCCCTGCCAATGCCCTTGGTCATGTCGACAGCCATCCGCAGTGCGGCAGCGCCTGTGCGCTTGCCGACGCGGGTCTGCAGCATCCACAGCTTGCCCTGCTCGATGGTGAACTCGGTATCGCACATGTCGGTGTAGTGGCGCTCGAGACGGTGGAAGATGTCCATGAGTTCGCGATGGATCACCGGGAAGTGCAACTTCATGTGATCGAGGTCTTCGGTGTTGCGAATGCCCGCAACCACATCTTCGCCCTGCGCGTTGATCAAAAAGTCGCCATACGGCTTATTCTCGCCCGTGGCGGCGTTGCGGGTGAAGCCGACACCGGTTCCACTGTTGTTGTCGCGGTTGCCGAACACCATGGCTTGCACGTTCACAGCGGTGCCGAGGTCATGGCTGATGCGTTCGCGTACGCGGTAGGCAATCGCACGAGCACCGTTCCAGCTTGCGAATACTGCCTCGACGGCGCCGCGCAACTGGTCGCGCGGCTTCTGCGGGAACGGCTTGCCCGTGGCCTTCTTGACGACCTGCTGGTACTCCTTACACAATTGCTTGAGCGCCTTCGCCGTGAGCTCTGCGTCGGTCTTCACGCCGGTGGCTGATTTGGCGGCTTCGAGCGGATGGTCGAACAATTCGCCGTCGACCCCGAGCACGATGCGGCCGTACATCGCAATGAAACGACGGTAGCTGTCGTACGCGAAGCGTTCGTCGCTCGTGACATGAGCGAGACCCTGGACGCTCGCATCGTTCAGGCCGAGATTGAGAACGGTGTCCATCATGCCGGGCATCGAAAACTTGGCACCCGAGCGAACGGACACGAGCAAAGGGTCGAACGGATCGCCGAGTTTGCGGCCCATCACCTGTTCCAGTTTGAACACCTGCGCTGCGATCTCTTCATCGAGACCGTTGGGCCAGCCACCGCGCATATACGCACGGCACGCATCGGTACTGATGGTGAAGCCCGGTGGTACCGGCAACTTCAGCACACTGGTCATTTCGGCAAGGTTGGCGCCCTTTCCACCGAGGAGATCTTTGTACTCCATGGGGGGGCGACGATGCTTGTGGGAGAAGGCGTAGACGTACGACACGGAGAGTGAGTCTATGCCTGGTCACCCGATGACAGCAGTTCCACCCGCGAAAGCCGTTGCCGGACATCAGGGGGAACTCTTGCTCCGCGTTCACTTCACCCGACGACCCTCGTAGGATCGTTTCATGAGCACCTCGCCGAGCTTGCGCATCTTCGGTTTCCCGGTCGACATCCGCCCCGGCTTCGTCATGCTGCTCGCGTTGTTCGCCTTCGTCAATCAGGGCGAAGTTGGCCTGTGGCTGGCCGGATGCGTGGGCGTATTCACGCTCATCCACGAACTCGGTCACGCGTTCGCTGCGCGGGCAACCGGAGCCAAGGCGAGTATCGCGCTCGACTTCATGGCGGGTTATGCGTCGTTCGTGCCGACTCGACCGCTGAAGCGTTGGGAACGAGCCGGCATCTCCGTGGCCGGACCAGCCGTGCAGATCGGCTTGGGCGTCGCACTGTTGTCGGCAATGGGCGTGAACCCACTCGATTTCGATCAGGTGCATCGCACCGCTCCGGCGTTGGCGGTGTGGTGGGCCGGACCCATCATCGGGCTCGTCAATCTCATCCCGATTCTGCCTCTTGACGGCGGCAACATCGTCATGGCCGGCCTGGACGCCATCATTCCTGGTCGTGCCCGCACAGTGATGCTCTACTTCAGCATTGCCGCCACCGCAACCGGGCTCGTCTGGTTCGCAACCTCTGGGCGATCGTTCACATCGTTCTTCTTCGTGTTTCCGTTGCTCACGCAACTGCAGATGTTGCAGCACCGCAAGACTCAGGCCGGACTCGATCAGCACGGCACATGGCAGCATTGGGCTGCGAGCGCCGAACGAGATGCGTGGACCACCGGCAAGCCCGGCGCGTTCCCGCCCGGAATGAATCTGTCTCCGTGGTACAAAGCGGCCGAACTCGCCCGCAGAGGCCGTCTCGACGACGCGGCGAGTCTGCTCACGAACGACTTCGCCGTGGTGCAGCCACCGAACTGGATGCCGCCCGACGATGCGAGCGACGCCGAGTTGCGTGCACTCGTGGGTCTGTTGCCCCAGCCCCTCCCTATCGGCAATGCCTACAGCGAGTACGTGCTGGCAAGTGTGCTCACGCGGCTTGGCGACTTCGAGCAGGCAGGTCGCTATGCCGCAGATCTCTACCGCCGCTCCCCCGGCAGCATGCCGGCGGTCGTCGTCGCTCAGTGTGCGGCGGCGTTGCACGACGAGGAACTTGCCGTGCAGTGGCTACGCGCCGCGTTCAGCGTAGGAACCAATCTGCCGGGCCTCGCAGAGGCCATCGACACACGACGCGAGTTCTCCAACCTGCGCGGCCGCCCCGACGTGATGCAGTTGCGCCATACGCTCGCTGCCGCCAGTTGACGCTCTGACTCATGTCGGGGCTGATGAGCGCGAAGCCTCAAGCGTGACCTCGTTGCCGCGCACCGTCACGGTGTCGCCGGGTTGCGCCGAACGGGCCACCAGCGCGAGCGCCAACCAGCCGTCGTCACTGATCGCCAACGACGTGACATGCCCCACCACCGCAGAACCACGCAGAATGCTGTCACCGACCTCAGCGCTGCCCGAGCCGCGTACGCGACGGACGAAGCGCGGCGCCTGCGAGCCACGGCTGTCCATACGCTCGACAAGTTCCTGACCCGGATAACAGCCCTTGGTGAAGTTGACCGACTCGGCCACCACACCGGTCTCGGCAGGGATGGAGACGTCGGTGATCTCGCTGCCCATCGCTGGCCATCCGGCTTCGATTCGGGAGGCAAGCAACTCGACTGCCGAGCCCTCGCGCATGCCAGCCGGGGAAAGCGGCGATACGCCGATGGTGTCAAAGGCATCATCGCAGCCCCATGCAGGTACGGCACCGTCGATCGGGGCATTGGCATTGCGAACGGCGATGCATCGCAACGCGAGCGGGGCGATATCGACCTTCACGCGAATCTTGAAGCGGTTGAGCCGCGCAACAATGACCTCGCCGACGCCGGGGTCGGTGTCGAGCACGAACTCCTCGGCCGAGTGGCGCACGATACGAACGAGCGCATCGATCTTGCCGATGGGTTGCAAGACGAAGCTGTACGCTGCGCCGCCGTCAGACAGGCCGCGAATGTCTTGGCTGATCTGGCTCTGCAGATACGCGAGCGCGTCGGATCCGGAGACGCCGATGAAATCGCGGGCCTGTTCGCACCAGAACGGGCTCATGCGTTGGTTCCCTGCTCGCGGCGTTTTGCGGTCATCCGCTGGGCCGCCGGGATCGCTGCGAGAAACGCTGCTGCCTTGTTGAAGCATTCGAGGTCTTCGTCTTCGGGGATTGAGTCGGCGACGATGCCGGCACCAGCCTGAAGATGGGCGCCACGCGCGCTGACGAACATCGTGCGAATGGCAATCGCCGTGTCGAGGTTGCCACTGAAGTCGACATAGCCGACAACACCGGCGTAGGGCCCGCGCTTGAGTGGTTCGAGCTCGTCGATGATCTCCATTGCGCGCACCTTCGGAGCGCCGCTCAGCGTGCCGGCCGGCAGCGTCGCGCGGAGCACGTCGATGGGTCCTTTGCCGTCGACCAGATCGCCCGACACTTGCGACGTGAGGTGCATCACGTGGCTGTACTTCTCGAGCGTCATCAGTTCGTCGACGTGCACGCTGCCGAACTTGGCAACGCGCCCCACGTCGTTGCGGGCAAGGTCGACCAACATGATGTGCTCGGCAACTTCCTTGGGGTTCTCGCGTAGTTCGCCAGCCATGCGCCGATCGTGTTCGTCGTCGCGACCGCGCCGGCGCGTGCCGGCGATGGGTCGCGACACGACTTTGCCGTGCAGCAGCTGCACCATCGGCTCGGGCGATGACCCCACGAGCGTGACATCGGGGTGGCGCAGGAAGTACATGTACGGGCTGGGATTGACCTGACGTAACACCCGGTAGACATCGAAGGGGTCGGCATCAAGGTCGACATCGAAGCGCTGCGACAACACCACTTGAAAGATGTCGCCAGCGAGGATGTGTTCCTTGGCGACTTCGACCGCCTGCTGGTACACGCCATCGGCCATCGACGACCGCATCGCAGGGAGCTGCTCGCCGGCCTCGGGCGGCTGCACAGGCGCGTATGCGAGAGGGCGAGCGAGGTCGGCCACTGCCTGACCCACGCGTTCGGCGGCGGCGTCGTATGCCGCGTCGAGTTGCGTTGCATCCATGCCGAGCACGGGCACGCTCTCGATGAGGTAGACACGCTGACGCCAGTGATCGAAGGCTGCCAGCGAACCAATGACACTCATCACCGCATCGGGAAGGTTGCGGTCGTCGTGGGGCACGTTGGGCAGATGCTCGACCTCGCGGATCACGTCGTAGCCGAGGAAGCCCATGAGGCCGCCCTGCAGCGGCGGCAGATCGGGGAACAACGGCGCTTTGTAGCGGGAGAGGATGGACTCCATCGCGGCGAGGATGCCCTGATCGAGCGGCGTGTCCGCCGGCAGAGTTCCTTCAACGGTGATCTGACCGTTGCGCAGCACCATCGAGGCCTGCGGCGAGCGACCCACGAACGAATAGCGACTCCAACGTTCGGCGTGTTCGACGGACTCGAGCAGGAAGCCGTTGCCATCGCCGACCAATTTGACATAGGCGGCGACGGGGGTCTCGAGATCGGCCAGAAGTTCGGTCCACACCGGCAGCACCGTGTGCTCTGCAGCTAGGGCGTGAAATTCGTCGCGCGTTGGACGTAAGCGGAAGTCGTCCATGATCACCCCTGCGTTCCGAAGCGGCGGAAAAAGCAGCTGTAGGCGCCTGTGTGACACGCGCCCTTGCCCTCTTGTTCGACGAGGAACAACAACACATCGGCGTCGCAGTCGTAGTACGCCTCGCGCACGAACTGGCGGTCGCCACTGGTGTCACCCTTGCGCCACACCTCTTTGCGACTGCGGCTCCAGTAGACCATGCGACCCTCGTGGAGGGTCATCTGCAGCGTCTCGGCGTTCATCCACGCCATCATCAACACGTCCTTGGTGGCGATGTCCTGCGCGATGGCAGGAACAAGGCCGGCGGCATCGAACGTCACCTCGGCAAGTTGTTCGGGCGTTGCTTCGATGCGCACTCCGGTTGGCATGGGACCCATGTTACGGGTGGGAACTACTCGCGCCCCGCCCGATTGGCTGACGGACGACCGGAAGGACTACAGGTAAAGGCCCGTGCTGCTCTCGTTGCGCGACGCTGCAACGGCGTGCAAGTCACGCTCGCGCAGCATGATGTAGTCCTTGCCACCGACCTCGACCTCGTAGCGGTCCTCCGGGCTGAAGAGCACCCGGTCACCGACTTCGGCACTGCGCACGTTCTGTCCGAGAGCCACGACCTCGGCCCAGACCAATCGCTTCGAGATCTGCGCTGTCGCCGGGATCACGATGCCGCCCATTGAGCGCCGTTCACCCTCGCGGTCCGGGATGTGGACGAGCAGCCGATCGTTGAGCATCTTGATCGGGAGCTTCTCGTCGGTGGCCACGACCGGGCACGGTACCGTCTGGTCGATGCCGATTGAAACTGTGATGATCGACGCGCTCGACGGGGTTCAGCTACGAGCTGATCTCATGCGCGTCGATGCTCCCGTCGGCGGCGTCGTGCTGACTCATCCGCACCCGCTGTTCGGTGGCGACCGCTTCAACCCGATCATCGACACACTCTTCGGGCTGC
>JANYCT010000025.1 GCA_025360105.1 Actinomycetes bacterium | reverse complement strand
AACAGCTCGTTCGTGGTGGGTTGGTCCACGCCGCTGAGCGCTTCGTCGAGCAACACCACCGATGCCTCCTGAGTGAGCGCACGGGCGATGTAGGCGCGCTGCAGCTGGCCACCGGACAGCTCGGACAGCGACCGATCCTCGTAGCCCGACAGCTTGACTGCAGCCAGCGCCTCGGTGGCTGCCGCATGGTCGGCGGCGTTGGCCCTCTGGTACCAACGGCCGAAACGCCGGCGCCCGGCGACGACCAGTTCACCGACGGTGATCGGGAACAACAGATCCGCGTCGCTGCGCTGCGGGATGTAAGCAACGTCCATGCGATCGACTCGGTCGTGGCAGTGCACGCCGTTGACATCGACCGAACCCTCGTGGTTCACCAGTCCACAAATGGCCTTGAACAGCGTGCTCTTGCCAGCGCCGTTGGGCCCGATGACCCCGATCAACTCGCCGCTGCTGACGGAGAAGTTGACATCGCGAAGCGCCTGACGGTCGCCGTAGTGGACGCCAAGGTCACGGACCTCGAGAACGGGGGCACTACTCATGAGCAGCCCAACCCCTTCACCAACGCGGCCAGGTTCTGCTGCATGATCAACGAGTAGTCGGCGTTGGCCTTGAGCTGATCCCTCGAGAGCGATTCGACGGGATCCAACACGGCGGTCGTTGCGCCGATTTCACTGGCGATCGTCTTGGCAAGATCGGGCGGCAGGTTGTTCTCGAAGAAGATGGTCGTGACCTTGTTCGCCTTGGCGGCCTGCGCGACAGCTTCGAGCGTCTTTGCGGACGGCTCCTCTGTGGGCGAGATTCCCGAGATCGCGATCTGGAGCAGCCCGTACGCCTTGGCGAGATACCCGAAGGCGCGATGGCTGGTGACGATCACGTTCGACCTGCACTGAGCAAGGCCGGCCGAGAACTCGGTATCGAGCCGCACCAGCGTGGCCGTGTATGCGGCCGCTCCGGACGCGAGCGATGCGGCGTCGGCACCGGGAAGTCCCGCGATCGACTGTTGCACCTCGGTCGTCATCAACTGCATGTTTGCCGGATCCAACCACACATGTGGATCCTTGCCGTTGGCGAGTACCTCACCGCTGGTCTGCCCATCGGCTCCAGCAAGTTGGGAGTCAACGGCGATGAGTGGTACCGACACCAGCAGGTCGACGCGCCGCACGCGGGAAGGAAGTGATGCGATCGCTTTCTCCACGTTCGGCTGAAAGCCGCTCCCCAGGTAGAACACGATGTCTGCTGACTGCAGATCGGTGATCTGCTGCGGCGTCGGTTCGTAGTCGTGCGCCGACTCGCCAGGCGGCACGAGGTCGACGATGGAGACCCCGGGTCCACCGACGGAGCGGACGATTTCCTCGATCGGGTAGAAGGCAACAGCCACCTTCACCGTGCCACTCACGAACGAGGGCGAGGTCGATGCGCTCGAGCAACCCACGACGAAGGCACTCGTGATGAGTGCGATCGCGGCAACAGTTCGAAGGCGGATCACCCGACCACGATACCCACAATGAGAGTCATTCCCATAATAGGGCCGGCCGATAGGGGTCAGCGGTTCAGCCCAGGCCGTACTCGGCAATGTGCACAACGCGGCCCTCGTCGATCGAGCGGTGCGCCGCAGCGCCCATCACCACCGACCACAGACCATCGTCGACGGTCACCTCGGCAACAGTTGCGCTGCGCAGGCAATCGATGAAACGCACGTGCTCGATGTACGACGACCCACCGTGGAACTCGGGGTAGGGCACGTCTACCGGCGTCGGCGCCGGAACGCTGACGACTCCCGGAGTATGGCGCCGCCCGACGAACACCTCGTCGCCGGGGAAGGTCGTTTCCAACTTGCCACGGTCACCGACCACGGTGATCTCCTGCTCGAAGCGACCGCCCTCGGCGAACATCGACAGATCAAGCGCGCCACGAACGCCATTGGCGAAGTCGACGATCACGTAGGCGTTGTCCACAATGTCGGGCACGCGCCCGTCGTAGACCTCGGTGAGATGGTTCACGTCCTGTGCGCCCGAAGCGAACACGCGCGTCGGCTCAGCACCCGCAACCAGCCGCATGAGATCGAAGAAGTGACAACACTTCTCGACCAGGGTTCCACCGGTGTTCTCGGTGAATCGGTTCCAGTCGCCCACCTTCACCAGAAACGGAAACCGGTGCTCGCGAATCGACACCATCCGGGTTGTTCCGCACACGCCCGTACGTAGCTGTTCGAGCAGGGCCGAAACCACCGGGATGTACCGGTACTCCAACCCGACCCATGTGAGCGCGCTGCGACCCTCGGCCCGGCGCTTCACGTCGAGGCAGTCCTGCACCGTGGTGCACATCGGCTTCTCCACCATCACCGCCAGATCGGTATCGAGTACGTCGGCGAGCAACGCGGCGTGGGTGAAGTTGGGAGACGCAATGACCACCGCATCAAGATCGTCGCGAGCCAGCAGATCGCGGTGGTCGCGATAGGTGGCGACAGGTTCGCCTGCGCAGGCAACGCCCCACTCGAGCGAGGTATCGACCGGATCCGACAATGCCACCACGCAAGCGTCGGGGTTCTTGACGAGGTCGAGGATGTGCTCGCCGCCCATCATCCCCGAGCCGATGATGCCGTAGCGAACAGGGTCGAGCGAGCGCGCAGTTGCCGGAGACGTCACGGACCCGACGCTATACCGACCAACGGCCCTACCGGAAGAGCGCATCCGTACGCGAGGCTGATGAGATGCAAGTTGTCGATCTGATCAGAACAAAGCGCGATGGCGGCCGACTCGGCGACGATGAGATCCGTTGGTTCATCGATTCCTACACGCACGCCCACATCGCCGACGAGCAGGCCAGCGCGATGCTGATGGCCATTCTGTTCCGCGGTCTGGACGCTGCCGAGTTGGCTACCTGGACTTCTGCGATGATCAACAGCGGTGAGCGCATGGATCTCTCGTCGGTGGGTAGGCCCACTGTCGACAAGCACTCCACCGGCGGCGTGGGCGACAAAGCCAGCCTTGTGCTGTGCCCACTCGTTGCGGCCTGCGGTGCCGCCGTGCCGCAGTTGTCAGGGCGAGGGCTGGGTCACACCGGAGGAACCCTCGACAAGCTCGAGGCGATACCGGGTTGGCAGGCGTTGCTCACCCCCGTGCAGATGTTGCGCCAACTGCACGACATCGGCGTGGTGATCTGCGCTGCCGGACCTGGTCTTGCACCCGCGGACCGCAAGCTCTACGCGCTGCGCGATGTCACCGGCACCGTGGAGTCGATACCGCTCATTGCATCATCGATCATGTCGAAGAAGATCGCCGAAGGTACCGAGTCACTGGTACTCGATGTCACCTTCGGCACGGGCGCGTTCATGAAGCAGCTCGATCAGGCGCGCGAACTGGCCGAGACCATGGTGCGGATCGGCACGGCCAATGGAGTTCGCACCACTGCGGTGCTCTCGCGTATGGACACACCGCTGGGGCGCAGCGCGGGAAACGCGATCGAAGTGACCGAATCGGTCGAGACGCTCTCGGGCGGGGGGCCAGCGGACCTGATCGATATCACGCTCACGCTTGCTCGCGAGATGCTTGCACTTGCACATATCGACATGGACCCAGCGCCGCTGCTCAACGACGGCCGCGCACTGTCGGTGTGGGACGCGATGATCCGAGCTCAGAGCGGCGATCCGGCAGCGCTGCTCCCCGTGGCAACACAACGCGAGGTCGTGCGAGCCGAGCGGACCGGCTACATCACTCGGCTCGACGCATTCGGCGTCGGCGTTGCAGCGTGGCGGCTTGGTGCCGGACGCTCACGCAAAGAGGACCCCGTGAGTCCCATCGCAGGCGTGGTGTGCCTCGCCAAGCCCGGAGCCCGCATCGAGCTGGGCGAGCCGATTCTTGAGCTGCATGTCGACGATCCCGGCCGGCTGCCGGCGGCGCTGCAGGCGTTGCAGGGAGCGATCTCGATCGCGGACGAACCCGTGGAAGCGCTGCCTCTGATTGCCGACATCCTGAGAGCCTGAACCTGAGTCGTGTGAATCGTCAGTGCAGTGCGGCAAGGATCGCGGCCGACGACGATGTACCAATTCGAGATGCTCCGGCGTCGATCATCGCCAGCGCAACCTCGGCAGTGCGTACGCCACCCGACGCCTTCACGCCGAGCGCGAGGCCGACGGTTTGTCGCATCAGCCGTACGGCCTCGACGGTTGCGCCACCCGTTGGGTGAAAGCCCGTGGATGTCTTCACGAAATCAGCGTTCGCCTGCGCTGCTGCTTCGCACGCCGAGACGATCTCATCGTCTGTCAGCACGGATGATTCGATAATCACCTTCAGCAACTTCGGCGCAGGAACCTCGGCTCGCACCGCGGCGATCGCTGCTTCGATCCCTGCCCAATCCCCGGCCTTGGCGCGCCCGAGATCGATGACCATGTCCACTTCATCGACCCCCGCGGCAACTGCGATCGCGGCCTCAGCGGCGACCGCGGCACCCTCGTGCGCTCCGGAGGGAAAGCCGGCAACGCAAGCCGTCCGCACAGACGAGCCATCGAGCGCAGACCGTGCCACCGACACCATCGAAGGCGACACGCACACGGCGAAGACCCCGAGGTCGATGGCCTCGGCACACAGCGCTATCACCTGCGCCGCGGTGGCCTCGGGCGTGAGCAGCGTGTGATCGAGCATCTGAGCCATCGCGTGCTGATCCATGTCGTCGTGATCCATGCGTCATCGTATGCACGTAGTGTCGAGGCATGAAAGCAGCTGTGTATTACGCAACTGGTGGCCCTGACGTGTTCCGCTACGAGGAGGTGCCAGATCCGCTCGTTCGAAAGAACAGCGTGCTCGTGCACGTCGGCGCGATCGGCATTCAGGGTGGCGACCTGCTGAACCGCCAGGGCGGTGCCGTGATGAGCAATCCGCACATCGTCGGGTACCAGGCAGCCGGCGTGATCATCGCCATCGGCGAAGCCGTGACGTTGTTGCATGTTGGCCAAAAGGTGGTGGCCACGATGGCATTCGGCAGTCACGCAGAGTTGGTGAGCGTGCCCGAGGGTTCCGCGTTCGCGGTGCCCGACTCGATGTCGGTGCATGACGCCGCTGGCATCCCCATTGAGTTCGGTACGGCCGATGACTGCCTGTTCGAGTTCGGTGGGCTACAACCCGGCGAGACCGTGCTGATCCAGGCGGGCGCCGGTGGCGTCGGCCTGGCGGCGATCCAGTTGGCCAAGCAGGCCGGTGCGTCGATGGTGCTCGCAACCGCGTCGAGCGACGAACGCTTGGCCCGGCTCAGCGAATTCGGTCTGGACCACGGCATCAACTACGCACACGCGAATGTGGCAGCCGAGGTCATGCGCCTCACCGACGGCAAGGGCGTGAACTTGGTGATCGATCCCGTCGGCGGCAAGACGCTCGAGGGCAGCATTGCCTCATTGGCCTATCGGGGTCGGGTGAGTTGGGTGGGCCGTGCCGGGCGTGAGGAACGTCCACCAGAGGTATGGCCGATCATGCAAAAGAACGGTTCGATTCACGGCGTGTTCCTTGGCGCCGAGATGGCCATCAACCCGCAACGCACTCGACCGATGATCGAGCGGCTCATCGAGCGCATCGCCGAAGGCGAACTCACGGTGGTCACCGACAAGGTGTTCCCGCTGGCCGAAGCCGCTCAGGCGCATCGTTACATCGAAAGCCGGCAGGCGTTCGGCCGGGTGCTCCTCGAACCGTAGGACACAGCGTGATAGGGCTGACGTCCGGAAGCCGAAGCAACCGGGCTGCTTCGCTACAGTTTGCCCATGGCAACTTCATCAGTGATCAGCTACGACGTCGACGGCGCCACCATGGTGGGCCATCTCGCCGTCCCGGATGCCCCCGGGCCGCATCCGGCAGTGCTGGTATGTCACGAAGGCCCCGGTATCGATGAGCACGCACGTAGTCGAGCTGATCGTCTCGCCGATCTTGGCTATGTCGCGTTCGCGCTCGACTATCACGGTGGCGGCGAGCGACTGCCCGACATGGCCGCGATGATGGCCCGCCTCGGACCGTTGATGGGCGACGCAGACCGTATCCGCGCGCTGGCTCACGCCGGCCTCGACGTGTTGCTCGCGCAACCGCAGGTGAATCCCGGCCGGGTTGCGGCAATTGGCTATTGCTTCGGTGGCACGATGGCGCTCGAACTGGCTCGCAGCGGTGCCGCTCTGCAGGCTGTGGTGGGTTTCCACTCCGGCCTCGGAACATCACGGCCCCAGGATGCGGCCAACATCGTGGCCAAGGTGCTCGTGTGCATCGGCACCGAGGATCCGCTGATTCCCGCCGCGCAACGCACCGACTTCGAAGCCGAGATGCGCGCCGCGGACATTGATTGGCGGATGAACCTGTACGGGCGCGCCGAGCACAGCTTCACCAACCCCAATGCTGGTGACGCCGGGATGGCCGGCATCGCGTACGACCGGCTCACCGACGAGCGCTCATGGCGCGCGATGATCGACCTCTTCGCCGAAGTCGGGATGTAGTGCGAGCGCACGGGGCACGTCGACCACTGCAGGACTATTGTGCGGACATGAGCGGTGACGAGCAGGACAACGCAGAGTCCCTCGACGACGAGATGATCGGTCTCTCGGCCGATGGCAGCGACGAGGCCGAGGTCGAGTTCCCGCCGAACAAGCCCGTGGGCATACCCTTTGCCGACGCCGATGTCACCGACGAATCAGTGGCCGACCGCGCCGCGCAGGAAGAGCCCGAGGTCTGGGAAGCCGACGAAGCGGATGCTGTAACGGACGAACGCCATGACCAGCTGATCGAATCCCTCGAGGATGACGCCGACTGATCCGTTGCGCTGGCGACGCTTCGGCGACGTCGGCGTGCTCTTGGAATTCGACGACGGCGTCGAGGCGAACCAGTGGTGTCGCGCTGTCACGACCTCCGACCTCGATGCCGAGGCTCGGCCCGGCTGGCGATCGGTACTGGTCACATCAGATCTCCCGATCACGCAATTGCTGGACTCGCTGCGCGCGCTCTCGCTCGACCATGTGCCACGAACAACGCAACGACACTTCGACATATTGGTGACCTACGACGGCGACGACCTCGACGACGTTGCGTCACGAACCGGCATGTCTCGCGAGGAAGTCATCGCCCGCCACACGGGGGCCGACTACATCGTGATCTGCCTCGGGTTCTCGCGTGCGTTTCCGTATCTCGCCGGTCTCGATCGGGCGCTGTGGCTCCCCCGGCGCGATACGCCACGAGTGCGTGTGCCCGCCGGATCGGTTGCGATCGCCGCGGAACAGACAGGCATCTATCCGCAGGCTTCGCCCGGCGGCTGGCACCTGCTCGGGCACACCGGCGCGGTGCTCTTCGACGAGCAGAACGATCCGCCATCGCTCGTTCAGCCGGGCGACCACGTTCGCTTCGTCGCGGGGCGGACATGAACCATCTGGTCGTCATCGACCCGGGCATGCTCACGCTCGTGCAGGATCTCGGGAGGGGCAGCCACGCGTCTCAGGGGGTTGCCCGTGCTGGTGCGGCCGATCTGGCGTCGCACGCGTTGGCCCAACGTTTGTGCGGCAACGGGCCGACGGCCGCCGGGCTCGAGGTATTGCTCGGTGGGCTCCGTCTGCGAACCGCACAGGCCTGCATCATGGCCGTCACCGGAGCGCTCGTGGAGGTGTCGGTCGATGGTGTGCTTCAGGGCATCAACCATGCCTTCGCTGTACCTGCAGGATCGGTGCTCGCGCTCTCGCAGGCATCGATCGGCATGCGCGCATACGTGGCGGTACGCGGCGGATTGGCCGTGGCTGAAGTGCTCGGAAGCCGGTCGCGTGACACCCTCGGCGGGCTTGGCCCCGCGCCCCTCGCTGCTACAGACATGCTCCCCATCGGCGATCATGTGGCCGAACCAGCGTGGCTCGACATCGCCGCAGTACGGGCACCCAGCGACTCGATCACGCTGACGATCGCGCCCGGGCCGCACGACGACATTCTGGGTGCGTCGGGCTGGAAGTCAATGTTGCAGACCGAGTGGCACATCGATTCGCGCAGTGACCGCATCGGCTTTCGCCTCGCCGGGCCAGCGCTCGCGGCACCGGCCTCAGACATAGCCAGCTTTCCTGTGCTTGCCGGCTGCGTGCAGTTGCCCGGCGACGGCCGGCCGATGATCCTCGGGCCCGACTGTGGCGTCACGGGGGGTTACCCCGTGTTGGGGATGGTGAGCCAAGAGGGACTGGACGCGTTGGCACAGGCCAGGCCAGGGAACTCGGTGCGGTTTCGCCGTTCGAACTGACGGCGTGGCACATGCCACACGCGTCGTCGGCGTTGTGACGACCTCAGGCCCATTACGATACGGAACAGTCTAGTTTCGTAATGATCGAGAGCATGATGTGAGTACTTCCACCGCCACCACCGCCGCCAACACCGTCATTGAGACACCCTTCGTGGATATGCACGGCCTCGATC
Organism: Actinomycetes bacterium; assembly: GCA_025360105.1. Lineage (GTDB taxonomy): Bacteria > Actinomycetota > Acidimicrobiia > Acidimicrobiales > Ilumatobacteraceae > WLMZ01. The sequence continues at coordinate 36,764 of JANYCT010000025.1, read as the reverse complement.
CCGCTGTGCACGCCCGAAGATGGTGGGTCCTTGGCGTGCTGTGCCTCAGCATGACCATCATCGTGATGGACAACACCATCCTCAACGTGGCCATCCCCTCGCTCATCCGCGAGCTGAACGCCACCAACAGCCAAGTGCAGTGGATCATCGACTCGTACACCCTCGTGTTCGCAGGTTTGCTGCTCACCACCGGCAGCCTGAGCGATCGCTTCGGCCGCAAAGGAGCGCTGCAGGCGGGCATCATGTTGTTCATGGCCGGTTCGGTCGCATCTGCTCTGGCAACCTCGGCAACGCAACTGATCGTGACCCGGGCATTCATGGGTATCGGTGGCGCGTTGATCATGCCCGCGACGCTGTCGATCCTCACCGATGTGTTCCGCAACCCGAAAGAGCGCGGACGAGCCATTGCCATCTGGGCCGGGTTCTCGGGTGTGGGCGTAGCTCTTGGGCCGATCACCGGCGGGTTGTTGTTGAAGCACTTCTCGTGGAGCTCGGTGTTCTGGGTGAACGTGCCGATCGGCATATTCGCCCTGGTCGCAGGTGCGTTCCTGCTGACCACGTCACGCGACCCGAATCAGGGCCGCCTCGATCCCTTCGGTTCGCTCCTGTCGATCTTCGGTCTCGGTGCTCTGCTGTTCGGCATCATCGAAGTGCCCGCGCGCGGCTGGTCGGACAGCCAGGTGATTGCCGGCTTTGTGCTCGGGGTTCTGGCCATCGCGGCGTTCATCGCCTGGGAACTGCACACCGATCACCCGATGCTCGACATGCGTTTCTTCAAGAACCCTCGTTTTGCTGCAGCGAACATGGCCGTCACGATGACCTTCTTCGCGATGTTCGGTTCGTTGTTCCTGATGACCCAGTACTGGCAGTTCGTGCACGGATACACACCGCTCGAGGCTGGCGTGCGTCTTGTGCCATACGCCGCGTCGATGATGATCGTTGCGCCACTGTCGGCGCGCATCGTCGAACGCATCGGATCGAAGCGGGTCATTACCATCGGACTCTTCACGGTCACCACAGCGTTGCTGTTGCTCTCGCTCGTGCAGCGCGAAACGCCGTATGTGTTGGCGATCCTGCCCTACTGCCTGATGGCCGCCGGGATCGGCATGACCATGCCTCCGGCCACCGAATCGATCATGGGATCACTCCCCCGCGAGAAGGCCGGCGTGGGCTCAGCTGTCAACGACACCACCCGCCAGATGGGTGGCGCCCTGGGCGTCGCACTGATCGGCAGCGTGGTGTCGAGCATCTATGCCAGCCACGTCGACAGCATTGCCAGCACCTACAACCTCACCGGTCCCGCACTGAACGAGGCGAGGTCATCATTGGGTGGCGGACTGAAAGTGGCCGCTCAGCTCGGCGATCAGGCCGCCGGCCTCACGAACGCCATCAAGGACGGCTTTGTCACCGGACTCAGCTCCGGACTTCGGCTCGCGTCGATCGTGGTGATCGCCGCTGCTTTCGTAGTCTGGCGCTATCTGCCTGCACGAGCCGCCGATCACGATCTGTTACCTTCCGGCTATGCCGATGAAGTCGACACCAGTGACCTGTCGATCGTTGCCGGCGAGTAGGTCACGGTCGTGAGCCAACTCTCTGCCGCGACGCCGCCGACTCACGACGCGTCACCAACTCGTCGTCCCGGACGACCGCGCGATGCTCGGTGTGATCACGCCATTTTGCAGGCCACGCTCGACATCCTCGGTGAAGGTGGCGTGGCAGGTCTGTCGATCGACGCCGTTGCGGCGCGTGCGGGCGTGGGCAAGGCCACCATCTACCGCCGGTGGACCTCGAAGGAATCGCTCGTGCTCGAGGCGCTGCGCTCTGACACCGCGCCGATCGAGGTACCCGATACCGGCAACCTGCGTGCCGATCTTGAGGCGTACTTCGCCGGCATCATCGACCGCTTCGCGGCCAACGACGGCTCCGACGTGCTGCCCCATCTCATCGAGGCCGCCTGTTACGACGCCGAGGTTCGAGTGTCGCTCGATGAATACATCAAGCAGCGCCAGGAGCCGATGCGCGCCATTCTGCGCCGCGGAGCGCAGCGCGGCGAGATCTCTGCCGACGTCGATCGCACCGTGATGATCGAGGCACTCGTCGGGCCGGTGATCTATCGCCGCCTGCTCACGGGCGGGCGAATCGACAAGGCATTCGTGCGCAAGTTGCTCGACATCGTTCTGTAGACGGCATCGCCACTTCACCGGCTGTTCGGTCAGCCGTACTGACTGACGCGGCAGGCGCGCTGACTGATGAAATGACCAGTAGCAATGGGGGCCGCGCCGTTTGTAGGGTCGCCAGCCGTGACCCGAACGATCTCATCTCCTTCCGCGAAGATCGACGCCTTCTTGCGTGATCAGAATGTGCCCACACCCTTCGTGGTGGTCGATGTCGACCTCGTCGAAGAGCGCTATGTGCAGCTCGTCGAAGCCATCCCTCAAGCCCGTGTGTACTACGCCGTGAAGGCCAACCCTGCGCTGGCGATCATCGAGCGCCTAGTGCGTCTCGGTTCGGCGTTCGATGTTGCCAGTCCGGCCGAGATCGACCGCTGCCTCGAGGCCGGCGCCAAGCCCGACGACATCTCCTACGGAAACACGATCAAGAAGCGTCGCGACATCGCGTATGCAACGTCATGTGGCGTGCGTCGGTTCACCATCGACGTCGAAGCCGAACTCGACAAGGTCGCGGCCGAGGCACCGGGCGCATCGGTGTGCGTTCGTTTGCGTCACGAGTGCGGCGGTGCCGACTGGCCGCTGTCGCGCAAGTTCGGCGCTGAGGCACCCGACGTTGTCCGAGTGCTCGGTCTGGCCGCCGAGGCAGGCATGGAATCGGGCGTCTCGTTCCACGTGGGCTCGCAACAGCGCGATCTACTGGCGTGGGACGACACACTGTCGGTCGTCGCCGAGATCATCGACCGCGCCCGCAACCAGGGCGCGAATCCCACCTTCGTGAATCTCGGCGGTGGTTTCCCCGGCACGTATCGCGAAGCGTCGCCGGCGATCACCGCGTATGGCACCGCCGTCCGCGCCGCCATCGCCAAGTGGTTCCCCGACGGCATTGCCGAGATCATGGTCGAGCCCGGTCGGTACCTCGTTGCCGATGCTGGTGTGCTCCGCAGCGAAGTCGTCCTCGTGTCGCGTCGTTCACCCGAGGACAGCGAGCGTTGGGTGTATCTCGACTGCGGCAAGTTCCACGGCCTGGCCGAGACCATGGACGAAGCCATCCGCTACCGCCTGCGCACTCCACACGACGGCCAGCTCAGCGGACCTGTCGTGCTCGCAGGGCCCACCTGCGATTCGGCCGACGTGCTCTACGAAAAGAGCGCCTACGAATTGCCGCTCGCGCTCGCCGAGGGCGACATGGTCGACATCTTGTCCACCGGCGCGTACACCACGACGTACAGCTCAGTGGGCTTCAACGGCTTCCCGCCGCTGCACGAGCACTACGTTTGATGTATGCGTCGTGCGTACTTGTTAGGCCCTGTGGTAGCGCTGCTTCTCGGAGCATGTTCGAGCAGTACAAGTACGCCCGCCTCGGCGCCAGCTACGGAGAAGACACCCGAGAGTTCCGTCGTCGCAACCGACGCGCTAACGACAGACACTGGTTCGGCGGGCGGTTCTTCGAAGGCGTGCGCGATGCTCAGCCCCACGGACTTCGCCGCTGTTGGTTTCACCGTGGATCATGCGGGCGAGGACGCGAGCAAGAACTTCAATCTCTCGACCACGTCGAGCACCGCGTGTCAGTGGACGAATTTCGACAACAACGTCGGCGGCAGCTGGGAGCTCGTCATCGGTACGGGCGGCGCGAAGGATGCCTTTGCCAGCGACCTGTCGCTGGCGCAACTCGGTAAGGTCACGCGGCCATCGATCGGCGACGAGGCCTATCTCGAGGACAAGACCTCCTCGTTCGATGCGACCGACCACGATTTCGAAGTCGGAGTGCGAATCGGTGACACGTTCTTCACGATGTCGACCACCGACGACACCGGCGCCGCCGCAGTCACCGCCCTCGCGAAGGTTGTCGCCGGCCGTCTTGTGCCCTGAGTGCACGCTGCATCGTCAGCGCAGCGCGGCGGCGATCAATTCACGCTCCACGTCGCCGATGGCTAACCGGCTGACCGCCTCGAGTGCGGCCGGACTCATCTTGCGGGTGGTCTTGCGGATCACCTCGAGCAGGTGCTCGCGCTCGAAACGTGGGGCCATCTCTGCGAGCTGCGTCTCGATGAACACCAGACACGCTGCATCTTCGACCACCTGCACATCTGCATCAGTGCCGAGGTTGTCTCGGCGAATCAACGCCTGCACGCGCTCGACCACGGCATCGCCGTAACCAACATCGCGCAGGATCACCTCGACGTCGCGCGCATGGCGCAGCTTCTGATCACGTCGCCAGCGCAGATATGCCGGCCGTCCTTCGGGATAGCTTGAGCGAGGCACCTCCCAGCGACGCAGATGATGCGCCCGCGCAGCCAGCACAAGCGCATCGGTGGCGTCGGGACGGAGGTCGCGAACCCATTCCGACGCAAGCCAACCGTGCGCCAACGCGAGCGGAGTCGGCGTACCACGCACGACAACGTGCGTGGGGTCATGCTCGTTGGCCGCGTCGATCGCGTCGATCGCGGGCTGAAGGAGGGGGCTCAGACTGCGCACTCCGACTCGCCGACAGCCGCCACGAACGGGCCGGTCTCGTCGTAGTCGGCATAGAACTCCGGGGCATCCTCGGGTGAGGGAAAAAAGTCGAGTTCGCGCAAGCCGTCGGCAACCGCCGTGGCACCGCCGACGCGATCCATCCACGTGCGGAATCCCTCGCCGGCGGAGCGCTCTGCGGCGAAGCGACGCACCACACGAGCTGCTGCCTCTGGCGCAGCTTTGGCCGGCAGACGAAGTGCCTTCTCGCCGAAGTGGATCTGCTCCTCGCCCACATAGCCACCGAGCAGCATCTGATACCCAGGGGCGGCCTTGCCGTGGGCACGGCGCTCGGCGCCGAAGAAGCCGATGTCGGACGCGTGATGCTGGCCGCAACTGTTGGTGCATCCGGAGATGTTGATGCGCACCCCGCCGACCTCTGCAAGGCCCTCTTCTTCGAGCCGCTCGCCGATTGCTTTGGCCAACCCGCGCGACTGCGTGACGGCAATGTTGCAGGTGTCGGCGCCGGGGCAGGCGACGACGTCGCGTGCCAGCTCCGCGCCTGGACGGGCCATCCCGATGGTTTCGAGCCGGGCGTACAGTACCGGCAATTGCGCCTCGGTGAGGCCGCGGAACACCACGTTCTGACGGTTGCTGAGGCGAACATCGGCGCCCAACTCGCGCTGCACTGAAGCCAACGCACGGAACTGCGCCGTGGTGAGATCGCCGAGCACCGCGTAGGCAACGGCCGAGACAGATCCGTTGGCTGCGCCGCGGATGACGCTGGTGGCCACCCAGCGCTCGTATGGATCGCGTGGTGTGAGTTCGACGCGCACACCTTGACCGACCTGCGTGGCCTCTACCGTCGACGAGCGTCCGGCAGGCGAATCGCCGGCCTTCAGCACTTCGTCGGGAATACCGCCCGGCCACGATGACGACGCCGGCAGCGTGTGGCGCACCTTGATCACGCGGCGACGAACTTCGTCGATGCCGAGCTGATCGACCACCCACTTCATCCGGGCGCGGAGCTTGTTGTCGCGGTTGCCCGTCTGCTCGAAGACTCGCAGTGCAGCTTCGATGGTGGGCAGCAGATCCTCACGTGTGGTGAAGTCCTCGAGCGCCAATGCGGGGTGCGGCGTGGCACCCAGGCCACCCGCAATGTAGATGCGGAAGCCGGCTTCGGTGTCGCCGTTGTCGAGGGTGCGTGTGGTGGCGATGACACCGACGTCGTTGAACATCGCCTGCCCGCAGTCGGTGCTGCAGCCGCTGAAGTTCACCTTGAACTTGCGCGGCAAGCGCTGGCCCAACGGGTTGCGGACGAAGTGACGGAACGTTGCCTCGGCCCACGCGGTGACATCGAGATGCTCGTGCGGGCAGGCACCGGCGAGATGGCAGGCCATCACGTTGCGGACCGTGTCGCCGCAGGCCTCGCGGCTGGTGAGCCCGACCGATGCGAGATGACGCATCACTTCGGGCACCTGCGTGAGCTCGACGAAATGCACCTGCACGTTCTGACGCGTGGTGATGTGCCCCCATCCGCGTGAGTATGTCTCGGCGAGAAAGCCCATCATGTCCATCTGCTCGGGCGTGATGGTGCCGGCCGGCAGCTTGATGCGCACCATCTGATTGGTGCCACCCTGGCGCTGCCCGTAGATGCCGTTGTTCAAGCGCATGACCCGGAAAACGTCCTCGCTGATCTCGCCCGAGAGGTACTGGGCTATGGCCCGCTCGAAGCGCTCGATGTCGCGCTGCTGCTCGGCATCGAGATCACGGGGTGCAGCAACAATCGGGGTGACACCCACGGACAACCTCCAAAGAGACAACGGACAAGACAACGAACACAGACTCAGCAAAATGAAAGCCGACTACTTCACTCAACAATAGGGTGTGTACGGCGATCACCAACGATATTTGCCGAGATTCGTCGGACGGTCAACGCCCGGGATCCTCGCCGACCTCGCGCAGGGCGTCGTGGATCGCACCGCGCAGCCGCCGCGCGAGATGTGCCGGCAGATGCGCGACCAGGCCCTCCCCCGGATGGCCGACCTCCTCGACCGTGAGCACGACGCGGGGCTCGGCATCGTCGTAGTCGTCGCTGATCGCGACCGCCCAGGACACACGAGCAGCATCCTCCGCGCCTTCTGGCATGTCTGCCTCCGCAAAGGGATAGTCATCGATTGATCGGCGCATGCCGTCAGACTGCCATGGATCAGCAAGAAACGAGAACGACCCCGAGACTTGTGCGGCGAACAGTGAGTTGGCGGCCCCAGCCGCGTACTATCTGATGAGCACATCGCTCACCCCGTTCTGGAGAAAATATGTTGTTACGGCTGCTGCGCTCGTATCTCGGGCGATACCGCAACGCGTTGATCGCGGTGTTGGTGCTGCAGGCGTTCCAAGCAACCGCTGGGCTCTACCTGCCCAGCCTCAACGCGAGCATCATCGACAAAGGCGTTGCCCGCGGGGACACCGGCTACATCTGGTCCACCGGTGCAGTGATGGTGGCGGTCACGCTGTTGCAGGTGATCTGTGCATGCGGCGCTGTGTATTTCGGCTCGCGAGCCTCGATGGGATTCGGTCGCGACGTACGCAGTGGCATCTTCCACCATGTCTCCGATTTCTCGGCGCGCGAGGTCGGCCAGTTCGGGGCGCCGTCGTTGATCACGCGCATCACCAACGATGTGCAGCAGGTGCAGATGTTCGTACTGATGACCTGCACGATGCTCGTTGCCGCACCCATCACCGCACTCGGCGGCGTCATCATGGCCGTGCGCGAAGACGGCGGTCTGTCATGGATTCTTGCCGTCAGCGTGCCGCTGCTGCTCATCTGCGTGAGCATGGTCGTGTCGCGCATGGTGCCGCAGTTCCGCGTGATGCAGGAACGCATCGACACCGTCAACCGCGTGCTGCGCGAGCAGATCACCGGCATGCGCGTGGTGCGCGCCTTCGTGCGTGAGCCAGTCGAGGCCGCGCGCTTTGCCGAGGTCAACGCCGACGTCACCGATGCTGCGCTCCGTGCCGGACGGTTGCAGGCGATCATGTTCCCGACGGTGATGCTCATCCTGAACGTCTCGAGCGTGGCCGTGCTGTGGTTCGGCGCCCATCGCATCAGTCGGGGCGAGATGCAGATCGGTGCGCTCATCGCGTTCCTCAGCTATTTGGCCCAGATCCTGATGGCCGTGATGATGGCCACGTTCATGGCAGTAATGATTCCTCGCGCCGCGGTGTGTGCCGAGCGCATCAACGAAGTGCTCGATACCGACTCCTCAGTGGTCACCGCAGCCACGCCGATCACGGCGTTGACGAGTCATGGCACCCTCGAACTGCGCAACGTGGGTTTTCACTATCCGGGTGCTGAAGCGGCGGTACTGTCGGGCATTTCTGTGCATGCCGCGGCTGGTCAAACGACGGCCATCATCGGCAGCACGGGGTCGGGCAAGACCACTCTGCTCAGTCTCGTGCCACGCCTCTTCGATGCCACGGCGGGCACGGTATTCGTCGACGGCGTTGACGTGCGCCAACTGGATCCTGACGTGTTGTGGGGGCGCATTGGACTGGTCCCACAGAAGCCATATCTGTTCTCCGGCACGGTGGCGAGCAATCTCCGTTTCGCCGACCCCGACGCCACCGACGAACAGCTCTGGGACGCGCTGAAGATCGCACAGGCCTCCGACTTCGTGAGCGCGATGCCCGGCGGACTCGACGCACCAATCGCGCAGGGCGGATCAAATGTGTCGGGTGGGCAGCGACAGCGTCTCGCTATCGCCCGCGCACTGGTTCGTAAACCCGAAATCTACCTGTTCGATGATTCGTTCTCGGCGCTCGACCTGGCCACCGACGCACGGCTTCGAGCTGCGCTCGCACCGCACATCGCCGACGCGACCGTGGTGATCGTGGCCCAGCGTGTGTCCACCATCAAGAACGCCGATCAGATCTTGGTGCTCGAGGATGGTGAGACCGTCGGACTCGGAACACATGCCGAACTGCTGGCCAACTGCCCTACCTACGCCGAGATCGTCGCGTCGCAGATGAGCGCTGAGGAAGCGGCATGAGCACATCAGTTTCCGACCCTCAGGCCAGCGACGCCGGCGACGAAGCTCCAAATCCCACTGCGCCGCGCAACCCCGGTGCCGAGTTGCGCAACATGGGCCCGGCCGGGCGAATGGCCACGATGGGCATGCCCGCTGAGAAGTCGAAAGACTTCGGTGGGTCGACCCGGCGCTTGCTCGGGCTCATGCGTCCCGAACGTCGCGGCGCGATTTTCGTACTCGCCCTTGCTGTGGTGAGCGTGACTCTGTCGGTCCTCGGCCCCAAGGTGCTCGGACGCGGCACCGACATCATCTTCAAAGGCCTGCGCGGTCGCCCAGGCGGCATCGACTTCAACGCCTTGCGCAACGTATTGCTGTTCGCGCTCGCTCTGTACGTGGGTTCCTCAGTGCTGTCGTATCTCCAGTCGTACACGTTGGCCGGCGTGGTACAGCGCACCATGTTCAACCTTCGCTCCGACGTCGAGGACAAGCTCAGCCGACTGCCGTTGCGCTACGTCGACAGCCAACCACGTGGCGACCTGCTCAGCCGCGTCACCAACGACATCGACAACATCTCCCAAAGCCTCCAACAGTCGCTGAGCATGTTGCTCACCTCCACCCTTTCGCTCACCGGCGTCGTGATCATGATGTTCATCATCTCGCCACCGCTCGCGCTCATCGCTGTGATCACGATCCCGCTGTCGATCTACGTCATGCGCTTCGTGACCAAGCGTTCGAAGAAGCGTTTCATTGCGCAGTGGGCACACACCGGAATGCTGAACGCGCAGATCGAGGAAGCCTTCACCGGCCACGCGCTCGTGAAGGTGTTCGGTCGCCAGCGCGAAGTGGAACAACGCTTCAGCGCAAAGAATGATGAGCTTTATCAAGCAAGCTTCGGCGCCCAGTTCATTGCCGGGGTGATCCAGCCCGCGATGATGTTCGTCGGCAACCTCAACTTTGTGGCCATCGCCGTGATCGGTGGACTGCGGGTCTCGTCGGGCGCAATGAGCCTGGGCGATGTGCAGGCGTTCATCCAATACTCGCGCCAGTTCACCCAGCCACTCACGCAACTCGCCTCGATGGCCAACGTGTTGCAGTCGGGTATCGCCTCTGCCGAGCGAGTCTTCGAGTTGCTCGACGCACCCGAGCAGAGCCCCGACCCCGAACCGACCGGGCCACGGCCCGAGACCCGCGGTCGCGTGGAGTTCGATCACGTGTCGTTCTCGTACGACCCTGCCAATCCCCTGATCACCGACCTGTCACTCGTGGCCGAACCCGGCCGCACTGTGGCCATCGTGGGACCCACGGGTGCGGGCAAGACCACCCTCGTGAACCTCATCATGCGGTTCTACGAACTCGATGGCGGCGAGATCCGCCTAGACGGCACCAACATCGCCGAGATGTCCCGCCACGACCTGCGCGCCAACGTGGGCATGGTGCTGCAGGACACCTGGTTGTTCAGCGGCACCATCCGCGAAAACATCGCCTACGGCAAGATCGGTGCCACAGAGGAACAGATTCTTGAGGCCGCGCGGGCTACCTATGTCGACCGGTTCGTGCACTCGTTGTCGCTCGGCTACGACACACCCATCGACGACGAAGGTGGCACGGTGAGCGCCGGCGAGAAGCAGCTCCTCACCATCGCTCGCGCCTTTTTGGCCGACCCTGCGATCCTCATCCTCGACGAGGCAACCAGTTCTGTGGACACACGCACCGAAGTGTTGATCCAAAAGGCGATGGCCGCACTGCGCTCGAAGCGCACCAGCTTCGTGATCGCACACCGTCTGTCCACTATTCGCGACGCCGATCTGATCTTGGTGATGGACGCGGGCAGCATCGTCGAGCAGGGCACGCACACAGAGTTGCTCGCCGCGCGCGGCGCATACTTCACGCTCTACAACGCCCAGTTCGCCGCCGCCGCGATCGACCTCTGACAGCGCTACTTCCGGTTGGTGGAACCGGGATCCGGCACGCCGGCGGGTGTGCCCTCGTGGTACTCGATCAGCTCGATCAGGTAGCCGTCGAAGTCCTTCACGAACGCAACGGTCACCGGCCAACGATCCAGTCGCTCGGGCTCCATCACCGACTCGCAACCCGCAGCGATGCACTTCGCGTAGAGCGCGTGGCAGTCGTCGGTGTTGAGATACAACTTCCACATCGCAGTGCCCATGTCGATGGGTCCCGTCTGGGTGAGCTGCTGCGCGAGCTGCAGGCGCGACCCGCCCTCGTCGGCTTGCAGGACAGCTTCGAGCGCTGTCGGGATCTCGGTGCGGCTACGCACCGGCAACCCGCACACACCCTCCCAGAAGCCGATCGATCGCTCGAGGTCGCTGACGTTGATACAGAACTGCCCCAGAATCTGACCCACTCGTTGTCTCCTTCGTACTGGCGAACCCGCCAATACTGGCAGTTCCACGGAGGCGATTCGTCAGTCAGGCTGGTCGCCGTGCACTCAACGGAATTCGAGGCCGAGAAAGTCGCCAGTGGTACGCCACGCATCGATGTACTCGAAGTACGCCACCGGTCCTGCCGGGTAACCGCTGGCATTGAGCCGTTCACGTCGGCCGATCGGGCGACCCTCGTTGTTGTAGTAGCCGGGGGTGCAGTCGGCATTGCCGAGGAACGCTCGCTCGCTGCCCTCGAGCATCGCCACCCACGCTTGCTCGGCATCCTCGGTGACCTCGACTTCGGTCGCACCTTCATCGAGCGCGTGCCGCACGATCGCGGCGATTGTTTCCCCTGCCTCGGTGAGATTCTGGGTGATGTTCGAGATGAGGTTCGCTCCTTGGCTCGGCCCCACGATGAACAGGTTCGGGAAGTCGTGCACGTGGATGCCGTGCATGCTCTGCATGCCCTCGGCCCAACGCTCGGAGAGGGTGAGGCCACCGCGACCCGTTGTCTCGAAACCGGCGCGCCGCGCTGTGGAGGTACCGACCTCGAACCCGGATGCGAAGATCAGACAATCGAGGTCATAGTGCTTGCCGGCCACCCATACGCCGATCTCGTCGATGCGCTCCACACCCTTGCCATCGGTGTCGATCAGATGGGTGCCGGGTTCGTTGTAGGCCAGCAGGTATTCGTCGTGAAAGCACGGCCGCTTGCACAATTGCCGGTACCACGGCTTGAGTGCCTCGGCGGCGGAGTGATCGTGCACGACAGCATCGACGCGAGCCCGAATCTCGGTCATCTTCTCGTCGTCGCTGTCCTCGTAGGCCTTGAGCATGGTTGCCGGAGTGAACGCAGCACCGGCACCGAGATCGGCCACGACCCGATCACGGATGCGCTTGGAGATGTCGGTCCAGCCGTCGTGCACGAGGTCTTCTTCGGCGAAGCCACCGGTCTGCAGCGTGGCGAAGTTGATCAGCCACCTGTGCTGCCAACCCGCTTCAAGCGTCTGGAACCACTCGGGCTCGATGGGGTGGTTGTTGCGGACATCGATCGACGATGGCGTGCGTTGGAAGACGAACAACTCACCGGCGTCTTTCGCGAGACGGGGGATGCACTGCACCGCGGTAGCGCCCGTACCGATGATGCCGACGCGCTTGTCGGCCAGGTTCACCATCGGCGAGCCACCTGGGTCGCCGCCCGTGTAGTCGTACTCCCACCGGCTCGTATGGAATGCCCGCCCGCCAAAGGTCTCGATGCCGGGGATGCCGGGCAGCTTCGGGCGGTGCAGCGGGCCGGTGCCCATGCTCACGAACCTCGCGCGAATCCGATCACCCCGATCGGTGTGGATGATCCAGCGCGACGACTGATCGTCCCATTCGAGTGCGGTCACCTGTGTGGACAGCGCGGCGTTGTCGTAGAGCCCGAAGTGTTGCGCGATGCGCTGCGCGTGACCGAAGATCTCGGGCGCAAAGACGTACTTCTGGCTGGGCATGTGCCCGGTCTCTTCGAGCAGCGGCAGGTACACCATTGCTGCGGTGTCGCACATGGCGCCGGGATAGCGATTCCAGTACCACGCGCCGCCGAAATCGCCGCCGCCCTCGATGATGCGAATGTCAGTGACGCCGGCCTGCTTGAGCCGAGCACCAGTGACGAGTCCGGAGAAGCCCCCGCCGATGATGGCCACGTCGACCTCGTCGAGCATCGGCTCACGCTCGGAGCGTGCCACGTAGGGGTCATCGAGCAAGTGGGAAAAGCGTCCCGTTGGCTCGATGTACTGCTCGTTGCCATCGGCGCGAAGGCGCTTGTCGCGCTCCTCGCGATACTTGGCTCGAAGCGCCGAGTGGTCAGCCTGCTCGTCAAGTACGTCCCTACCAGCCATACGCACCTCCTGTGGTCGGATCTACCTGATCGTTCACAGGGTAGGTGAGCTGTTCGCTGAATCTCAGATCGAAGCACCTGTCTCGTGCGCGGCCGTTGGTCCACACAGGTTGTATCCCCGAGAAGTCGTCTGCGGTTGTTGACATCTCGGCCACGAGTGTCATCACCAGTCGACACTCCAACCCACGCGTCCCACCCCCAGCCGTTTGGCCGAGGGAAAGTGTCAAGTCTTGATACTTTTCGTCGGCCAAATTCTGCGCTCGGCCTGCACAGTAGGACTTGATTGTAGTGATCGCTACAGCTAGTTTTGGAGTGATCACTACAACCATCGCCAAGGAGTTCCAATGAACGCGCAGGAAGCATCCGACCTGTTCCGCCAGGAGCCCCCTCGGTTCCTCGACGTGGGCGCAGGCGAGGTCGCCTACCGAAGCGCTGGCAGCGGGCCAGACGTGCTCTTCGTCCACGGTTGGCCCGTGAGCGGAGCGACGTTCCGCACGCTCCTCCCCCACCTGGTCGACCACGTCACGTGTCACATCATCGACCTCCCCGGCGCCGGGTCCAGCCGGGTCGCAGGTCGACCGCGTCTACGTCGCAACGGCTTCGTCCTCGGCGATGCTTTTGCGGACTCGTCGCTGCTCGACGGCCAGTTCGACGAGTTCTTCTTGAAGCCACTGAACACGTCGCGCAAACACCAGGCCGCGGCGATACAACTACTGCGCAGCTTCGACAAACAACATGTTCTCGACCTTGCTGCGATCCATCGGCGCATCGAGGTGCCGGTCCAGATGGTCTGGGGCGATCAGGACCCGTTCTTCCCACTCAAGTGGGCCAGGGAAATGGTGGGTACCTTCGCCGACGCCCATCTCGACGTGATTCCGGGCGCCGGCCTGTTTTCACACGAGGAGCGCCCTGCCGAGGTCGCCGCAGCGCTGTTGCCGGTGCTCACCGACACGCGCTGAACCGTTCGCATCCACAACCTGCTCAGAAGCGGTGCCCGGGGCGGGGTTCGAACCCGCACCCTCTTGCGAGGAGGGGGGTTTAAGCCCCCCGCGTCTGCCAATTCCGCCACCCGGGCCACGTGTGGTCACAGGTTAGGCGACTGGCAGCGCAGGAGGCGCTGTGGGTGTGGGCTCAGCTGATCGGTGCCGATGGCGAGCGCCGGCGAACCAGGAGCAAAACGACACCCAGGGTCATCAGTGCAACGCCTATCACGAGGGTGACGCTGATACCCCTGGAGCCGGTGGCTGGAAGATTTGCCCCAGATCCACTGAACTCGGTCGTCGTGGGTGCAACGGTGGTGGTTGCGGCGATTGTGGTCGTGGTCTCACATGGCACCTGGGTACCGTTAAAGAAAGGAATCGAATCGCACGGAGGCACGCACGGATCCGGCTGGACAACAATGTTGGCACCGGCGGGTCGCAGGCATGGATCACAAGGAATTGAGTCGACAGTCGCACCGAGGCCGGTCAGAAGGTTGCTGCATGGGACGCAGGGAGGAAGAGTGGCCTCTACCGCGATGACGACGCCCGGATTCACATTGGGGGAGCACGTGGGCGGCCCTGCGCCCACGGAGACGGGACTGCTGGACAGACCGCCGAACGCGAGAACTGCACCGAACAAGATGACCAGAATGGGGCCGAGGCGCTTCATCACATACCGCTTTCACAGCTCGCAGGAGTTCTTCAAAAAGTAGCACACCTAAAGTAGTATCTCGACGATGGCTACGGCAACGCTCGACCGACCGCGCACGCTGGTCTCGGGCCGCGTCGATGGATGGCTGGTCGGCTGGTTTGCCGTCGCCGTTTGGGTCGTGCTCCGAGTCGCCGAGCAACGCAACATCGCCGTGCGTGGGCTGAGTGGGCCGTTCTACTGGTTCGCTCTCACGGCGAGCGCAATGCACTTTGGCATCTCGTATCACCTCGCCTATGCCGACGCCCGCAACACGGTGCGCAGTCGACCCCTCGCACTCCTCATCGCCCCCGCGTTCTTGATCGTCATACTGGCCACCACGACCGCAGTCGCTCTGGCCTCAGGATCGGATTCCAGAAACGGACTCACGAGCGCGCTGATCACGTCGGTGTACCTGCTCACGATGTGGCACTACATCAAGCAGGCCTACGGCATCGCCCGACTCGGCGCCACCTACGCAAAGATCTCGCTCACGGTGAACGAGGTTCGGGTGCTGCGTTATGGGGTGTATCCGCTGTGGCTGATGAGTGTGGCCCGGATCCTGACACGCGGGCACAGTTTCAGTTTTGCGAGATATCGCGTTGGTGCCGAGATCTTTGCGCCCTGGGTGTTTGATGTCACCCGCGTGGTCGCCCTTGCCAGCGCACTACCGCTCGCCGTGGTGTTCATACAGGTGGCTCGACGCAACGGCGGACGGCCTCCCAGCGTGATGCTGGCGCCGTATGTCGCGGCATTCCTGTGGCTCGGCATACCGGTGGGCTACGCGAGCTTCGGAATACTGATCGGCGTCTTCCACGCAATGCAGTACCTCACATGCGCGCATCGGGCGGAAATAGCGGTGGCCCGAGCCCAGCACAGTGAGGTGAATCTGACGCGATGGCTCGAGGTCTTCGCTGGTGCGGCGTGCGGTGGCTTGCTGCTCACCACGTGGGGGCCACAGGCGCTCAATCGGGCATTCGCCAGCGGTGGTGGGCCACTGGTGTTCTCGGCCACCCTATTCGTGTTCCTGAACCTGCACCACTACATGGTGGATGCCGTCATCTGGCGATCGAAAGGCGACCTGGTTCGCGCGATGGTGGCGTGACCAGGCGCGGCCACCGACAGCTACGCCACCCGCGTGCGCAGCGGCGTGACATCGAAACCCAACACCTGCCAGAGTTCGGCGCGCAGACGATCGGCGTGCGGCGACGTGAGTTGGTTCGCGGCGATCACACCTTCGATCATGTCGGCGAGCACTGCGGCCCATGGGCGACCACGCAGCTTCACCGACACCACCACGCCCGAGACATGGCGACGGATCGAGCGATCGACGCCGACGATGCGCGGCGGGCAGCGATAGCTGGGTCCGATGAGGCCGAGCCGCTGCGCCTCACGCGTGAGCGACCGCGCCGCCTGAGCGAATTCGATGGTAGTGCCGGACTGCATGTCTGCAGGATGACACAGGGGTGCGCGAGAGGTTTCGGGGCGAGCACAACGTCGCTGTCACAGGTGCTCGATAGTGTCGCCATCGTGAGCGACTCCGGCCAGGCACACCCACCCCTGACACCGTCGCAGGAATCCACGCTCGCGCTGCTGCGCCGGAGTGGCGAGCCACTGGTGTTCAGCGAGGCGTTCGTGGCCGGCCTACGCGACGAAGCCAACGAAGCCCTCGCCCACTTCGCCGATCGGCTGAACGGCAACACCATGTTCATCACCAAGCACACGTTGGGAAGCCTGTTCGATTGCGAGGCTCATTTCCTTGCTCCCGACGAATTCGAGTGGACACCCGCTCGGGCAAAGGGTCAGGTTTCGCACCGCGCCATCCAACTGCTCATCAACTGGCGTGGCGATGCCGTGCCGGTAGACCTCGTCGACGATGCCATCGGCCGGCTCATCAACGAAGAGCGTGGCCTCGGCGGCTGGCTCGACACGCTCGACGCGGCCGATCAGGCCGACCTACGCGCGCAGTCGTGCGACCTCGTCACCAAGTTCATGGAGTGCTTCCCTCCGCTCGACCCGCGCTCGCGCCCGGTCACCGAATCCAGTACGCAGTGGCCCGTTGACGGACTCATCCTCTTGCGCGGCCGGTCCGATCTCACCATCGGCAGGCCTGTGGGACGCGAGAGTCGCAAGCTCATTGTCGACCTCAAGAGCGGACGTCAGGTGCAACGTCATCGCGAGGATCTCCGCTTCTACGCAGTGGTCGAGACGCTCTCTCGACAGGTACCGCCACGCCTGCTGGCCAGCTTCTATCTCGACGCAGCGCAGGCCGTGACCGAAGACGTCACCGAGGGTCTACTGCGCTCGGCACTGCGCCGCACGCTCGACGGCATCAACGCGCTCATCGAGATCAAGTTCGAGGGCCGACCCGCGAAGCGAACGCCGGGCGCGTCGTGCCGTTGGTGCCCCATCAGCGCAGACTGCCCAGAGGGTCAGATCTACCTGCATGCCGAGGACGACCTCGACAACTGAACAAGGTCGGTCTAGTCGGCCTGGGGTCAGGAAATCACGGTTACCGGATCGCCGATTGCGAGCCAATCCCAAATCTTCACCGAGTCGTCGTAGAGCACGCGGATACAACCCGAACTTACACCGCGTTTTGCAGGTGTACCCACCGAGTCCAGAGGCTGAACGTAGTCGCCATTCGAATACTTCGGGATCGAGTGGAACGCAATGCGCGCCCCCGTCACCTTGCCTTTCGTGAAGGCAACGAAGTGCGTCATGGTCGAGTACTTGCCGGTGAGCATCGACGACGAGTTCAAGTCCTTCGCGTAGACCTTGTAAGCGCCCGGATCGGGTTGCGATTTGGCGCTCGTCATCGGAAACTTTTCGGTGACCCGACCGTCGTTGCACAGCCACGTTCGTTGGTTGGCACGGTCGACCACCGCCGAATGCCCACTCGGAGCGCAGCCGGCGTTTGCGGCGACGCTGGGCGATGTCGTTGCTGCACCTGCGACGGCTCCGACTGGGTCGGTGATCATGGGCTCCACGACGTCGGTGACGGCTAGCGACGTCACAGTTACGGCACCGACGGCCGTGGACCGTGGCGCATCGGCAGGGTTGACGGCTGAAGCACTGCTGATCGACGACGAGCTATGGCCGATGAGTTGTGCGCCAAGTGCGAGCAGTGCGAATCCCCCGAGTGCGATCAGCAGGATCGTGTAGTTGCGTCGCATGATGCGTTGAGTCTACGCGGCCCCTTCAACGAGCGCCGGTCGTCATCACGGCAACTGGCAAACCGAGTGACGCAGCGTCGCGGAACGAGGCGATTCGTCGGCCCGGCTGTACGGCATCTTTGGGCGTCGTGAGCACGTCTTCACCATGTGTGGCAAACAGCGCATCGATGTCGCGTACGTTCAACGCAAGACCCCAGAATGTGGCGTGCTCTACCGGCACACCGGGAAAGTTGACGACTTCGACAATCAGTTCGCCAAGGCGATGGAAACCCTGGCGGAGTTGGCCGACCTCGCGGATGCGCTTCAACGGCGCACCAGTGGCAGCCGCGATTGCGTCGCAGGTTCGTTCGAGATCGGGGGTGTAGACGACCACATGATCAATACCGGTCACGCTGTTCGGCTGAACGTTCGACCGAGCAGAATCAGGCGGCTCGCCGTGGGCAGTGCGCAATCCGTCGACCAGCATGGTCGAGGAGTCGGGCGCGTCGCACAACACCCACGACGAGATACCCGCGCCCTCATCGGCGCCGATGAACCGCAGGCGAATTCCGCCGAGTTGCATCGTGTCATTCGCATCGACGTAGAAGCCGACCGCTCGCCACGGTTGCGGGTCGAGAGCCAGAACGAACTCGACAACGGTGGTCACGACGGCCCACCGAGCTGCCAGCTGAAGAAGGCGAGCACATCAGCGGCTTCGGCGGCGCGCTTGCTGGCCGGTTTCCCCACGCCGTGGCCGGCACGGTCTTGCTGCGTCAGCAAGATCGGTCGCTCGTTCTGATCAGAGGCCGCCCATTGCAACATCGCGGCCATCTTGCGCGCGTGCAGCGGATCGACGCGTGTGTCGGCCTCCGCGGTGGTGAGCAACACGGCCGGATAGCGCTCGCCCTCGGCCACGTGGTGATACGGCGAGTACGCGTGGAGCCATCCGAACTCCTCGGCCACCTGGGGGTCGCCGTACTCATCGGTCCACAATTGCGCGATCAGAAACTGTGGAAAGCGAACCATGTCGAGCAACGGCACGGCACACCACACGGCTCGGCAGAGGTCGGGGCGCTGCGTGAGCGCAGCACCGACCAAGAGCCCACCGTTGGATCCACCGGCAATCGCGAGCCGATCGCGGCTCGTTCGTCCGGAGGCAACGAGCCAGTCGGCCGCGGTGTGGAAGTCGTCGAACACGTTCTGCTTGAGGGCGCGCCTGCCGGCGTGATGCCACGGCTCGCCCTCCTCCAGTCCGCCGCGTAGACCCGCGATTGCATAGAGCCCACCCTGTGCACACCACGCCGCAATCGTGGGCGACCAGACCGGAGTCTCGGAGATGGCGAAACCGCCGTACCCATTGAGGATGGTGGGCGTGTCGGACGACGGGACCACGTCGGCACGATGAATCACGAACAGTCCGATCGATGTGCCGTCGAGTGACGGATACGACACCTTGTGCACCGCGAGTTCGGGCAGCGTGGAGTCGGGCGGACCGACTGGCACCCAACGAACGGTGCCGTCGACAGCACAGCAGCGGTAGAGACTCGCGGGCTCGCCGAACCCGGCAACGGTGATGAACGCTCCGGTCGCGGCAGAGTCGTTGGCGAGGCCGGCGATGGACACGACACCGAAATCGGCAGCTGGACCGACGAAGCTGCCGTCGGGTCGCCACCGTTCGAGTCGGTCGATGGCACGTTCGGTGACCACAACCAAGATCTCCCCAGCGCACGCCACTGCGTGTGAGATCACACCGGCACCCTCGGGCACAACAGTGCGCCAGTGATCCGTGCCGGGTGTTGCCAGCGGAGCGAGACTGACCCGCCCCCGCGACGCGTCGAGCGTTGTGGCGATGAGCAGTTGATCGCCCATGAAGGCGAACCCGTTCGTGGCATCGACGCCTGAAACGACAGTTGCCCACGAGTCCGCGTGACGGTCGAGGAGGAAGCCATCGACGCGCGCCCACCCGACGCTGACAACGACGAGCACATACCGACCATCGGGGGAGATCTGCACGTCAGGCCACGATTGCGGCGCCGCGGCATCGCTCCAGATCACCACGTCGTCGGCAGGGTCACTGCCGAGCAGATGGAACAGCACTCGCCGGTTGTACTGATCATCGGCCGGATAAGCCGTGTAGTAGAAACCCGACGAATCCGCCAACCACGCGACCGAGGCTGCTCTGGTATTGGGAATCGAGTCGACGAGGTGCGTTCCGGCGTCGACGTTCAGCACCGCGAGCGTGCTGTGTTCGCTGCCGGCATCACTCGTTCCATAGGCCACCAGCCGACCATCGCTCGACGGTTCGAACCAGTCGAGGGCCGTGGCAGCATCGATCGTCCCCCTGGCTGGATCTACGAGCACGCGCGGCTCGACATCTCGCAGTGTGGCCGAGCGCAGCACGAGCGAATACTGCTCGGCACCGGCGCCGCGCTCCACCACGAAGAGCCGGTTACCGCGGACCTTCGCAGACAGCACCACTGGTTGGCCCATGAGCGCGACAAGGCGCTCGTGCCACAGGCCACGATCGGGCCGGGCATCGAGCGCCTGACGGGTGCGTTCGTTTTGCAGTGCCACCCACTGTGCGGTGGTCTGCGACTCAACGTCTTCCAACCAACGGTACGGGTCGTGTACCGAAACGCCATGGTAGACGTCGACCACCGCCTGCCTGGGGCTGGGCGGTGGTGCGGGAACCGTGGTGTTAGCCACGTCCCATGTTGGGTCGCTTACCGTGATTCGCCTTTGAGCGGCGCATCTTGGCCTTACGCTTCTTGGTCTTCTTCGACATAGGTGCCGATGCTATCGGGCAGGATTCACGGCTCCCACCCCGGCAATCGACTGGCGGGCCCGATCACCGGTTTGATGACCGAGTCCACGCCAGCAATTCATCGACCGACCACGTGTTGATGATCCGCTCGATGGGCACGCCGCGCTCCGCGGCCCGGTCGCAGCCGAACGGCTGCCATTCCAACTGGCCGGTGGCATGCGCATCGGAACTGATCGAGAAGTAGCAACCGAGTTCGATCGCCTGATCGAGCATGGCCCGAGGCGGGTCGAGCCGTTCGGGCCGGCAGTTCAGCTCGACCGCAGTGCCGTTGTCGGCGCACGCTGTGAATACAGCGTCGACATCGAAGGCCGATTCGGGTCGTTTGCCGATCAGCCGACCGGTGCAGTGACCGAGGATGTCCACGTGTGGCGAGCAGACTGCTGCCACCATTCGCTTCGTCATCTGCTCGCGGCCCATGCGCAACTTGCTGTGCACGCTGGCGACCACCACGTCGAGTTCGCCGAGCAACTCGTCATCGAGGTCGAGCGAGCCATCTTCGAGGATGTCCACTTCGATGCCGTTGAGAATGCGAAACGGGTCGAGGCGATTGTTGAGCTCACGAACGTCGGCACGTTGTTCGAGCAGCCGCTCACGGTTCAGGCCATGGGCAATGGTGAGGCGCCCGCTGTGATCGGTGAGCACCATGTAGTCGTGTCCCAACGAGCGGGCGGTGCACGCCATGGCCTCGATGGTTGCGCCACCGTCGCTCCAACGCGAGTGCAGATGACAATCGCCACGCAGTGCCGCCCGATACCGCGCGCCCGCGGGCGAGATGGGAATCTGCGTGCGCTGCTCGAGCGCGTCCAGATATGCCGTCTCGCCCGCCAGCGCTTGGGTGATCACCTTCGCTGAACTGTCACCGATGCCGTCGAGCTTCGTGAGCGTGTTCGTGGCCGCACGATCGGCGAGCTCGTCGGCCGATGTCTCGCGGGCAACCTCGATGGCCCGCACGAACGCCTTGTTCTTGAACCCACTGTCGTGCGCGCGATCGAGGCAATGCACAACTCTTTCCAATGCCTCCACGGGGGTCACGGCTCAGAGCGTAGCCACCGAACGAAACCGCCAGATCGGGCCATCAGCCGAAGATCTTTCGCGAGATGTCACGACGTTTGTCGTTTCTCGCTTAACGTGATCAGTTCAGCCGTCACCCGTGACGACACACGAGAGAGAAGACCCATGGATTGTCAGCTACCTACAACGGGCGGAGGCAGCTGGGTGCTGCTCGCCTCTGCCGCCGCTCTTGTCGCCTTCGGCGTACTCGCCGTTATCGCCTCGAGGCGAGGGCATCGCGTCCATGGTGTGCTCGCGGTTCTTGTTCTGTGCGTCATCACACTCGGCGCATTCACTACCAATCAGCGAGCCGATGCCGCTCCAGCATGTGATGCCTCGAACGTGCCGATGCCGACAACGACCATTGCCGCGACAACCACTACGACGACGCCCGAACTGTCGTTGTTCGTATTCTGCGGAGAGGACAAGAGTGCGGGTTGCGCAGATCCGCTTTTGGTCAGCGTGCAGCATGCCACGGTCACAGCGAGCAAGAGCGAAGCGGACGGCACCGTTCACGCTGGTGACACCTTTACCATCGTCGGCGACTTCAACGTGGTCGTGGAAGCCGAGAACGCAACGTGCGGCGCCGTAACCGTGGGCGATCCTTCGAGCGTTACGTGCACCGCTGGTGGCGGCGGGCCGAACCGCGTGCAGATC
This sequence comes from Actinomycetes bacterium, assembly GCA_025360105.1. Lineage (GTDB taxonomy): Bacteria > Actinomycetota > Acidimicrobiia > Acidimicrobiales > Ilumatobacteraceae > WLMZ01. Next base: position 14,494 of record JANYCT010000025.1, on the reverse strand, counting down.
GGAACATCGGCGCACTTCACCGTTTCGTGTGACACGTCGTCGAGTCCGAACAAATACACGTGTGTCGATTTCTTCTTGACGAAGCCGAGCGGTTACGTGGATGGCGGTTTCACCGGGCCGACCGCAACCGGCGACGTCCCCCCCGGCACGGTCATCAAGATCGCTGGCAGCTCCGATCTCGTGATGGTCGATGATGGCGGCGCCAGCTGCGTCGACAATCTCGACAACACCTTCAGCTGCACGATCAACTCGGATACCGACATCATCGTGGCAAAGCCCATGCCGCTGTTGGAGATGACTGCGTTCTGCGCAGCGGGACAGGGACACACCTGTGTCGAGCCGGTCATCACCGATCTCACCGACTCGAGCACTGATGGAACGCCGGGTAAGGGCACCATCTTCAACAACACACAGGCCGGTGGGCAGGTGTATCCGGGCGATCAGTTCACGATCACCGGCAACTTCGACACGGTGCTCGACAGCGGAGTCGCCACGTGCGGCTCGGTCTCCGTCGGCAGCCCGTCGACCGTGGTCTGCACCGCAGGCATCGAGTCCGGCGGGATCCTCAACGACATCAGCCTCGGCACAGTCTCGCCACCCTGACAGGCGACGACCGAATCGCTGGAATATCGGGTCCCCTAACACCGCTGTGGTGTTGGGGGACCGTCCTTTTTCGATGCGTCTGCACCCGTCACCCGGCGAGCCGGCGGCGGACCGCACCGACCACTCCTACGCCGGCCACGAGCATTGCCGTGGCCCAGTAGGCAACTCCATCGGAAGCTGCGCCGGTGACCGGTAGCGGCGGTTCCACCTGAGCCGTGGGAGGCGTGGTGGGCGGCTCCGTCGTTGGCGGCAACGTGATCGATGTGGTGGATGTCTCCGCTTCTGTCGTCGTTGTTGGTGTGGTTGTCGTCGTTGAGGGCGCAGTCGTGGTCGTCGTCGGTGGGATGCTCGTGGTGGTTGTCGTCGCTGGGATGGTGGAGCGGGGTGGCGACACGACCGCGTTCGCGGTGGCGGTCAATCGCGTCGTACCACCCGAGGTGATCAGCGTTTGCGCGGACGCGTCCCGATCGGCTGGTGCACCCTGATACACCTGAGCCTGCGCCGGAGCATCGATGACGGCGGTGACCGACACCGTCTCTGCACCTGAGTCGGCAGTGATCCCCGTGACGGAGAACGCTGCGGCGCCGCTTGCGTCGGTGGTGACCTCGAGCGAAGTCGGCGAGCCCGGCACCAACGCAACCGTGATGGTGACGGCCACGCGATCCACCGGCGTGGAGCCGGACATCACGTGCGCTTCACCGTGACCGTTCTCGGCAAGCTCCACGTCCAAGGTGAAGCCTGCCGAGAAACGCTGCGCCTCTGAATCCAGAGCAACAGCAGTGGCGGCGACGTCTGTCCGCCCCGACGCAGCGGCGACAACGTCGAGCGACGGCACGAGCGCGGAGTTGGGATCGGTGGCACGATTCGAGCCGGCCGCATCCTGGGCGTAGTAGTGAAAAACGGCCCACAATGCAGCAGCCGTGAGATCGTTCGAGGTGTTGCCGTATCGCCACGTGAGATACGCGGCTCTGCCGCCGCCAGGATCGTTCGGAAGTGCTTGGTTCACTGGTACTGCAGGGGAATCGACAGTCGGATGAATCCCTCGATTGAACGTGCACGAACCTCGACGAAACGCACCCTGATCGTCCACGAACAACCATTGCCCGGCCCAGATCGGAAACGGCGAGTGGGCGGTTCCTTTGACGTGATAGTTCAGGGCAATTCCCGCACAGTGATAGTCATCGGCGAAATCCGCACCACCGTCGAGGGGTAGATGCGACACGCACCCTGACGGGATGGTGGCGACTGCCGGGTCGACGCGTCCGGGGGCCTGGCGCGGGGCGGCGGCGCCAACGAATCGGACGGGCCAACCCAGCAGTACAGCCACGGTGATGCACATCAGCACCACGATCATCACTCGCCGAGTTCTGTTCATCGGAGCGACTACGTGCACCGAGTCGTCGCAGGCGGAAAACAACTCGCGACGGTGCCGCCGGTAGCCTTCGCCTCGCTATGGAACGTTTCGGCCTGGTTGGCCTTCCCAATGCGGGCAAGAGTTCGCTGTACAACGCACTCACGGGTGGCGGTGCGCTGGCCGCGCCGTATCCGTTTGCTACGAAGGACCCCAACATCGGTGTCGCCAAAGTTCCCGACACCCGAGTCGATCAGCTGGGCGTGATGAGCAAGACGAAGTCGTTGGTGCATGCGTCGGTGCAGGTTGTCGACATCGGCGGACTGGTCGAGGGGGCAAGCAAAGGCGAGGGTCTGGGCAACAAGTTCCTCGCCAACATCCGCGAGGTCGACGCGATCGTGTTCGTGCTGCGTGCCTTCGAAGACGGCGATGTCACCGGCCCCGACGATCCGCTCGAGCATCTGCGCATCGTCGAGATCGAACTCGCGCTTGCCGATCTGGAGACCGTGGAAAAGCGGCTCAATCAAGCCATTCGCGCATCGAAGCTCGACAAGACCCTCGGCGACGAGATCGCCGCGTTGGAGGCCGCGAACGAAGCACTGAGCAACGGTCGTCCCCTGTATCGCGCCGGGTTGAAGCCCGAATACCGCGAGACGCTCGCACCGCATTTCCTGCTCACCAACCGGCCCGTGCTCGTCGTGGTGAACGTGGGCGAGAACGAACTCGACCGCATCCCCGAGATCGAAGACCGCGTGCGCGCCGAGATGAACGACGCCGGCGCTAACGTTGAAGTCATCGGCATGTGCGTGCAGCTCGAGGCAGAGGCCGCTACCATCGTCGATCCCGTTGAACGAGCCGAGATGCTCGAGGGTTTCGGCCTCGGCGAGGGCGCCCTGTTCCGCATGGTACGCAGCGCGTATCACCTGCTCGGTCTGCGCACCTTCCTCACCACCGGCGAGAAGGAAACGCGTGCCTGGACCTTTCGTGCCGGCGCCAAGGCCCCCGAATGTGCCGGCCGTATCCACACCGACCTGCAGCGTGGCTTCATCCGCGCCGAAGTGATCCAGTGGGATGAGTTGCTCGCGCTCGGTTCGTGGAGCAAGGCCAAAGAAGTCGGCAAGCTACGCGTCGAGGGCAAGGAATATGAATTCGTCGACGGCGACGTCACCGAGTTTCGCTTCAACGTATAACAGGGGTTTCGCGATCAGCGGCGTTTCGGCCATAGTGCCTCTGAGCTGGTCTTTTGTGTCCTTCTAGGTGCGTTCAGTTTCGCCCTGTTCGTTTGGAGGAAGGACCTGAGAAGGACCAATCCGGGACCAAGCCTCACACGAGGAGGGCCGGCCACATCAGCTTCAGACCGAGTTGATCGCAGAGGGCGCTCCACCCGCGGTCGGATGGTTCATGCTCGACCACCAGCCAACCGACCACACCGCCGGGCGACACTGCTGCCAGAGCTTGTCGGTATCGAAGTAGTTGACCCAGCCCCAGGCGGAGCTGTCGTTCCTCGTTCGTCGGAGTGAGACTCTTCACCTCGGCAACGATGAGGAGAGTTCCATCACGCCAAGCGAGGTCGTAGAACGGTCCCGACGGCGGCGGCGCAAGCGGAAGTCCTCCCCTCGAACGAACCCACGCAGCGAGCAACTGGATCACGTCGTGGTGGGCGCCGAGGCCACGATCAACGGCGTCTGGGTCAACATCAAACGGCGCCGGGGCCGAAGCGAGACTCGGGCGTGGCGGCGCGACGTACGGAACGCCGGCCGGATCAGTGCGGACCGCCACCGTGGCTGCTCGACTGGACCCAAGTAGAGACAGCGCCCACCGCCCCCGGCCGGCGACAGAGGTCGGCAGCAACAGGCCCTCCTCCTTGAGATCTTTGACCTCCCACGATGTCCGATTTCGCCAACCCTCTTCGGTCAGCCGATCAGCCATTGGCACTCGATCCTCGGGTTGCAAGGCCGAAACCAGTTCACGCTCCATCGCTGCAAGGGCATCCGGACGCGAAAGCGATCCTCCGGCTGCCGCCAAGACCCGCAGCAGGGGTGCTCGATAGAAGCGCTGCTCAAGCATTGCGCTCGCACCTGCCCATCTCCGTCTGCAATTCTCCGTTCACGGAAGGTGGCGTGCTGGTTGGTCGAGCGCCGAATCTCGACGTCGGCGTACTTCGGGGTAGACCGCCACTGGCATTCGCTCTAGAGCTGCGCCAATCAACGTCCTGAAGAACACGTCCGGCCCGAGATCTGCCGGCACCTTCGACTGCAAGAGCCGCACAGCTGATTCGCCCTCGCTCTGCGAGACAGAGACATCCTCGTCCTCGTCCTCGTCAGCTGACTCCTCATCCTCGGGTTCGGAATCACCTCTCGGCTCCACGACCAGTCCCGAGGATTCATCCTCCGGACCTCGCCCAGCCGCGCTGTCTTCCTCGACCTTGCCCTGGGCTCCGTCGACGATGAGCAGGCAGGCGCACTCGTACACGTCCGGTTCGGTGGTGAGCTTGCGGAGCATGTCGATCGCGAACACCAGGCTGGACTCAGGAATGTCAGCGCCTGCGATGAACAGAAACCCAAGTGCGGCGAGTGGGTGGCGACCTCGCAGGTTCTTCGCATCGCCATAGCCCTCCTCGAAGCGGTTCCTGAGGTTCTTCTGGTAACTCGACAACATCGTCTTCGTCGAGATGAGTACCTCAATCCCAGCGGGCCACGAGGCAATCAGCACATCGCTCTGCTTCGAGTAAGCCCGGCCCATCACGTGGGCCTCTGCGGGAAGCGCCTTCTTCGCCCCGGAGGACGAAAAGCGAGCTTCCACATCAGCCCGAAGCTTCTTCGTCAAGCCGTCTTCGACGAAGTTCCTGAGATCTCGCGGCATCACTCGCGGCTGGGTCCGTCGTGGCCATACCTCGTCCGGATGAAAGCCCGCACGACGTAACTCCTCCGCCGCCCAGACGTCGGCAGCACCTGCGACGACTCCAGATTGCTGAGAAGTACCAACGGCGACCGACAGCAGACTCGTGAGAAGCCCGAGGTCAGATCGATACGAGCCGTCGGGCTCCCATGGGTTGACCCACGGGTCGACAGGGATGTAGGGATCGAAGCGCTCGAGTTTGCCGGGCTTCGGCGCCACTAGATACCACCCTTGCGAACGGCCACCACGAGATCCTCAGGGATGCCGTACAGCCGACGCGCAACTGCACTCGCCGACGCTCGATCTCGCGTGCGAAACGCCCGGCGAAGCGCGGCCTGATCCCGCTTGGCGATCGACGTCGGCTCCGGCACGCGAATCCTTCGGAGGTACTGGGCCTGGAAGCGGTAGCACCCGCCGCGCATCTTCACGCAATAGGTGGCGACGAACAGCTCCGCGATGTCCGACAGCAGGAGACCACCGAGCACCTCGAGGTCCCACTGATCCGAAGTGACGAAGTAGAGACCATGATGCGGATAGGTCTGGCCCGAGTCGAGCACCGGCTGGATGAACGCCTTGAGCTCCGGAATCACGAGCTTCTCGCGCTCGAGCAAGCCGGGCTCGACTCGATCGATGGTCCGGAACCAGCGTTCGGGGTTGGTCCGTGCGACGTGCCTGCCCTTGACGGAGGCGGCATGTGACTCGAGGTACGCGCGCAGACGCGGGAAGTCCGCGAGATTCACGAGCCGCCCGTCCTGCCACGGGTTCACGAGGTATGTGCCCGACCAGTCGGCCGTACCGTTGTTGGTGTCCCTCGTCATCAGCAACGGCAGCAGCCGGTCTGCCTCGACCAGACTCGGGTCCTTGATCAGGTACACCTCATCGACACCTGAGGCGACGCCGATGCCCACGCGGGTGCCGGTCGCTTGCGACTCGAGGGGTTGGAACCGACGTTCGAGGTCCGCGATGAGAGCGAGGTTCGCGGGGTCACCCGAGGGCCACGACGCGCTCGCACCGAACCAGGTTGGGAGCTTGGCGGCACTGACCGATACGGAGCTGAGTCGTTTGCTGCGGGACCCCGACCACTTCAGAAGTGCTCGGGCGTCTTTCTCGCCGAACGACTTCTTGGCGTTCGCCAACACCGCCGTCGACTGCGACGAGCGTCGGATGATCGTCACCGCTGGGTAGGCCGAGACCGGTTCCTCAAAGGCGGCGACATCGTGCATGCTCACGACTGCCTCGACGGCGAAGTGCGTCGACACGAGATCTCGCAAGCCAGCTCCGTACTGGTTGTGCATCCAGCGATCGGCGACGATGAACCCGAGCACCCCGTCGGGCGCGAGCAACCGGAGGCCTGTCTCGATGAAACCCACGAAGATGTCGCTTCGGCCGCGCATCGTGGGGCATGCACGTCGATAAGCGGCGCCTCGGGCGGCAGGCACGTCCTCGAGCCGGATGTACGGCGGATTGCCAAGGACGAAGTCGACGCCGCCGTCGCCGTGATCGGTGAGCAAGAAGTCGCCGCACCGCACCCAGGCTGCTGCGGTGTCGGTCGCAAGTGTCAAGTCGATGCCGTCGTCGGTCAGCACCTTCACGACCGCCTTCTGAGCCAGCTCGGCGTTGACCGGCAGGAGATCGAAGGCGCGTAGGGCCATCCGGGCTTCATCGAGTGACCGCCCATGCAGGCGGGCGGACTCCACGAGGCGCTCAACCATGGGAACCAAGAAGGCCCCTGCGCCGCACGACGGTTCGACGGCCACCATCGCGGCGAGGTCTCGGTCGGCCGTGAAGCCGGCCAGGTCAAGGATCAGTTCGACGACCCATCGGCGGGTGAAGACCTCGCCATGCTGGCCGGACTCATCGATCTGAAACACCTCCGTACACGCTCCTTCGTCCAAGTCGAGGCTCATCTGGCGCCCCGATACCAGACGGGTTCCACTCATCGCGGCGCCCTCCAGAAACTAGTTGCCGCGGCGGACCGGGGCAGGGACCAAACCAGGCCTGGAAGCGAACTGGTGCCAGGCGATCACCCATTGCTCAAGGCAGAACGTCGCCTCGTGGTCGACACTCTGCACGAGGGGTGTGAGAGAGAGCCCACGGCTTGACTCGACCGGCGGCGTCGGATCCTGGCGACGACGTCGATCCGAGATCCAGGAGAAGGCCGAATCGTCACGAACAATTCCCCGACGAGCGCTGGACGGGCGCGATTAACTGGCATGTGAGTTGGCCGCGGAGGCATCGATGGGCAGGAAGAGCCGAGCAAAGAAAGAACGAAGAGACGAGGGTGACGGGCCTCTCGGTCAGCTGATTTCGGACTACTCCACCGAATCCATGGCTGCTTTGATCGACGCAGCCTCAGTGTCACCAATGGCGGCGCACCGCGGGCTGTCTATCGCTCTCCTGTTCGAATCGGTGATCACGAGGCGCGCGCCAGGCGAGATGGTCGCCACAGCTGCAACTCTGGCCGGCGCGATCGAAGCTGTCGCCGCGTCGCACTCGCGTCTGAGACAACTGGAGGACTTCCAGCCCTACGACGGGCGATCCGAGGTGCTGGTCCGATGGGGCCCTGATCTCTTTCGGCTCCTGCCGGGTCCGATGGAACGCCCGACGGCGATGGTGAACCAGCACGCCCACCTCGCCGGCGTGCTCGATGAGGTGCTGATGCCACAGCTCGGATTTGGACTCGGTGACGTCGGCGAGTTGATTCTCCGCCGAATCGACCAGGTCGCCGACGGGCTTGCTCCCGTCTGGCCAGATGGCCCGGCGGCCGATGCGAATGACCCCGCGACGGTCACCCAGGCCGAGGTCGACGCCGCGGCAGCGATCCCCCCGATTGTCGACCTGATTGAGCAGTGCCGCCGCCCCCAGGCTGCCCGCGCTGTTCTTCGGCGGTACACCGTCAACGCCCGCGCGGCGGTGGCTGACATTGGGCACCCGTTGGCGACGTTCGGTCCGAATCTCGCCACTCGGGTTGGAGGACGGACGATCGCTCTGCCCACCGGGCTCTTACTGGAGGTGCTCCCGGCCATCGCAAACGACCTCGCCGCGCATGCGATGCAGCTGGATAGCACGATCGACAACGCTTGGCGCCGATACGTAAACAACCGGGTCGGACTGCTTTTCAAGGGCGCAGGGTTTCGCATCGAAGGACCAGTGAAGGTCGACAAGCAAAGTCCGATCCACTCTCTGGTCTGGTTCGACGATCGGCGGGTCCTCGCGATCGACCTCGCCCCATCCCTCGAAGCCGCTCGGCGACAGCACCTCCTCAACGAAGGTGGCTTGCGGCTTGCTCTTGTGCGCCCTGGCGCCACCGTGGAGAATCGCATCGCAACCCACACAATCCCCGGCGATGCAGAGATCCTTCGGCTCCAGGTTCACGCCGGGCCTCAGAACGCACCGCTACTCGGCCTTTCGGTGCCAGCGATGGGCCTCGATGATCTGGAATGGATCCTCTACTCATCGCTTCGCAGCAGTGACGACCTGTGGTTCTTCATTCGGGACCTGACGTCCACGCCCGGAATCCGAAGCCTCGCTGGCTGGGACTTGATCGACAAGTGGCAGGCGTGGCGTACCGACAAGGCCTTCTATCGAGGCGCAACGAACGTTGATCTGATGTCGTTCGAGCCACACACAGCCATTGCCGAGTGGGAGAACGCCGCCGAGGCCGCCCCGGCCGAACGGGCACTCTTGCAACTGGGGTTACGGCCGTTGCGGGACTGGCCGTGTGTCGACTTGGATCTGAACGGAGGATTCGAAGTCGGGGACCTCGCGACCGGCGAGTGCATTCAGATCCACCCCTGGACCGTGCCCACTGCGGTCGACAAGACGGATCAGTCCACACCGAACGAGCACTGGCAGACCCGCTGGCGGTTCGCTATCGGATTGGAGTGGAAGCTCGAGTACTCCAGCAAGGCGTATCTCGCTGCCGCGACAGCAGCCGGCTTGAGAAACATTCGAATTGGACTCGAGTTCGAGGACCGCGAGGACGGGCCGGTGCTCACGGTCCAGAATGTGAACGAGTCCGGACGGCTGACGATCGGCTGGGACGCCCGGCTTCAGCATGCGTTGGCATCCAATTCATTCGAAGTGGAGGCACTCGCTGGCCGGCTTGTCGCCGAGTTGTTCGCTCAGCCGCATCGTCAGGCCTTCATCGAAGCGTGGGACGCGGCTCCGCCGGGGATCCGGGTGGACGGCTTCAGCGTCCGTCAGCGTGCCACGGGCCTCCCCGACCCCCTGACTGCGCACAACACGCTTCACACTGACGTTCTCCGCGACCTTGCGACAGCTCTGCGTGACGCCGGGGTGCCCTCCGGGGTCCGAGAAGGAAGGTCAGCGACCCAACTTGAGAGTGGACAGGTTTTCCCATGGCTCCTCGAGCGGTTCCACGAGACGATCGCCGGCTTCGACTACGCCGATCTATTGCACTTCGCAATGGTCCAGCTCGAGTCGATCGGCCATCAACGATTCATGTACGACAAGCGGCTCGGGTGGGAGCGGGGATTCCCAGTCCGGCGGGGCGATGACGGCGTTGACAAGCGACTCACGATCACCAAGGCGACCCGAGTTCTGTCCTTCATCGTGGAGGAGGTCATGGCTCGTCCGCCAGGCGGAGACGCACCAGTGAACAAGACTTCGTGGGCGAGCGTGCTGGCGGTGGCTGAACTCTGCATCGAGTCATGTTTCCGGTCAGATGCGATCTTTCGCAATATCCGAAACACGTCGGTCGAGTTGACAGACCTGTTCGAAATCGCAGTTCACGAAACGGACGACGCGACTGATGTGGATATGCGCGGATACTCGCTTGCCCGCGCGGCGGCAACGATGCCGTCTGCAGTCCCAATCACGCCTGGGCAGGACGTTGCGACCGACGACGATTCAGATGGTGACGAGCCTCGGTCGATGCTGGAGCTGTTGCCAAAGGTCACTGACATCGATACGGCGATGCGTGGGTCACTCGGATTCGGACTCGACGCACTCACGGGCGTGCTCAACGTCGGCACTCAATGGGACGCTACGACTGCGGCACCGATCACGCTCGCGACACCTGAAGAGATCGCTGACGCGTGCATCGAGCTCACCACCGGCGCGACTCGCGAGGAGTACCTCGCCGCGGTGGAGTGGCTGACGTTGCGATCGGTTCAGCTGCGTGGCGAGACGATTCCGCACTGGGAAACCGAACGGAGGGCCCGGAGAATCGCAGTTTGTCCACTTGTCGAAGCCGAGGACGGCCACGTGTGGGTCCTACCGTGGACAATCGAGTCGACGATACGAATCTTGGCCAACTATCTAACTGACGGCCGCCTGCCATGGCCGGAGTCTGCTCTTCCCAATCCAGTGAGCAGGGTTTTGAACACGTATCGGCAGGTGCAGAACCGTGAACTAGAACGCGACTGCGCCGGCGCGCTCGCCGAGAAGGGCTTCGTGGTTCGCGCCGGGGTGAAGCCGGAGAAGCGGAGGCACTATGGGCTCGCGGACCTGTCCGGCGAGATCGACGCGCTCTGCCTGGACCCGGCACGGTCCCGAATCTGGGTGATCGAGGCGAAAGATCCGTTCATTCCGTTCTCGCCTCGGCAGATTCGTCGACTCATCAACGACTTCCACCAGTCCAACGGTTACGTCGACACCCTGTTGACAAAGGTTGCCGAAGTAGAAGCCTCAGCTCATGGCATCGCCGACGCGCTGGGTATCGCGAACCCGAGCCGCACCTGGGAAACCATCCCCCTTGTAGTCACCCGTCGTGTCGACCCTGCGGCCTTCGCCGTCGACCCAAGAGTTGCGTTCTGTGTGGTCGATGACGTGGTGCAGGTGGTCGACCATGATGGCGCCGTAGAACCCGGGTTTCACCAGCCCGCCCATTGACGGTTGGCAGCGCGGGCGCATCTGCGCCTGCGGACAGGCGACACAAATTTCTGGCGCAGTCTGCTGCGCGTAGGCGATTTCTCCCTCTGTAAGTCCGTGTCGGCGCAATGCGTCCCCAGCGGATCGCCGACCCGCCCCGCGCCAGGAGCGGGGCCGGCGAAACCGAGGAGAACCGCATGAGTGCCATCACCGACAATGGACCGTTCCTCTGCGTCGAGGAGGTCACCCACCTCTTCAAGATCAGTCGCACCAAGGCTTACAAGGAAGCGCAGCTCTACATCGAGACAGCGGGCAAGGCCGGCATCCCGGCGGTTCGCATCGGCCGCTCGATCCGCTTCCTGTCCGAGCCGATCGAGCGCATGGCTGCTGGCCGAATCTCGGCATGAACTCCGTCCACACGACTGCCGACAGGCGCCAGCCGAACGTCGCACAGCCACGCACAAATGAAGGTCACGAACTTGCACCACAGGCGCGCGTGGCCGTCGCGGCCCCGGTGGTCACGGCGTTTCGGCCATGCTGAGCATCGGCAAGCTGGCCAAAGGCCAGGAGGGCTACTACCTCGACGCGGTCGCTCGCGGCGTGGAGGACTACTACCTCGAGGGCGAGGCGCCCGGCCGATGGCTCGGTGCCGGCGCCGCGCTGCTCGGGCTGGCGGGCGACGTCGACGCCGACGCCCTGGCGGCCTTGCTCGATGGCCGTGACCCAACAACCGACACATGGCTCCGATCGTCGAAGGGTGGGCGCATCCCCGGCTTCGACCTGACCTTCCGTGCGCCGAAGTCCGTGTCCGTCGTGTTCGGGCTCGCCGAGGCTGACATCGCTGCCGTGGTTGCCGAGGCCCACGACCTCGCCGTCGATGCCGCGCTCGGCTACTTGGAGCGGCACGCGACGTGGACCCGGCGCGGTCATGGTGGCATCGAGCAGATTCGAGGCGACGGGCTCGTGGCAGCCGCCTTCCGCCACCGGACGAGTCGCGCAGGCGACCCGCACCTCCACACGCACGTGCTCGTCGCCAACGCCGTTCGCGGCGTCGACGGCCGATGGTCGACCGTCGATGCCCGCCATCTGTACTGGCATTCGAAGACGGCCGGCTACCTGTACGAAGCCCATTTGCGATCGGAGCTGACCGCCCGTCTCGGCGTCCGTTGGACGAAGGCACTCAAGGGCATCGCCGACATCGAGGGCGTGTCCCTCGAAGTCCTCGGCGCCTTCTCGACCCGCCGCGCCGAGATCGAGGAGCGCCTCGCCATCGGCGGCTGGTCGTCGCCGCGCGCCGCCGAGATCGCAGCACTGACGACCCGCAAGGCCAAGCAGCACGATGTCGACCCGGCGACGCTGCGGAGCCGGTGGCGGGATCAGGCCCGGGCGATGAACTTCGGGCCGCGGCAACTGGCCGCTGTGCTGGATCAGCAACCGGCCGAGCATCGAGGCCTCGCCGAGGTTCGCGTCATCGAGTCAGCACTGCTTTCTCCCGTCGGCCTGACAAAGCGATCGTCTTCGTTCGACCGGCGAGACGTTCTGCTCGGCGTCGCCGAGGCTCTCCGCGACGGAGCCTCAGTTCCTTACATCGAGGCGATCGCTGATCGGCTGCTCTGCCACCCCGAGGTGGTGGCGCTCACCGGCCAGACCAACGACGTGATCCGGACCCACAGCGGCCGAGTGATCTCGCGGGCCTCGACCGGCGCCCGCTGGACTACACGCGAACTGCTGGCTCTCGAAAAGCGAACGGTCGACCGAGCGCTTGCCCGTCGTGGAGCCGGTGTCGGTCTGGTGGACCGGCGGGCGCTGTCTGAGGCCGTGCTGGCTCTGCCTGACGACCAAGGTGCTGTCGTTGAGCACCTGGGCGCCTCAGGGAACGGCGTAGACGTGCTCACCGCGCCGGCAGGCAGCGGCAAGACCTACACGCTCAACACGGCACGACGGGTCTGGGAGGCAACCGGGTATCAGGTCATCGGCGCCGCGCTCGCCGCCCGCGCTGCCGCGGAGCTCCAGTCCGCGGCAGGAATCCCGTCGTCGACGTTGACGCGGTTGCTGGGCCGACTCGACCGCTCCTCGATGGCGCCGAACACCGTGCTCGTCATCGACGAAGCCGGGATGGTCGGCACGCGCGTGCTCGCTCGCGTGCTCGATCACGCCGAGCGGGCCGGCGCCAAGGTTGTTCTCGTCGGAGATCCAAAGCAGCTCCCTGAGATCGATGCCGGCGGTCTGCTCGCCGCCCTCGCCGAGCGGATGCCCGGTGCGAAGCTGACCACCAACCGCCGCCAGCGCGAGCGATGGGAGCAGCAAGCGTTACGGCAGCTTCGCGACGGCGATGTCGATGGCGCGTTGGCTGGCTACCACGGCCACGACCGCATCACCTCCGTCGACTCCTACGACGAGGCGGTCGAGAGCATCGTCAGTGGCTGGGCCGCCGCCCGCTCGAATGGCGAGGACGCTGTGATGCTCGCGTCGCGCAACCAAGATGTCGCCAGCCTGAACCGAAGCGCTCGTACCGTCGTCGCTGCGGCCGGTCGGCTTGAGGGACCGGAGCTGTCGGTTCGAGGGTTGGCTTACCAGCGCGGAGATGAGGTGATGACGCTCCGCAACGACGCTCGGCTCGGCGTCCGCAACGGCACGCGCGGCTCGGTGGAAGACGTCGACCTCGACCACCGGACGATGACGGTCGCGTTCTCCACCGGAGAGCAGGCGACCCTCCCACCGGACTATCTCGATGCCGGCTACCTCGCCCATGCCTACGCGTCGACGGTGCACAAGGCCCAGGGAATGACGTGCGACCGTTCGTTCCTGCTTGCGACCGACGACCTGTACCAAGAGCTGGGCTACGTGGCGCTCAGCCGGGGTCGGCTCGGCAACCACATTGTCACGGTCGGCGAACTCGAGCCCGACCTCGAAAGCCCGCCACACGCACCGACGGTCGAGCGCGACAGTCTCGACGTCCTGCGGTCGGGGCTGTCGACGAGCCGGGCGCAGCAACTCGCGATCGATCTCGACCGGGCCGCCCACTTCTCGTCGATGCCGAGCGCCGACCTGATCCGCGAGCGGAAGCGACTGACCACCATCGTGGATCGCGCGCCCACCGACCGCACTGCGGACCTGCCGGAACTGATTGCCGCACGCGACTCCGCCGAGCAGAAGCTCCGGAGGCTCCAGGAGGAGCGCAATCGCGTCCACATGCCAGGACGATCGCGTGGACAGTCGCGTGCCGAACGCGATCGCAGCATCGATCGCTTTGCCGCCGATGTTGCTAGTCACGCGACTGCGGTCACCGAGGCGGAGGACTCAACTGCCCAGCGCAGCCGATACCTCGTCGATCACGCCGCTGATGTCGCCGACCTCCGTCACATCGACGACGTCATCGCCAGGCGCGCCGACGAGGCGGTCATCGAAGCCGACGGTGACAGCGAGCACTACCTTCGCCGAGCGGTCGGCGCACCGCCGATGGGGTCGAGGCGGCGGCAGGTCTGGCGCGACCGCGCCCGTGCCGTCGAGCAGTACCGGATGACCTACGCGATCACTGACACCGACAACCCGATGGGGTTCAAGCCCAGCGACACCCGGCAGCTCGTCGCCTACTGGGCGATGCTCCAGAAAGCGAAGGTCGTCGAGCCGACGCTGCTCCCGAAGTCGCTGCGCCGCACCGGGCGGGGCATCGCGTGATCGCCGGATACCAACTCCTTCCGCGACGTGAGAGGCTTGAACCATGCCGCACGTGAAGAAGCGGGTGAAGACCCGAGAGCGCCAGGACGGAACGACCGTCTCGACGACGGTGTACCAGGCGGTGTGGCG
>JANYCT010000014.1 GCA_025360105.1 Actinomycetes bacterium | reverse complement strand
GTCGCAGCATCTGGCTCATACATCGATGATGCGCATCACAACGTCACGTCATGGGTGCAAGCCGTCACGAACTCGACCCGGTCAACCGCCATGCACGCCACGCAGATCGCCGCACTGTTGGCCGAGTTACCGGTGTTCGCGGCCGCGGTCGCAGCGGGTGAGGTCGGTGACGACCAGTTACACCTGCTGGTCGGGTTACACACCAACCCGCGATGTCGGCATCTCCTCGCCGATTCCGAAGACTTGCTGCTGCGCCACGCGAAGGGTTTGCGGTTCCGTGAGTTCCGTGTCGTGTGTCAACGCTGGCTCGCCCACGCCGACCCCGACGGCGCCCACAAAGATCATGAAACATCGCGTGAGAACCGGTCCGTCACATCATCGTCGCTGGGTGCCGGTCACGAGTTCCGTGCACAGGGTGACGCGTTCACTGGTGACATCCTCAACGAGATCATCGACCGGCAAACCGTGATCGAACTGGAACACGACATCGCCTGGCGCTCAGCACACTACGGTGACCGCGCCGACGAGTACCCGTTACCACGCACCGTCAAGCAACGCCGCTACGACGCGTTCATCGCTGTCATGACCAACAACACCAGCGGTGGCGGGAGTGAGACCCCGGTGGTCAACATCTTCACCAACGAAACAACGTTGCGGTACGCGATCCGTAACTACTTCAACCGTGACACCGATGTGGATGATCTTGGTGATCCTGGGATGTCGGAGCGCCTATGGATGTGCCACACCGCCAACGGTGCACCCGTCAACCCGCACGATCTCGTCATCGCCGCCCTCATCGGCAACATCCGCCGTGTTGTCACCGACACCACGGGACGGGTCACCGATCTCGGCCGCAAACAACGATTATTCACCGGCGCCGTCCGTGAAGCCGTCCTACTATCCGGCAACCGATGCTGCTGGCCCGGATGCGAACACACCGGACCATTCCTCCACATCGACCACCTCACCCCCTGGACCGGACCCGGCCGAGACCGCGGCGGCGGTCGAGGCGGCGGTCACCGCAACGGTGGCGGTGAGACGAACACATTGAACGGGGCACCACTCTGTGCCACCCACAACCGCCGAAAACACACCGACCACACCACCATCACACGCACCGAAACCGGCTGGCACCACCACCGACCCGACAACACCGAAATCGCACCCCGCGACTGAACACCACGACCCTGAAACCACGCTGCGGCCGCCTGCTGCCCCAGTCGGGGAGAGCCTCGGCCGGTGGCCGGCACGCCTCGCGTGGGGCATGCTGGGGCGATGTTCACTCCTGAGTTGATCGACCTCGCCGCTCGCGCCAGCGCCCTGTTGCGCGAGCGTGGTGACACCATCTCGGTCGCCGAGGGATCAGCCGGCGGGCTGGTGTCGGCGACGCTGCTCTCTGTCCCGGGCGCATCGGCGTATTACGTCGGAGGCACCATCGTCTACACGGCTGCGGCCAGCCGGGCGCTGATGTCCGGCGCCGTCGAGGCACCGCGGGGTATGCGTGGCGCCACCGAGGAGTTCGCGCTGTACCTCGCTCAATCCGCTGCGGCACGTCTGGGAACCACGTGGGGGCTGGGTGAGGCGGGCGCGGCCGGACCACCGAACCCGTATGGAGATCCTTCAGGACACGCCTGGGTTGCCATCGCCGGCCCGACCACCACGACAAGGCACCTCCTCACCGGCATCGAGAACCGCAGTGAGAACATGCTTGCGTTTGCAACTGCAGCGCTGCAGCTACTGGTCGAGACGTTGGGGCAGGCGGCGTAACAAACCGTCACCGGGGTCGAGTGCGCGACCCCGCCTGACGAGGCCGATCGCTGAACTGGCGTCCGTCGTAGAAGCTGGGTCCGGTATCGGGTCGACCGCGGCGCGAGCTCCAGCGCCAAGTCAACGAGATACGCGGGTGCTGGGTGTCGGCTGCTGGTATGCCATGGAGCCAGTCGCGTTGGCATGCCCCGCCCATCACCAACATGTCGCCCTCGCCGGGCATGAGCACGATGTCAGCGGGGTCGGCACCAGCAGGGACGCGTTCCACGACCTCGGCCATCGGGGCACGATGGCGGATCACGAACGGTCGACGTTGGCCGAGCACGACGATCGCAATCAGCGTGTCGTCGAGCCAGCGCATCTCACGATCGCTGTGCAAGCCCTGAAAGTCATCACCGTTGCGATACAGAATTGCGGCAACACCCTCGAGCGGTTGGCGGTAGGCGGCGTTGAGGTGCAGATTTGTTTGACGCAACAGCGGCGTCGAATCCGAGCCCAACCCGGCGGCGAGTCGACGCTCGGGTACATACCGGTCGTAGCGGAGTACCTCACCCTGTTGCCAGTTCACGCTGTGATGCAGAGAGTCGAACTCCTCCCCCGCATCGCGCACGAAACCGTCGATGACATCCACCCACGATGTGTCGCCGAGGGCGATGCGACGCACCACGGCTCGCCGATCGATCGCCAAAGCACCCGGATCGTGCGGCGTGGTCATTGCGCCAGTATTGCCGACGCCGGATCCCCCCCGAACCTCAAGAAGGGATGCCACCGGACGCGACAGGTTCGCGTTGAGGCCACCCGACGAGAGGGCTCAAGAGGTCGAGTGCATCATCCGCGGTGCCCAAACCAAGCCGGTATCCGGGCACCGACATCACGATGCGTTCGAGGTCCGCGAAGCCGGAGGCGCCCTGGCCCTTCAACGTTGCTGAGTTGACGGCCAGCCCATGCAACGTCTGCGCGCGACTGAGCGGCTCGAGCACTGCCTGATCGCGCCACTCGAGCACGACCACCGCCACGAGTGATTGCGGCGCGGCCATGACCGTGGCTCCGAGCTCGCTCGCCGGCACAAACCATTCGTCGGAAAAGAACTGCACATGTGAATCCGGCGGCACCATCGGTTGGCCGAGATGTTCGCGGCCTCCGGGACGAAGCATCATCGGGCGAGGGAACGGAGTGACAGTCATCGACTGAACATCCACCGGCCCCAGATCGTCGCTGAGGTGATGCCAGCCGCGCCGCGCCGCCGCAGCTGTCAGCGTGCTCTTGCCGCTCTGCGACTGGCCACAGACGACGATGGCGCCGAGCGGGCCGCCGATCACGCCGGCGTGTACGACCGGCCAGGCGCGCACCGATCGCGTTGCGCGGCGGTTGATCTCCCAGCACAACAACTCGAGCACCGTCGATCTCGTGGTGCCCTCACCGCAAAACTCTGTCGTACCGTCGGGCGAGGTGAGCATGACGCGATAGCTCAATCCGTCGTCACGTAAAGATGCTCGCAGCACGTGCGGAGATGTCGAAGCCGCTGGCATGTCGCTGTAGCAGCGCCCGACCACCTCCGCGAGCAGGTCGTCGTCGGACTCGAAGCGAAAGGCAAACCCAAGCGCCTGATAGGCGCGACCCGTGGAGATGACTGCCGGGAGACCAGCCATCGCTAGCAGCACGAGAGTTTGACGCGGTACTTCAGATAGAGACATCCCTGAGGGTTTGGCCCGGTGATCGCGGCGAACGTGACGACGTTGCCGCTGATCGAACCATTCACGCAGCTGTACTTGGCCCCCGAGGCATTCGGACAGTACTTGATGGCCGTCGCTGAGGTCGGCGTGCACCCCGCCTTGGTGATGGTGATGCTGCCGCCTAGCGAGGTTGTGGAACAGGCATATGTGACGCCGTCGATACGCCCGGTCTGCCAGCCACTGGGCACGCAGGTGACGGGTTCAGGTGCAATGGGAATGGTGGTGCTCTGCTCGCCAGCGCCACACGCGCCGGGGTTGATCTGCAACCACTTGGTGAGCGGTGTGCAGGCAAATGCCGGTGTGGCGAGCAAGACCTGAGGCGCGACCCAGGCGCCCACCGCTACTGCGCCCAGACCTGCGCGCAGTAGTGCGCGGCGGTTGCGCCCGTCCGGAGTCAGCGCGGCGCCATCCGGTGCGCTCATCTCGTTGTCCGTCGCTGACACGTCTATCGGCCCACCATCATCGCGGGATCCCCGAGGAGGGTCCAACCCAATTGCATGTCGGCGGTACTGCCACCGGAGGCCTTGGTGAGATCTACCTTGGCGGCGAGCATCGCTTCCCCAACGGTGAGGTGGCCCCCGGCGATGCGACCTGCGAGAAGGCCTGCCAAGGCGATGTCGTTCGCCGAGGAGGTCAGCGTCGATGCACCCATGACTGCAGCTGCTCCCCCATTCGGATCGAGCAGCAACGCGTGGCCGAGAGTGTCTGCTGCGGGCGCGACGTAATACGTGTTCCAACACCCGAATTGCGCAACCACCGTGAGATGGCTCGCGTTGGTCAACGTTGAGGCGATGCCGGCGTTGAACAAGCCGGCCTCGGTCCACTCCTGCGTGCCCGAGTGGCCGAGGTACATCGTGATGTCCACGCCGGCGTTGAGTCCAGCGAGCAACTCGGCCGCCGCGGCATCGATGCCCTGGCGGTCGATGTCGGACCGACGAACGCTCCAGCCGCCGAACTCCGCAGCGATGGCATCATTTGCCGCGGCATAGTCGACGCCGTCGTTCTGGTCCGAAGCCAGCAGCACGGAACGACCCGGTTGCTGGGTGTCGTAGGTCATCGTCTTGGTGATCATCGTGGACAGTTCGGCGGGCGTGCGTGCTGGCATGCGACCGAGCGCGGCGTCAGGGACGCCATCGTTGTTGATGTCGACATAGGCCGGGTCGATCGGCGCGTACGTGACCGAGAATCCGGTAGCGCCGTAGAGCGACGGGATGAGGCTGAATGACCCGTTGCCTTCGTAGTTGCGATAGTCGATCGTGTCGGCGCCAACGAGCAGCACCCACCGCGTGCCCAGCTTGGGGATCGCTGCGGCGAGATATGTCTTGATCGCACGAGCATCGACGACTCCGCCGCTATAGGCCTCGTAGATGTCGGCTATGTCGACGACTTTCACGGTGTGGCCCTGACTCCGGTGATACGCGACCAATGGTGTGAGGGCGCCGGCGAGGGCGCCGTGCGTGATCATCAGATAATCGGCTGGTCCGGTGAGCAGATTCGCAGCCGGTCGCATCGGTGCCGCGGTCGGGGTGCGCAGCGCTGACGCGGCGGCGAAGACATAGCGTTGCGCGGTGACGGTGCCTGCGACATATGTGGTGGTGCCATCGGACCATGGGTTCAGCTTCGTCAACGATCCCCCGGCACCGAACCTGTACGCAAGCACGGAGCCAGCGGGCAGGCCGGTGACGTCGACACGCTGACCAGCGGTCGTCATATCGAGGCGACCGTCGACTGCAACCGTCTTGCGCGCGAACGTGATACTCCACGTATTGATGGCGACGATGTCGACAGGCACACCGGTGTCACCCACCAAGGTGACCGCGAGGGTATTCGCGCCGGGCAGCAACACACCCGCGGGCACGAGACCCTGAAGACGAAGCGCCTGCGTGTCATCGAACCGCGCGTCGGCGACGTGGACGCCGTTCACGCTGAGTTGCACATGGTGCTCCGCGAGAACAGCGCTGCGGGTGATCCCCCACAGTTCAACCGCGGCAATAGCGGGTTGATTGACGACCGGGTCGACGACGTTCACGCTCTGCGACTCGGACCCGGCCTGATCGGGTTGGGCAAACACGACTCGGTCATACCAAGGGTCGGACCCGGGCGCGGTGACCGAGTAGCTGACGTTGTTCTCGACCGTCGCGGTTTCGGCGTACGCGGTGACCGGCACCACCGGCGTCGGCACCGTGGTTGTTGTTGTTGTTGGAGCCGCCGTCGTCGTGGTGGTCTTCGCCGTGGTGGTGGTGGTGGTCGGCGGCGGCGGCTTTCCCTTGCCTTTTACGGTGGTGGTCGTCGGCGGAAGGCTCGTCGTCGACGTGGTTGTGGAAGTCGTGGACGTGGTCGAGGTGGTCGCTGCCGGTGTTCCAGGCGGGGGCGTCGGATCGAAGGCAATGGTTCGCACCAGGGCCGGGTTGATTTGGATGCGGTACACATTGGTGCTCGTGTACAGCGTGTTGAGGGGTGCACCATAGAAGCGCAGCGTGGAGCCGGCGCCGAACGTGGTTGGCCCGGTCACTTCAACGGGTACCGGGCCATTCTGATCGGTGATCGCGAGCGACCTCGCAGGGGTGCCCGCGAGGTCGACACCAATCGCGAGCAGTTGTGCGTATGTGACCTCTTGAATGCCGGCCTGGGTCACGTCGAGGCGGGCCACTGCGCCGGTGACGGCCGTTGCGGGCGCGGCCGCTATTGCCGCGGCGCGCTGCTTGGAGGCAGCGCGCGCATCGTCGACTTGTGCCTTGCGACCGGGAATCAACGCCTGCTCGACCTGTGATTGCGCAGCGCCCCAATCGATCGCCTTCGGCGGATTCGGGTCCCCGTACCCCTTGCCAACGGTGTACGGACCATGCCAGGCCGGAGTGCCATCGAGGGCGATGTCTTGCAACCAAAGAACGCGGGTATCGGTGGGCAGCGTGACCTTGTAGCTCTGGGGCGTCACCGAACTCGGCGCTTTGGCGAGCACGAGCTTTGGCGTGAGCAGTACCCGATCACCCTTGGGGGCCTTGGCGTAGAGATTGAACCCAAGATTGTCGACTTCTTGTGCCGTACGCCAATCAATGGCCACGTTGCCACCGCTGCGCTGCGAAGCGAAGTAGGCAACGTTGACCGGCAAGGTGTTCAGCGCCGAGTTGTAGTCCTCGACTTCTCCATCGCTCGATGCGCCGACCGCAGTTGTGATCTCACTGCGCTGCGTGGCGACCCGGAAACGACTGTAGACGGTGTTGCCGATTGCATATCCCGAGCCGTTGGCCGTTAGGTCCGGCACGTTGATGGTGACCGAGTAGGAACCCGGGCTAGGCACCTGCGCAACGCCACTGACCACCGTGATGCCGCCGGTCGAGGAGGCGTAGGTCGTCGGGTCGAACACCGACTCGTTGGAATCGAACACCCCGTTGTTGTTCCAGTCGAACCAGCCGTTGACATAGCTGACCCCGCCCGCGGCGTTGCTGACGGTGAACGGGATGGTCATCGTGTTGGCATCGACCGAAGGCACCGTCACGCCGTCTTCGTCGTTGACGCCTGTGGTGTTGTCGCCAGTTGCTGGCGAGCCGCTCACGGCCGACGCCGGTGCAGCACCGGTGGACAACGCGGCTTCGCGATCGATCAGTGATCCAAGACGGAGGCCGGTGAGGTTGGTGGGCGAGACCGCTGTGAACTGCACGCCGCTGAGGTAGAACGCATCGCCGGTTTCGAACGCATTGCTGATCCGAAAACGAATCTCCGTGGCTGTGCCGACCTGGGTGGCCTGATTCAACGTGACGGTCTGGCGCGTGTACGCGGTGCTGCTGCAGTTCGACCACGTGGTGAGCGTGCTCCACGCGCTACTGGCATCCTTGCGGACTTCGAGTGTTACCTCATCGTCGGCCTCCATCGAGTCGCATCGATAGTCAACGCCCAACGTGACACCCGTGGTGTAGGCACTGAGGTCGCCGGCGATACGCGAGATCGCCGTGGTGAGCGGCGAACTCGCCGTAAATGTCACACTGCGCGCGCCCGAGTCGATCACGTTCTGCACAAACCCAGCGGTGGTTGACTGCGCGGCGCCACTGGAGTCGGTCTCGGTCCACACAGCCTGCGACCACGCGGCGGTGCCAGTGGATCCGCTGTATCCGCCGCTTTGGAACGTATCGGCGATCAGCGTCGTCTGTCCGCGCACACGCGCCCTCGCCGGATTCAGTCCGGTACCACCACCGTTGTAGGTAGCAGGGGCGTCGCCGAAGTCATAGCAAATACTGCAATCGGTCACCGAGGCGCTCGCCGACTGAGCGCCCGACGTGGCCGTAGCGGTGTTGATGATGTCGGCGTTCGGCACCGATGCGACCGTGGTATTCACCACGATGGTGGCCGACTCACCGGGGAGCAGATCGGTGAGGGTCACCAGATTCGGTGCCGCTGCGCCCGCAACGGTTGAAGTGGTCCGGCTACTGAGATTGAACTGAACGTTGTCGACGTAGAAGAAGTGAGTGCCGCTTCCGGTGAACGCCCCAGTGACGACGAATTGGATCTGCGTCGCCGTTCCGAACTGGGTTCCCGACGCCAGCGTGTAGCTCTCGGGAACATACGCGGCGTCTGTGGTGCACGAGCTAGAACTCCATGTGTTGAGCGTTGTCCATGCGGCGGCGGCAGTGGGACGGATTTGCAGCTGTATCGCATTGGGTGAAATGAAGTTGCTGCACCGGCGCTCGAAGGTCAGCGTGGCACCGAACGCGGTACTCAGGTTTCCTGCCGTGCGCGAGAGGGCCGTGGCCACGGGCGAGTTGTCACCGAACCTGATGCTTCGATCACCAAGATCAGTGACGTTCTGTACATAGCCGGCAGCGGCACCGGCACCGCCGGTGTCGACCTCGGTCCACGAGGAATCCGACCAGGCAACTGAGCCGGTGGACCCGCTGTATCCAGAGCTCTCGAAGTTGTCAGCAATGGTGGATGTCGTTGTGGCCGGACGAGTGACCGATGTTGATGCCCAGGTGAGCCCGGCCGGCAATGGGTCGTTGATTGCGATATTGCTCAACGTGGAGCTGCCCTGGTTCGACGCCGTCAGCGTGTAGGTCAGAGCATCGCCGACCTTCACGGGCACATTGCCGTTCGAGGTCTTGGTGAGTCGCAGTCCGTTGATGGGCTGGGTGCTGGTGTCGCCGCCATTGGCTTGATCGCTCAGCACGATCGCCGTGTTCTTGACCACGCCGGTCGGCCCGGTATACGGGTTGTCCACCACCACGTTGAACTTCACGGTCGCCGAGCCACCTACCGCGATGGTGCCGACGGTGCGACCGGATTCGTCGTAGGGGAACAGCGTCGCTGCCGTGGGCACGACGTCGTCGGCAACACCCGCCGCTCCCGCGCCGGTGTCGAGCGTGGTGGAACCCGGCACATACGTGACGCCGGCGGTGAGCGTGTCTTTCAAAATCGGGTTCGTGAGCGCGTAGTAACCGGTGTTCGCGGCAACGACGGTCCACTGCACGGTGTCGCCTGGATCGATCAGCCCGTTGCCATTGGCATCGACGAGCAACTTGACCGTCTTCTGAACACACAGCGCACCACAGGCGGGGAAGAGCGCTGTGCCGAGGTCGATGCCGGGGAACGCGACCGGAGCAACGCTTGGGTCCTCGCCATAGGCCGCTGCGATGCCGACCCCATCGACGGTGTAGATGCGCGCGCCCGTCATGTCGTTATCGGAACTGTCGGTGATCTTGGTGACAGTCAGCGCCGTGGAGACCGTGACCGTGGTGTCGTACTTTGCGCCGTTGGGGTCCACGAACGAGCCAGTGGTGGGATCACCGTCGTAGTCGATGTACACGGTGGTTGGAGCCGCTGCGGTGAGCCACACCGGGTCGTAGGTGGCTGACGTGAGGTCCTGCGATCCCGGTGCCCACCCCACGTTGATCGACGACAACAGCAGCCGCGCAGGAGTGAGGCTGTAGCCCCAGTCGTAGTTCTGACCGTTGGCGCCGTCGCGGGTGCCGATCGCAGCGACCGCTGCGAACGTGGACGTCGAGGTAACACGCGCGCCTTGGCCGGCGTTCAGGAACGGCGCAGGGTTAAGGACTTGCCCAGCGGGAATGCTGTAGACGGTGGCCCCAGCCGGAGTGGTCACGGTCACCGAGATAGCGGCGACCTGCGGGTTGTACAGGTACAGCACCGTTGGGTACGCAGCAGAACCGGTGACAGCAGATGCCGGCGCAACGTAGTCGTTCACGAGTCCCTCAGTGGGGAACAACTGATACGACCGATCCTCGTAGTTCGAGCCGATGCGACCGGTCAACAACTGCGTCTGTACCGGCTTGGACGCCACGACCTTGGCGCCCTGAGCGACGTTGCCGTTCACGTAGATGACCTGGCCTTCACCGATGGTGACGCCGTTGATGTCGTTCGCGTCAAGATAGTCGCCGTCGCCGTTGGCATCGATGGAGACCACCGTGCCCGCCGCCTTGGCCATCACCTCGATTCCCGCATAGCTGAAGTGATTCAGGCCGTCAGCGTTCTGCTGCGGAGTGGTTGTGCCAACGGGTGCCACGAAGTTGGTGCCCCAACGCGTGGTGTCGAGCGCTGCCGACATTTCGGAGTGCAACGCGTCGGTGTTGGTGGGCCACGTGGCGTGGGTGACGGAGAGTCCCGCGGTGGCAGAGATCTTGTCACGGCCATCGAACACGACCGTGCCGGTGGAGCGCGGGACGGTCACGCTGCCGGGTGTGATCGTGGTGGAGTTGTTGAGGCGTAGCACCGCGCCGTCGGGCAGCAGATCGCCGGCGCAGCGAGCAGGGAAGCAGTACGTGGAGGCGTCACCGTTGGCAGTGTTGCCATCGCCGAACACCAGCGTTGATGTCTGCGTCTTGACGTTCGCTGCCGCTTCGTAGCCATCTTCCCACTGGTCGTAGTAGATGATGGTCCCTGCTGCTTTGACGGTGATCGATGTCGTCGACGACAGCGCGGCACCCGTGGCGCCGTTGACAGCGAACAGTGCCGAGTAAGCGTTGTCTTCGAAGATCGGCACATAGAACGTGCTGATGATCGTTTCGCCCGCCGCCGCCGCGGGGTTCGGAGACACAACCCCGCCAACGGTGAGCAACGAGCCCACGAGGGCAGCCGCTGTCAACAGAGCGCGACGCCTACCGCGGCGAACGATATTCATCGAATAGGGCACCCCGCGACGCTAGTTGAAGTTGCGATCTATTTAATGGGATGTTCGGCAAATTAATGTCGTGTTCATCAGATTCATCAAGGCTCGTCAATTTTTCGGCAAGAAGGTCACGGAGCGTTCCGTGTGTCAGCGGCCTACCTCACCCGCCCCCACGCCCGGCGCGGATCATCCGACGCAGGTGATCGCGACGCCGCTCATGACGAGCGGCCAGATTCGCGCGGGATGGCCACGCGAGAGCGGCGGCGAAACGAGCTTTGGCGAAGACGCCACGCGTGAGGCGCAATTCTGCTCGGGCAAGATCGCCGAACGACCCCCCGTAAGCGCGCAACAGATCGCGATCGGCTGGATCTTCGACAAAGGCACTGAGCCATGTGCCCCACCGCCCGGGCACAACTCGCGCGCCGCCGTCGGCCCAACGCAGGGCATTCGCCACCACCGTCGTGGACCAGCCTTCGCTGACAAGCTGCTCGAGACTGGCGGGGTCAGTGCTCGCGGCCAGCAGCAAAACGTCGCGTCGATGCCGCGTACCCGGGTTTCCTCCGAGGGCTGCGTGATAACACGCGTGGACGAATCGGTGAACGTCGGACAACGCCACCACCGACTGGCCGCCGACCTGGAACGAATGACCCTGCTCGAACAGGCACTGTGCACGGACACGCGTACCGAACGGACCGGCGGCGATAAGCCGGTGAAGGTCGATTTGGACACCTGCCTCGCCCACCAAGGTGATGCTCTTGGTATGGCGGGCAGCCCAACGCTTCCCGACCGGATCTGCGCCAGGACGGAAACCGATGTGGGCCAATGCGGCCGCTGCGTCCAACAATCGGTTCGGTGGCACCAACACATCGACATCGCCATACGAGCGCCACGAGGTGTCGGACTCGTCGAGCATCGCAACTGCGACTCCCTTCAACACCCGCACCGGCACTCCGTGCTTGTGGAGTTGAGCAATGACGGCCAGCATCACGCAGTCGAGTTGCACGGCCGACACCATCCGCTCGGCCCACGCGGCCACAACGAGATCTGCCGACTCACTGTCGACCACGACGAACCCGCGCTCGATCGCCGCGCCGAGCAGGCACGCGATGCCCTCGTGGGGCGCCATCCCACAGAGAGCCACTGTCTGTTCGCGGCTCACCGCCACGGGCTCGGCCCACTCATGCAGACCGAGCGCTGCGAGGCGGTCGATCAACGGGCGGAGTGACTCGTTCATGAATGGACGTCGACGAGACCGAGTGTTACGAGTTGGTCGAGCAACTTCTCGACATCGGAGCGGATGACATCGTCGGCGGAGTCGGTGACGCCGGCCAGACTGATGACCAACTCATCGATGCCTACAGCTTCTGCGAGCGCCGCCCAGACCAACGATGCCGACCCGGTGATCTTTCTGGGAGGTGCTGGTGGAACGGCTGCGACGAGAAAACTTCCGGAGGCCCGCCACACGGCGAGCGGCGAACGCTGGTAACGGCATTCACTCACCCGTCGGCCTCGAGCGTGAACGGGCCGGGTGGAGAGACGCGAGGCGGCACCCGCTCGCACAGACGTGCCAGGGCGCCTAACGCATCGGGGTCGAATGGCGCCACCGCCGCGAGCATCGACGACGCGCTGCGCGCAAACCGTTGTGCTGGTGAGAGCGGCGTGGACGAGCCACCAGCATCGGACTCGTCCGACGCGATCCACCATCGCCCGAGCACGGCGACCATCGGCTCATCGTGCGAGCCGAGTGGTGCATCGATGAAAACCTCGAGCGAGTCGGGATTCACGAGAACGCTGTGGACGTACACCGCCAGAAGCCCCTGAGCACCCAGCGCACGGTGCGACAACTGCTCGACATAACGCGTCGGCACCACGTCGACAACACCATTGTGCAGGATCGGGATGCCTGCCAGACGCACCTGATGAGGTGGTGCTGGTGTCTCGAACGAGGCGAGAATGCGTAGGAGACCATCTCGCATCAGCGCAGCATCGGCGGCGCGCGCGATCACGTCGGTACCGTGGCGCAGGTTGGCCAGCGGACGCGGGTCGGCACGATTTGCTGGAGGCGGCGGATGCAACTCAACCGCGTAATCAACCGGCGGATCGTCGAGCAGTTCATCGGCTTGTTCCTCGGCGAGTTGGTCGATTCGCCACGGTTCGAGGTACGCAGCAAGATCGGCATCGTCGGTACCGACGCGGATCGCCGTGCCGCCGATACCCACCACCAACGAATGCGGCCACACGGACCGCGCAGCGTTGCCTCAAGCATTTGGCGGGTCGACCAGTCGTCGCCATGTGCGACCCGCGAAGGTGGGTGACGTGGGCACCGGACTCAGAGTGGCGTCGACACGGGCAGCTCGCACACTGCGTGCAATGTCGGCTTCGATCCACGACGAGATCACCGGCAGACAATCGGCAACTACAACATCGTGTTCGACGCCGATCACATCGGCGATATCGACGAAGATCTCCTCGAGTGAACTGACTCCGTCGAGACACTGCCACAACACCGAAGCAACAGGGTCGAGCGCATAGGTCGACGCGCTCAACGGCTCGTGCACAACAACTTCGGCGTCGATCACGAACCACGACACGTCTGCATGCGCGAGCACGGCGTCGAGTTCGGGGTCACCTGCGAACTGAGTGGTCACTGGCGCTCTCGTGTGCTGGGTGGTGGTGCTGTCCAGATGGCCTGATGATACGCCCACGTCGTGCCGGCATGCCCGTGAACGCGAAAATCGTGGCGTGTCGAATGACTCGACCAGCTCGCATCAACGCGGTTGCGGCCCGGGCACACGTGAATGTCAGCCTCGCCTACCACTACTTCCCTCACAAGAACTCACTGCTACGCGAGTTGTTCGGACGAGGCGAAGCCGAACGGACGAGTTACCTCGCTCACCAGTTCGAGACCTTGGCCTCCAGCACCAACGTTGCATTGTGGTTGCGGGCATTCATCCGATCGATGTTGTTGTTCCGACACGCAGTCCCCACGGTCGTGCAGCTCTGTCGGGCATTTCGTGCTGTGCCAGAGCCGTTCACCAAGGAACAGAACGTGCCGAGATCGCTGCACGAGCGCTGGTGGCTGTCATGGTTGCGTCACTCGGCCAGGTCGGTGAGTTTCCCGATCTGGCCGAGGCCATGCAGGCCGAAATCGAAGCGATGCTCGGCGCTTACCTTGCCGGTGTGGATGAGGCTCCGGCACCGGAAATCGCCTGACCCTCGACTACGCACTAACACGAGATCAGCGGTTGGGTTCCCAGCGAAACCGACGAACGCCGAACAGCAATCCAGCCACTCCCCAGGCCGCCATCACCGCAAGATGTTTCGCGTTGATACCGGTGCCGCTGCCGAACGGACTGAACGCGGCAACCATCGATTCGATGAGGTGACGAACGGGGAAGAAGTTGGCGATCTTGCTGATCACCGAATCCGACGACAGTGGGTAGAACGTGCCGGAAATGAACAGCAGCGGGAACAGGATCATGTTGATGATCGCCGCCGCGGCGTCCTGATTCGGCACGACCGTTGATACCGCAACGCCGAGCGCGCTGAAGCAGAATGCGCCGACCACGATGGTGAGGCCCAGCGCCAGGAATCGGTTGGGGAAGGTGACGCCGTAGACCGTGAGGCCGAGCGCGGTGACCAGCGCGCTGAGGATCAGCGAGATCACGACGACATTGCCGACGATGCCAGCCAGATAGAGCGACGGCGACAGCGGAGTACCCCTGGTGCGCTTCAACAAACCGGTCTCACGGCGGATGCTGAGTGTGAACGCGAGGTTCGTGTAACACGCCGAGATGAGCCCGAACGACACGATGGCCGGCACGTAGTACTGCGCGAACTTCACCGATCCTCCGGGCACCGTGACGGTGTTGTTGCCGTTGATCGCGGCAAAGATCACCAGGAACACCAACGGGAACGCGAAGGTGAACGCGGCCGCTGCGGGGTTGCGCCAATACGACGTCTGCTCCCAGCGGATCTGGCGTACGACGGTGCGCGCCGGCGAGGTCATTCGGCCACATCCGGCTGATGAGCAGTGAGCTCGATGTACACGTCCTCCAGCGATGGACGGCTCACGGTGAGCCCTGCCAGTTCGCCGCCGTGGTGCATCGCCCACGCCGTAAGCGTTGCCAGCACTGCTGTCGGTTCCGAGGTAGTGATGCGCACCGTGTCGGATGGTGGCCCCGTCGCCGAATCGAACGCAACGACCGGGTCGGCAACGACCGGAAGCTGATCGATGGTGATCCCAGGCGGCATCACGAACTCGATGACAGCCGCCGCGTTTGCGCGCCCACCGATGGACTCCGGCGTGCCTTCCGCCACGATCTCTCCAGCCGCGATCACGATGACCCTGTCGGCCAGCGCCTGCGCCTCATCCATGTAGTGCGTGGTGAGTAACACCGTCTTGCCGAGCGCGCCGAGGTTCCTGACGACCTCCCACGCATGGCGGCGTGCCGATGGATCGAACCCGGTGGTGGGTTCGTCAAGGAACAGCACCTCGGGATCGCCGATCAGCCCAAGGCCCACATCGAGCCGGCGTTGTTGGCCGCCCGAGAGCGTCTTCACCCGGGCATCGGCCTTCTCGTCGAGACCGACGAGAGCGATCACGTCGTTCACCGACAGCGGGTGCGGGTAGTAGCTGGCGTGCATGCGCAACACTTCGGCCACGGTGAGGTACGGCTCGATGCCACTCTCTTGCAACACGATGCCGATGCGCGAGCGCAATGCCGCGCCGCCATGCGCAGGGTCCATGCCCAACACGGTCGCTGATCCCCCATCGCGCTCGCGGTGACCCTCGAGGATCTCCACGGTGGTGGTCTTGCCCGCGCCGTTCGGACCGAGCACTGCGACCACCTCACCCGCTTCGACACTGAAGCTGATCCCGCGCACTGCCTGGAACGAGCCGTACGACTTGGTGAGACCGACGACTTCGATGACCGACATTGCCCTCCCCTGCTCGTTTGCTACGACACCGCGTGCGTCAGTTCACCATACGTTCGCGGCCTTCCCAGTAGGGGGCACGCAGGTCTTTCTTCAGGACTTTGCCGCTGGGGTTGCGCGGCAGGACATCGGTCCATTCCACCGTCGTTGGGCATTTGAAGCGGGCCAGGTGTTCGCGGGCGTACGCGATGATCTCTGCCTCGGTGACATCGACTCCCGGGGCACGCACCACGATGGCCTTGGCGGTCTCGCCCCACTTCTCGTCGGGTACACCGATGACAGCCACGTCGGCAATCGCAGGATGGGCCATCAGCACATTCTCGACCTCGGCGGGATACACGTTCTCGCCGCCCGACACGATCATGTCCTTGACGCGGTCGTGGATGAACACGTAGCCGTCGGCATCGATGAAGCCGGCATCACCGCTGCGGAACCATCCGTCGGGCGTGATTGATTTCGCGGTTTCCTCGGGCATGTTCCAGTAGCCCTTCATCACCTGTTGGCTGCGAATCCAGATCTCACCGACCTCTCCTGCGGAGAGTTCGGCGCCGGTGTCGTTGTCGATGATCTTCACTTCCACGCCCGGCCCGGGCAACCCGCAGCTGCGCAGACGATGCCGGTTCGGCCCGCTCGGATCGTGATCGGCCGGCGGCAGGTGCACCACTGCGCCGGTGGTCTCGGTGAGGCCATAGGCCTGCCAGAACTTGCACTGGAACACGGTGACGCTGCGCGCCAGGACCTCTTCGCTGATGGGCGAAGCGCCGTAGACGAACACCTCGAGGCTGCTGTAGTCGGCGTCGACCGCGCCGGGCACCATCAGCATGAACTGCAACACCGCCGGAACGAGAAACGCGTGGGTGATGCGTTCGGCCGCGATGAGGTCGATGAGCGCTGCGGGGTCCATCTCGCGCAGGATCACGCTGGCGCAACCGAGGTACATACCCGCCACGGCCCAACCGCCGCCACCAATGTGGAACAGCGGCATCGCCACCAAGTTCACACTGTCGGGCGTGATCTCCCACATGTCCTTGGCCATCGGCAACAGACCGAAGAAGTTCGCGTTGGTGAGCATCACGCCCTTGGGGCGGCCGGTGGTGCCCGACGAGTACAACTGGAACGCGATGTCTTCCGAGGTAGCCGGTGTACCGGGGTCGATCGTGGGTTGGCGAGCCACCCAATCGGCGTAGTTCTCGTGGACGGGGTGAGCGCCGATGACGAGAATCTTGGTGACCGTGGTAAGCCGATCGGCGATGGCGTCGAGAATCGGCACGAAGTCGGCGCCGACCACCAGCACCTTGGCTTCGGAGTCATTGACGATGTATTCCACCTCTGGCGCCGCAAGACGCCAGTTCACATCGACACATACCGCGTTCAGCATCGAGGCGCCGTAGAAGACCTCGAAGTGTTCGATGCCGTTCTTGTCGAGGAACGCAACGCGATCCTGGTTGCCCACGCCCGCGGCTGCGAGGCCCTGGGCCACTTGTGCGCTGCGGTCGCGGAGCTGACCCCAGCTGAGCCGACGGTCGCCCTGCACGAGCGCAAGACGTTCAGCGCGTTCGACGCCGTGAGTTCGGATGATGTCTGGAACCGTGTCGATCGACATGGCGCAAGACGTTAGTGGCTCGGCGAAGGGCGGCGTCACGTACCGGACAAGAGCTCGACCACCGGCGCGAATGCATCCATCGCAGAATCGTTGATGGTGATGTAGCTGATGCCGTACACGTCGCGGCGGCGGCGCAGTTCGTCGGCGATTGCGTCGGGCGTACCGAACAGGGCGTGCGGGTGCTGCAGCATCTCGTCAGCCGACAGGCCGAACATCTCGCCGAAGCCCTCGGCTGTCTGCCGTGCCGCATCCGTAACAAACGTGAAGTAGGCGCCGATCTCCAACTCGATGTCCGCGATGTCGCGCCCGATTGCGGTCGCAGCGTCGCGTACCCACGCGACCTTGGCGGCAGTGCCATCGGCTGTTCCACTGTTCACGCCGGCAGCACCGATGGTGCCACTGGCGTTGTTGAAGTTGAAGCTCACGATGTCGGCCTGCTCGGCCGCGAGCGACAACACTCGCTTCGAGCCGCCACCGATCATGATCGGTGGATGCAGCCCTTGCACGGTCTCTGGCACCTGTGCGAAACCGTGCAGGTTCACGTGTTCGCCGTCGATGTTCACCTCGCGACCAGAGAACAGTTCCTTGATCGCGGCAACCGATTCGCCAAGGCGGGCGACGCGCTTCGACGCCAGTTCCATGGTGAGACCGATTGCCTCGTACTCGCCCTGCAACCAACCTGCGCCCAGGCCCAGTTCGAGCCGGCCCTCGCTGAAAAAGTCGAGCGTTGCGGCCTCTTTGGCCAGCACTGCGAGCGGGCGGTAATCGATGCAGAACACCCGGCAACCGATGCGCAGGGTGGACGTTGCCTCGGCCGCCACCGCCATCGCCGGCACCGCGGCGAGCCCCTGCAACGGATGGCCGGTTGCCTTGAGGGCCGGCCCAGGACCGATGTAGTGATCGGCAAGGTGCAGCGCCGAGTAGCCCAGCGCCTCGGCATGGCGCGCCTTGTCGCGCCACTCGCGGGGCGTGTCGGCGCTGAAGGCCTGGATCGCAAACCGAAAGGCGCTCACCGCGTATCAAAGCCGAGTCGGAAGCTGCGCACCGCGCGAGCAAAGATGTTCGATTCAACGTCGGGTTCGGTGATAGGTCGCAGGTTGGTGATGCGTGCCGACATCTGCGTGAACAGCGACTGCAGCGTGGCACGGGCGAGGTTGTTGCCCAAGCACAGATGCGTGCCGAAGCCGAAGGCAATCTGCGGATTCGGGTTGCGGCGAATGTTGAACGTGAACGGATCGTCGAACACGTCTTCATCGCGGTTGGCCGATGGATACAGCAACACGATGCGGTCACCGCGAGCAATGTGCGTGCCGTTCAATTCGGCGTCGGCACCGGCGCGGCGGAACATGTTGTTAAGCGGAGTGACCCAACGCAGCACTTCCTCCACTGCGAGCGGTACGAGCGACGGGTCGGCTGCCAGTGCATCCCACTGCTCAGGCTGATTGCAGAACTCACGCATACCGTGGCTGATGGCGGTGCGCGTGGTCTCGGCACCACCGGAGATGAACAGGCCGACCTCGTGCACGATGGCCGCCGGTTGCAGTGGTTGGCCGTCGATAGTGCTGTGCAACCACAACGAGATCAAGTCGTTGCCCGGGGTGGCGAGCTTGTCCTTGGCAATCTCTCCGAGCGCGCCGACGAACTCCATGTTCGCGTCGATGAACTCCGTGAAGGTATGACCATCGCGCTCGCGCATGTCGATGCGCATCAAGCGCTCGCTCCAACTCTTCAGCTGCGGCCACATCGACTCCGGATAGCCGAGTAGGCGGCACGTGAGGCGGGCAGGCAACTGCCCAGAGATCGCGTCGACGAGTTCGCATTCGCCATCGGCGATCACGTTGTCGATCAATTCGGCCACGAGCGCGTCGATCTCGCCGCGGCGCTCGGTGACAGCGGCCCGGGTGAACTGGTTCTGTACGAGCACCCGCTGTTGACGATGCCGTGGATCGTCTTGAGCGATCATGTTCACCTCGTCGGGGTTCCAAATCGCGCGATAGCCCTGACCGCTCAGGAACACGCTGCTGCGTCGTTCCACCTCCATCAGATCGGCGTGGCGGGTGATGCCCCACAGCCCGTTGCGGTGATCGCGGTACACGGGTTCGTTGGCACGCATCCACGCCCACGCATCGTGGGGATTGCTGCGATAGAACTCGGGGTCGAGCAGGTCAACGACCAGTCGCTCCTCGCTCGATGCAGGCTGGCTGAGTACAGACTGGCTCACTGTCGTCATGGCGCGACCTTGCCACGTTCGGCCCCTCGCTCGCCACGCCGAGGCGCCTGTCGGAACGGGGATCAACTACGTGAAGATGATCTGGCCGCCCGCGGCCTTGTCGTAGAACTCGCCGACGGTGATGATCTCTTGCACCTGGGGCACGAAGTCGTCCTTGGTCAGACCGAACAGATCCACCGATGCCTTACACGCGTACATGCCCGCACCGGTATCTGCGATCATCTCGATGAACTCGTGGATCGGCGGAATGTCGAGCGCCTCCATCTTCTTTTCCATCATGTGCGTCACGAGCGCCGACATACCGGGGAGACCGCCGGCCAGCGTGGGCACGTGCAGGCCGGGGTTGCCGACCGTGGAGATCTTGATGTGATCGATGCGCTTGTTGTGGATCGCGTCGAGGCCGAAGAACGTAAAGAACAGGTTCGCCTCGATACCCTCGGCGCGGGCCCCGTTGGCCATGATCAACGCCGGATAGATGCCGTCGAGCGAGCCCTTCGACACGATGATCGACACCTTGGTAATGCGACTGGCGGGAATCGGATCAGCGGTGATCGAACTGGTCATTGTGTCACTCATCGCAACACCTCTTTTCTAGATACAGCCCTTGGGCTTGGGGATACCGGCGATACGGGCCGCGACCTTCGCCGGGCCCTTGGGGAACAACTCGTAGAGCTCCTTCACCGACACACCCGACGTCTTGCCGAGCATGCGCACCGTTGGCCCGGTGCCCTTTGCGAAGTACTCCTGACGCATGAACTTCACGACCTGCCAGTGTTTGTCGGACATCTTCTCGATGCCCTCGGCCTTGGCGAGTTCTTCCGCGATCTCGGGCGTCCACTGATCTGGATGCTCGAAGAAACCCTCGGCGTTCAGATCCACGGCGATGCCGGCGATGATGGTGGTGGTGGTGGTGGTGGTGGTCATGACACGTGCTCCTTGTTCTGTTCAGCGGCGTGCTCGGCCGCTGCGTGTTTGCCGGCTGACGGCATGCCCGAGCCGAGGCCCGGGATATCGCGTCCGGGCAGCAGGCCGTGCCAGTAGAACCACTGGAACATCAGCTTGCCGAGATGATTCATGTGGCTCTGCTTGAGGAGTGGCAGCCCAAGCGCGCTCGGGAAATGGCCCGGCAGCGGCTCGGTTTCGTAGTTGAAGTCGATCAGCAGCGCCTTGTCGAAGCCAGTCTCGATGAAGCAGTTCGCGTGGCCATCGAAGCTGGCATCGAGCGACTCGCCGGCAATGAAACGCTGAACGTTCTCGACGAGCACCTCGCCCTCGAAATGGGTGACGGAGCCGGCCTTCGATGCGGGCACGTTGGTTGCATCGCCGATCACGAACACGTTCGGCTTGGCCAGCGATTGCAGCGTGTGCACATCGGTGGGCACGAAGTTGAGTTCATCGCCCAGACCCGGCGAGCGGCCGACGTATGCCGCGCCGCTGTGCACCGGGATGACGACAGCAAGATCGAAGGACGCCTCACGCCCGTCGTAACCAACGAGATGGCGTGCCGCGCCGTCGACACTGCCCGTATTGAACTCGGTGATCAAGCCGATGTTCTTCTCGGCCAGCAGCCCACTGAGCGTTGCGGACGCAACGGGCTTGGTGAATGCACCATCAAGAGGTGTCACGTAGGTGATCTCGACGTGTTCGCGGATACCGCGTTCGTGGAAGTACCAGTCGGCCAGGAAGCAGAACTCAAGCGGCGCAACCGGGCACTTGATCGGCATGTCGACCACATTCACCACGATGCGACCACGCTCAAATCGCGCGAGCGCCGACTCCAAGGCCTCTGCACCACTCAGGGTGTAGAAGTGATGGGCGACGTCGATGGCCATGGCATCGGTGAGGCCCTCGGTCTCTTCGGGAGCCAACACGGCTCCCGTAGCGACAATGAGCACGTCGTAAGGCAGCTTGCGTCCACCCTCGAGGGTGACCAGATTCGCCTCGATGTCCACGTGGTCGATGGGTTGCTGGACATAGGTGATGCCCCTGTGCAGTTGGCGATGGCGCGGCCGCACGATGTCGTGCGAATTGGCGAGCCCGAAGGGCATGAACAACAGGCCAGGCTGATACACGTGGCTGTCGTCGAGATCGACCACGGTGATGTCAGGTTGTGCGTGCTTCAACTCGCGGTGCAACCTGTTGGCCGCCAAGGTTCCGCCGGTACCTGCCCCGAGAATGACAATCCGTGTGCTCATGAACCCTCCTTGACACGCCCATCGTCGTGGAGGATGACACTCGTGCGTTAGGGCACAAAGACCCCGATTTCATTCCCTGGTTGTGCAGCCGAGACGATCTCGGCCAAGCGCTCGCGATACGTGACAATGTTGGCGAGTTTGATCGATTCATACCCACGCACGATGTCGGGCAAGGCCACCAACTCGAGCATGGTCTCGGTCGACGCGCCGGTGCCGGCAAGCTCCATGACCGAGTCGACGTAGTCGCCAGCGAGTGTTCGTTCGATGCGTCGCAGTCGCGTCCATCCGGCGACATCGAGCGGAGTACCCCGCAGCCGACGGCCGGCACGCAGGCCGGCAAGGAGTGGAGTTGCCCAACGACCGAGCGTGACCTTGCGTTGCATGCCGAGCGAACGCAGCACCGGAGGATGCAACTGCCACTTCACGCGTGCGCCAGGACCGGCTACCGCTTCAGCCGCAGCGCGGGCCTCGGGGGCCAGCAGCAGGCGGGCCACCTCGTATTCGTCCTTGTACGCCATCAGCTTGTACAGGTTCGGCGCGAACGAGTCGACCACTTCTTGTGCGACACCCAGCTGACGCAACGCATCGACGCGGGCGAGGTAGAGCTTTGAGTAGCGCTGCGACTGATAGGCAACGAGGTCGTCGGCGCGCATTGCGATCGGATCACGGTCTGTGGCGAGCGGAGAAGCCGAGGGTGCCAGACCTGCAGCGTCACTGACGGTCGCAGGATCGATAGCCCATTGCCTGCCCCATGCCAGCGCCGCCAGGTTGGCTTCGACTGCGACGCCATTGAGTTCGATGGCCCGGCGCAGGCTTTCACCCGACACCGGCAGCACCCCGACCTGGTGGGCAACGCCCACCAGGAAAATGTTCGCCGTCATCGTGTCACCGAAGAGCCCGGTCACGAGATCGACCACCGGGACATACCGGTTGAGATCGCTTCGGCTGCATGAGTTGAGTCGTTGTTCGAGCGTGTGCAGTGGCGGGTATGACACCGAGGGGTTCAACACCATATTGCCGGTGGGAGTGGACGATGATGAACCGATCACGATCGTGCGATCGCTCGATGCGCCGCGCAGTTGCGTGTCGGTGGCGGCACCCAACAGGTCGAACGCCAGCAGCACATCCACCCCACCCGCGGCAGCCTTGTTCGACCCGAGTTGCGCGTGACGGCTGATGCACAGGTCGCTCACCACCGGACCCGCCTTCTGTGACAGGCCGGTCTGATCGAGGCCTCGCACCTGAAATCCATCGAGCATCGCCGCGGTGCCCAGGATCTGACTCACGGTCACCACTCCGGTGCCGCCGATTCCGGGCATGCGGATGGTGAACCCGTCACCGGGATCCACTGTTGCAGCCTCGCGAAGGTCGGCCGACGGAGCGGCGCGGCGCACAGACTTCGCTGCCCGTTTTGCCGCACGCGTTCGCTTCGACGGTGCGACCATCGCGAAGCTCGGGCAGTCGCCACGCAGGCACGAGTGATCGAGGTTGCACGAACTCTGATCGATCCGCGTCTTGCGTCCGAATGCTGTCTCCACCGGCTGCACCGACAGGCAGTTGCTCTGTTGTCCACAGTCGCCGCAGCCCTCGCAGACCCGTTCGTTGATGAGCACCCGCGCAGTTGGTGTGGGGAGACGATCGCGCTTGCGGAGCCGGCGCTTCTCGGCCGCGCACACCTGATCGTGCAGCAAGACGGTGACCCCGGGGATCGCGGCCAGCAATTCCTGCGCCTCGACCACCCGCGTGCGATCGAACACTTCTACACCGGGAGCGAGCACGACACCTGCGTATTTGTCGACATCGTCGGTGGTGATGAGCACGCGCTTCACACCCTGCAGCAACAGAATGCGCGCCATCGTTGGCACATCCGCAGCACCCGTGGGGTCTTGCCCACCGGTCATGGCGACCACGCCGTTCACGAGGATCTTGTAGGTGATGTTCACCCCCGCGGCGATCGCCCAACGGATGGCGAGTTGGCCGCTGTGCGCGTAGGTGCCGTCGCCGAGGTTCTGGATGAGGTGCGGGGTGTCAACGAACGGGGCCATACCCACCCACTGCGCGCCCTCGTTGCCCATGCACGTGAGACCGACGATCTCGCCCACACGCGGATGGTCCATCATCGCCACCATCGAGTGACAGCCGATGCCCCCACCAACCAGCGAACCCGCAGGCACCTCGGTGCTCACGTTGTGCGGGCAGCCACTGCAGAAGTACGGCGTGCGGTTCACGGTAAGCGGGATGAGTGCGCGCTGCGGTGTCACCGACCGCAGCGGTGCAAGCCGGTCGTCGCCAATTCGTTGCGCAAGTCGTGAGCGCAACGGACCCACGATGGCGTCGGCGTCGAGTGCTCCGTTCACAGGCAGCAGGCGTCGACCGAGGTCGTCGGCCTTGCCGGTGATCAACGGATGATCGGGTGCCGACCACAACGCATCCTTGAGCAACAACTCCAGCGTGGGGTTCTTGTCTTCGACGACCACGATCTCGGTGAGTCCTGCCGCAAAGCGACGGAGCAACGCATGATCGATGGGTGAGGGCATGCGCAGGTGCAGCAGCCGAATGCCCGCTGCAGCGATCTTGTCGTCGCCGTCGAGACCAAGCAGGCTCAGGGCCTGACGGAGTTCGTGGAACGTGTGCCCACAGGCCGCGATGCCGATCCAGGCATGTGACGAGTCGACGTCGATGGTGTTGAGCAGATTGTCGGCACCGTATCGACGCGCCAGCTCGAGGCGCACTTCGAACATCTCGCGTTCGAGGTCGAGCGTATGTGGCGTGAGCAACTCGCCATCCGCGTGCGGCACGAACGGCCGACCGTTGTATTCGGCAACGGGCATCACGGGGATAATCCGATCGAGACCGAGCTCGATGGTGCCCGTTCCGTCAGCAACCGGAGCGACAATCTTGACTGCGCTCCAGAGCCCACTCGCCCGCGACATCGCGACGGCGTGGCGACCGAGGTCGATGGTCTCTTGCACATCGCCCGGTGTGAGGATCGGCATGTGTAACCCAATGAGCGTCGCGTCTGATGAGCTCGGCAGTGTCGACGACTTTGCCGCGCCATCGTCACCGACGAACGCCACAGCGCCGGAGCGGGCGTGCACCCCGGCGAACATCGAGTGGCGCAATGCATCACTGGCACGATCAACGCCCGGAGTCTTGCCGTACCAATATCCAGCGATGCCGTCGAAGCGACAATCGGGTCGTTCGGCAGCCAACTGGCTCCCCATCACGGCCGTAGCGGCGAGTTCCTCGTTCAGCGCGGGTTGATGCACGTAGGAGTACTCACCCGACAATCGAGCTGCGCTGTCGGCTTCGCGGTCAAACCCGGCCAAAGGCGAGCCGGGATAGCCCGAAACAAAAGCAGCTGTGTTGAATCCGTTTGCTCGGTCGACACGCATCTGCTCGAGCGGAAGGCGCGCCAAAGCCTGCACGCCCGACAGGAACACGCGTCCGGAATCGCACCGATACCGATCGCTGAGTTGGTATCCGTCGAGAGATGGCTCCGCTGTGTCAGTCACTGCACCATGCTGCCTTACTTCGCCGCCGGACGCTGCGTTTGGGACCACGTCATTCCCACCTGCACATCAATATCGTGAGGCAGACCGAGAACCCGCTCGGCCACGATGTTGCGCTGCACGTCGCCGGTACCGCCGCCAATCGTGAGCGCTTGGCTGAACATGTACCCGTCGTACCAGCCGGGATGAGCAAGATTGCTCGGCGGCCGTCCCGGTCCGAGGCCCTTGGTATCAGTACCGGGCACGAACAAATCGAGTCCTTCGCCGCTGGTGAGCATGCCTGCCGCACCCAGCAGATCGCGCGCCGCTGCCATCACGTGCTGACCGTGTTCGTCGGCCATGATCTTGCGGATGCTGGCCTCAGGACCGGGCTGTTCGCCGCGCAGGCGCGCCGACAGCGTGCGCAAGCGGATGAGATCGAGCACGGTGTGTTCGATGTAGATGTCGGCGAGTCGTTGACGCATGTGCACGTCGGTGACAGGCCCGTTGGCGCGCACGGCCTCGAGCATCTCGAGCGCTGTGGGACCGTTGCCCCACAACACGCCACCGGTGGACAGCGAGACACGCTCGTTGCCGAGCGTGACCTTGGCGAGGCGCCAGCCATCGTTGAGGTTGCCGACGAGGTTCTCGGCAGGGATGCGTACGTCGGTGAAGAACACCTCGTTAAAGGTGTGACCGCCGGTCATCTCGGTAATCGGGCGGATCTCGATACCGGGCACGTCCATCGGGCACACGAAATACGACATCCCCTTGTGCTTGGGCAGATCGGGATCGGTGCGGGCAATGAGGATGCCGAACTTCGCGTGTTGTGCACCGCTGGTCCAGATCTTCTGCCCATTCACGATGAACTCGTCACCGTCGCGCACGGCGCGCGTGCCGAGGCTGGCGAGGTCGCTGCCGCTGCCCGGTTCGCTGAAGAGTTGACACCAGAAGTCCTCGCCGCTCAACAACGGCGACAGATACCGCTGCTTTTGCGCGTCGGTGCCTGCGTACAAAATGGTGGGTCCGGCCCAGCCGATACCGATGGGGTTGGTGGGCCTGCGCACCTCGGCGCGGCTCAGTTCGTCGTCGATGATGAGCTGATGGATCGGGTCGGCACCCAGACCCCACGGCGCCGGCCAGTGCGGCGCAACGTATCCCGCCTCGGCCAGCGTGGCCCCGGACGGCTTGGGGTGCAGACGGATCCACTCACGAACGGCGAGTCGCCTCGGGTCATCATCGGCGGGCAACTGGAAGTCCATACCGCCACGTTATGCACGTGGGATGGCACACGGTTGCGTCAGCGAGCCAGCAGGACGAGGATGACCCCATGGAATTCGGTTTCGTTGTTCCGTGGGGTGACGCCGCCGACATCGCCGCGATGGCCGTTGTCGCCGAGCAGCATGGCTGGGACGGCCTGTTCGTGTGGGAGGGCATCTACGGGGTCGACGCGTGGGTGTCGCTCGCAGCCGCTGCCGTCGGTACGTCCACCCTGCGGCTGGGCACACTGCTCACACCCGTCTCACGACGCAAGCCATGGGAGTTGGCCGGCCAGGTGGCAACCCTCGATCGCCTCACGAACGGGCGGGTCACGCTGTCGATCGGCCTGGGTGCCCCCAATACGGGGTTCGCCAACTTCGGCGAACAGACCGATCGCCACACACGCGCCGAACTGCTCGACGAGGGCATGTCGATCATGTGTGGGCTGTGGACCGGCAAGCCGGTCGCCTTCGACGGCAACCACTACCAGGTCACGCCGTCGGACTTTCCTGCGATCACTCACGTGGTGCAGCAACCCCGGCCACCGGTGTGGTGCGTGGGCGCGTTGACGTCAGAGAAATCGATGCAGCGAGCCCTCAGCTGGGATGGTCTCCTGCCCCAAGTTGTCGACAACGGCTCGGCGCGCCAGGCAACCCTCGAGGAGTTGTCGGCCGCGATGCCAGCCATCCGATCAGCGGTCGGCACTCGCCACTACGACATCATCGTCGAGGGCAGCATTCAGGAACACTCCCCCGCCGCATGGGCCGACACCGGTGCAACATGGTGGATCGAGAGCCTGTGGGACGCGATGCACGGACCCGACGCCATCGCCGCATCGTTCGACCGTCTGGGCGAAGGACCGCCCCGCTTGGCTTGAACGTCGGGGCCGCGCCCCGAGAGCTTGAATCGGCTGGCCGGACGCGATCAGATGGTGGATGGCCAACGAGCTCACCGGCGCAACGACAGAACTGCTACAGACCCTGATCCGCAATCAGTGCGTCAATGACGGCACGCCCGATTCCGGCGGCGAGATCCGCAACGCCGAGTTACTCAAGACCTACCTCGAAGTTGCTGGCGTCGGGATTGAGCAGTTCAGCTCGCTGCCCGGACGCGGCTCGATGGTTGCGCACATCGAGGGCTCCGACCCCGACGCAGCGACGCTGTGCCCGATGGGTCACACCGACGTCGTACCCGTGAATGCCGCGGGCTGGTCGCGCGATCCCTTCGGAGGCGAACTGATCGACGGCGAGGTGTGGGGCCGCGGCGCGATCGACATGCTCAACATCTCTGCGTCGATGGCCGTGGCCTTTCGACACCTCACCCAATCCGGCTGGAAGCCAAAGGGCACGCTCATCTACTTCGGCGTGGCCGATGAGGAAGCCGGTGGGAAATGGGGTGCAGAGTGGATGTGCAACAACCACTGGGACGCGATCCGCAGCGACTTCGTGCTGACCGAAATGGGTGGGTGGTCCACCGTCGGCCCGGATGACGTTCGGCGTGTGGTGGTAAACACCGGCGAGAAGGGCATCACCTGGCGCAAGCTGCGCGTGTCAGGTACGCCAGCGCACGGTTCCATGCCGTTCGGGGCCGACAATGCGCTCGTGAAGGCCGCCGAGATCGTGCGCCGGCGCTGGCGCGCACCTGCCACGCGCACACGCTCACCACGTGGAGATCAGCCCGATCCAGACCCACGATGCCACTGAGTCGCCGCGCGGCAACGCACTCTGGGATGCGTTGTCCAGTGCCATGCAGGTTGCCTACCCCGGGGCCGAGCTGATGCCGGGTCTCATCGTGGGTGGCACGGATGCGCGGTTCTTTCGCGACAAGGGCGCCGTTGCGTACGGCACCGGGCTGTTCTCGAGCGAGGGCACCTTCGAAATGTTCGGCACCCGTTTCCATGGCAACGACGAACGCATCGACACTGCGTCGCTCGGCCTCGCAGCCGACTTCTGGATCCACATCGCCAAGGAGATCTGCGGCTGATTCAGGGTTCGTTGCCTGGCCGTCGTAGATTCTGGCCGTGAGCACACCGGGTTGGAACTTCGCTGAGATCTGGGAACGACACGCCGATCGGTTTCCCGATGCAGTTGCCCAGATCCAGGGCGACCGTTCATATACATGGAGCCAGTTCGATCGTCGCGCCGACGGCGTCGCGGCCACCCTCCTCGCGCGCGGCGCGCAACACCAGGACAAAGTGGCCCACTACCTCTACAACTGTCCCGAGTACCTCGAGAGCATGTTCGGTCTGTACAAGGCCGGCCTGGTGCCCGTGAACACGAACTACCGCTACACCGACGATGAGCTGAGCTACCTCTGGCACAACGCCGACGCCGTTGCCGTCATCTTCCACGGCACCTTCACGACTCGCTGCGATGGGCTCCGTGCGCAGATGCCCGCGATCGACACCTGGATCTGGGTCGATGACGGCACCGACGAGTGTCCCGAGTGGGCCGTCCCGTACGAAACGGCCACCGCATCGGCGACCATGCGTACCATCCCCCCGTGGGGCCGCAGTCCCGACGATCTGTACATGCTCTACACCGGCGGCACTACTGGCATGCCCAAGGGCGTGATGTGGCGTCAGGACGACGTGATCGGCAGCCTCGACGCGGCGTCGAAGCAACCGCTGCCCACGGTTCCCGGTTGGGACGCGTTGGAGCAGCGGGTGTCCAAGCCCGGACCGCGCAACCTGCCCGCCGCACCACTGATGCACGGCACCGGTGCGTTCAATGCGATGTGGAACCTGTCGCTCGGCGGCTCGGTGGTCACCCTGCAGGGCCGTCACTTCGATGCAGTCGAGCTGTTGCACACCATCGAGCGCGACCGAGTGAACAGCATGTCCATCGTGGGTGATGCGTTCGCCAAACCGCTGCTCCGCGCGCTCGACGCCGAACCCGGCCGATGGGATATCTCGTCGCTGCGCGTCATCGTGTCGAGCGGGGTGATGTGGTCATCGGCATCGAAGGCCGGCCTGCTGCGACACAACGAGCGACTGATCATGATCGACAGCCTTGGCAGCAGCGAAGCCATCGGGATGGCGAACAACACCACCACCGCCGATGGTGCGGGCGAGACCGCCAAGTTCGTGTTGTCCGGCCACACCAAAGTGCTCACCGACGACGGCCGCGAGGTCGTTCCCGGCAGCGGCGAGCGTGGTCGCGTCGCGTTGCGCGGTCGAACCCCCGTTGGCTACTACAAGGACCCGGAGAAGTCGGCGTCCACGTTCGTCACGTTCGAAGGCGTGCGTTGGAGTATCCCCGGCGACTTCGCCGAGGTCGAGGCCGATGGCACGGTGAAGTTGCTCGGGCGCGGAAGCCAGTGCATCAACACGGGCGGCGAAAAGGTGTACCCGGAGGAAGTCGAAGAAGCACTCAAGCATCATCCCACCGTGGCCGACGCTGCGGTGGTGGGGTTGCCCGACGACCGCTTCGGTGAGGCCATCACTGCGCTGGTCGAACCCCACGACGGAGCCACCATCGATGAGGCCGAGTTGATCGCCCACGTGAAGCTGCATCTCGCCGCCTACAAGGCGCCCAAGCGGATCTTCACCATCGACACCATCGGTCGTGCTGCCAACGGCAAGCTCGACTACAAGCGTCTCAAGGCCGAGGCCATCAGCCGCCTCTAGGTTCGAAGTCGCTGCTCGCTGCGACAGCATCTGCTGCGAGCTACGAAAAGAGTGTCGAGACCGCAGTGTCGCTCTGACAGCATGGTGACCATGGAAGCGTGCGAGATCTGTGGGTTCGCGTGGGAGTCCGTCGGCGACGACGACATCCCGACTCGGATCGTTGAAGGGGCGACGTTCATCAGCGAGATGCTGCGCTCGAAGAGTGCGAGCGTCGTCGTTCGCCCGACACCGGATCGGTGGTCGACGCTCGAGTACGCCGCCCACGTTCGCGACGTGCTGCTGCACGTACGCGACCGACTCGTGATCGGCCTCAGTGAGGACAACCCTGAGTTCAAGCCGCTCTATCGCGAGGAACGTGTCACGTTCGGTCTCTACGCGGCTGACACGCCGCAGGTCGTGGCTGCCGAACTCGACATGGCCGCCGCCCTGTTCGCACGCACCTTCGTTGCCATCGGGCCCGAACAACTCGATCGTCCGTGCCAGTACCTCTACCCAGTGCCTGCGACGCGATCGCTGCGTTG
Organism: Actinomycetes bacterium; assembly: GCA_025360105.1. GTDB lineage: Bacteria > Actinomycetota > Acidimicrobiia > Acidimicrobiales > Ilumatobacteraceae > WLMZ01. Next base: position 216 of record JANYCT010000014.1, on the reverse strand, counting down.
GATGGGCCAGCAGGTGGTGCACGAGGTGTTCCATCACGGCGACGACATCCGCGAAAACCTGACGGCTGCGAGATAGCAGATTCGGCGACGGGCTGAGTAGCGTCTGTGCCCATGAGTGACTTGGGATTTGACGGCAAGGTAGCAATCATCACCGGCGCGGGTGGCGGCCTCGGCCGCAAGCACGCGCTGCTGATGGCGTCGCGTGGCGCCCTCGTG
>JANYCT010000010.1 GCA_025360105.1 Actinomycetes bacterium | reverse complement strand
TTCCCACACGGCGCGGCTGTTGCCGGGAGCATCGATGGTGATACGAATCTGGCTGCCCGCACGGAAAGCGTATGCGAACGGGAAGATCTCCAGTCGCACCGGCGTGAATTCGTCGGCAGGCAGCGGTGCGGCATCGGCCCGAGCGTGCGTCTGCACCGGCAACACGTCGGTGCTCTTGGCCGCATCGAGGGCGCGGTGCGATGCGCGCAGCCAACCGGTCTGGATGTACATCTCGGTGCCATCGGGACGCACCTCGGTGATGGTCACCTCGAGGTCGGTGTCGGGCGCAGAGGACTTGATCCACAGATCGGCCGAGCCAGTGCCGACCACCACTGTGTTCTCTTTCAGCGGCGGAGTGGCATAGGCAACCCCAGTGCCCGACGGGATGGAACGCCAGTCATACACCACGTCGGCACTCCACACCTTGTTGCTGCGACCGCCGGGATAGAAGGCCTTGGGCAGCGCAGTGGGATCGGCTTTGTACGAGTCGGCTGTGCCGGTGGACTGCTTCTCCGTCGCAAGCAGCCCCTTGTCGCCAAGGAACCACGTGGTCGATTTCGCCGTGGGCACTGGCCACGACGCGAAGCTGCTCACCCATCGGGGCATCGGACCGCTGGGCACGGTTTGTCCGGAAGCGCCCTGCTCGAACAACACGCGTACCTGTGGTTCGGCCTCAAACGCCGAGAGCGACTGCTGATAGGTCATTCCGGCGAAGCGGTCGGCGGGTGCGGGTGGTGCGGTGGTTCGGTAGATCGATGGCACCAAGACGGGCAAGATCACCCCGAGCGCCGCAAGTGTGGGGGTCTTTTTGGCGACGTAGAGCGAGTAGAACTCGGCCATGCGCGCGAACGTGGTTGGGTTCAGCGACTCGGTATGCAGGCCGTTGGCGAGATCGACATACAGGTGCTTGGTGCCCGTGAAGTTCTTGATCATGTCGGGGAAGTGCGCGCCGGTCTGTTCGTCCTGCCACGCCCCGGCCAGGAACACCGGCACCGTGATCTTGTTGACGAACGTGGCCGGTGCGTACTGATCGGCGATAGTCGGATCGTAGAAGTCGTTCTGACGCGCCAGTGCGACGGAGTCGGGGTTCTGGAGACGCAGCTTCTGGTTCGCCGCACACACCGTGTCGCCGCCGTCGGCGCGCTCTTTGGTCCACTTCTGACCGTAGATCTTTGCGGCATCGAAACGCTCCTGCAGGAACGGTGCGGCGAAACCGGTGTTGAGGATGCCGCCCGGATAGCCGGTGGCGCGGTACGCGTCGTCGAGCACGCTCAACGGAGCGATAGCTTCCAGACTCGGCGGATTGGTGGACGCCACGAACAGCTGCGAGATGCCCGGGTAGGAGATCCCGCCCATCGCCACTTTGTGGTCCATCACCCATGGTTGCGCGGCGACTGCCTCGATGGCGTCGTAGCCATCGACCACCTGGGCTCGTTCGAAGAACTGGTACGAACCGCCGCTGCAACCGCTGCCGCGCATGTTCACACCGGCATAGGCGTAACCGAGTGCGTTGAACAACAACCCGAAGGTGGTGTTAGCCGGGTTGCTGGGGTCGTAACCCGAGTACTCCACCACGGTGGGGTAGGGACCCTTGTCGGCCGGGCCGGGCAACATCACGTTCACGCTGAGGGTGGTGCCGTCGCGGGTGGTGAGATAGCCGAAACCGCCAGCAGGCAGCTTCTGCTCGGTGTAGAACGATGCGGGCGGAACCTTCGATTCGTCGAACACATCGGCCGGATCACTTGCCGTTGCTGTCGGGCCCGTGGTGCGCACGATGTACGAACCGGACTTCATCTCGCGCAGCAGGAACGACCCCTGATCGTCGACCTTGCCCCCGCCGGCCACTGTGCCATCGGATCCGACGATCTCGAGCGCGTCTCCGGGCGTGGCCCCGAGCACGGCGAGTTGGTTCATTCCGGGCTGCACGGTGAACGTTGCGTGGGGCAGTTTCAGGGTCGTAGCAACCGCAACGGAACCCGCGGGCAGGGTGCTGGCATTGGACGACGAGTTGTTGCTGCTCGAGCACGCAGCAGCGAACAACGCCAGAACGACGGACGCGGCAACGACGGATTGAGATCTACGCATGGGCGTCATTGTGGCACGCACCCTGTCAGCTACGAGGTGTCGCAGCCGCCGAACTCGACGCGCAAACGACATTGGCGAGTGGTCTCCGATCAGGCAGACTGAAATCGTGCCCGACCTCGATCTCATGCTGGCCGACCTCGCAACCTTGGTGAACGTGGAATCGCCGTCTCGCGACCTCGATGCCCTGGCGCGTTCAGCCGCCACATTGTCCGCACTCATCGAACAGCGGCTCGGCGGCTCTGCAACGCTTATCGAATCGGCAGCAGGCCCGCACGTGCACTGGTCGGGTGGAGGTGTGCCGAAGGTCTTGGTGCTCGGTCACCACGACACGGTGTTTCCCATCGGCTCGCTGGCGGCGAGACCCTTCACGGTTGTCGACGGCCGGGCGATGGGGCCTGGTGTTTTCGATATGAAGGCCGGCATCGTGCAGGCCATTCACGGCATTGCCGAGCTTGTGGATCGCAGCGGCGTCGAGATCCTCATCTCCGCCGACGAGGAAACGGGCTCGCTCCATTCGCGTGCCTTCATCGAAGAACGTGCGCTCGCCTGTGGTGCCGTCTTGGTGCTCGAACCGAGCGCCGACGGTGGAGCGTTGAAGACCGCACGAAAGGGCACGGGCACGTTCGAACTGCTGGTGCACGGCCGGGCAGCTCACGCCGGTCTCGAACCCGAAAAGGGCGTCAACGCAGTGATCGAGGCAGCCCATCAGATCCTCAACGTCATCACCTTCGCCGACACCACCACCGGTACCACGGTGACGCCCACGATGGTCGTGGCCGGCACGGCCGACAACGTGGTGCCTGCACTCGCCACCATCACGGTCGACGTTCGTGTCGAGGCTGCCGGCGAGAAGGAGCGCATCGAGGCCGCGATGGCAGGCCTGCTACCGCAGCTCGCCGACTCACGGCTCGAACTGCGCGGCGGCATCAATCGTCCACCGATGCCGGCGTCGGCAAGTGCGTGGTTGTTCCCGATTGCCGAGCAGGTGGCCACCGACCTCGGTCTCCCCGCAGTGAAGGGCGTTGGCGTTGGTGGTGGATCCGATGGCAACTTCACCGCAGCCCGTGGCGTGGCAACCCTCGATGGCCTCGGCGCAGTCGGCGGCGGCGCACACGCCGATCACGAATTCGTGATCGTGGCCACGATGCCTGATCGGGCACGTCTGGTTGGCGGCATCGTTGCCGCCCTGCAACAGCGCTAACGCTTACTTGCCGCCTTCGAGTTCGAGCAGTCCGCCGGCGCCGAGGGTGCCCGCGTTGCGATACACGTCGAGCTTGGCGCGGCTGTCTTCGATGTCGAGGTTGCGCATGGTCAGCTGTCCGATGCGATCGAGTGGACCGAACGGCGCGTCTTCGACGCGCTCCATGCTGAGCCGCTCGGGGGCGTAGGTGAGATGCGGGCCGGTGGTGTCGACGATGGTGTAGTCGTCGCCGCGGCGCAGGCGCAGCGTGACATCGCCGGTGACGGCAGCGCCCACCCAGCGCAGCAGCGCCTCGCGCAGCATCAGGCTCTGTGGATCGAACCAACGGCCCTCGTAGAGCAGGCGACCGAGACGGCGCCCCATGGTGCGGTAGTTCTCTTGCGTGCCCTCGTTGTGGATGCCGGTGATCAGTCGCTCGTACGCGATGTGCAGCAGTGCCAGACCGGGAGCCTCGTAAATGCCACGGCTCTTGGCCTCGATGATGCGGTTCTCGATCTGGTCGCTCATGCCGAGACCATGACGACCGCCGATGATGTTCGCGGCCAGTACAAGATCGACCTGGCTCGCGAACTCCTGGCCATTCAGGGTGACGGGCCAGCCCTCGTTGAAGCCGATAGTGACGGTCTCGGTCGCAATGTCGATGTCTTCGCGGTAGTGCGCCACGCCCATGATCGGATCGACGATGTCCATGCTCGTGCCCAGTTCTTCGAGCAGCTTGGCCTCATGCGTGGCGCCCCAGATGTTGGCGTCGGTGCTGTAGGCCTTTTCCTTGCTGTCGCGGTACGGCAGCTTGCGCTGAATCAGAAACTCACTCATCTCGGCACGCCCGCCGAGTTCGCCGACGAAGGCTTCGTCGAGCCACGGCTTGTAGACGCGAAGGTTCGGGTTGACCAGCAGGCCGTAGCGGTAGAAGCGCTCGATGTCGTTGCCCTTGTAGGTGCTGCCGTCGCCCCAGATGTCGACGCTGTCTTCTTGCATTGCGCGCACCAGCAGAGTGCCGGTCACGGCGCGGCCCAACGGCGTGGTGTTGAAGTAGGTCTTGCCCGCTGTGGTGATGTGGAACGCGCCGCACTGCAGCGCCACCAAACCCTCGTGCACCAACTCGCTGCGGCAGTCGACGATGCGGGCGAGTTCAGCGCCGTACTGCTTGGCGCGATCGGGCACACCGGGCAGGTCGCTCTCGTCCTGCTGGCCGAGGTCGGCGGTGTACGCGTAGGGGAGTGCGCCCTTTTCGCGCATCCACGCAACAGCAGCCGATGTGTCCAGACCACCGGAGAAGGCAATGCCCACTCGTTCTCCGACGGGCAGCGAAGTGAGCACCTTTGACATAGGCGCCTACGGTATCGACACCACGGGCCGCCTGCGACGCCGGATCAGCAGCGCCAGACCCACGAAGAGCAGCACGAGCGACAACAGCGCGAGGCCCGCCAACAGCACCCGGTTGCGGCCGACATCGTGGCTGCCGTTCACGGCGTCGATGACCGCTGCGGATTTCGCTCGAGCCAGCGAGGTGTTGCCCTGTTCGAACGCAGTCTTCGCATCGGCGAGATCGGCCTTCATATGCTCGCCGACGAGACCGACCGTACCGAAGAGGCCATGATCCGCGCTCTCTGCGGCCGTGGCGGCGGTGAGTTGCTTGGCCGCGCCGAGCTGATCGTCGAGCTGCTTCTGGGTGGACTTCAGGTCGAACTCGGCTGATTCGTAGCTGTGCTGCAGCGCCGCGGGTGCCGTGACGTCGAGTGGCTTCACGACGCCGGTGAGTTCATCGCGTGTCTTGAGCGCGGTGGTGGCCTCGGTGATCAGCGTCTCTGCAGAGCTGAACGTCCACTCCGACATGGCCCGACGCACCGCCAGCGGCGGAGCCCATCCGGAACCGGCGGCAGCGAGGGCGGTGTAGTGGGTGCGAGCCGTGTCGCGAGTGCTCAACTCGTCGATCTGCGGCGCTGTGATGACGTAGCTGCGAAACAGATCGTCGGCCTTGGTGGCGCCGCCCAACTGATCAGCCAGATCCAGGAACCTCCGCCAATCGGTCGGGGTGTTGTCTGCTTCGGCCGTTGCATTGCCCACATAGGAGATGGTGTGCTTGGTAGCCGCGGCGAAGATGTCGCGCATCTTGTCGACGCCGACTTCGTCGACGATCTGCTTGATCACCGACCATGAGGCGTTGTAACCGTACGTCTCGGTGTCGTTGGCTCCGGTGGCGAGCAACGGATCGCCCCACTCGTTCAGCTTCACCACGCCGGGCTCGGCAAGCGAGATGTCCTTCGGCGCAACCGCTGCGAGGCCGAGCTTTTCGTTGGCGAGATCGGAGTACTCCTGCGCCATGCCCTCGTTGACCCAACGCTCGCTGAACAACGAATCGTTGAACCATGCGTGCGACAACTCGTGGATCATCACCTGGGCATCGAGATCCTCGCCGATCTCGAGCTTGCGCGAGGTCGGATTGAACCAACCTGCGTAGCCATAGAGGTACGGAGTGAATGCTTCGCTCACATCGATGGAGCCAGTGACGGGCCACGGCTGCCCGATGAGGTCCTTGAGCGCCGGCACGCCGACGTTGATCTGCTGTTGTGCGAACGCTTTCCAATCGGTGTCGCCGGGCCATGATCGGAGGACGAAATCGTGGCCGTCAGCGGTGAGGCTGGTGGCCTCGAGCGCGGCGTCGTTGCGCGCCGAGACGAAGATGTTGAAGTCGTTGGGCTTGTCGATGTTGGTCGCTGTGTACACCGTGTTGCCATCCTCGGATGTCTGCACCACATCGCTGCCGAGCTTGTCCACCGTGTATGCAGAAGGCACCACGATGCGCACGGTGAGCTTGCCCGAATCGGCGATGCCGTACGCGTTGAATGCGACGTACGCCGCATTGATACGTGTCGGCCCGGATGTGGCGCGCGGTGCTTGACCAGTGATGTCGTACGTGACGATCACGTGAGCGTTCTCGGAGGCATAGAGGTTGCTGGCAAAGTTGATGCGAAGCCGAAAGTACTCCGACGTCCCGTCGATCGGCTCTGGACTGAGCGCGAGCGCACGACCGTTCTGCAGCGCCACTGTGTTGACAGCCTCAACCGGCAGGGGTAGCGAAAAGCTCTTGAAGTAGGTGCGGTTGGTGATGTTGCCCGAGGTCGTGTCGGGCACGACATTCGTGAAGGTCATGTCGGCGAGCACGTGCACCACATCACTCGACGGGTCCACCGTGTAGGTGTACGAGCTCGAGACGTTCAGACCGCCGTCGGCCGCCGCAGGGTTGGCGCTGGCCAGGCCGAGAACCACGGGGACGAAGGTGAGGCACAACAGCAAGCGGAGAGGTAACCGCTTCTGCATGGGGAGAGTCTGACACGGGGCGGACACGAGCGAAGCGAACACAACGCGCGCATGGAGCACGCTTGTCAGTCGCGCAAATCTGCCGCGTGCCGATATTTCGGTAGCTTGACACCATCACCTGCGGGTCGTCACTGACTACTACATAACGTGATCGACTCTGGGCAGGTGCACCCAAGGCGGGGGCCGGCGTACGCGTACATCGGCACCGGGGCAGCGAGCAGCGCGTATTGGCCGGGCACGACCGGGACGTGGATGCCGTTCAACGGCACCATCGACGAAGTCGCGATTTACAACACGGTGTTCACCGACGCGAACGTCGCCGCCCAAGACAACCCTGCCCCAGCCGCAGGTTTGGTGACCCCCACGTATGACTACCGTGGGAACATGACCGGGTTGAATGGTGACACCTACACCTACGACTCCGCTGGTCGTCACCTCACCACCGTGCATGGCACCACCACCGTCACCTACATGCGTGACGCGACGAACACTGTGGTGGCTAGGACTGATAGTGGCACGGGTGTGACGACGCGTTACTCCGGTGACGCCGTGCTCGACACCGCTTCCATGGTGATTGAACGCACGATCACCCTGCCTGGTGGTGTGCTCGTCACCAAACGCGCGGCTGGTGATGTGTGGTCGTATCCGAACATTCACGGTGACGTCGTCGCGACAGCGAGCGCGACCGGGGCCAAGCAAGGAACCACCCTCGGCTACGACCCATACGGCAACACGGCGGTGTTGCCGGACAACTCGAACGGGAACTGGGATTTCGGGTGGGTTGGCACAAACTCGAAAGGCACCGAACATGCCACTGGCCTCAACGTCGTGATCGAGATGGGAGCCCGCATTTACAACCCGGCGCTCGGCAGATTCCTCAGCATCGACCCCATCGAAGGCGGCACCACCACCACCAACGACTACGGCTACGTCGCCGACCCCATCAACCAATTCGACCTCACCGGCCTCTGGTGGGGCGGAGATCTGTGGGACGCCACGGGAGGGAAAGTCGTTACGGCAGTGAACAAAAACGTGGCCCGGCCCACCCTGCGAGCCCTCCGTTGGGTGCACCGGAACGTTCGCGTTGGTGCTGGCACCTGCTTTGTGGTGGTGTGCGCTGGACTGAGCTATCACAACGGCCGAGTCAAGGTTGAGGGCGGCTACGGGCTCGCTTATGCCTTACCGTCGGTGTCTATCGGCGTCGTCGGTCCTAAGGATGAGGATTCGGGGTGCAGAGGCGAGGGCGCAAAGGTGTTCGCAACATCGCCGCTCGGAACCTGGTCACGGGGTGGAGGGCCGGATGGAAGTCCGATTACAAAAGGCAAGAACTCGTGGATATGGGAGATCGGCAACGATCAGCCGTCGAAGGAGAACGGATATGGGTTCGGCGGCGGCGCGGTGAAGAGCTACAGCTGCACGTGGCGGCTATGACACTTTTACGCCGCTCTCCCGGGGATCGTTTCGCTGGATTCCTCGTGCTGGTGACTTCGGTGGTTGGCGTTGTCATTCTCGTCATCGGATTGCTTCACGCCAGCAACGGGCAGATCGATATGGGCACCTTCGGTGTTATTGGACCCTCCGGCGCACCCATAGAGGTACCTGCTTTGGTGTGGGGGGTTCTCGGTGTCATTGCAGTGGCAAGCGCAGCCCACCGTGGGGCTCTGTTGGCTCTGTCGTCGACGCGGAGCGATGGAAACTCCCTCAAGGTCCGAAATGGTTTCAGGGTATTTGTTCTTCAGATTGACGAGGGTACTGAACTGATCAGGGTAGATCTGATGCTGGGGAAACGCTCAGCTTGGCGGTTTGTTGGGATGGGACTCAGGTGGTTTCCGTTGAATGAATCCAAGCGATGGGTGCCAAGAGTTGATGTCGGCGGAACGCAGGTAAGGCTCGTCGCCTTGGAGCGCGACACGGAGTCTGAGGTGGTTCGGCTGCTCGGGTTGATCGGGCTAGCCAAATTCCTATACGGGACGGAAATACCACATCGCGAATAACGCTCAAGTGGCAACATCGAACTGAAGTCGTCTTGTCGTTCCTCGACCCCCTCACTGGGTCGGACCGAGGATGTGCGGGTCCTCGCCGTCAAGCCCGAGGTCATCGTTCATTTGTCAGGAGAACCGTGGGAGCTACTTGGAATCGGCGATGGAAGGTGTGTGCCTGACCATCGCAGGGTCGATTGGGATCGTCCGGCTGGACCGGGCGTTGTTGCCATCGCTCCACTCAGGCCGGCCACGCACCTCGACGATGGCGCGCTCGATGCGTTCCGTGCCCTTCTTCAGTTCGACTGCAGACCAGCTCAGTCCGAGCAGCCCCACTCCGAACATCACTGCCAGCCGGACTGCGACGAAGCCCGCCGGCGTCGACGGCGTCGGCGAGCGCTGCACGCAGAACGATCAGCAAGATCGAGATACTACGACGGCCCATCTTCCCGCCGGCGGCGAGCTCATCGCCGGGGTAAGCCGCTACCAAAGCGGACGTGCGGGTCAGCACGGTAGGTGCCGAGTAGTCTGGCGTCGTGAAACGCAGCAGCGTCGCCCATCTGCAATGTTCGATCGCACAGACACTCGAACTGGTCGGCGAGTGGTGGACCCTTCTGGTCCTGCGCAACATCTCGTTCGGCCAACGTCGCTTCGAAGCAATTCAGGCCGATCTCGGCATTGCCCGCAACGTGCTGTCCGACCGGCTGAGCATGTTGGTCGAGCACGGCATCCTCGAAAGGGTGATGTATCAGGAGCACCCGCAGCGCTTCGAATATCGGCCCACCGCCAAAGGTCGTGACCTGATGGGCGTGTTGCTCGCGCTGATGGCGTGGGGTGACAAGTGGGCGGCACCCGATGGCAAGCCGATGCTCGTCACCCACACCGATTGCGGACACGAGACAACGCCCACCGTGGCGTGCAGTCACTGCGGTGGCGAGTTGCAGTGGGGTCACACCCGCGTGCAGGCGGGGCCGGGACTGCAGCGGTCTGTCGACGTCGGTTAGTTGCTTCACGCTACGGACTGATCTACGGTACGCCCATGACGCAGCTCGATACCCAGATCGATACCGGTACGGCCAAGGAATGGAAACAGACGGCGTGCATTCTCTGTGAGTGCAACTGTGGCATCGAGGTGCGCCTCGGTGGCCACAACGGTCGTCGATTCGAGCGCATCCGGGGCGACAAGGCACACCCCGCATCGCGTGGCTACACCTGCGAGAAGGCGCTGCGCTTGGACCACTATCAGAACGGCACGAACCGCATCACCTCGCCGCTGCGTCGGCGCGACGATGGCTCGTTCGAAGAGATCTCGTGGGACACGGCGATCCGCGAAGTGGCCGAGCGATTCGCAGCGGTGCGCGATGCCTACGGCGGCCCGAGCATCCTCTATTACGGCGGCGGCGGACAGGGCAACCACCTTGGCGGCGGCTACAGCGGCGCAACACTGCGTGCACTTGGTGCGGTGTACCGGTCGAGCGCGCTCGCCCAGGAAAAGACCGGCGAGTTCTTCGTGAACGGGCGCATGTTCGGTGCTGCGGTGCGTGGCGATTTCGAGCACACCGAAGTTGCCGTCTTCGTGGGCAAGAACCCGTGGCAGTCCCACGGCATCCCGCATGCGCGCACGGTGCTGAAGGAGATCGCCAACGATCCAGCGCGAGCCATGATCGTGATCGATCCGCGGCGAACCGAGACCGCAGATCTGGCCGACTTCCATCTCCAGGTCATCCCCGGCACCGATGCCTTCTGCCTGTCGGCGATGGTCGCCACGCTGGTGCAGGAGCGACTCGTCGATCGGGCGTGGCTCGCCGAACACGCCGATGGTGTGGAGCAGATCGAAACGCTGTTCGGCGCGATCGACATCGCCGACTACGCATCGCGTTGTGGTGTCGACGAGGCACTCATTCGCAGCGCGGCGCGACGCATCGCGTCCGCATCGAGTGTTGCCGTCGCCGAGGATCTGGGCATCCAGATGAACCTGCACTCCACGCTGAACAGCTGGCTCGAGAAGTTGGTGTGGTTGCTCACCGGCAACCTCGGCATTCCCGGTGGCATGTACTCGCCGAGCGCGCTCGTGGCGTTGGCCCGGCCCGACAAAGCCGGCGGCGCAGAATCCTCCGGCGGTCGTATCAGTCCCGTGGTAGGCGCGCGCATCATCAGCGGGCTGCTGCCCTGCAACGTGATCCCCGACGAGATCCTCACCGATCACCCCGATCGCTACCGCGCGTTGTTGGTCGAGAGCGGCAACCCGATTCATTCCTTGGCCGACACCACGCGCATGCGTGAGGCGCTGGCCGCGCTCGATCTCGTGGTGGTCATCGACATCACCATGACCGAGACCGCGCGCCTGGCCCACTATGTGCTGCCTGCGCCATCGCAGTACGAGAAGTGGGAGGCCACATACTTCAACTTCGAGTTCCCCGCGAACGTGTTCCATCTGCGCCGTCCCGTGGTCGATGCGCCCGATGGTCCGTTGCCCGAGCCCGAGATCCACGCCCGACTCGCCGAGGCACTCGGCTTCTTGAACCCCGACGATCTTGCTCCGTTGCACGCCGCTGCGGCGCTCGGTCGGGCGCAGTTCGCCGAGGCATTCTTCGCTGCGACTGCTGCCAACCCTGCGCTCGGTGCCGTGGCTCCGTTGGTGATGTACCGCGTGCTCGGGCCCACGCTGCCCGATGGTGCGGCCTCGGCCGCAATCTTGTGGGGCGCGGCCCATCGCTGTGCACTCACCTACGAACAGTCGGTACGCCGGGCCGGTTTCACGGGCGAAGGTCTGGAACTCGGTGAGGCACTGTTCGACGCGATCCTGTCGAGCCCAACGGGTGTCACCTTCGCCA
>JANYCT010000001.1 GCA_025360105.1 Actinomycetes bacterium | reverse complement strand
CGCATCGGTGTTGCGGTGCGTGCCTCGGCCGAGCGCAGCGACCGCGCCAACATGCTCGGAATCCCCGTGGCGCGCTTGTCCACCATCGTGTGGGCGCTCGCTGCAGCGCTGTCGTTCGTCGCGCTCTTCTTGCGCGCCGGCATCCTCGGCGCTCCGCTCGGCAGCGCGTTCGATGTCACCAACCTGCTCTTTGCGATGGCTGCCTTAGTGATCGGCCGACTGCATCATCTGCCCACTGTCGCGTTGGCGGGTATCGGTATTGGCTTTCTCGACTACTGGGTGCAGTGGCACGCGCAGAGCCCCCTCCTCGTCGTGCCGATGGTCTCGGCGATCCTGCTCGTGGTGCTGTTGCTGCAGCGCCGGTCGGTGAGCCGACGCGACAACGACGCAACGTCGTCGTGGCGCGGATCCGAAGAGGTTCGTCCGCTGAGTGTCGAGGACGCACGCTTGCCGTTGATGCGCTTGGTTCGCTGGGGCGGTGCCGCGCTCATCCTCGCGGCGCTCGTGGTGTTGCCCATCGTGTTGCGCGTCGATCGGTTGATCCAACTCACCGAGATCGTGATCTTTGCTGTCATCGGCATGTCGCTGATGGTGCTCACCGGCTGGGCCGGCCAGATCTCGCTGGGCCAGATGGGGTTCGTTGCTGTCGGCGGTGCGGTGAGTGCGTTGTGCACGTCGAGATGGCATGTCGATCTCACGTTGGCGCTACTCATTGGTGCGGCAGCGGGCGCCCTCGCTGCGCTGTTGGTGGGGCTTCCCGCACTGCGACTGCAGGGTCTGTATTTGGCCGTGACCACGCTGGCGTTCGGGCTCAGCGTGACCTCGTGGTTGCTGAACGATCGCTTCTTCGGATGGATCCCCACCGATCGCTTGAAGGTGGATCCGTTATTCGGACGCATCAACGTGGATACGCCTGCGCGTTTCTACGCGTATTCATTGATAATACTCGCACTCGTGGTCCTCGCGGTGCGTGGGATCCGGCGATCGCGTTCGGGGCGCGTGATTGTGGCCCTTCGCGAGAACGAACGAGCCGCGCAGAGCTTCTCGGTTGCCACCATTCGGGCCAAGCTGTCGGCGTTCATGCTCAGCGGCGCGATCGCCGGATTGGCGGGAGGGCTGTTCGTGCATTCGCAGCACGCGTTCAGCCTGTCGCAGTTCAGTGTGGGCCAGAGCTTTGGCGTCTTCACGGCGGCCATCATTGGTGGGCTCGGTTCCGTCACCGGTGCGGTCATCGGGGCGATCTACACGCGTGGCACGTTGCGCCTGCCGTCGCTCGAGTGGCGGCTGCTCTCCACCTCGGTGGGCGTGCTGATCATCCTGCTCGTGTTGCCCGCAGGTCTGGGAAGTCAGGTCACCAAGCTGCGCGACCTGCTCGTCAAGGGGGCGCGACGACTGCACGGACAACCTGAGTCGAACGCCGAGTCACGGGCCGAGGCCGAGCACGCGCCGGTCGCAGCGATGCAATCGGTCGAAGCGGCGCCGAGCAGCGACACGGAGATGTTGTCCGCGTGAAAGCCTTTCTCGCCGGCCTGCGACACCCGATGGTGTGGTTGCGCACCATTTGTGGTGGCGAATCTGCCTTTCCGCTGGTGGTGTTGTTTGGTCTCAACGCCGTCGACGAACTGGACCGCACTGCCTTTGGCATCCTGCTGCCGAACATCCGCAAGGAGTTCGACATCAACCTCACCACCGCGCTCAGCCTCGTGGCGCTGGCATCGGTTGCGGCACTGGCGTTGCAGGTGCCGATCGCGCAATACGCTGACCGCTCCCGCCGGGTGCCACTGGCGATCACGGGCGCGCTGGTCTGGGGTCTGTTCAGCGGCATGACGGGTCTGGCGATGGGTGTCGTGGTGCTCACCATTGCCCGATCCGGATCGGCAATCGGCAAAGCCGTGGTGGACCCCACACACAACTCCCTCCTGGCCGATTACTACCCCATTTCGACACGCAGCCGGGTGTACAGCGCACATCGCGCGGCCAATGCAGTTGGATCGTTCGTGGGGCCGCTGTCGGCTGGACTCCTGGCGTACTACTTCGGTTGGCGCACGCCGTTCTTCGTGTTCATGGTGCCGACGATCATCTTCGCGATCATGGCCCTCAAGCTCCGCGAACCCATTCGTGGTCGATGGGAGCGAGCAGCGACGGGCGCTTCAGAGGACGTGATTAACACCGAAGAGATCCCGGCATCGTTCGCAGAGAGCTGGCGCACCGTGCAGAAGGTGCAGAGCCTGCGGCGCATCTGGTGGTCACTGCCCTTTCTCGCCACCGCGCTCATCGGTTTTGTGACACTTGCGTCGGTGTTGTACGACCGCGAGTTCGGCTTGGGCGAGCGGGGCCGTGGCTTTGCCGCTGCGGTTGCCGAGCCGTTCCAGTTGGTGGGCATCGTTCTGGGCGCACGGTTCGTGACCCGTCGTTATATGAACAACATGAAGGGGCTGATCCGCTTCCTCTCGTGGATCGCGATCGGCACCTCGGTGGTGCTCGTCGGATTTGCTTTGTCGCCCAACATCGCCACGGCAATCGCGATGAACTGCGTGATCTCGGCGTCGCTGGCAACGCTCGGGCCGGGCATCCTGGTCGCCTTCTCACTGGCTATCCCACCCCGCGCCCGCGCCACGGGTTTCAGCGTCGCATCATTGTGGGTCATCCCGGGTCTGTTGGTGCTGCCGATCATCGGCTGGGTGGCCGACAAGTGGAACGTGCGCGTCGGCATGCTCGTGATGGTGCCGTTGTTCATCATCGGCAGTCTGATCCTGCGCAGTATCGCCGATGTCATCGACGCCGACATCGCCCAGGTTTGGCGTGCAACAGCTGCCCGCTCAGAGGCGCTCTTTCAGCGGCGTGCGGGCGAGACCGACCTGTTGCTCGTGCGCGGTGTCGATGCCGGCTACGGGGGTCGTCAGGTGCTGTTCGGTGTCGACATCGATGTGAAAGAGGGAGAGATCGTCGCTCTGCTCGGCACCAATGGTGCCGGCAAGTCCACGCTGCTCAAAGCCATCAGTGGCGTGGTCGAGGCCGACCGCGGCGCGGTGGTGCTCGATGGTCGCGACATCACCCACGCTCCGCCGAACGAGATCGCCGTACTGGGTATCTCACAGATGCCGGGTGGTGCTGGGGTGTTCGGGTCGTTGTCAGTGCGTGAGAACCTGCAGTTGGCTGGGTGGACCCAACATCGCCATCACGATCAGGTCAAGGCAAGCACCGAAGAGGTGCTCGAAATGTTCCCGGTGCTGCGGTCGCGATTCGAGGATGCCGCGGCCGATCTCAGTGGCGGTCAGCAACAGATGCTCGCGCTCGGTATGGCCTTCATCGCCAAGCCTCGCGTGCTGCTGATCGACGAATTGTCGTTGGGTCTCGCGCCGGTGGTCGTGGGTCAGTTGCTCCCCATCGTTCAGCGTCTCGCAGCCACCGGAGTTGCGATCATCATGGTGGAACAGAGCGTGAACGTGGCCCTCTCGGTGGCCGAACGCGCCTATTTCATGGAACGCGGCACAGTGCGTTTCAGCGGGCCTACGGCCGAGCTGCTTGCACGGCCCGATCTGTTGCGATCGGTTTTTCTTTCCCATGCAAGTATCGGCGAACCAGTCGCACACGAGGCAGTTCCCGTCGACGCGGGCCAACCCGCCGCGCTCGCGGTCGTTGGCCTGTCACGCACCTTCGGTGGCATCCGCGCGGTGAGCGAAGTGACCTTCGAAGTGGCCCCGCGCGAGATTCTCGGCATTATCGGGCCGAATGGTGCTGGCAAGACCACTCTGTTCGATGTGATCTCCGGGTTCACGCCGTCAGACACCGGCAGGGTGCATCTTGCCGGTCGCGATGTGACGGGCGCATCCCCTGCTGAACGCGCCGCGGCGGGTCTGGGCCGCAGCTTTCAAGATGCACGATTGTTCCCCGAGCTCACCGTCGCCGAGACGTTGGCAGTGGCGACCGAGCGTTTCGTGGCCAGCCGCGGCATGCTCGCCGCAGCCCTGCGGCTTCCGCAGACCTTCGATTCCGAGCAGCACGTGGCCGAACGCGTCGACGAGTTGCTCGAACTGATGGGTCTGACTCACTATCGCAATTCGTTCGTCCGTGAACTCTCCACGGGCACTCGTCGGGTCGTAGACCTCGCCTGCCAGGTCGCGCATCGACCCACGGTGATCCTGCTCGACGAGCCGTCGTCGGGTATCGCCCAGCGCGAGGTCGAGGCCTTGGCGCCGCTGCTCATCCGTCTCCGCAACGACATGGGCGCGAGTCTGATCGTGATCGAGCACGACATGCCGCTGATCAGTTCGATCTCCGATCGTCTGATCGCGCTGGATCTCGGTGCCGTGGTCACATCTGGTCTACCTGCTGATGTTCTCGAAGATCCGCGGGTGGTCGAGAGCTATCTCGGTACGTCGGCAGTCGCATTCTCACGATCGGGTACAGAAACCGCAACAAGGGGGTAAGCAATGCAACCAGCAAGTGCAGGCGATGGTGGTGGCGACAAGAAGTCAACGGCGCTGAAGCGGTACGGGCCGATCGTGGCCATTCTCGCTGTGGTGGCGATTGGCGTCGGAGCACTCGTGGCCTCGGGTGGCGACGACAAGAAGTCGGCCGACTCCGTGCCGTCGTCGCCCCCGGGTACGAGTCCAGCCGCTGGCTCGACTCCGACCTCAGGTGCACCAGCGGGTTCGACGCCGCCAGCTTCGATCACCTTTCCGCTCAGCTTCTCGCAAGCCAAGAAGCAGGGCATCACGGTGGACTGGGGTAAGCGATGCGACACAACGGTCGGCCGCGTGGCCGTCCCCGATTTCTTCGCGGCCGAGTGCTACGCCCCGTTCACGGGTGACAACGGTGGCGCGACGGCCACAGGTGTCACCAAGGACGAGATCACCATCGTCTACTACCAGGGCATCGCGTCAGATCCGATCATCAGCTACATCACTGATGCCGTGAAGGTGACCGATACCAACGCGCAGCAGGCAGAGACCATGCAGAGCATCATCGACTACTACCAGACGTATTACGAGACGTATGGCCGCAAGGTGAAGGTGATTCCCTTCGAGGGTTCGGGCATCGCCAACGACGAGACCGCAGCACGCGCCGACGCCGTGAGAATCGCCAAGGACATCAAACCGTTCATGGTGTGGGGCGGCCCGGCGCTCACGAGTGCGTTCGGCGACGAGCTTGCTGCGAACAAGGTGATGTGTCTCGCGTGCACGCCGGGTCAGCCACCGGACTGGTACGTGAAGCGTGACCCATACGTATGGGGTATCGCCAGCGGTGCCGAGCAGGCGCAAGTCCACGTGCTCGAGATGATCAAGAAGCAGCTCATCGGCAAGAACGCAACGCACGCCGGCGACGAGTTCGTGAACACTCCGCGCAAGTTCGGGTCGCTGTTCATCGAGAGCAGCGCCACCTCGAAGATTCTCAACGATGGGCTTCAGAAGGGCATGGCCGACGCGGGCGCGCCGTTCGCCGAGACGGTGTCGTACGCATTGGACCCCGGGACCATCCAGCAGACGGCCTCGCAAGCCATCGCCAAGTTCAAAGCGGCGGGCGTGACCACCGTCGTGTTCGACGGCGATCCGGTGGCGCCGCGTGAGTTCACCAAGGAAGCAACAGCGCAGGGCTACTTCCCGGAGTGGGTCATCGGTGTGTCGGCGTTGGTGGACCTCAATGCGTTCGCTCGTACCTACGACCAGGCTCAGTGGAAGCACGCCTTCGGTTACACCTCGCTGGCCGCACGCGTCACGCCCGAGATCAGCGGTGCGTACGCGCAGTATAAGTGGTTCACCGGCAAGGAGCCACCGGCCAAGGACACCATCGGGCTCATCCAGCCTCTTCCCGCTGTCTTCTACGCGGTGCTGCAAGGTGTCGGGCCGAACCTGACCGAACAGTCGTGGAAGGCAGCGCTGTTTGCGGGGAATCAGACGCGCTCGGCGATCACACAACCGTCGCTGTCGTGGGGCGACAAGGGCATCTGGCCGCAGCCCGACCATCTGGGCATCGACGATGCCACGATGGTCTGGTGGGATCCCTCGGCTACCGGACCCGACGAGATCCGCAAGCAGGGTCAGGGCATGTATCAGTTCGTCGATGGCGGCAAGCGCTACATGCCCGGCAAGTGGCCGTCGACGGACAAGTTCTTCGACCCGTCCGGAGCCGTGTCTATGTATGCCGTCCCGCCAGCCGGCGAGGCGCCGCCCACGTATCCGAGCCCGGCTGGCTGACGCTCAGTCAGTCCGAAATCTCATTCGGGAAGCCGCCAGTCGATGGGCTGGCGGCCTCTCGCCTGAAGCGCCTCGTTGGCGCGGCTGAACGGCTTGCTACCCAGAAAGCCGTTGTGCGCCGAGAGCGGCGAGGGATGGGCTGACTCGATGACGACGTGGCGCTCGGTGTCGATGAGCGCCTTCTTCTTGCGTGCGTAGGCACCCCAGAGAATGAACACCACGGGATCGGTCTTGTCGTTGACCACGCGGATCACCTGATCGGTGAAGGTCTCCCAACCCTTGCCCTGATGGCTGCCCGCCTGCCCGGCGCGCACCGTGAGGGTTGCGTTCAACAACAGCACGCCCTGCGTGGCCCAGTGCTGCAGGTTGCCGTGCCGGGGTGGCTCGATGCCGAGGTCGCTGCGGATTTCTTTGTACATGTTTGCCAACGATGGTGGCACCGGCACGCCATGCCGCACGGAGAAGCAGAGCCCGTGGGCTTGGTTGGGGCCGTGGTACGGATCCTGGCCGAGGATCATCACGCGGGTGTTGGCGTACGACGTGAGGTGAAGCGCCGAAAAGACTTCGCCTGCCGGCGGATACACGGTGTGCTGGTCGCGTTCTGCGCGCACGAACTGCTGGAGATCGTCCCAGTAGGGCTTGGCGAACTCGTCGCGAAGGTGAGGGTTCCAATCGGTGGGCATCGTTGCCGTTGTTAGCACGTGCACCCGGACGCGTGCAGGACCCGGCTGTGCGGCCGGGTCCTGCACGGGGGTGGTTGGTTGTTGCTACGTGAGATCAGCCGTCGCTGCCGTGACCGTCGCTGTGACCCGATCCGCCCTCTCCGGCGCCGCTGTGATCCGACGTGCTCGGTGTCGACTGGTCGTGGTTGTCGTCAACCGTGTTGCCGCTGCCGTGGTCTTCGACGGTGGTATCGGTGGTGTCCGGGGCGTCGGTTGCGTCGCTGCCGTGGTCGTCGACGGTGGCGTCGGTTGCGTCGCTGCCGTGGTCGTCGACGGTGGTATCGGTGGCGTTCGGGGCGTCGGTGGCGTTCGGGGCGTCGGTGGCGTTCGGGGCGTCGGTGGTGTCGCTGCCGTGGTCTTCGACGGTTGTATCGGTTACGTCCGGAGCCTCGGTTGCGTCGGTCGCATCCGTCGTGTCGGTCGCGTCGGTTGCATCCGTTGCGTCGGTCGCATCCGTCGCGTCGGTCGCGTCGGTTGCGTCGGAGGAATCGGTCGGACCGGCAGTGTCTGCCGGGATTTGCACCCGCGGGTGGCTGTCAGCGCCCCCGGCGGAGGCGAGGCCGGCGACACCGAGCACGGTGGCGGCGCTGAGCGCGATTCCGATCATCAAACGGCGGTGGGCTTTCGCTGAGAACTGCATGTCATCTCCCGGGGGGTGAGTGGGTGTTTGGAGAAGACACGCCACCCGATTCGCAAAGGTTTGGCTGTTCGCAGAAATTCTTTTACGCGCCGTCGAGTTGCCGTACGGCGTCGAGCGCTTCGGCGAGTGTGAAGCGGCCGGCATAGAGCGCCTTGCCGATGATCGCCCCCTCGAGGTTGTCTCCCGCTGCAGCAGCCTTGGCCAGCACGATCAGATCCTCGATCGCGGCGATTCCGCCCGAGGCGATCGCCGCGGCCGTGGTTGCGCGGGTGACCGCTTGATAGAGCGCGAGGTTGGGGCCACCGAGCGTGCCGTCCCTGTCGACATCGGTGACGACGTATCGGGCACAACCGTCGTCGTCCAGCTTCGCAAGGGTCTCCCACAGGTCGCCGCCATCTTGGGCTCCGCCGCGAGGGGCGAGTCGATACCGAGTTGAGCCATCCGAGTTCTCGACGGGGCGTACATCGAGGGCGAAGGCAATCCGATCACCATGAGAAGCGATGACTCGCTCGCACCACGCCGAGTTCTCCAACGCGGCGGTGCTCAGGATGACTCGCGAACAGCTCGTGGAGAGCGCTCGCTCCAACGAGGCGTCGTCACGGATCCCGCCGGACAATTCCACCTGGACGTCGAGCTCGCCGATCACGCCTGCGAGCAGGTCTGCGTTGGAACCGCGGCCGAACGCGGCGTCGAGATCGACCAGGTGGATCCACTCAGCGCCGCCGTTCTGCCACGCGAGTGCCGCCTCGAGCGCGGCGCCGTGGGAGGTCTCTGTGCCGGCCTCGCCCTGGACGAGCCGCACGGCCTGACCGTTGGATACGTCGACGGCGGGCAGCAACGTGAAAGTCACGCACCGCACCCTACAGATCGGGCTCGATCGGCGCGTTTGACTGAGCGAACAGGTCGAAGTTCGACACTTTCCCTCGGCCAAATCTTTGCGGGTGCAGGTGCGGGTGCGGGGGAGGGTGCGGGTGCGGGTGCGGGTGCGGGTGCGGGTGCGGGTGCAGGTGCGGGTGCGCGCTCAGCCGCCGCCGTAGTTCTCGTCCACGCTCACAAGCATGTGACCATCCGAGCCGATGGCCACCTCGATGCGCGAATAGCCATTGTCCGCGTCGAAGCGCACACGAATGCGTGCCGACTCGTTCTGTTCGACCTGGAACGTGTGACCCTCGCTTGGCGCCGGATTGCCGAGCAAGGTGAGCACTCCGGCACGCAGGCGCACGGTGATCGTGCCGCCCAGTGAAAAACCGGTCTTGGTCTCGTCGGTGCTCGGTGGTGGGGCGGTCGTGGTGACGGGATCGGGCGGGTTGGTCACCGGCGGAATCACCACGGGAACCGTTGTGGCGCCACCGCCGTTCTGGCCGGGCACCGTGGCCGTTGTGTTGGCCGGGCCGGTGGGCTTCGTGGTGGAGCCAACGATGTTGGTGCTGGTGGGGGTCGTCGTCTCGGGCACGGACTCACCGGGCTCCGACGTGCGAGAGTCGTTGCTGGCCTCGGTGACCTCGGAGTCGACGCCGCTGCTGTCGGCTGGTGACAGGTGCGAGTCGGAGCGGTTGTTGAACACGATTGCGGCGAAGCCCAAGGCAGCCACCACACCAACGCCTGTCATGATCGCGGCCGACCGGCGGCGTCGGGCCACCCGAACCCGGCGTTGCACCCGAGCATAGGCGGCGTCGTCGTCGGGTCCGCGGCCACCGAGGCGCTGGAGCTGGCTACGCAGTTCGGAATCTTCGAATTCATCCATGGGAATCTCCTTCACCCAGCTGGCCGCGCAAAGTGGCGCGGCCCTGGTGCAGATGGAACTTGACCGCGCCCTGGGAGATACCCAAGGTGGCGGCAGTTTCGGCGACGGACAATCCGTCGACGTAGAACAGGGCAAGTGACAGTCGTTGCTGGCGGGGGAGGCCCTCGAGCATTGCGGCCACATCGTCGAGTTGTGGTGCCTGTGCCGTGCGCTCGGGCTCGGCAGCGAGACGTTCGACGACGCGGCCCTTGCGCATGTCGGAACGGTGTTCGTCGCGCAGTTTGTTGATGGCCACGCGACGAATCCAACCAACGGGATCGTCGTAGTTCATGATCGAACGCCAGCGCAGATGTGCCTTCACGAATGCGTGTTGCACGGCATCGGCGGCCGCCTGCTCGTTCCCGCAGGCAACCGTGAGGGCGCGCACGAGTCGCCCGTGGTGGGCGCGGAACAGGGATTCGAGGTCGTCGACAACGCGAGCATCATTCATTAGGGCAATCGTCACCACTCAGGACACGCCCGCCGGGCGCTGAAGGTTTGGTTGACAGTCAACGTACAGTGCAGAGCAATGCCGTTGTCTCGATTGGCCTCCCTTCCTCGCGCGCTGCTCGCCACGTTGCCCACTGCGCTCGAGCCGGGTCCGCGACTACCGAGTGGCGCCACTCTGTGGGTGAAGCGCGACGACCTCACCGGCCTTGGCGTTGGAGGCAACAAAGCGAGAAAGCTCGAGTTCTTGTGTGGTCAGGCCGTCGACGAAGGTGCAGATTGCCTCGTGACGGTCGGTGCCGGCCAGTCGAACCACTGTCGCATGACCGCCGCCGCTGGGGCCCGTCTGGGGCTCGAGACACATCTGGTGCTGTCGGGCGACGCGCCCGCAACGCTGCTCGGCAATCAAGCCTTGGCCCACCTCTTCGGCGCCCACCTGCACTTCACCGGCGTCCCCTCGTCTCACTGGGGTGCGCTCGAGATCGCGCGTGAGTCACTCACCGAGGAGCTCGCTGCCGACGGTCTTCGACCGCACTCCATCCCCATCGGTGGCAGTACTGCGGTCGGGGCGTTGGGCTACGTCGTTGCGTTCGTGGAGATCATGCAGCAGTGCGACGCGTTGGGGTTTGCCCCCACGGCAATCGTGTTCACCTCGTCGAGCGGCGGCACGCATGCTGGTCTGGTGGCTGGCCGGGCGGTGTGGCGTGGCTTCGGTCATGCCGTTCCCGACGTGCTTGCGATCGGGGTTGCCAAGGGTGTGGTGATGGGCCTGCCCGACGTCGCCGAGCTTGCAGCCGAGTCGCTCGCACTGATCGGCGCGTCCGGCGTCGAGCGCGCCGATGTGGAAATCGACACCCGATGGCTTGGCGAGGACTACGCGATTCCCACTGCCGCCGGTGACGATGCCATTCGCTGGGCAGCACACCGCGGTGGATGGGTACTCGACCGCACCTACTCGGGCAAGGGGTTCTCCGGTCTGTTGGGCAACGATGCTGACGGGCGTTGGGGCGCCGATGACAATGTGGTGTTCATCCACACCGGCGGGCTCCCTGCGGTGTTTGCACCGGGTGGACTCCCCGACTGAACCGAGAGTGAGTCGTCGTGATCGACTTCCCGTAACGTCCAAACGGCACTACCCTCGCTGCTGATGGACGTCGTGCTCGCAATCGACATTGGTGGCACGAAGATGGCTGCCGGGCTGATGACCATGTCGGGCGAACTCATCGACGTCGAACGTGTCGAGGTGGACCACGCAACCACCGCCGTCGGGGTCTTTGCCCAACTGGCCGAGATCGTCGAGTCGCAACTGGCGCGGGCCACGGGTCATCATCAGGCGCGGCCGGTGGTTGTGGGTGTCGGTTCGGCCGGTCCGCTCACCCAGAACTGCGAGACAGTGTCGCCGCTGAACATCCGCGTGTGGCGCGACTTTCCCTTGCGCGAGCGGCTGCAGATCATCACCCAGTTGCCGGTGTACGGCGATCTCGACGCGAAGGCGTTGGCGCTCGCCGAGGGTTGGGTGGGTGCGGCTCAGGGCCGCAGTAATTTCATGGCGATGGTGGTTTCCACTGGGGTCGGCGGGGGCATCGTGATTGACGGCCAGTTGCTTGATGGGGCCACCGGCAACGCCGGCCACATCGGCCATGTCATCGTCGAACCCAATGGTCGTCGATGTGTGTGCGGGGCGCGAGGGTGCTTGGAGGCCGAGGCGTCCGGCCCTGCGATCGAGGCCATTACCGGCAGGTCTCCGACCGAGCCCACGTACGACATCATGGTGCGCACCGGCCGTCTTGTGGGGCGCGGGGTTGCCTCGGTGTGCAACGCACTCGATCTCGATCTCGTCGTGGTCGGAGGTTCGGTGGCGCTCGGCTTCGGTGCCACGTTCTTCAATGCCGCGCAAGACAGTCTTGCCGAGCACTGCCGATTGAGCTTCAGCAAGGGCGTCCGCATCACACCCGCCCGCTTGGGCGATCGCGGACCTCTCATCGGTGCCGGTGCAGTGGGGTTACGCGGCATGCATCGCGTCGCTCGACGCGCACCGTCGCGCTAGGGGTGCATTGGCTGTCGTCGTGGTGGCTACATTCGTCGCATGGTACGACTGCTCAGCGACTTCCACGATCGATCCGATGACGCCGCGGTCATCGATGCTGATGGTGTCATCACCTGGGACCAACTGAACGATCGCACCAATCGCCTCGTGCATGTGCTTCGTGGTGCTGGTGTCCTACCGGGTGATCGAGTCGCGCTGCTGGCCGGCAACCGCCGCGAGATCGAAGAGGTGTACCTGGCGTGTGCGAGCGCTGGTTGGCTTGCGGTACCGATCAACTGGCACTTCGCCGCCGATGAGATTGCCTACGTGCTCGACGACAGCGGCGCCACTGCGCTCATCGTCGACGGAGAACTCGAACAGGTCGCAGTCGAGGCGCTGCAGTTGTCACCACAGGCGGTGCCACTCGCGCGGTTGATGATGACCACGTCGCCGCCGGCGCCGTTTGCGGCCTACGAGCACGCGCTCGGGACAGCAATTGGGTCAGAGCCTGATGAGCAGATGCTCGGTGGCGTCATGTTCTACACCTCGGGTACCACTGGGCGGCCCAAGGGGGTGAAGAACACTGCGTTCGCGCTCGGTGCGCCGCCGGAGATTCTCAAGATGAGCGCCGGCGCGATGGCCGGCGTGGGTATTCCGTCGCCGGGCCGCACCCTGCTCTGCGGGCCGCAGTATCACTCTGCGCAATGGGCATTCTCTTTCCTGCCACTCGTGGCTGGTACGAGCGTGGTGATGCAGCGCAAGTTCGTTCCCGAAGAGACGCTGGCGGTCATTGACGAGCACGCGATCACCAACGTGCATCTGGTCCCCACGCAGTTCGTGCGCCTGCTCCGTGTCGACAGCGTGGTCAAGCGTGACTTCCGGGGTGATGCACTGCAGTTGGTGCTGCATGGTGCAGCGCCGTGTGCGCCATCGGTGAAGCGGGCGATGATCGACTGGTGGGGATCGAAGGTCACCGAGTACTACGGGGCCACCGAGGGAGGGGTCGTCACGATCATCTCTGCCGAGGAGTGGCTCGCCAAGCCGGGCTCGGTGGGTCGGGCGATGCCGATCGTTGAGATCAAGATCGTGGGCGACGACGACAGTGAGGCCGCGCCCGGCAATGAGGGCGTGATTCACGTGCGCAGCCTGCTCGGAAGCGATTTCGAGTACCTCAACGAACCAGGCAAGACCGCCGAGGCGCACCGCGAGCCGGGCTTCTTCACACTCGGCGACATTGGCTACCTCGATGACGACGGCTATCTGTTCCTGAGCGATCGCAAGATCGACATGATCATCTCCGGTGGCGTGAACATTTACCCGGCCGAGATCGAGGCGATCCTCATCACCCACCCTGCGATCATGGATGTCGCCGTGTTCGGCGTGCCCAACGACGAGTTCGGTGAGGAGGTTCGCGCCGCGGTGCAGCTCACCCCGAACACGCGATACACGCCCGCGCTGGATCGTGATTTGAAGCAGTTGGTGCGCGCCAAGATGGCTGGCTACAAGGTGCCCAAGAACATCGACGTGGTTGCGGAGATGCCGCGCAGCGACGCCGGCAAACTACTCAAGCGCCAGTTGCGCGCGCCGTATTGGGAAGGCACCGGCCGCAAGATCTGAAGTCAGCGCGGTTCAACCACCGAAGCCGCGGTACACGCGTTCCAACGGGCCAGCGCCCAAGTAACGGTGCCACAGTGCGCCGAACGATATGGCGGCGACCCAGAAGATGAGGGCGAACACCAACGCGACGTCGAGGCCGGTGGGTGTGACCCAGCCCCACCAGTACACGACTGCGTTGAACACCAGCGCATGGCTCACGTAGATGGTGAGCGTCATCTGGCCGGCATGCTGCAGCATGCGCGTCGCCCACGCCGTGGGGAACAGGTCGGCAACCCACGAGATCACGCAGAATGCGATCACTGACGACCCGATTGTGCCGACGGTGTAGAGCAGGCCGCGGTCGAACGGCCGTGTCGACAGCAGCAACGTCCATCGGGCTGAGGCGCTTGCGCTCGCCGCACGCACACCGAAGTGACTGAGCAGATACGTGCCGGCGAGCAGCGCCGTTCCCGTGGCAATAATGCGCTGCTTCGCAGCGACACTCAGCGGCAGCGAGCGACCGATCGCAATACCCACGCAGAAGAAGCACAACCACGGAAAGAGTGGGTGCGTGTAGCCCGTGAACGTGCGCAGCAACAGGTTGCGTGGCGAGGTGACCTTGGGGTCGAGCCACGTCACGTCATGGCCGGTGCGTGCGTGCTCGAAGGAGAACCACGAGATCGATGCGCCGGCCACTGCGCTGATTGCGCCAACGACCGCGATCCAACGCAATCGCAATGTGAACAACAGCGGGGCCACCATGAACAATGCGCCGTAGTAGAACAGGATGGTCCCTGGCCAGATCCATTCGAGCAGCAGTCCGCCCGAGTACAGCAGCAGGCCGCGTCGGGCGAGTCGCCAGCGATCGTCGCGGATGCTTGCTGCGTTGCCAGAGATGCGACTGCGGTTTGTCATGAGTGTCACGCCCATGCCCGCGACCATCACGAACGTTGCTGCGAAGCGGGTGCTCAGCGGTCCCTGAGCCGGATCGAAGATGCGCTCGCCGAGCGAACGATTGATGCCGTCATCGCCGCGATTGAGAAAGCCGTGATAATTCAGAATGACAACGCCCACTAGCGCGAGAGCGCGGGTGACATCAAGCCCGGGCAGGCGCGGTGCGCCGACGCGATTTATGGGCGGCGGCTCCGCGGCGCGACGGTGATCCGAGGCGATTCCGTGAGCAGCCGTTGGATCGGCGCGCTGATCAGTCACGTACCCATTCCAATTCGTCGACGTTGGTGAGAATCAGCGGACACTGAACATCAACTCGGTCGCCGACGATGGGGCATGCCTGACCAGTGGGCACGAACAGCATCGACGTGTGCATATGCGATGGCTCGATCAGATGCATTCGCTCGTGCGCGAAATGAAAGGGGCTCCGACCGTCGGCGAGCGGTCGCACGCCATGCGATGAACCCGCCGCGACCAAGACGATGTGCCCATCGGATGGCGCCGTGACGCCTCGGTAACCCACTGGAACGTGGGCGTGGACCGGGCCTACGTCGAGCACATCGGCGCCCAGTTGTAGGGCCGACTTGTCGCCGATCCAGAGCGCAGTGCCGCAACGGATCTGAAACAAGCGCTGGGGATGTTGGTCGATCAGCCGCGCGTAGGTGAGTGCATCGAGGTGGCTGAGCGCAAGCGGGAGTTCGCGGTCGAGGAGCGGGAGCCACTGCTCGACCTCAGCGACGTGATCGAGCGATGAGCCGCTCAAGGGGAAGTGGAGCGCATAGCCAGTGATCGTGCAGTCAGCGCTTTCGGTGGCGGCGATCAGTGCTTCGAGATCGGCTGGTTCCGCACCGTAGCGGCGCATGCTCGACTGCAGCTTCACCACGACATCACGCTGCCAGTGACGCGTCGGCAGTGAACGCACGTGCTCGAGGCTGCCAATAGTGAGAGTGACGGACGGGGGAGCGCCGCTCGGCAGTTCGCCAAGATGTGGCGTGAGCACGACGGCCGCGCGGTCCGAGGGCACGTCGCCTGCCTCGAACACAGTTCCCACGGCGATCAGATCGGCCAGTGGCGCAGCGACGGCCATGAGTGTGGGGCGGCCAAAGCCGTAGCCGTTGCCTTTCACCACTGGGATCAGGCCGGGGAACTGCTCCGCGCACGAGCGCACTGCGTGGTACCACGCCTGTTCATGGATACGAAGACGCAGACCCATAGGAAACAGACGGTAGTGCCATCGCCGGCGAGCGGAGCGTACTTCGGCAATTCCTGAGTTGTCTGATCGGGTTTGTCGGTCTACGCTCGCTGATATGCGCACGCTGTTCCGTTTCCCCAATCCGGTCAACGAGGTGTCGGCCCGATTGGTCGCGGGCGGCGTGGTGTTGCAGTGCGTGGCCTTCTTGGTCTTTCGCCAGTGGTGGTTGCTGGTTCCGCTCGCCTATGGCTTCGTTGCGCGGGTGCTCACCGGCCCGACGTTGAGCCCGCTCGGCCAGTTCGTGACCCGCGTGGTCACCCCACGGGTCGGCGCCAACGGTCGGCTCGTCCCCGGGCCACCCAAGCGATTCGCACAGAGCATCGGTGCCACGCTGTCGGTGGGTGCGGTGATTGGGTGGGCACTCGGTTCACCCGGGGCAGCGATGATCCTGGTCGCTGGCATCACCATTGCGGCAACGCTCGAATCTGTGTTCTCGTACTGCCTTGGCTGCATGATCTTCAATCGGTTGATGCGTTGGGGAGTCATTCCGCCCGAGGTGTGCGAGTCGTGCAACGACCTGTCCAGCCGCTGGGTCAACACTGATCCTGTGCCGGCCGCCGCGACGCGTTAGTACCGCGCGTGGCGCGCCGCGATGCGTGCGGCCACGAGGTGAGATCCGCCAACAAGGCATCGACGGAGCGTGCTTGTGCGCAGCCCTGCCAGAGTCCCGCGCCGTATGCGACGTCGTCGAGGACGCGCACCACGACGTAACGGGCCGGATCGATGGATGGGCGCGTGGCCATCCAATCCATGACCGCCGGAACGGTGAACGCAACGAGCGCGACGCGACGGCCGCGTCTCGAGAACAGCGCGGCAATCATCGTGAGCGGCCACCATGCACGCGAGAGACCCGCGGCGATCGACCGCGCCGCGAAGAGATGGCCGAGTCCACCGAGCCGTACCGCAACGCGACTGCCATCTGGGATCGTGCGCATCTTGCGCACAAGCAGTCCGGTGGTGATCGCGGCGAGCAACCCGCCCACGATGGGCCAACCGGTTGCGACGGCGAGCCACGATGCGGCGCTCCAACCGCTTACCCGTACCGGTGCGAGCGCACCCTTATGCCGCTGCGCGAGCGGCGCTGCAGAGGTTCCGTAGCTGTGTCGTTGACCGAGCCACTCGTTCCACGAAGCTCGCGGGTGATGGTGCACGGTCACTTTTGGCTCGTAACGCACCCGCCAACCAGCTTCGTCGAGACGCCACACCAGGTCCACGTCCTCGCCGACGCGTAGCTCGGTATCGAAGCCGCTGACTTCGCGTAGGGCATCGAGACGGCACACCATCAGCGCTGCTGGCACGTAGCTCACGCGCGTGCCAGCACGCACCCGCGCGGGCTGGTCGCCGAGATCGAGCGGTGAGCGCGCAACTTCGTATCGGGCGAGTAGCGACGGCCCTGCGGTGCTTGCGACACGTGGTGCAACGAGCCCAACTCGAGCGTCGACGAAATGCGCGGCGAGGGGTGCCAACCAGTCATGCGGCAACTCCACATCGGTGTCGATAAAGGCGACCAGGAGGGTGTCCGCACTGGTGACCCCAAGCGCGCGCGAGGCAGCCGGGCCACGGTTGGCATTGGCCCGCATCAGCGTCGCGCCCGCGACCTCGCCGAGTGGCGGCACGCTTGCGTCGTCGACGATGACGATCGAGGCGATTGCCGCTCCGCCACCGGCTCGGCATTGTTGGACTAAGCGTGCCAACTCGTTGGCAGCGGTGTTGTACGCCGGAATCACCACGGTCACGCCGCCAACAAACGGCGCATCGGACGGGTTCGGCTCATCGAAAGTGGGATGCAGCAGCCCGGCATCGACCAGCCGATCGATGAGGACGTCGGTCGCGGGGCTCGAGCTGATGGGCGCACCGGATTCGATGCGGTCGATCAGGAGCGCCCCAGCGCTCGTGAGGCGGAAGAGCTTCAGCGGCGATCCGCCGATGAGGACGGTTCCGCTGCCGACCCGTCGCGCCGACGTGTCGATGGCGTAGTGGCGGGGACGCGTCATGGTGCCCAAGCATCGAAGCGCCGAACGAGATCGCTCACCAAATGACCCAGCAACTCAACACCAACGTCGGCCGTGGCGCCCGTTGGGTCACCGAGCACGCCGTTGGGGCTCACGGTCGCCACACCACCCGAGCGCAGTTCGGTCAGCAGTTCGGTCAGCGGGTCGGTTCGCCCGGGCGACGCTGCATCGATGCGAACCGTCTCGGGCGCAATCGCCAGCATCAACGAGGTCTCGGTGCGGCCCGCGTGTGCATCGCCGCTGTAGATTCGCGGCCACCATGCGAGCACTCGCCGCCCTTCGCCGCGCAACACTGCCACGGCAGCGTTCACCGCAGTGGTGTTGCCCCCGTGGCCATTCACGAACACGACGCCACCGCTCCAGTCGGCCGATCGAACAAGTTCGATCAACACCAACTCGAGCACCGTGACGCCGATGGACAGCGTGCCCGGGAAACCCTGGTGCTCACCGCTCGCCGTTATGCCGAATGCCGGGGTGATCAACACCTCCGGTCGCGCCGCTGCCAGCCCGGCAGCGACCGCGCACGCGATGCGTGTGTCAGTGTCGAGTGGAAGATGCGGGCCATGCTGCTCGCACGAACCAATTGGCACAACCAACACTCTCGCCTCCGGCGCAGTGTTAGCGAGCTCTTTCCAGGTTGCGTCCGCGAGCCGCCCGACGCTGATTGGGTGCGGTAACGAACTCATCGTCGCACGACGCTAACCGAAGCGAGGCACCGCCCAACCGTGCGGTGCCGGTGAGGGTCAGCTCGGGACGCTGATGTATCCCCAGTCGCCAAGGGTCGCGAGGATCCGATCGGCGGCTGCAGCAGGTTCGAGCACGACCGTTTCGCCGTGACTCACCGCTGCGCTTGCGTCGGTGATCGCGCGCACCCGGTCCAACGTGGTTGCACCCACGGGACCGGCCAACACTCGTGGGCGTGGACGGTACGGACGCGCCAAGGTGGTCACATTGTCCGCAGCGATGTGCGCAAGACCGGGCATCGTTTCGATGCGCTTCGTGCCGAGCATCGAGCGGAGTGGGGCGCGACGCAGACGAGCGGTCGAGCCTTCGACCGAGGCGACAATGGGACTCGTGATTGCAAGACGCTCGCGCCGACCGCCATCGAGCCGACGCAATGCCGTGGTGTCATGGGGTGCACGAAGATCGATGTCGATGAGACCGAGGGCTTGCGCAAAGCCAAGTTCGTGTGCCAGAAACGCCGGCACGGAACCGGTGCCCCGGTCGGGGGAGTAGTCGCCGCATAACACAACGGACGCGTGAGAGATGAGTGGTGCGATGCAGGCAGCCACCACTCGACTCGCGGTGCCAAAGGGCAGGTCGACGCGAATGGCGCGGGAGACCCCCGCTACGAGTGCGTCGTTCAAGATGGCGTCGGCCTGCGCAGGACCGACGGTGATCGCTACGACCTCGATCAGGTTGTCGGAACCCGTACCGGACCACGCGTCGCGGCACCGCAACGCCCATTCGAGTGCAGCCTGATCGGCTGCCGAGACACCAGCGAAACGCGCATCAGGCGAGCTCGGCGCGCCATACTCATCGAACTCGGGTCGATGATCGACCCACTTCAGGCACACCGCAATCATGTGCGCTTGAAGACCACGCCGTGGCCTCCCTCGGGGTAGTTCCAGGTGATGGCGCCCTCGCGATTGCAGACCAGGTAGCACGTGCCGCATTCGAAACACTGCTCGTAGTTGAACAAGATACCGCCGTCGCTGGTGGTCACGAACAGCTTGGCGGGGCATGCCACCACGCACTCGCGGGTGCTGCAGTCGGCGCACACCGTGTGGTCGACGACGATGTGTGCCTGATGGTGCACGTTGAATACCGCTGTGGCGATGCGATCCTCGAACGAGATCGTCGGCCACGTGGGATCTGGATTGATGCGCTGCGCTGGGCTGGTCATCCGAAGCTCCGGAATCCGGCCCACGTATCGCGAGCCATGTCGATCCATCTCATGCCTGCTCGTTTGCGTTCCTGCTTGAGAATATGGCGTACGCCGGGCTTGGGATCGGGGTTGTCGACGCGGAACATGCGCTCAGCAATCGCATTGGCCATTTCCGGATAGCCGTGCTGCACGCGGTCTGACAGAACCAGCGCAGGCGCTCGCCGCAACTTCTTGTGATCCTTCAGCACGAACGTGGCTTCGAGGCGTTTGCGATAGCCGCGCAGACCCTCGACCGATGTGTCGCCACTGTCAATGGCCTCGATGGCTGTCTGGCCGGCGTACATGCCACTCGCCATTGCGAAGTTGACGCCCTCAAGCCAGATGCCTGCAGCAAGACACAGCGCTGCGGCGTCGCCAGCGACGAGCAGTCCGTTCCCGGCGAGCGTTGGGATCATCTTGTAGCCGGCCTCGGGGATGAGATGCGCCGAGTACTCCTTCAGCTCGGCGCCCTCGACCAGTGGCGCAACTGCAGAGTGCTGCTTCATCGCGGCGAGCAATTCCTCTGGGCGCCGCTTCTGTGCAGCGAGCTTGGGCAGCTTGAGGACCAGCCCGACAGCGATGGTGTCGAGGTTGGTGTAGATGAATCCCCCACCATTCACGTTGCCCGTGCAACCGACGATCTCGATGTCGACGCCTTCGTTGGCGCGCACACCGAAACGTTCGTCGATCACGTGCTTGGGGAGCGCGAGCGTCTCTTTCACACCAAGGGTGTAGTTGGCCGCGTCGACTTCGCCGTAGAGGCCCTCCTGTTTGGCGAGAAAGCTGTTCACTCCGTCGCAGGCGACGACAATGCCGGCGCTGAGATCGCCCTCGGGGCGGTCGGTGCTCACGCCGCTCACGTGCCCTTTCGCATCGTGGAGGAGCGCCGTGACCGTGGTGCTGCAGATCAACTCAGCACCTGCTTCTACGGCCTTACCAGCGAGCCAGTTGTCGAAGTCGGGGCGGTAGGCGGTAGCACCGTTGTAGGGCGGGTGTCCCCACGCCTCGGTGCGGAAGTCGATGTTCAAGGCCCGGGTGTCGGTCATGATCATCGTCGACCGACGGGTGATCCAACGTTGCACCGGTGCCTCGAGCCACCAGTCGGGAATGATCTGATCAAGGATACGCGGGTAGATCACGCCGCCGTACATGTTCTTGCTGCCGGGGAACGGGCCGCGTTCGATGAGGGCCACCCGCTTACCTGATTGCGCCAGCGTGAGTGCAGCAACGGAGCCCGCAGGACCGGCGCCCACCACGATCACGTCGAAGTCGTCAGGCATGACCGTCCAATCGCTGCAACAGTTCGGTGATGACGACGTTCGCATCGCTGACGATGGCGAGATCTGCGAGTTGCATCATCGGGCAGTGCGGATCGGTATTGATGCTGATGATGTGATCCGGCTGACCCAGACCGCTGGTGTGTTGCACCGCGCCGCTGATGCCGAATGCGATGTAGAGCCGCGGGTCGACCACCACGCCGGTGGTGCCGATCTGGCGTTCGTGGCCCACCCAGCCGCGATCGGTGATGACGCGCGTGGCCCCCATCGATGCGTCGAGCAGCGCCGCTACGGTCGTCAGCTCGCCAAACGCAGTCGCCTTCGTGAGGCCCGCACCGCCGCCGACGATGCGTGGCGACTCGGCGAGATCCATCGTCGCTACATCAGGTGGCAGCACCCCGATGACGTGCGCATCGACTGCTGATCCAGCCTCTGGCGGTGCGAACTCGACGACGGTGATGACGCGTTCACGCTGACCATGGCCGGCGATTGCGGCTGCCTCCACACCGCGAATGCCTGGTTGCAGCGTGGCCACGAACGCCGCGCCGGGCACGATCTCGTTGATCACCAGACCGCCGTTGCGCGCAAGGTCGATGCGGTGCGGGGTGATCGAGATGGCGCCGGCCCACAGATCGCGCTGCATTGCGGCGGCAATGCGCGGAGCCAGATCGCGGCCGTCGGGCGAGGCTGGCAGCACAATGTGTGGTTCATCACCGAGTTGCGCGGCGAGCACCGTAGACCATGCAGCCGGCGCATAGTCGGCCGTTTCGATGGTGATGATCGTCGAGGCGACTCTATCGACGTCGTCAGCCGCAGCGGCAACGCCCGACCCGATCAGGAGTACTCGGCCATCGCACTCAGCAACCGTCTCGAGGCCGCCGGCAGGCAGGGCTCCTTGGCGGATGGGGACAACAGCAAGCATTACGTGCAGGCTACGAGGCCGCAGGGCGCAAGAGGAAGCGGAGCACCGATATCAGCGGTGGGCGCCGGGCTTGCGGCCGAGCAACTTTGCAGGCTTGTTGGGGCCGCCGCTTCGCTTCTTGCGCACCTGCTTGCGCACAACGAACCGGAGCGCTGTCCACGTCTCGTCAATTGCACACACCTTGTTGTCGACCCAGCCCTTTGGGAGTACGACCTCGCGCACGATGTCGTCGGTGATGTCGGTCTCGACGCCACTTGCCTTCTTCGGCCAGCAGATCCAGATCGCGCCCTCGGGCACTACGGCCGACACAAGGCTCGGCCAATTGGTCTCGAGCCCGGAACGCCGAGCATGGAACACCACCACGAGGTCGAGCGGCGGTCGTAGCCGATTTGCCCATTCAACGGCGAGTGGAATCTCGCCGAGCGTCTCGCGAAAATTGGCCGGTTGATTGACTGTGCAGAGACGTGTGCCCTCGACGATGCCCAGTTTCTGGACGAGCGGAATGTCGATGTAATCAGGCATGACAATGGTCCTCAGGCACGACCCATGATGCGGTCGACGACGATTTCGATGGCCACCCGGTCGATTCGCTCGCCGGGTTGGCGGTAGCGGGCAGCGTACCCCGCGACGGCGGCGGCCACGCTCGACGCATCGGTGGTGAGGCGAACCTCACCCTCGAGTGTGAGCCATCGACCACCATCGACCTGCGACACAGCGGCCCGTCCGCCCCGTGCCGCGTTGCGCGCCTTGACCGATGGAGCAAATGAAATGACCCGCACAACACGATCGGCCGGCGAGTAACTGAAACCCACCGGCACCACGTGAGGACTGCCATCGGCGCGCAGCGTGGTGAGCGTGGCGAGGTGGCGTTCGGTGAGAAACGCAAGCACTTCCGTAGAGGGGTTGGCGGGGTCGATCATCCGTCGGTTCCGATCGCTTTCAAGAGGTCGAGTTTGGTGGCGCGCCAGGCGGGGATCACTGCGGCGAGAACGCCCACCACGAACGCGGTCACGACGATGAACACGATGGAGGCAGTGGGGATCGCGTACTTCGAGAGCCCTGAGTCGCGCAGCGCGACGATGACGATGTAGCCCAGCACGAGGCCGAGTACCACCCCGACGATGGCTCCGTAGAGCGATGTCAGCACGCTCTCCCAACGCACTGTGGTACGCACCTGTGATCGGGTCATGCCGACCGCACGTAGCAGTCCGATCTCACGCCGTCGCTCGTACACGGCGAGCAGCATGGTGAGCACGATGCCGAACACGGCAATGATCACCGAGAGCGCGAGCAGGCCGTAGATGAAAAAGAGACTGCGATCAATGATGTCGCTGCGACCATCGATGAACTGCGATCGATTCTGGAGCGTGCCGATGCCGTAGGTCTTGATTGATGCGTCCACCGCAGTGCGGAACTGTTTGTCGGACACGCCCGGCGCCTTGGTCATGAACACAAAGCCAGCGAGGTTACTCACCGAGGTGCCCTTGAGCAGATCGCGGTGCACCACTCGTGCCTGAGCGAGATCGCTGGACGCGTAAATACCCTGCACGGTCACGGTGACATCGGTTTGGCCAACGCGAAGGCCGACCGTGGAACCGACGTCGAGTTTGGAGCGCTTCGCTTCGCCGGCACTCACCAGCATGCCGTTCGGGGTGAGTGACGCGAACGAACCCTGCACGAACTTGTAGTCGAGAATGCCGAGAGCTGTCTCGGGATTCACCGTGGTCGCGAAGAAACCCTTCTGCGTGTCGCTGTACTGCAATCGCGCAAAGCCCAGCCCCGTGGCGGCACCAACCTCGGGCAGTGTGTTGAGTTCGTCGACGAAGCTCTGACTGAAGCTGAGCGAACCTCCGTTGGACGAGTTGATCACGTACTCGCCAACGAACTGTTGGCCGATGGTGTCGCGCAACTGCTGCTTGATCGATGCCGCGAACACGCTTGCACCGGTGACCAACGCGACGCCGATGAGCACAGGCGCCGCGGTGCGAGCCGTGCGGCGTGGGTTGCGCTGTACATTGGCGCGGCTCATCCCACCGGTGATACCACGGAATCGTTCGACGGGCGCTCCCAATACGCGGGCGATGGGGTTGGCCATGGTAGGGCCGAGCAGCAATACGCCCACGAAGATGGCGACTACGGCGACGCCAAGCAGGATGCCATCGGCGCCGGCGAGCACAGCGATGATCGCCGCCACACCGAATGCCATGAAGCCGAACGCGGCGACCACCCGGCCCCGGTTGCTGCGGACCTGCTCGAACGCCGATTCGCTCATTGCCGCGACCGGTGGCACGCGTGCCGCCGAGAACGCTGGCACCGCCGCGGCGACCAAGGTAGTGATGACTCCGGCGATCACCGTCACCACCACGGTGCCGGCAGTGATCACCAGTCCGCGTGACGGCACACCCAAACCAGCGCCGTTCAGCGCGACCTGGATGCCGATGGCCAAGCCGGCACCAGCGACGAGACCCACCACCGAGCCCAGCACGCCGATGACGGTGGCCTCGGCGAGCATCATCCACGTGACTTGTCGCCGACTTGCCCCAATGGCGCGCAGCAATGCGTTCTCGCGCCGTCGTTGGGCTGCTGTGATCGAGAACACGTTGTAGATCACGAAACAGCCCACGCCCAACGCAATGAACGAAAAGATCGACAGGAAGATCGTGAAGAAGCCGAGGCCCTTTTGAATCTCGGTCTGGCTTTGCGCGGTGATCTCGGCACCGGTGAGCGCCTGCATCTGATTGAGTCCCGGGGTCGCGTTCATCGCTGCCTGCACCCGTGCGGCCAGCTCGGTATCGGTGACTGTGCCGTCACCCCGGATGAGCACAGCGTCGACGAACCCGGGCTTGGCCACGAACTCCATTGCCGTTTGGGTGTCGAACAGCGCCCATGTGGCGTCGCCAGGAGTAGCCACGGTGTTGTACCGGGCGATGCCCACGAGGGCGAATGTGCGCGAGCCGGCCTCGGCGTTGATCTTCACGGTGTCGCCCAGCACGTAGCCGCCATCGGACGCTGTCTGATCGTCGAGCACCACTTCGCTGCCGCCGCTTGGAGCGCGGCCGCTCGTGAGTTTCCACACCGAGAGATCGCCGCTGTTGAGCGTGCCGCCAGACGTGGATCGGGTGGTGCGCTCGATGGGCTTGCCGTTCTTACCGATGACCACGGCATCGCCCTGCACCAGCGCCTGTGCATCGGTAACGCCCTGCACCCCGGCCGCCACTCGTACGGCGTCGATGGGTACCTTGTCGCGCACTTCGAAACCGAACGCCGTCTCGACGGTGTTGCCGGATTGCACGTAGGCGTCGACCTTCTCGAACGATTTCGCAAAGATCGCGTCGAAAGTGCCCTCAAGCGTGTCGCGGAACATGAACGTGCCCGACAAGAACGCAGTGCTGACGATGATGGCCAGCGCGGTAAGCACAACGCGCCCGAAGCGGGCAGTCACGTTCTTGAAGGCAAGGCGCAGCATCGCAGTGGGCCTAGCAGTGCCCGTCTCGGAGGGCAGCGGTCATGTGGTGGCGATGGCCTGAAGAATGTCGGATTTCGCGGCGCGGCGCGCCGGCCACCAGGCCGCAATGACTGCGAAGATCACGGCGGCCACGGCGAAAAGACCGATCGACACGTACGACACGCTGAAGATCGTGAGGCCTTGATCGCCGAGCGCTCGAACCACGATCCATCCGAGCGCGAGGCCCAGCCCCGTGCCCATGAACGCGCCGAGCACTGCGGTCACGATGGCCTCCCAACGAATGCTGCCGCGCACCTGATTGCGGGTCATGCCTATGGCGCGCACCAGTCCGAGTTCGCGTCGACGCTCGTAGACGGCCAACAGCAGGGTGAGCACGATGCCGAGCACCGCGATGAACACCGCCATGCCCAGCAGTGCATAGATGAAGTTGAGGATGGGGGTGACCTGCTCGACCTGGGCGTCGATGAAGGCCTTGCGCGTCTGCACCTTTGCCGTGGGGTACTGATCGGTGACGGTCTTGACGGCTGTGGTGGCAGCGGCGTCGGAAACTCCGGGCTTGGTCTGGGCAAAGATCTGCACGTCGAAAAGGGTGGTGCCGCGTCCGTCGAACAGTGTGCGGTCAACGAGCAGGTTGCCGAACGCCTTCGAGTCGTAGATGCCGGCCACGGTGAGCGTGGCGGTGGACTGATCGAGGAACGACACTGACAGCGGGCTACCGACCTTGAGGCCGTCGCGATCGGCTTTGTCCTTGGACACCAAGATGGTGGTGTTGTTCAGTCCTGACCAACCGCCGCCGACAAAGGTGATGTTGAACAACGGTGCCGCATGTGTCGCATCGAGCGTGAAGACGCCGGTTGCTTTCGGTTTGCCGTCCGTGACGATCTTTATCTGAGCGATGCCCAGACCGACAGCATCGCTGATCTCGGGGAGCTTGTTGAGGTCGTCGGTCAATGTGGTGGGAAGCCCGCCGAAGCCCTGCCCGTCGCTGGTGCTCACCGCGAAATTGCCGGTGAACTGCTTGCCGATGGTTTCGCGGATGGAACTCTGCAGCGAAGAGCCGATGGTGGACACACCGATGAGAAACGCAAGCCCGATGCCGAGCGCCGCGGCTGTGAGCGCAGTTCGCTCGGGACTCCGCGCCGCGTTGCGGACGGCGATCTCGCCGGTGACACCTTTGATCGCGCGCAGAGGGCGCGTGAGCGCGGTGGTGATTGGTCCGACGGTCACGGGTCCGAGTGCGATGACCGCGACGAACAACGACGGCACGCCGAGCATCAGCCAGACGGCAGCCCGGTTGAGGCCGAGTATGACCCCGAGCACCGACATTGCGACGAACACGCCACCAATCACAACTCGTCGGTGCGACAGACCTGAGCGGTCGATGCTCACGTCGCGCATTGCCGCGAGCGGCGAGACGCGACCAGCGCGGATTGCCGGCAGTGTGGCGCAGAGTACGGTCACGACGAATCCCACGACGAGCGTGATCACGAACGAGCTGGAGTTGATGGTGAGCGATGTGTCGCTCGGCCCGCTGCCCACCTTTTTCAGGATCCCGAGAATAGTCGTGGCAAGCACGACGCCGCCACCGAAACCGAGCAGACTGCCGACGACTCCCACGACGCCAGCCTCGACGAACAACGATCGCACCACCTGGCCGCGATTGGCCCCGATGGCGCGCATGAGTGCGCTCTCCTGCTGTCGTTGCGCTGCCGTGATACGGAACACGTTGTAGATCACGAAACAACCGACCAGTAGCGCGATCGCGGCGAAGATGGTGAGCACGGTGCTGAACAAGTTGAAGAACTTGGCGACAGAGTTCTGGGTTTCTTTGGTGATCTCGGCGCCGGTGAGCACCTGCACCGACTGACCGGTGAGCGTCTTTTGAATGTTCGCCTTCAGCTGAGTGTCGGTGAGAGAACCATTGCCGCGGACGATGACAGAGTCGATCTTGCCGACTTCGCCGATCACGAATTCCTGCGCCGTGGCGAGATCGAACAACGCCCACGTGGCCGAGCCCGAGGTATCGGAACCAGCGAAGGTGACGATGCCCACCACCGTGAATGGCCGCGCGCCACCCTTCGCCGTGACGGTGACCGAATCACCGAGTTTGATCGAGCCCTCTTTGGCGGACCGCTTGTCGATCACAACCTCGTGTGCACCACTTGCCGGCCGACCCAGATCGAGTTTCCATGGTGCGCTCTTGGCGCCGGTGAACACTCCACCATATTTCGGCGGACCGTCGATGCCGATGGGCTTGCCCGCCGACGTGGCGATGCGGGCGAAGCTCTGCACATCGCCTCGTGCTTCTGTCACGCCCGGTATCGCAGCGACCTCGGCGATCACCGAATCCGGCAAACGTGCGCGAGTGTCGGCACCGAAGTCGCCCTCGATCACGTTCGATGAACGCACGAACGCGTCGGTCTGTGCATAGGCCGTGGCGAACAGTCGATTGATGCTCGCGTTAATGGTGTCGCTGAACACGAAGACGCCGCTCAGGAACGCGCAGCTGGCGATGACAGCGAGCGACGTGAGGAGCAGTCGGCCCTTGCGGGCCAACACATTCTTCAGGGAGATTCGGAACATGTCACTCCCCGAAGCGCTTCATGCGATCGAGCACGCGGTCCGCAGTGGGATCCTGCATCTCGTCGACGATGCGGCCATCGGCCAGGAAGATGACGCGGTCGGCGTAGCTCGCTGCGACCGGATCGTGGGTGACCATCACGATGGTCTGCCCCAACTCGTTGACTGCGAGACGCATGAACGACAAGATCTCGGCACCCGTCTTACTGTCGAGGTTGCCCGTGGGCTCGTCGGCAAAGATGATGGTGGGCTGGCTAGCGAGGGCGCGTGCCACAGCCACACGCTGTTGCTGACCGCCCGACAACTCACTCGGCCGGTGGGTGAGACGGTCGCGCAGACCAACGGTGTCGATGACCCGGTTGATCCATGCTTCGTCGCCCTTGGAGTTGCCGAGCAGCAATGGCAGGCGGATGTTCTCTTCGGCCGACAACGTGGGGATGAGGTTGTAGGCCTGAAAGATGAAGCCCACCTTCTGGCGTCGCAACTCGGTGAGTTCTTTGTCCTTCAGCGTGGCGAGGTAGGTATCGCCGATGTACACCGCACCCGAGGTCAGACCGTCGAGGCCGGCCAGGGTGTGCATCAGAGTGGATTTGCCCGAGCCCGAAGGGCCCATGATGGCCGTGAACTTGCCGGCTTCGAACACGACGGTGACGCCATCGAGCGCGCGCACTTCACTGTCGCCTGAGCCATAGAACTTGGTGGCATCGACGGCTCCGGCAGCGGCGGTGGTCGTGGGGGCTTCAGTCATCCCGTAGTTGTATCCGAGAATGTTCGAAAACGGGCCACGAACAGGCGGTGTTCATGTACAGCAAACATGGGCAGGCGTCACCCTTCAGCT
Organism: Actinomycetes bacterium; assembly: GCA_025360105.1. Lineage (GTDB taxonomy): Bacteria > Actinomycetota > Acidimicrobiia > Acidimicrobiales > Ilumatobacteraceae > WLMZ01. Next base: position 6,459 of record JANYCT010000001.1, on the reverse strand, counting down.
AGACAAATGCACCATGCTGCGCGCGAGACCGACGAAGTTGTTGGCCGAGCTTCGGAGCCGTGACCGGCCGCGGCTACGTCACCTTGACGGTGGTGACAGCCGTCGTTCCGTCGTCGAAACCGATGACGACACTGCGACACGTGCCTCGCCACTCCTTGGCCGCGAACCATCCAGCAGCCCAGAATCCGCCGCCGGCACTGCTTGACCGTTCGCGTCGGTTGAGCGCAACAGGAGCGGCACGGTGGTGTTGCGCACGACGGATCGATAGCCGCCCGGGGTGATCGGGAGGAGCCACTGCGCCTTGTACACCACTCCTACAAGTGCAGCCGACCGATGCGGTGTTGCCAGCACGATCGGTGGCGAAAATTTGCACCAGCGTTGGGCACGCCGGTGAGGGTGTACGAGATGACCCCGGCGTCGATGGTGCCACCCAACGGCAGTGGGCGCAGCGGTGGTGTTTGAGGAACCGCCGGATCGATGACGGTGACTGCCGACACCGAGATACCAGCGGGAGTCGGTGCCGCGATGGTGATGTAGCCGCCGGTGAGAACCCGGCGGTCGGAACCTGGACACCGCCGAGGAACAGTCGCACCGTACCGAAGACGCCAGGCTGCAGTTGTAGGTCGGCGACGGTGATGACGGTGCTGGGCGAGATCGTGTAGGTGCCGGTGGCCGGCAATGACCCCGTAACAGGTTGGGTCCGCCGAGGGCGGGCGTAACTCTGATCCTGTATTGAGCAGGCGATGGGAGCGAGGTGTTGCCCGCCGTGGCGGGAAGCCCGACAACGGAGTAGAGGTCGGCCGTAGTCACCGGGTCAACCCCGATCGAAACCCGTGGCTCGTAGCGGGGCGCCGATGCCCTACGATCTGCGCAGTGAGTTCGTGCCCGTCCTGTGCAAACCCGGTGACCGCCGGATCCCGGTTCTGCCCCACCTGCGGGTTTGCGCTGAGTGCGGCAACGCTCGAAGAACGCCGTGTCGTCACGGTGTTGTTTGCTGATCTTGTTGGTTTCACTGCACTGGCAGAAAATCTCGATCCCGAACACGTCAAGCGCCTCGTCGACGCGTGTTTTGCGCGATTGGTCGAGGACATCACCACGTTTGGTGGCACGGTCGACAAGTTTGTCGGCGATGGCATCGTTGCGCTCTTCGGAGTGCCTGTTGCGCACGAGGACGACGCGGAACGCGCAGTGCGAGCAGGCCTGCGCATGCAAGAGTCGCTGGCGTCCTTCGCCCAAGCGCGGGTGTCGCACGGTAACGACACCGCGCTGCAGATGCGTGTCGGCATCAATACCGGTGTCGCCCTTGTGGGCACGGTTGCCGGCACCGATCACACGGCCATGGGCGACGTAGTCAACACAGCGTCGAGGTTGCAATCGCTTGCTCCGCCGGGTGGGGTGTTGGTGGGTGAGTCGACCCACGGTCTGACGGTGTCGTCGATCACGTATGAATCGCAGGGAGAACTCGAGGCGAGGGGTCGCGATGCCGTGGTTGCGGCATGGTTGGCGAAAGGCGCGGTCTCACAGCCCGGTGCCAGGCGGCGTCGGCGCGACGTCGCCATCATGGGTCGCTCCACTGAACTCGCGCTGACCGTTGCCTTTGTGGACTTCGCGATCGCGAACTCGCAAGCGGCGCTCGTCGCGGTCGATGGCGAGGGTGGGGTCGGGAAGAGCCGCCTCGTCGACGAACTGCTCGACGCGGCTCGCACGAAACACTCGGTTCTCGTCATCGAAGGGTCTGCTGTTCCCTATGGCGAATCCAATGTGTGGTGGCCCCTTGCGAGCGCCTTGTTCGATCGCCTCGAACTCGATGCGGCTGCAACAATTGAAACCGTGCGCGAGATCGCCGGCGGGCTCGGTCGCGAGCTGTTCAGCAACGCAGACGAGGCCACGATGAAGAGCCTCACCGATGCGTTCCAACATCTGCTCGGGTATCCCTCGCGGCTCGACGATGTCGATCCCGTCACCGCCCGCGACGCCGTGAACCGCGCGGTCGCATCGGTGTTCGAGCGCAGGTTGCGCGCCGGACCGGTGCTGCTGTCGATCACCGACATCCATTGGGCCGACCCCGTGGTGCTTGCCTTGTGCGAGCACCTACTCGTTGCTTTGGCACGCCGGCCGTTTGTGCTCGTCACCACCAACCGGCCCGATGCAGAACTGGCGTGGCCGCCGCTTTCCACTCGTGCTGCCGTGGTACGCCTACCACTCGAGCCGCTCGGTCCCGTCTCCGCGGCCCAACTCTGTCGCGCCATCATCGGTCCCGATGCCGACGACGCAACCATCAACACCATCTACGAACGGTCGGGCGGCAATCCACTGTTTCTCGAGGAACTCGCTGTGCTCGTTGCCGAAGGTGGAGATGTGCGTGCGCTGCCCGACTCGCTACGCGCCGTCATCGCTGCGCGTCTTGACCAACTCCCGCCCGATCAACGCGCGGTCATCGACAACGCGGCGGTGCTCGGCCCTTCGGGAGTCATCAACAGCCTCGAACGCTTCGCCCGCGAACTCGGCCAACGGCTCGATCCGGTGGTACTCGATGGTTTGCTCGATGGCGGCCTGCTCGAGATCGAAGGGCGGCGCTGGGCGTTCAAGTCTGACTCGGTTCGCGAGGTTGCGTATCAGACGCTCACCAAGGCCGTTCGCGCGGCGCGTCATATGGGCATTGCCAAGTCGATGCAGGGTCGCCACTACAGCCCTGACGACGTGGCTCACCATTTGGCCGCCGCTGCGGAAATCGTCACTGAGCTCGGTCCGCTCGCTGGTGTGCCGGCCGACGTCGTCGAGCAGGCGATCACCGCGTTGGAGGCTGCCACCGAACGCCAGGTCGAGCAAGGCAATCTCCGCCAGATCATCCGGTATTCCACGCGTGCGATTGAGTTGATCGAGGCCGGTGGACTCACGGGTGAGTCGCGGGCGATCAGGGCTCGACTGCGCCTGCGACGCATCGCCGCGCTGGTCGATATCCGCCAGCTCGATCGCGCCCGAATCGAGACGGATTCGGTGCTCGGCGAAGCCCTCGCTGATCATGATCAACAGACTGAGGCTCGCGCCCACCGGGCGCTCGGACTCATCAGCCAAGCAGCCGGTGACCTTCCCGGGGCGCGTCGTCAACTCGGTGAGTCCATCGACCTTTTCCGCGAGATAGGCGACCATCAGCAACTTGCCGATACCTTGCGAGCGCGTGGCTTTCTCGAGTTGTTCGGGGGTTCGCTCGCCGACGCTGAATGGTTGTTCGGCGAGGCCGAAGGTCTGTACGTAGAACTCGGCGACCGCCGTGGGCTTGGCTACATCGAGCAGCACAGGGCTTGGATGGCGTTTCTGGGTGGAAACATGCAAGTCGCCGAGGAACATTTGCATCGCGCGGCTGCCACGCTCACCGAGCTCGGCGATCGTGCTGGTGTGGGCTGGGCCTACGGATTGCTGGCCTTCGTCCACTTCTACAACCGTCGCTTCAAGGAAGCCGAAGAACTCGCCAATGTGGTGCGCTCAGAGGCCCGCGAACGCGGCGACGAGTGGGCCGAGAGCATGATGCTCTCGCTGCTTGCATCTATGCGCCTGTGGACCGGCCACATCGACGCTGCGGCGGCACTCGCCGAGCAGGCACGGGCGCGCTTCAAAAAGCTCGGCGATGGATTCGGTCTGGCGCAAGCACTCGCGGTGCTGGGTCGCACGCAAGTGGCGCTCGGCGATCCGAATGTGGCGCGCACGAGTGAGGCGTTGCTCGCACAGGCCGATCAATACGGTGAGTCGGCCTTTCCGTTTCTTGCTGCAGCGGGCATTGCGATGCACGGCGGCGATGGCAAGAGCACGGTCACCTTTGCCGACGAAGCCATTGATCGCATGCAGAAGGTGCAAGCAGACCCGGGCGAGTCGTGGGTCATCCGCGCCGCGGGCCTCGCTCAGATTGGCGATTACGACGAGGCGCGCACAGCGCTCGCGCACGTGACCAACGATGTCGTGTCACATCCGTTCTTCCAGTCGATTCACGCCCTGGTCGCAGCACTGCAGGGTTCCAGCGCAGAAGCAATCGATGCGGCGACAGCCGCCACCGATGCGGTCGGGCACACCTATCTCGATGGTGTTGTCGCGAGCATTGCGGCCGGAGCAGCGGCGGCCTCCACGGGCGACGACATGGCAGCGCGTGGGTGGATGGAGCGCGCGGTGTCCATGGCGGCCATCACCCAAGACGCTGTCGCAACGGCGTTGGCGCTGTCCGCACATGCACACGTGCTCGGGACCCCTCACCCACTCGGCGTCGGCGATGCTGCCGCGTTGGGGAGTGGGTGGCGCTCGGTGGTCGAGGCACTGCCCGCGGTTCGGGCGGCCGCGTCATGACATGGGTGCAGTCGTCTACCGCGCGTTTGATCGATCTGCGTCCGCCTCTCGCAACCAAGATCGACGACCTCTGCCGCAACGCAGCGGCTGCAGCGCCCGGGCGCACCGGCGAGCTGGCCCGAATCCGCGCGCGACTAGTGCTCGGTGTCGGCCACGAGACGCTGCCTACCGATCTCAGCTCGGCTGAGCTTGCTGCGATGGCCGTTGTCGAGCAGTTCATCATCGACGTACACGGCCTCGACGATGCCACCTTCGCCGCGCTGTCCGACCACTACACACCTGCCGAGCAGATGGGTCTCTTGTTCCACCTTGCGCTGCTCGATGGCTTCACTCGACTGCAGATCGTTGCGGGCGATCCCACTCCAGATCACGGAGACCGCTAATGGCCACGACACCTCGCATGCCCTCAGCGTTCGGTGAGGAGACACCAAGCTACGGCGGCATGTTGTCGCACCAGCCCGATCTCGTCGGTGCCTACGCAGTGCTGTACGCGGAGTTCTGGAGCAACGGTGTGGTTGATCAGCCCACCAAAGAGGTGATCCGTTTGCGCAATGCGCGCATCACCGATTGCGGGTATTGACGCAATGTGCGCTTCGCGGTCGCGAGGCAGGAGGGGCTCACCGAGGAACTCGCCAACATGGTCGATGACGGCTTTGAATCGAGCGGCCTCGATGAGCGGCACAAGGCAGCGGTGGTGTTCGCCGATGCGTATCTCGGTACCGATGGACCTCCGTCCGAAGACGCGAGGTCGTTCATCCTCGAGCACTTCACTGGCGCCGAGCTTGCCGAAATGGGCGTCGGCCTGGCGCTCTTCCACGGCTTCAGCAAGCTTCTCATCGCGGTCGGTGCCGAGCCCGAGGAGATGGACGTCACGATCCTGCGCACGCCCGGCTCGCCTCGTACCTGAGGGAAGCCACCGATGAGTGCTGTATCGCCCGACGACCGCATCGCCACTGGCCTGATCGTCGGCAGGTTCAACCCGCCGCATCTCGGCCACTCGTACATGATCGATTGGGCGGCACAGCGCGCCGAACGTCTTGTGGTGTTCGTGAACACTCGTGATGGTGAGTTGGTGCCGGGGGAGTTACGCGCGGCGTGGCTTGCCGATCTGCACCCGCACGTGACGGTGGTGGAGCTACGCCACGACCTCGACAACGATTTCGCCAACGAAGAACTCTGGGCCAAATGGATGACGCTGTTCCGGTCGCGTTGGCCGCACGAGAACGGCCCGCACGCGGTGTTCAGTAGCGATCCCTACATCAGTGAGCTCGCCCGTCGATTCGGCGCCGTGGCAGTGGTCGTGGACGCGGATCGCGTTGCGGTGCCCATCAGCGCGACCCAGATACGCGAAGCGCCAGCCGACCATCTCGATCGGCTGGCGCCTGCAGTGCGTGATTGGGTGCAACAGAACCTGTGCTGAATGCCCCTCTGTTGATCGCAGAGGTCGGCACAGCGCAGGAACGGTGTGATTACTTGCCGGGCTGGTGCAGCACGCGCAGGTAGGGCTTGACGGTGGTCCAGCCCTGCGGGAACAACTGCTTGGCTTCTTCGTCGGTGACAGCGCCGCCGATGATGACGTCGTCGCCGTCGGTCCAGTTGGCCGGCGTGGCCACCTTGTACTTGGCGGTGAGCTGCAGACTGTCGATGACGCGCAGGATCTCTTCGAAGTTGCGACCGGTGGAGGCCGGGTATGTGATCTGCAGCTTGACCTTCTTGTCCGGCCCGATCACGAACACCGAGCGAACGGTCATCGTGTCGCTGGCATTGGGGTGGATCATGTCGTACAAGTTGGCAACGGTCTTGTCGGTGTCGCCGATCATCGGGAAGTTCACGGGTGTGCCCTGGGTCTCGCCGATGTCGCTCTCCCACTTGAGATGGCTCTCGACGGAATCGACCGACAGGCCGATGACCTTCACATTGCGCTTGTCGAACTCGGGCTTGATCTTGGCGACGTAGCCGAGCTCGGTGGTGCATACCGGCGTGAAGTCCTTGGGATGGCTGAACAGCACGCCCCAGCTGTCGCCCAGCCAGTCGTGGAAGTTGATGTCGCCCTGCGTGGTGGGGGCGTCGAAGTTGGGTGCGATATCGCCAAGACGAACAGTCATGGTTGTGGCTCCTTATGAGATG
>JANYCT010000098.1 GCA_025360105.1 Actinomycetes bacterium | reverse complement strand
AAAAGGCGTATACTGCGCCAACCCCTTACCAGCCAACGTCTTCGAAATCGCAGCAGTCAACGTCGTCTTACCATGATCAATATGACCCATCGTACCAATATTCACATGCGGCTTATTACGCTCAAACTTTGCCTTGCTCATCTCATGTCTCCGTGCTTTTCGTGTTGGATGTCAGTGGGTTGTCAAAGAACCTGGGAGGGGCGCCGCATGGGCGCCGCTGCCGAACCAGTAATGCTAGAGGCCGATGCCATGCAGGGCAACCCCCAGCACGAGTCGACCCAACATTGCTGGGCCCGGGAAGTTACTCGCCGCGAACTCGCTTGATGATGTCGCTGGCGATACTGCCCGGCACTTCTTGGTAGCTGTCGAACTGCATCGTGTAGGTGGCACGGCCCTGCGTACGTGAACGCAAGTCGGTGCTGTACCCGAACATTTCCGACAGTGGAATCTGGGCCCGCACGACCTGGGTGTTACCGCGGGCTTCCATGCCCTCGATACGACCGCGGCGGCTGCTGAGGTCGCCCATGACGTCGCCCATATATTCGTCAGGGGTCACGACCTCCACGCCCATGATGGGTTCGAGCAGCACAGGCTTGGCCATCTCCGCGGCCTTTTTGAACGCCATCTGCCCGGCGATCTTGAACGCCATTTCGCTGGAGTCAACATCGTGGTAGGCGCCGTCGACGAGACTGGCCATGATGTTCACCGTGGGGTAACCCGCGAGCACGCCGTTGTCGAGCGCGCTCTGGATGCCCTGGTTCACCGGCTGGATGTACTCACGGGGCACGCGGCCGCCGGTGATCTTGTCGACGAACTTGTAGCCGCCCTCGGGGTTCGGCTCGAGCGTGATCTTCACGACTGCGAACTGGCCAGAACCACCGGACTGCTTGATGTGGCGGTACTCGACCGACTCGACTTTTTTGGTGATGGTCTCGCGGTAGGCCACCTGTGGCTTACCAACAGTGGCATCGACGCCGAACTCGCGCTGCATGCGGTCGACGAGGATCTCGAGGTGCAACTCGCCCATGCCGCTGATGACAGTCTGGTTGGTCTCTTCGTCGGTGCGCACGCGAAACGTGGGGTCCTCGTCGGAGAGGCTCTTCAGGGCCTTGCCGAGCTTGTCCTGATCGACCTTTGTCTTGGGTTCGATGGCCACGTGGATCACGGGCTCGGGGAAGATCATCCGCTCGAGGATGATCGGGTTCGCCCGGTCGCACAGCGTGTCGCCCGTGGTGGTGTCCTTGAAACCCAGACCGGCAACAATGTCGCCAGCCATGGCGACATCGAGGTCCTCACGCTGGTTTGCGTGCATGAGCAGGATGCGACCGAGGCGCTCGCGCTTTTCCTTGGTGCTGTTGAAAACTTCGTCACCCTTGTTGATCTTGCCGGAGTACACACGGAAGTAGGTGAGCTTGCCGAACGGGTCGGCCACGATCTTGAAGGCGAGTGCAGCGAACGGGCCGTTCTCGTCGGCCGGACGGTCGATGGGCTCTTCTTGGAAGTTCACACCCTGAGCCGCACGAATGTCGAGCGGGCTGGGCAGGTAGTCGACCACGGCGTCGAGCATCGGCTGCACGCCCTTGTTCTTGAATGCCGAACCGCACAGAATCGGCACGAAGTCGAACGCAAGCGTGCCCTTACGGATGGCGCGCTTGATCTCGGCAATGCTGAGGTCCTCGCCGCCCAAGTACTTCTCCATCAACTCGTCGTCGCTCGTGGCGATGGTCTCGAGGAGCTCCTCGCGGTACTTCGCAGCGATCTCGACCATGTCGGCGGGGATGTCGGTTTCGTCCCACTTGGCACCGAGTTCTTCGTCGTGCCAGATGAGCGCCTTCATTTTCACGAGGTCGATGAGACCGATGAAGGGCGTGTTGACCTCGATGCCGCCTGCGCCGATGGGTAGATGGATGACGGCCGGAGTGGCCTCGAGGCGATCGCGCACCATTTGCACGGTGCGATAGAAGTCGGCACCGATGCGGTCCATCTTGTTGATGAAGCACATGCGCGGCACGTTGTACTTGTTGGCCTGACGCCACACCGTCTCGGTCTGGGGCTCGACGCCCGCGACCGAGTCGAACACCGTGACCGCGCCGTCGAGTACGCGCAGCGAACGCTCGACCTCGATGGTGAAGTCCACGTGGCCGGGCGTGTCGATGATGTTGATGCGATGGTTGTCCCAGATGCACGTGGTGGCAGCCGAAGTGATGGTGATGCCACGCTCTTGCTCCTGAGCCATGTGGTCCATGGTTGCGGCGCCGTCGTGCACTTCGCCGATCTTGTAGCTCTTGCCCGTGTAGTACAGGATGCGCTCGGTGGTCGTGGTCTTGCCAGCATCAATATGAGCCATGATGCCGATATTGCGGGTGCGCTCGAGGGGGAATTCGCGCTTAGCCATCTCTGTACTTCTTCCGTTTGCGTCTGTCGAAATCGAGGGGCGCGCAACAACCGAAACCGGCCGAAGGCACAAGCGACAATGCTAACGGCGAGTGTGCCCAGTCGCACCCGCAGCGAGGCGCTCGATTGTGTCGACGACCCGTTCGAGTTCTCGCGCAAGCGGCGCCAAGATCGTGTCATCACCCAGGCGTTCGCTGAACACCCTTGCCAGTCGCCGGTTATACCAGACCTGTTCGGCCGGACCGGCGTTGAACCGTGCCACTCCGCCTGCGCCGACCCAGAAGTCGGGTCCCTTTTCGTGCAGTTCGATCACGGTGGTTCGCGCATTGTGCAGCTTGTCGCAGCACGAGACCAGCAGCACCTCGCGTGGCGCTGTCGTCAGGTGAGAAAGGTAGGCCTCTTTGCGCGCCCGCCAGGGTGGCTTCGGCTGCATATCTGTATCGCTGCAGTCCAGCACGACATCGGCAACACGGTCGCCGAAGTTCCGGCGGATACTCGCGGCCATGCCGGGGCCGTCGTGGTCGGCCGTGTCCTCCACTGCGTCGTGCAGCAGACCGGCGATGGCAAGATCCTCGTCGCCGCCGAACTCGAGCACCAATCCGGCAACGCCGAGGAGATGCGATACGTAGGTCACGTCGGTGCCTTTGCGACGCTGCTCGCCATGCGCGTGAACGGCGAAGTCGAGCGCTTGCACGAACCGGTCGGTCAGCACGGCTCACCCAGTCGCCGTGGTCGCCAGAAGCTTTCCATGATTGTGCGGCCCCTCACTCGTCCCCCCCATGCTGTCAGACCTCGACGCACCCGCCAATCGCGATCCCGACCCGGCTCGCACCTGGCCACAGCTCCCCCGCCCCTGAGCCCTCGCTACCCCGCCCTGCGTGGACCGACATGGGCGGATTCCCAGCGAACTTCCGAGCGAACCCCAAACCGGAAAGCCGTGCATGGAAAAGCACAACACCCGCCCTCGCAGGCGGGTGTTGTCAATTCGAGTGTTGCCGAATCAGAACTGTTCGGGTTAGAAGCGGTAGTGAGCGAACGCTTTGTTGCTCTCGGCCATTTTCTGCATGTCGTCACGGCGCTTCACCGCAGCACCGAGGCCGTTGGCTGCGTCCATGATTTCGCCGGCCAGGCACTCGGCCATGGTCTTCTCACGACGCTTGCGGCTGAAGTCGACCAACCAACGGATGGACAACGTGTTGGCGCGACGAGGGCGAACCTCGACGGGCACCTGATAGGTAGCGCCACCAACGCGACGGCTCTTCACTTCGAGCGGCGGCTTGAGGTTCTCGATCGCACGCTTCAGCGTGGCGATGGGCTCGGCGCCGGTCTTTTCTTCGACCATCTTCAGTGCGTCGTACACGATCTTTTCCGCAAGGCTGCGCTTGCCGTGCAGCATGACCTTGTTAGTGATCTGCGAAACGAGCAGCGAACGGTAGATGGGGTCCGGCGTGATTTCACGACGCTCGGCAGGTCCTTTACGTGGCATGGCGGTTCGTTCCTATTACTTCGGGGTCTTTGCGCCGTAACGGCTGCGGCTCTGCTTGCGGTTCTTCACGCCGGCTGCGTCGAGCGCGCCGCGGATGACTTTGTAACGCACACCGGGCAGGTCGCGAACACGACCACCACGCACGAGCACGATGCTGTGTTCTTGCAGGTTGTGACCTTCACCCGGGATGTAGGCCGTGATCTCGACGCCGCTCGTGAGGCGAACGCGCGCCACCTTGCGCAGTGCCGAGTTCGGCTTCTTGGGGGTGTTGGTGTAGACGCGAGTACACACACCGCGTCGCTGCGGCGAGCCCTTGAGGGCTGGAGTCTTGGTCTTGGTGAACTTGCTGCTACGCCCTTGGCGGACCAGCTGCTGAATTGTGGGCACGCGTGTACCTTTCGCGTTGGATACGAACTGACCCCGCGCACGCAACGAAGCGACGTCGACAGGACCATGCAATGTTAGAGGCGCGTCCTCAGGGCAGCAACCCGCGCGCGCCGCGTTCTTTGTGCTCGTGCGACCAATTCTCAGCGCATCAACAACGAGTCTCGGCGAAAACGACTCGGGCGTAGGTGACCCGAAGATCACCTACGCCCAAGCGGAATCGTGCCGACAGCTTGCGTGTAGATCAGGCTGCATGCAGCTCAGCGGCGAACCGGTCAGGCCTCGGCGGTATCGCCATCTGCGGAGTAGGTGCCGTGGAGGTTGCCCAACCACGCCGCCGGATCCTCGGTGTCGCTGCTGTAGTAGGCCATGGGCTTGTAGTCCGGCGCAGAGACATCGAAGTCGCGATACCGCTCCATGCCGGTACCGGCCGGGATCAACTTACCGATGATGATGTTTTCCTTGAGGCCCAACAAGCTGTCACTGCGACCGTCGATGGCTGCTTCGGTGAGCACCCGGGTGGTCTCCTGAAACGACGCAGCCGACAGCCACGACTCGGTGGCGAGCGACGCCTTGGTGATACCCATCAACTCGGGCCGACCCTCGGCGGGACGCTTGCCATCTTCGACCATGCGCTTGTTGGTGTCACGGAACACCTTGGCATCGGCGCGCTCGCCGGGCAAGAAACCGGTCTCGCCGGGCTCTTGCACGCCGATGCGACGGGTCATCTGACGCACGATCAACTCGATGTGCTTGTCAGAAATGCTCACACCCTGATCGCGGTACACCTTCTGGACCTCTTCGACGAGGTACAACTGGGTTTCGCGGATGCCCTTGATCTCCATGATTTCCTTGGGATCGAAGGGACCATCGGTGACGGGATCGCCGGCTTTGATGTCGTTGCCGTCGATGACCGTCGGGCGGCTACCGGTGGGCAACACGATCAGGTGCTCTTCACCCGAGTCGTCGATGACGGTGATCGGGATGCCCTTGCCTTCGTCCTCGCCGACGCGAACGATGCCGCTCGCCTTGGCCAGACGTGCTGAACCACGGGGCGTGCGGGCCTCGAACAATTCCACGACGCGGGGAAGACCACCGGCGATGTCCTTACCCGCCACGCCACCGGTGTGGAAGGTACGCATGGTGAGCTGTGTACCGGGCTCGCCAATGGACTGAGCGGCGATGACGCCCACAGCCTCACCGAGTTCGATCGGCTTGCCCGTTGCGAGCGAACGGCCGTAGCACAGCCCGCAGATACCGAGATCGGCATCGCAGGTGAGCACGGAACGAACGCGCACCCGGCTGATCTTGGGATCGTCGCGCAGCGCGATCATCTCGTCGTCACCGATGAGGCTGTTCTTGGCCAACACTGTGCCATCGCTGAGCGTGACGTCTTGCAGCAGGGCACGGCCGAACAGCTTGGCCTCGAGGTAGGCGCGGGTATTGGCGGTGTCGGGCGTGACGTTGTCGATCCACACGCCAAGCGTGGAACGACAGTCGATGTCGCGGATGATGAGTTCCTGTGCCACGTCGACCAAACGGCGGGTCAGGTAGCCCGAGTCGGCGGTACGAAGGGCGGTGTCGACCAGACCCTTACGAGCACCAGGCGTCGCGATGAAGTACTCGAGTGTTTCGAGGCCTTCACGGAAGTTCTTCTTGATCGGACGAGGAATCATGTCACCACGAGGGTTGGCCACCAGGCCGCGCATGCCGGCGATCTGACGCATCTGGGTCATGTTGCCTCGTGCACCGGAGCCGACCATCATGTCGATCGGGTTGAAGCGCTGGGCCTTGAACTCGAGCTCCATCGCGTTCTGCACCTCGGCGGTGGCATCGGTCCAGATACGCACCTCCATGTTGCGGCGCTCGCCGTCGGTGATTATGCCGCGACGGAACTGGTTCTCGACCTTGTCGGCCTGCTCTTCGAACTTGTCGAGGATGGCACGCTTGTTCTTCGGCGTCTTCACATCGTCGATCGACACCGTGATGCCGCTCTGCGATGCATAGCGGTAACAGACAGCCTTGATTGCGTCGAGCGCGATCGCAACCTCGGACTTCAGGTAGAAGTCGGAGAGCCGTTCCACGATGACCCCCATCTCTTTCTTCTTGATGAGGAAGTCGATGTGGCCAAAGCGCGCGGGGTAATCCTCCGGCAGGGTCTCCTCGAACAGCAGGCGACCTGCCGTCGTCGAGAAGGTGTCGGCCGGCTGCGTCGCAGAGGCGGGGCGACGCAGCGTGATCGGTGCGTGCAGGTTGAGCGAGCCCTCGTCGAGCGCACGCAACACCTCCCACAGATGGCGGAACGTACGACCGTTGCCGGCCGCGTCCTCGACGAGTTCGGTGAGGTAGTAGCCACCGATGACGAGGTCCTGCGATGGGGTGACGGTGGGGCGACCAGACGCCGGAGACAAGATGTTGTTGGCGCTGAGCATGAGTACGCGGGCCTCGGCCTGGGCCTCGGCGGACAGCGGCACGTGAATGGCCATCTGGTCGCCGTCGAAGTCGGCGTTGAACGCGGTGCAGACCAACGGGTGAATCTGCAATGCCTTGCCCTCGACGAGCACGGGCTCGAAGGCTTGGATGCCGAGACGGTGCAAGGTTGGAGCACGGTTGAGCATCACCGGGTGTTCCTTGATCACGTCTTCGAGCACGTCCCATACCTGCGGGCGGCGGCGCTCGACCATGCGCTTGGCGCTTTTGATGTTCTGCGCCAGCTCGAGATCGACGAGGCGCTTCATCACGAACGGCTTGAACAGTTCGAGTGCCATCAGCTTGGGCAGACCGCACTGGTGCAACTTCAGCGTGGGGCCGGCCACGATGACCGAGCGACCCGAGTAGTCGACGCGCTTACCGAGAAGGTTCTGACGGAAGCGGCCCTGCTTGCCCTTGAGCATGTCGGACAGCGACTTCAGCGGGCGGTTGCCCGGACCGGTGACCGGACGACCACGACGACCGTTGTCAAACAACGCATCGACAGCCTCTTGGAGCATGCGCTTTTCGTTGTTCACGATGATCTCGGGGGCGCCGAGATCGAGCAGACGCTTGAGGCGGTTGTTGCGGTTGATCACGCGGCGGTACAGATCGTTGAGGTCGCTGGTGGCGAAACGGCCACCATCGAGCTGCACCATCGGGCGCAGTTCGGGCGGGATCACCGGCACGACATCGAGAATCATCGCCTTGGGGTCGTTGACCCGACGGCCCTGCTCGTCGCGCTTGTTGAACGACGTGACGATCTTGAGGCGCTTGATGGCCTTCTGGCGGCGCTGAGCGCTGAGCGGCTTGCGGCCACCCTCGGGCGGATCGATGGCTTCACGCAGGCGGGCTTCCTCGACGTCGAAGTCGATGCGGTCGATCAGTGCCTTGATGCTGTCGGCGCCGGTGCCTCCCTCGAAGTAATCGCCGTAACGGTCGCGCAGCTCGCGCCACAGCATTTCGTCATCGATGATCTTGCGGCTGTGGATGTCTTTGAACTCGTCCCACGTGCGCGCGAGCAGATCGAGCTCTTGCTCGTAGCGGTCGCGCAGCATCGTGACTTCTTTTTCGGCGATCTTGCCGCGGGCTTTGACATCGCTGTCCTTGGCGCCTTCGCCTTCGAGCTTGCCGGCTTCGTCCTCGAGTTCTTTGTACCGACGATCGATCGCGATTTCCATCTCCTTACGGATGGCATCGCGCTCTTCGAGATACTCGGCTTCGAGGTTCGACTTGTCAGCATGACGCTTGTCGACATCGACCCAGGTCACCAGGTTCGCCGCAAAGTAGATGACCTTCTCGAGCTGCTTGGCCTTCAGTTCTTCCTTGGTCTCGACGCCGGCGAGCAGGTATGCCAACCAGCTGCGCGTGCCGCGCAGGTACCAAATGTGAACCACGGGTGCGGCGAGTTCGATGTGGCCCATGCGCTCGCGGCGCACCTTGCTGCGCGTGACTTCTACGCCACAGCGCTCACACACGATGCCCTTGAAGCGCACGCGCTTGTACTTGCCGCAGTAGCACTCCCAATCGCGGGTCGGTCCGAAGATCTTCTCGCAGAACAGTCCATCTTTTTCCGGACGCAGGGTGCGGTAGTTGATGGTCTCGGGCTTCTTCACTTCACCGTGTGACCACTGCGTGATCTGGTCGGCGGTGGCCAACCCGATCTTCAACTGGTCGAACATGTTTACGTCAAGCATCGTTTGCCTTCGTCTCTCATCGTCTTTTTCGTGGGTCTCGTACCTGGTTGCTGATCAGGGTTGCTGATCAGGGTTGGTGATCAGGGTTGCTGATCAGTAAGCGCGCTCGCGGCGTGCAGCACGCTCGCGATCGTCCTCGTCGGTGCCGCGCTCTGGACGGCTAATGTCGATGCCGAGTTCCTCCGCTGCACGGAAGACGTCTTCGTCCATCTCGCGCATCTCGATCTCGCTTCCGTCGGTGGCAAGCACCTCGACGTTGAGACACAGCGCCTGCATTTCCTTCATGAGCACCTTGAAGCTCTCGGGAATGCCGGGCTCGGGGATGTTGTCACCCTTGACGATTGCCTCGTACACCTTGACGCGGCCGAGCACGTCGTCGGACTTGATGGTGAGCAGCTCCTGCAAGCAGTACGCCGCACCGTAGGCCTCGAGCGCCCACACTTCCATCTCGCCGAAACGCTGTCCGCCGAACTGCGCCTTACCCCCAAGTGGCTGCTGGGTGATCATGCTGTACGGACCGGTGGAACGGGCGTGGATCTTGTCGTCGACCAAGTGGGCGAGCTTCAAGATGTACATGTAGCCAACCGTGATGGGGTTGTCGTACAGCTCGCCAGTGCGACCGTTGTACAACGGCGTCTTGCCGTCGATCTGGATGAGGCGCTTGCCATCGACGCTCTCGGGATTCAGGTTCGCAAGAATGCTCTGAATCGTCGGGTGCTTGCCGGCAGCTTCTTCTTCGTCCCAATGGGCGCCATCGAACACCGGCGTCGCGATGAACGTGCTCGGCTTGGTGTTGGGACGGGTCTTGGTCTCGGTGCCGCGAATCGGCGCATCGCCGATGCTCACCTTGTTCTTGATGTCGTTCCAACCCCAGCGTGCGCAGTAGCCCAGATGCGCTTCGAGCACCTGACCCACGTTCATACGGCTGGGGACACCCAGCGGGTTGAGGATGATGTCAACCGCGGTGCCGTCGGACATATAGGGCATGTCCTCAATCGGGAGGATCTTGGAGATGACACCCTTGTTGCCGTGGCGACCGGCGAGCTTGTCGCCGACGCTGATCTTGCGCTTCTGACCCACGTACACGCGGACCAACTGGTTCACGCCGGGGGGAAGCTCGTCGCCGTTTTCGCGGGTGAAGACCTTTACGTCGATGACCTTGCCGTTTTCGCCGTGAGGCACTTTCAGGCTGGTGTCGCGAACCTCGCGTGCCTTCTCGCCGAAGATGGCACGCAACAGGCGCTCCTCGGGGGTGAGCTCGGTTTCGCCCTTGGGCGTGACCTTGCCCACGAGCACGTCGCCGGGGCCGACCTCGGCACCGATGCGGATGATGCCGCGGTCGTCGAGATCGCGCAGGATGTCCTCGCTGAGGTTCGGGATGTCACGGGTGATTTCCTCGAGACCCAACTTGGTGTCGCGGGCATCGACTTCGTGCTCTTTGATGTGAATCGAGGTGAGCACGTCGTCTTTGACCAGACGCTCGCTGAGAATGATGGCGTCTTCGAAGTTGTAGCCCTCCCATGGCATGAGCGCCACGAGCAGGTTCTTTCCGAGAGCAAGTTCGCCATGATCGGTAGAGGGGCCATCGGCGAGGATGTCACCCTTTTTGATCTTGGTACCTTCGCCAACGCGCACGCGCTGGTTGATGCAGGTGTCCTGGTTGCTGCGACGGAACTTGGCCAAGCGATAGACCTTCTTACCGATGGTCTTGTACTGCACCGTGATGCTGTCGCCGCTGACTTCGGTGACTTCGCCTTCTTCTTCGGCCTGAATCAGGTCGGCGGCGTCACGAGCAGCACGCGCTTCGATACCGGTACCGATGTACGGCGCCTCGGCACGGATGAGCGGAACGGCCTGGCGCTGCATGTTCGCACCCATCAGGGCGCGGTTGGCGTCGTCGTGCTCGAGGAACGGGATCAGCGCAGTTGCAACCGAAACGATCTGGCGCGGTGATACGTCCATGTAGTCCACCTCGGTGCCGGGCACGAACCCGATGTCGGTGGTGGCACCGAAGAAGCTCTCGGCCTCGAGCATCTTGCGCAGGTCGTCGAGGCTGGCAGCCTGAGGCGAACGGCGCACGAGCACGCGGGGATCCTTGAACGTGCCGTCGGCCTTGATGGGCGTGTTCGCCTGGGCAACGACGTAGTTCTCTTCTTCGTCGGCGGCCATGTACACGATCTCGTCGGTGACGATGCCGTTGACCACCTTGCGGTACGGGCTCTCGATGAAGCCGAACTCGTTCACGCGAGCGAACGTGCTGAGCGCACCGATCAGACCGATGTTCGGGCCCTCTGGCGTCTCGATCGGGCACATGCGGCCGTAGTGGCTGAAGTGAACGTCGCGCACTTCGAAGCCGGCGCGCTCACGGCTGAGACCACCAGGTCCGAGCGCTGACAGGCGACGACGGTGGGTGAGGCCAGAGAGAGGGTTCACCTGGTCCATGAACTGCGACAACTGCGATGTGCCGAAGAACTCCTTGATCGCAGCGACCACGGGACGGATGTTGATGAGGGTCTGGGGTGTGATCGCCTCGACGTCTTGGGTGGTCATGCGCTCGCGCACCACGCGCTCCATACGGCTGAGGCCGATGCGCACTTGGTTCTGGATGAGCTCGCCCACGCTGCGGATGCGGCGGTTGGCGAAGTGGTCCTGATCGTCGAGGCGGTAGCCGGGCTCCTGCTTGACGAGGTGCAGCATGTAGCTCAGTGCGGCGACAACCTCGCAACGGCTCAACACATCCTGATCGTCGGTGGGCAGGTCGAGCAGGTCGCCATCAAGACCGAACAACTCGGGCAGACGAGACACTTCGTTGCCGAGCTTGCGGTTCAGCTTGTACCGGCCGACGCGGCTGAGGTCGTAGCGACGGTTCTCGAAGAACGCGTTACGGAAGAACGCCCGCGAGGACTCGAGCGTAGGCGGCTCGCCCGGGCGCGCCCGCTTGTAGATCTCGATGAGCGACTCGTCCTGTGAGGGGGCGAAGTGACGCTCCTTGTCCCACTGATCCTCGAGGAAGTCGAAGTGAGCCACGAAACGATCGATGAAGCCGGGGGCGTGCTCCTCGTCGTAGCCGAGGGCGCGGAGCAGGGTGAAGATGCCGAGGCGACGCTTGCGCGCCACACGGGTACCTGCAGTGACGAACTTGCCGGGCTTGTGCTCGACGTCGAACTCGAGCCATTCACCACGGTACGGGTGCACCGTACCCTTGACGAGTTGGTGCTTGCTGAGGTTACGGAGTCGGAAGCGCTCGCCAGGTTCGAAGATGACGCCGGGGCTACGCACCAACTGGCTCACCACGACACGCTCGGTGCCGTTGATGATGAAGGTGCCCTTCTCGGTCATCATCGGGAAGTCGCCCATGAAGACGGTCTGCTCTTTGATCTCACCCGTATTGCGGTTCATGAACCGGGCGCGCACGAAGATGGGCGCCGAGTAGGTCATGTCCTTTTCTTTGC
Source organism: Actinomycetes bacterium (assembly GCA_025360105.1). Lineage (GTDB taxonomy): Bacteria > Actinomycetota > Acidimicrobiia > Acidimicrobiales > Ilumatobacteraceae > WLMZ01. The sequence goes on along the minus strand of JANYCT010000098.1, from coordinate 5,611 downwards.
ACTCTGCAACGGTGAACTTGGGCGGTGGGCGCAAGTCCTCGTCGTCTGGGTCGAATTCGAGTTCGAGTTGCAGTGCCTCGGAGAAATCCTTGATCGGCGAAATATCGCGGAAGGTTTCTGCAAGACCCTGGTTCAAGAACCATTCGAAGCTCTCGCGCTGGATCGCAATCAAGTCAGGAAGATCCAAAGGCTCTTCGAGATTGGCGAACGAATAGCGCTCACGGGTGGTCGGACTCTTAGCCACTACAACTCCTCGTTGGCAAACGGGGGACGTTTGAGCGCGCGCTGAACACAGCTGAATGGAGAGCAGCAGATGGATACACGCACGGCAACAGACGATCCTATCGTCGGGCACGTGTGGAGTCAACGCCCAAACCGCAGAGGTTGGGCGCTTCAGTTGTTGTGGCGAACGGTAAGCCTTTCTGCGCCACGCGTCAAGCATTCCCGACCAATTCGTCGGTCAATTCGAGGTGACGAAATGGTGAAGTCCGGACGCCACCGTTCGATACGGTGGCGGTGTGTTCCGCCCCTGCATCGATCTTCGCGGGGGTCGTGTGGTGCAGATCGTCGGCGGCACGCTCACCGACGATGGCCAATCTGTGACCAACTTCGTCAGCGAACGCCCTGCCGATTGGTTCGCTGCCCGCTACCGCGACGACGTACTCACGGGTGGTCACGTGATCATGCTCGGGGGAGGCAACGACCACGCCGCGCTGTCCGCGCTGGCGGCGTGGCCGGGTGGTATGCAGGTTGGGGGCGGCATCGGTGCGGAGAACGCGCCGTCCTGGCTCGATGCGGGCGCATCGCATGTGATCATCACGTCATGGCTCTTCATCGACGGTGTGCTCTCCGAAGAACGCCTCGACGCGCTGGTTGGCACCGTCGGCCGAGAGCGACTCGTCATCGACCTGTCGTGCCGCTGGCGTGACGGCGCCTATTGGGTGGTCACCGACCGCTGGCAACGGTTCACCTCGCTGGAGGTGAACGCGGACACACTAAACGCGCTCGCAGACTCGTGCGCCGAATTCTTGGTCCACGGCGTCGACGTCGAGGGACTCTCCCAGGGTGTCGATCTCGATTTGGTGGCATTGCTGGCCGCGACCGACACCATCCCCATCACCTACGCCGGCGGCGCACGATCACTCGACGATCTGCGCACGGTGCACACGATCACCGGCGGGCGCGTTGACCTCACCATTGGGTCAGCGCTCGATCTGTTCGGCGGTGATGGGGTGCGCTACGTCGACTGCGTCGAGTTCAACAGATCGCACCGCTGACGGAAAAACGAACGAACCGACCGTCCCCGAAGGTACGGCCGGCTCGACGTGGTTGAACTCGATCGAGGTCACGCACTTGCAGCGGTCAGGCGACCGTCGCGGTCACTTGACCTCGACGACGGCTCCGGCTTCCATGAGTGCGGCCTTTGCCTTCTCGGCATCGTCCTTGTTCGCCTTTTCGAGGATGGCCTTGGGGGCAGCATCCACAAGGTCCTTGGCTTCCTTGAGACCCAAGCTGGTGAGCTCGCGCACGACCTTGATGACCTGGATCTTCTGGGCGCCCGCCTCTTTGAGGATGACGTCGAACTCGTCTTTTTCCTCTTCGGCTGGGGCAGCGGCAGCGCCGCCGGCGGCCGCAACGGCCACGGGGGCTGCAGCAGTGACGCCGAACTTCTCTTCGAATGCGTCAAGCAATTCCTTGAGCTCGATGACGGTCATGTTGGCAATTGCTTCGAGGATTTCGTCCTTCGATGACATTTCGTATTTCTCCTTGAAAGTTGTATGCAGTACTGCAAATCGGGTTGGCGACAGCGTCGCCGTAGGTAACGGGACGGCTTATGCCGCCTTCTGATCGATGAGGGCTTTGAGGCCGTAAGCAAAATTGCGGGGCAGCGCCTGCAGCAGACCTGCGGTCTTGACGAGCGGAGCCTGGAACGCACCAGCGAGTTGGGCCAGCAGGACTTCGCGTGGCGGCAGATCGGCCAATGCCTCGATGTCTTTTGCAGACAGCGTCTTGTTGCCGAGCGTGCCGCCCTTGATGACGAGCAGCGGGTTGGTCTTGGCGGCATCGCGCAGTGCCTTGGCGGCTGCGGCGACATCACCGTTGACGAACGTGATGCCGGTCGGGCCGACCAGCAATGCGTCGAGTCCGTCAATGCCAGCATCGCGGGCACCGAAACGAGCCAATGTGTTCTTATACACCTTGTACTCGGCGCCCGACTGACGAAGCGTGCGACGCAACTGTGCCAACGCGGCCACGCTCATTCCGCGGTATTCGGTGATGATCGTGGCGTCGGCGCTCGCGAGCTTCTCGCGAACCTCGGTGACTACTGCGACTTTTTCCTGTCTTGGGTTCTCCATGTACACCTCCTCTCACATGTCGTGCGGGGCGCTCGCTGTTGCAGCGAACGCCGCCCGGCAACGACACCCAACGAGATGGAAGGAGTCGAGAACTGGGTGGTGTTCACCTCGTCTGGCGGAGATTCCATTACCCGTGCGCCACAGCAGTGGCGGGTGGACCAGATGTCTTCGGCGAGCAACCGTTTTGGTTGTAGATCCTGCAGGCTAGCGGTCGCGCGGGGAAAAGCCGCCGAGCGACTGTTCATCCCACGCAACGTGGCTGCGCGGACTGATGGGACCGGGGATGCCCTATGCGATTTCCGGGCGCAGACGGTTCGTGTCGAGACGCACGCCTGGACCCATGGTGGACGACAGCGTGATCTTGCGCAGGTAGCGGCCCTTGGCCGATGCTGGCTTGGCTCGCTGCAACTCGTCGAGCACCGCGCGGAAGTTTGCCTCGAGCGCCTCGGGCGTGAAGCTCACCTTGCCGAGCGGTACGTGCACGTTGCCGTAGCGGTCGGTGCGATACTCGACCTTGCCACCCTTGAACTCGCCCACTGCCTTGGCAACGTCGTTGGTCACGGTGCCGGTCTTAGGGTTCGGCATCAGCCCGCGGGGGCCGAGCACGCGACCGAGGCGGCCGACCATCGGCATGAGGTCCGGCGTTGCGATCGCGACATCGAAGTTCATGTTGCCCTTTTCGATTTCGGCCGCGAGATCTTCGGCACCGACGAACTCCGCGCCCGCATCGCGTGCGGCCTGAGCAGCCTCGCCGGAGGCGAAAACAGCGACGCGAACGTCCTTGCCGGTACCACTGGGCAGCGCCACGGTACCGCGCACCATCTGATCGGCCTTGCGGGGATCGACGCCGAGACGAACGGCGAATTCGACGGTCTCGTCGAACTTGGCCGACGCCAACGACTTCACCAGCGCAAGCGCCTCGGTGGGCGTGAACACCTGGTCGCGATCGAACTTCTTGGCCGCATCGGTGAATTTCTTTCCTGACATTGTCTGTCTCCCTCAGTGTTGACACCGCCGGGCGAGGTTGTCCCGGTCGAGTGGTTTGTTTGTGAACAGTGAACTGGCCGACATGATGTGGCCAGGCGGAACTTATGCGTTGACCTTGAGACCCATCGAGCGAGCAGTGCCGCGGACTTGCTCTTTGGCCGCTTCGAGGTCATAAGCATTGAGGTCGGGCATCTTGATCTTGGCCACTTCTTCGATGTCGGCTTCGGTGACGGCGCCGACCACGGTCTTACCGGGTGTGGCCGAACCCTTAGGCAGGCCGGCCTTCTGGCGGAGCAACACCGGCGTAGGTGGCGTCTTGAGCACGAACGTAAAGGTGCGGTCCTCGAAAACGGTGATCTCCACCGGAATGATGGTGCCGACCTGTGATTCGGTTGCTGCGTTGTACTGCTTCACGAAATCCATGATCGGCACGCCATGCGGTCCGAGCGCTGTACCCACGGGCGGGGCCGGGGTGGCCTTGCCTGCTGGGATCTGGATCTTGATGATCGCGGTGACCTTTTTCTTTGCCATTGCAGTACTTCTTTCGGGATTTCGATATGTCGAAATCGGCCCAGTGGTGAGCCGATCCCTGCGAGTGGATCGTGGGGTTTAGAGCTTGGCGACCTGGCTGAAGTCCATCTCCACCGACGTCTCACGACCGAAGATGTTGACGAGGACCTTGAGCTTCATGTGGTCGGCATTGATTTCGGCGATCTGGCCGTTGAAGTCGGCAAAGGGGCCTTCCTTCACACGAACGCTCTCGCCGACTTCGAAGTCGAGCTTTGGCTTCTTGCGGTTCGACTGCTCCTGTCCGTCGCCCTTGGCCGACAGGAAGGTGAGGACCTCACGCCGCGACAGCGGGGTGGGCTTTTGGCCCTGACGGCTTTGGCCGACAAAACCGGTGACACCGGGGGTGTTGCGAATGCAGTACCAGGACTCGTCGTCCATATGGCAACGAACAAGCAGATACCCCGGGAAGACTTTTTTCTGCACGGTCTGCTTGCGACCGTTCTTGAACTCAACCACTTCCTCCATGGGGATGACGATCTCGAAGATCTTGTCCTCCATGTTCATGCTCTGGATGCGAGCTTTGAGGTTGGCGGTGACCTTCTTTTCATACCCTGACTGGGAATGGACCACGTACCACGAGCCCGGCTTGGTCCATGGATCGTCTTCGACTGCTGCTTCTTCAGCAGCATCGCCCGCCAGGTCTGTGCCTGCACCGTGGGCCGCGCCGGTCAGATCGAACGAGGCATCAAGTTCGGATGCATCGGCGTCGACTGCAAAGGCGATGTCGGTCGAGTTGTCGGTCGAGATGTCTTCGGTGGTGGTATCCATCGCGGTTTCCATGGGGGCCTGTTCTGATTGCATGTCGTTACTCATCTCACTTGCTCGAGTACAGCCAGCCGGAGAGCACACCGAACAGCGAATCAAGGCCGCCCACATAGGCCGTATAGAGCACCACGGTGGCCAACACGATGAGTGACATGCGGCGGATCTCAGGCCACTTGGGCCACGCGACCTTGCGCATCTCGTCGCCGACCTCGTGGAGATACTGCACCGGGCCAACTCGGTCGTCACCCGAGCGCGCCGGGGCCTGACGCGCAACGCGAGCGGGTTGGCCCTGCTCGTCGAGGGCACCCATCTTGCGAAGCTGGCGCTTCTGTTCTCGGTTGAGATCGTCTAGTGACATTCGGTTGACATTTCGTGCTCCCACGTGGGGGTTCGGGCAGGGCAGGAGGGATTCGAACCCCCGACCGTCGGTTTTGGAGACCGATGCTCTACCAGCTGAGCTACTGCCCTCTGAATTCAGCGGAAGGGTAAGGCTACCAAGCCGCTGCAGAGGGTTGTGTTCGTTAGCGCGTTTCCTTGTGGGACGTGTGCTTACGGTCGAACGCGCAGTACTTCTTCATTTCTAGGCGCTCGCGGTCGTTGACCTTGGACTTCATCGTGATGTAGTTCCGTCGCTTGCACTCGGTGCATTCGAGGGTGATCTTCACCCGCTTGTCGTTCTTTGCCATGATTGTCTCGGTTGTCTCTCTTGAGAATTGCTCTCTGCAAGCGGCGCGATGGGATGCTGCCGGAGCGGCACCCCATCATCACCAGCGGGGTTTTACTTCAGAATTTTGACGACGCGGCCGGCGCCAACAGTACGGCCACCCTCACGAATAGCGAAACGCAAGCCCTCATCCATCGCGATCGGCTTACCCAACTCCACCGTCATCGACACATTGTCACCAGGCATCACCATCTCCGTACCCTCCGGC
>JANYCT010000097.1 GCA_025360105.1 Actinomycetes bacterium | reverse complement strand
CGAGGGCGAGGTCGAGGTCGTCCACCGAGGTCGCTGCACGGGCGTTGCGTTCCACCTCGGTGAGCTCGCTGTCAGCCAAGGTCAGCTTGTAGTGCAGTCGGGGGTCGAAGTCGTCGAACTGGTCCACGCGGTCGAGCACGTCGCCCACGAGCTTCTTGAGGAACACCCGCGGTGCCACGCCCACCTTGTTTCCGAGGTCGCCGGTGACCGCCGTGGCAAGCACGCGTATGTACTCGTCGTCGACATGTCCGAGCACGCGCTCGCGATCGACGGCCGCTACGCCGTCGACAAAGAGGTCGCGCGTGCGAGTACCGACCTCGCAGAGCGAGTCGATCGTGAAGCCGGGTAGGCGAACCTGCACGGCTCGCGGGTTGTCGAATCGCGCGTCGGCCGTGAAGTCTGTGTGTAGCCGTTGGGTCAGCGGCGGAAGTCGACTGGCGCCCTGCGGCCCGTCGAAGAAGGCAGGTGTACCGGTTATGACCAGGTAGAGACCGGGGAACCTTCCTGCATCGATCTCGTCGATCAGTTGGCGAAGCGCATTGAGCGCGCGATCGCGGGCGTCACTACGCACTCGTTGCAGCGTCTCTACTTCATCGAGCACCACGACGAGGCCGGCGTACCCGGCGTCGCGCAGCACGACGCAGAGGCCGCTGAGGAAGGCAAGTGCGCCATCGTGGTCGAGGTCTCCCTTGATGCCTGCGCCACGCTTCACGGCTGCCGCCACATGGGGTTGTCCCCCGACCCACGCCAGGAGACCCTCGGCGGTTGCGGCATCGCCCTCAGCGGCGGACAGGCGGTAATGGCGTAGGGCTGCTGCGAAGGCGGGAGCGCGTCGAGCCACCTCGCTGAGGCGTTGCTCGGCCAGATCGGCGGCGGCAGTGAGGAGGCCGGCTTGGTCGTCCTCTCGAACGGACCCGGCCTCGAGCACTTCCTGCTCCAGCCCGAAGAACCACCCGTCGACGATCGAACGCAGCGCACCAGTGGCCACTTCCGCAGTGGCGAGCCGCTCGACGAGTCTCCGGTAGACCGTCTCCAGGTGGTGCAGCGGAGTCTCGCCCTCAGAGATCTGCACCTCGCTCGTTGCGAACCCGGCACGCCGCGCTCGTTCCGCCAACCAGCGCACCGCGAATGTCTTGCCCGAGCCGTACTCACCACGAATGGCCTTGAATCCAGCGGAGCCGGACGCAACGAAACGCAGCTCCTCGTCGATGGCGGGAGCGATCCGGTCGAGGCCGACGGCGAGCGCATCGAGACCTTGCTGGGGCACGGTGCCGCGCCGCAGGGCATCGATCACTTCGCGTCGACGTTGTGGCGAGATCATCCGTCGATCCCGAATTGCGTAAGCAGCAGCGCTCGGTTGAGGATGACCGTGTCGTCGCGTACGTCGAGCACGCTGTAACCCTCGACGTTGAGCACGCTCGCCAACGCGCTCAACAAGCCGTCGAGGCGGAAGGCTGCGATGTTCACGTCGATGGCGATTGCTGCCTTGAGTGCCGTGCCACCCCGTTGATCCAGCACCGTCAGCATGCGCGTGAGTGTCTCGTCGTCGAGCCGCCGCCTCTGCATGATGGGCTGGCGCGCCTCGAACGCGGGCGAAGTGAGAAGCGCTGTGATCCATCCGAGCGCCGTCGCCACGGGCGGTTCGATCGTGTCGAAGAGGCCTTGCTGAGCAGCTGCGGACTTGATTGGCTTTGTGGTGGGAACGAGAGCAGGGGGCACTGCAACCGCCGCAACAGCCGTCTCTCCCCGCCACCACGACGGTGCGTGATCGGGCGCCGGACCCCAGCCCGGCGGAGTGGAGGTCGATCGCGCCAAGACAACGACCGGTACGAGCACCTCCTGGGGCGTCGCGCCTCCGTGGTAGCCGTGCTTCGACGGTCCGTATCGAAGGGTGTCGCTTGTGGGCATCACCACGGTGCCGCCGCCGAGCAATACCCGCGGGCCCGTGATGGTGATCTCCTGGTCGCCCGCCGGATTCGCGGCTGTCCGCCAGCGTTCTCCGGGGTCAGCGATACCTCGTTGCTTACTGCGGCGCTCATCGAGCACGTGCCCGTGATCGCTCGTCAGGATCACGATGCGGCCACCCGCCGCCGCTTCTGCCAGCAATTCTCGTAGCGGGGCGACGGTGTTGCTGGTCCAAGGAACACGCACCTGCATGCCGCGGTTGAGGTGATCATCGATCGCGTTGATCACCACGCCAACGACGCGTTGAGCCGGATTCACGAGGGCTGCCCGCAACTCCGGTGCCAACGCCTCGCCGCTGGCCGTCGCCAACCGAGCCTTGTGAAAAAGCGCCGGTGCCGGGCTCCCAAGCGCCTTCAGCGCGGCATGGGACCTGAACCCCTCCGCTTCAGTGATGGCGTTGCCGATGACCCGCCCTCCGCACAGCAGGCTCGTGCGCGAGGCCTCGGTGACGGTGGGTAG
>JANYCT010000087.1 GCA_025360105.1 Actinomycetes bacterium | reverse complement strand
TGCATCGACCGCGGCACGCAAATCGCCCCTGACGAGAGTCAGGTCGCTGGCTTCGATGGCTGCGTCAGTCCCGGTGCCCATGGCAAGTCCGAGGTCCGCCTGAGCGAGGGCGGCGGCGTCATTGACACCGTCGCCGACCATCGCGACAACTCGGCCCTCGGACTGCAGCCGCCGGATCACTTCCACCTTGTCGACCGGGAGGACCTCAGCAAAGACCTCGTCGATGCCGACCTGTGCTGCGACGGCGTGCGCGGCACGTTTGTTGTCACCCGTCAGCAGCACGGGACGTAGGCCGAGGTGACGCAGCCCGGCGATCGCTTCGGCCGATGTCTCCTTGACCGTGTCGGCGACGACGAGCATGCCGTGTACGTGTCCGTCCCAGCCAACGAACACTGGAGTTCGACCGGCGCTCTCGGCGTCGTCACGTGAGGACCGCAAGGCCTCATCGAGGAGTAACGAGAAGTCGGCGAGGAACCGCTCGCGGCCGGCGACAACCGCATGGCCATCGACGACGCCTTGCACTCCGAGGCCCTCAGTGTTTCCGAATGATTCGACCTTCGCCAGCGTGGCGCCTCGTTCGCGTGCTCCGGCGGCAATGGCCATTGCGATCGGATGCTCTGATGCGTCCTCCAACGATCCGGCGAAGAACAACACCTCCTCGACCGTGCTCCCCGCGATTGGAACGACGTCTACCAATGACATACGTCCAGTGGTGATGGTGCCGGTCTTATCGAGCACAACGGTGTCGACTCGACGCGTGGACTCCAGCATTTCTGGCCCCTTGATCAGGATGCCGAGTTGCGCGCCTCGTCCGGTGCCGACCATCAGTGCAGTCGGCGTGGCCAGGCCGAGGGCGCACGGACAGGCGATGATCAGCACGGCGACGGCAGCGGTGAACGCGGTGGTGGCGTTGTCGGTTGCTGAGGCGGTGAGCCAGAACCCGAGCGTTGCGGCGGCAATCATGATGACGACAGGAACGAAGATCGCTGAGACACGATCAGCGAGGCGCTGCACTTGCGCTTTGCCGGTTTGGGCGTCCTCGACGAGGCGGGCGATCTGGGCCAGCGCTGTGTCGGCACCGACGCGTGTGGCGCGCACGATGAGGCGACCACCGGCGTTCACCGTCGCGCCTGCAACGTTGTCGCCGGGACCGACTTCGACGGGTACGGGTTCGCCGGTGAGTAGCGAGGCGTCGATAGCGGAGGAGCCTTCCTCAACAACGCCGTCGGTGGCGAGCTTCTCGCCCGGGCGCACAACGAACCGATCCCCGACGACGAGTTGTTCGATTGGGACACGCACTTCGATGCCGTCGCGGAGCACCGCAACGTCCTTGGCACCGAGCTCCATGAGCGCTCGCAGCGCGGCCCCGGAGCGCCGCTTCGCTCTCGCTTCGAAGTAGCGACCGGCGAGGATGAACACGGTCACGCCGGCGGCCACCTCGAGATAAATCTGACTCGAGCCCATGCCTCGTTGCGGCGTGAGCGAGAAGCTGTGTCGCAGCGACACCACTCCAGCATCGCCGAGGAACAGCGCATACAACGACCAGCCGAAGGCAGCAATCGTGCCGATCGAGATGAGGGTGTCCATGGTGGCGGCGCCGTGTCGGAGATTGGCCCAGGCGGCACGATGGAATGGCCATGCTCCCCACACGACAACTGGGGAAGCGAGGGTGAGCGAGAGCCATTGCCACGCGTCGAACTGCAGCGCTGGAATCATCGCCAGCAACACCACGGGCAGTGCGAGGACCGCGGAGATGACGAGCCTCTGTCGTAGGTTGCGCGTCGGATCATCCAACTCTGCGCCAGCTTCGTCACTCGACGGCGAAGTCGCTGCTCGATGCGGCACCTCCGCCGTGTAGCCGGCGCCTTCGATCTGTGCGATGAGTGCATCGGCCGTTGTGGCTCCCTCAACGAAGGTGATCTTGGCCTTCTCGGTGGCGTAGTTCACCGTTGCTGTCACACCGTCGAGCTTGTTGAGGCGCTTCTCAATTCGTGCCGCGCACGACGCGCAGGTCATCCCGCCAATGTCGAGTTGCACATCGGTCGACGTTGGTTCGCTGGTGTTCGTCGTCATGGTTCAGTGCCTTCGGAATGGTCGGGCATCGGGTCAACGGGCGATGAGCCGGATGTGGATCCGGCTGGCACCTTCACGGTGAACGATGCGGTGTGGACTGCGCCGGCGTGAGCGAAATCGAAGAACAACCGGTAGTTGCCAGGCGTGGGGAACTCTGCGCTGAAACGAACGCTGCCGCCAGCTGGGTCCTCCACCGGGTGGACGTGCAGGTAGCCGAGATCGCCGACACGGACCACCACGAGATGACCTGAGGCGCCGAGATACGGCTCCAACACGACGGGTGTGCCGTCACGATCGACAGAGAAGGCGATCGAGCTCGAACCTACGGCGACGTCGCCAGACCATGTGACGCTGTACCCGTCGACGTCGTTGATCGTCGCCGGCGCGGGGAGGTCGGTGACCGGCACCAATCCGGCCACCTGCACATCGAACGCCAGCGTGATGCGGTCAGAACCTGTCGGCTTGAAATCGGCGTACACCCTGTACGAGCCGGAAGCCAGCGACGGAACGTCGACCGACCAGTTGCCGGCCGGATCCATCGTCGGGTGCAGATGGTGGTAGGCGACGAGATTGCGCGAGAGCACGATCAGGTGCAGGCGTCGCTCGTGCAACTCGTCGAACGCGACGTGCGGTTGGCCGGAATTGTCTTCTATACGGAACGTCAACAGCGACGACACGTTTGCGGGAAGCGTGGCAACGGTGGGAACGAGGCGGAAACCGTTTGCCTCGATGGCCAGACCAGCCATTTCCGACACGGGTGCGACACCATCACCCTGCTCCAGCATCGACGCGTGATCCGATGACGCACCAACATCGATCGGCCCGAGACGGGTGCCAACAGCCGCTGCAAGGCCGAAGACGGCAACCAGCCCCAGCCCGAAGACACCCAGTCTCGACGCCGTTCTCACGCGACGACCGCGAAGCCTGCCTCGTCGATTGCGGCCGCGAACGCGACTGGATCGACCGGCTGCTCGGACTCGACGGTCACAGCCCCAACTCCGAGGTCCACTTCGACCTTGGTCACCCCGCTGAGTTTCGACACTTCAGCCGTGACCGCTGCAACGCAATGGCCGCAGGTCATTCCGTCTACCTTGAACGACTCGACATTCATGAAAGTTCTCCTTCTCAGCTTCTGATGGGCTGGCGACCGGATCGGGTCGCCGTACGGGATGGCAATTGACAGTGTAGTACCCCTGGGGGGTATATGCATCCTACGGTCTTTGGGCGCCTGTCACGTCGAGGCGGTCGCGGTTCGGCGTCGGAACACGTAGGCAGCTGCGATGGTCAACACCAGCAGCCATGCGACGCCAAGCAGCAGATACCACAATTGGTCGAAGTGGTCGGTGAACGCTCCGTCGAGCATCACTCGCGATGCGCCGCGCGCCGGCAGGTAGGCGCCCCACGCAGGAGGGCCGGACGGCAACATCACGTTTTGACCGAACCCAACGTCGATGAACGCGAGCAGCAGCATCAGGTACAGGCCGCCGATTCGACCGGTCAGCGGACCGATGAGGACGCCGAGCATGGCGTAGGAGAGTGCGATGAGCAGATTGGCGGCGCCGAAGACCAACCATTGGCGGGGTGGGTACCACGCCCCCGAGACAGCGACCGCGACGCTGGTGGTGAGAACGGTCGCTGCGGCCACGACACCGAGACGGCCGGCGAAGACTTCGCCTGGTCGGAATCCGGCCAGTACCAGCCTCCGATCCCCGCCAGCGGAGCCGGTCACCACGAACAAACCCGTCAGGCCGGCCAGAAACGCCGACGTGACCGGAACCATCGTCGCAGCGTGAATGCGACGTTCCGACAGCAAGGCCGTGAATCGTCGGCCGTTGTCGACGAGCGTGATGGGGCCCGGCATGTCAAGGGTGACCATGATGGCCATACCAATGAATACGGCGGGAACGACGACGAGGAGTGCCCAAAGGACCCGGTTACGGCGGTGTTCGCGCATTCCAGCATGCAGCATCGCAATCAGGCGTGCGCGGCCTGGAACGCCTCGAGTGGCGACGTTCCTTTGGGTGGTCGCGACCGGCTGTGCAGCCACGGGAACGAGCGGCCGGACAGGCGACGATGTTGGGAGCGCAGTCGCCAGGACCGAGCCGCCGATTGATTTCCCGGAGGCACGCGGTGGGGGTGCTGGGCGGGTCGTGACGGCGAGACGGAAGACGGCCAGCGTCGAGAGTCCTGCCGCCCACAGCAACGACCAGCCAACATCGCCGAGCGGACCGGCGTGACCAGTGACCTGCCCGGTGAGGACAAGAGTCGGGAAGTGCAACGGGAACACCCGGGTCACCAATGAGGGTCCGGATCCCATCGCCGGGCCGAGGAACACGTCGAACACCCACGCCAGCGTGACCAGCAGGGCACCGTTCATCTCTGTCGTGACGACCGTGCCGACGAGAACGCCGAGGGCGAGGTAGATGATTGCGATCAGGGCGGTCGCGGCGACGGCACGGAATGGGTCGGTGATCCCGGTACGCACCGCCAGGGCCACGAGTCCTCCTGCCGCTGCCAGCATTGCGAGACCGAACGACGCACCAAGGCGGCCGGCGACCACCGGCCCGGACCGTCCGCCGGCGGCAGCCAGTCGACGATCGGTGGCGCGTGAACCGGTCACTTGAAAGAACCCGGCGAGCCCGGCCAGTGCCGCCGCTGCCCACCCTGCGGTGGCAGCTTCGATCTCGGCACGATCACCCGACCCACCGAACAACTTGGAGAAGTCGACCAGCGATGGACCCCAGACGAAGACGAGTACCACTGGGACGACGACCAGCAGCACGAGATTCAAGGGTCGGCGGCAGTAGTCGGCAACTGCCCGTTTGCCGACAAGCAAAGTCATCCCGTTCATCACTGCACGGTCCGCCCGTCACGTAGTTGCACGATCCGGTCGAAGCGCTCTTGGTCGGCGACGAAGTGGCTGATCACCACCACGCTGCGTCCACTCGCCCGCCGTGCTGCGGTCAGCTCCCAGAACCGGAGGTACGTGTCCCAGTCGAAGCCCGCATAGGGTTCGTCAAGCAGGAGGATCTCGGGGTCGGCCAGGAGCGCTATGGCCAAGTTGAGCTTGGCCCGGGTGCCACCGGAGAGTTCAGCGACCTGAGACGCGCGCCACCGGTCGAATCCCAGCGTGTCATACAACGCCGCGGCAGCGCTGCTCACCGCTTGCTCGTCCATGCCGTACGCGACGCCGAACAGCTCGAGGTGCTCATCGCAGGTCAGGCGCTCATACAGCACGGGTTCCTGCGGGCAGTACCCGACCCGCCCCGAGACCTCCACCGCCCCGGCGTCGGCCGCGAGCGCTCCGACAAGGATCTTCATGAGCGTGCTCTTCCCCGACCCGTTTTCGCCGACCAAGCCGACCACCTCGCCTGCGCCCACAATCAGATCGGCGCCTCGCAACACAGGCACCTCCTGCCTGCGTGGCCACATTCCGCGCCGGTACGACTTCGTGATCCCCGTCGCCGTCAAACCCGCGCCGACAGCAGCCGAGGCGAGCCGGTCGTTCGGAGCCAAAGTCGTCAGCTTGGTCATAATCATCCTCGGTGGGCTTGTCCTTTGTCGAGCATCGCGCCCAGTACGGCCGAGGCCATCCGGGCGAACCCCGCAAGCTGGTGCGGCTGACTACGGACTACACAAGATCGTCAAGGCCCCGCCAGCATGATCGGATATCGACGACGTCATCGATCGTTGGGGCTACGGCGCACCGCAAGCGGCGGCGGCGGTAGTGGCCGACTCCCGCTGTGGTCCATTTCGTCGTGGTGGTCCATCACAGCGCCGGTCTGTCCGTCGTGGTGCATGCCGCGCATCATCAGGGCCATCATGGCGGTGCAGGCGACTGCCACGAAGATGAAGCTGGCGCCTACGACGCCGGTCGCGACGAGAGCGATCGCGATCACCAGCATCGGAATACAGCAGGCGATCATCATCAGGCCGTGACCGCCCGCACTCTTTGGTTTCCGGTCTCCGGGGGGCGCAGGCTGGAGGTGTTGCGTCGAACGGTCGATCATGCCGACCCTCGCAGTGACGCCGGTACGTGCCCGAGGCGTTGGTACAGCGGGCAATGTCCGAGAGCGCCTGTGACCACCAGATCGAGACCGGCGCCGATGAGGAGTACCTCGAGAACAACTGCGAGCGCCGAGCCAGCCGAAAGAAGTAACACCACGCCGACGATGACGGCAGCTAGGCCAATCGCGATTCGGCCGCCACGCTCGACCGGGGTGATGTTGACGGTGAGCCGACGTCGCCCGGAACCCGCGGATCGAGTAGTCGCATCGCTGGCGGCCGTGCCCATTCGAGGCGGGGTCAGAGGTACGTGGGTATTCATGATTGGCTCCGCACAGCGGTGGGGTGTCCAGCGTGGTCCTTGGACCCTGACGCCTTCTCTTCCTTCGCACCGCCGCAGCAACCTGAACTCGCGGTGGCCGTCACGATTTTAGGTGTGTGAACACTTTCGTCGTGTTGATCAACGTCGTCGTGGGGTTCGTGGTTGCAGCAGCAGCCACCGTGTTCGCCAGTCATGATTCGCTCCTTCGTCAATGACCAAATTCGCTTTGGTGTATTCATCTTGAACTCGGTCGTGATGTCTGGCATCCGAGCCGGCTACGCATTTAGACTTCGGCGATCCCGTAGTAAATTGCGTGACGGATGCGTGCACGCTTCGGGCGCTTACCGAGCTGGACTCGTTTCGACGGGCTCGGTCGTCGCTACGGGCAGCGACGCCGCGGCAAGCAATTGGGTCGGGGCTGCTACGGGCAGTTTGATTCGTTTGAGCATCACGGCGTTGACGGCGACGATGATGCTGGAACCAGACATCGAGAGGGCGGCGATCTCGGGGCGAAGCACCAGACCGAACGCAGGCTCGAACACGCCCGCAGCGATCGGGAGAGCGATGACGTTGTAGCCGACGGCCCATCCCAGGTTTTGGCGCATCTTGCGCAACGTGCCACGTCCGATCTGGAGCGCGACCGGGACATCGAGCGGGTCGGATCGCATCAACACGAGATCGGCGGTCTCAATCGCAACGTCGGTGCCGGCACCGATCGCGATACCGATGTCGGCTTGGGCGAGGGCGGGGGCGTCGTTGACGCCGTCTCCGACCATGGCGACCTTGCGGCCCTGTGCTTGTAGTTCGGCGATTTTGGCGGATTTGTCGCCGGGTAGAACTTCGGCGATCACGGTGTCGACGCCGAGGATCCCCGCGATCCGCTTGGCGGTTGCCTCGTTGTCGCCGGTGAGCATCACCACTTCGATGTCGAGCGCTCGCAGAGCCGCCACCGCCGCAGCCGCCGTCTCGCGTGGCGCATCGGCCATCGCGATCAGCCCGACGGCTCGACCGTCGACGGCGACCACAACCGCAGTGCGGCCGTTCTCGGCGAGTTGCTGGCGGCGATCGGCGAGCGAACCGAGGTCGATTTTCTCGCGTTCCATCAGCCGACGATTGCCCACCGCGACCCGTCGTCCGTCGACAGTCGCAATTGCGCCGTGGCCGGGGACGCTGTCGAAGTCCTCGGCCCGCATGGCGGCGGCACCACGGGCCTCGGCGGCAGCCACGACTGCCCGGGCAAGGGGGTGCTCAGATTCGCGTTCGACTGCTGCGACGAGCGCGAGCATCTCGGCTTCTTCAATGCCCTCGGTGATGATGTCGGTGACCTCCGGTTCACCTTTGGTGAGCGTGCCGGTCTTGTCCATCACAACGGTGTCGATGCGCGCCGCCGTCTCGAGTGCCATTGCGTTCTTGAACAACACGCCCCGCTGCGCACCGAGGCCGGTGCCAACCATGATCGCCGTCGGTGTTGCCAAGCCCAGCGCGTCAGGGCAGGTGATGACGACCACGGTGATCGCGAACAGCATCGCTTCACTGACTGAGCGGTCGGCCAGCAGGTACCACACCGCGAACGTCACGGCGCCGCCGAGCAAGGCGACGAGCACGAGCCAGAACGCGGCACGGTCGGCGAGGCGCTGGCCGGGGGCCTTCGAGTTCTGTGCCTCCTGGACCAGCTTCACGATCTGAGCCAACGCCGTGTCGGCACCGACCTTGGTGGCGCGGACACGAAGTGTGCCAGTCGTGTTGAGGGTTGCACCGATGACCTGATCGCCGGCTGTCTTGTGGACGGGGAGACTTTCGCCGGTCACCATCGACTCGTCGAGATCGCTGTCACCCTCCTCGACGATCCCGTCGACGGCCACCTTCGCGCCCGGTCGAATTAACAGCAGATCGCCAACCGCGACCTCCGCCGTCGGTATCTCGACCTCCGTGCCGTCGCGCACGACAGTCGCCTGCGGAGGTGCGAGATCGATGAGAGCCCGGATGGCCTCGTTGGCGCCGCCACGGGCACGCATCTCAAACCAGTGGCCGAGCAGCACGAACGTCGCCAACACGGATGCTGCCTCGTAGAAGACCTCACCCCCGCCGGTGAGGGTGACGACGAGCGAGTAGAGCCAACCAGCCCCAACGCCAACCGCAACCAACACCATCATGTCCAACCTGCGCGCCCGCAACGCCCGGGCCGCGCCATCGAAGAAGATCCAACCCGCCCAGAACACGACCGGCACACTCAAGATCAGCTGGAAGACGTCGTCGCGGAGTCCGAACGGTGCACTGGCGTTGAAGTTGAGAGCATCGCGACCGATCGGTGACCACAACAGGATCGGAATCGACAGCACGGCAGCGACAATGAATCGTCGGCGCATGTCGGCAACCATCGACGCCATCGACATACCCGCATGTCCACCATGACCCATCGCTTCGTGGGGCGATCGTGTCGTCGACTCGCTGTGGCCCGCCGGATGCTTGTCGGGATCAGATCCATGAGCCGCGTGCGATCCAGGCTTCTCGCTCTGCCCGGGCTCCTCCATCGGCATACACACGTGGCCGGGCACAGACTGACCGGCGCAGTGATAGCCACAGTCCTCGACCCACCGTTGAAGGTCGGCGACCGACGTTTCGCTGCGGTCGTACGTGACGGTTGCAGTCTGAGCCACAGGATTGGCGTCAACGCCCAGCACACCAGGCAGCCGCTGAAGGAACGACTCGGCCACCGCCTTCTCGGACCCCCAATGCAGGTTGCCGACATGCAGCACAGCAGTCACCGTGTTGGCACCGCCAGCATCGTGATGGTCGTGAGTCTTGGTCATGTGTCCTCCTACTGCGCGGTCGCGTCGCGGGCGCCACAGCTCGTGCCCCAATCGTGACTTCTACGACGCACACCATCATCGGTACCGGCTACGGAACCTGGCTACGGGTCGCCCGCACCGCAGACGCACCGGCGTACTACTACACTATGTCGGTGCCGCCACCCATCACGACGCAGGATTTCGAAGGCGGTGCTGCTGGCTGGCCAATCAAGGTTCAGACACTGCTCGAGGCCGTGCTGGTGTTGGCTGGCGAGCACGAGTTGGACACGGTTCTTCGACGAATCGTGGCGGGCGCAGCGGCGACCGCCGAGGCGAAGTACGCCGCGCTTGGGATCTATAACGAGGTTGGCGCTATCGAGTCATTCATCCATCACGGAATGGACGATGACACATCGGCCCGAATCGGGAGCCTTCCCGACGGACATGGCCTACTTGGTGAGGTGATAGTCGCCAGCGGACCGATCCGGCTTGCAGACCTGGGAGCGGACGCGCGGTCTGGCGGGTTCCCTCCACATCATCCGCCGATGCGGACATTCCTCGGCGTACCGGTAGGCAGGGGCAACCGTCGATACGGCAACCTCTACCTGACCGAGAAGACCGACGGCGCACCCTTCTCCGATCAGGACGAGGCCCTCGTGGTCGCCTTCGCCGCGTTTGCGGTCGGAGCGATCGAAAGCGCTCAACTCGTGCAAGCAGAACGCGCCCGCGCCGACGCAGTCGCCGACCTCGACGCCGCGACCGAGCGGGTCGCGTTCAAACGCGAAATGTTGGGTGAAATTCTCAACGCACAGGAAGCCGAACGCGCCCGTGTGTCGCGCGACCTCCACGACGATGTCGGCCAGGCCCTCACCTCGGTGCTACTTGGCCTCCGTCTCGTCGAATCCTCGCTCGCCCGCGACGACGTCGCGCTCGACGATGCCCGCCAGCGTACCGACGACGTTCGAGCGCTCGTCGCCGCCGCCCTACGCCGGACCCGCCAACTGGCATTCGATCTGCGGCCTACTGTCCTTGACGACGTCGGACTTGTCCCGGCCGTGGAGCGTTTGGCCGACGACATGACCGCCCGCGGCGACACGCTCGTCGCGTTTGCCGCTGACGGTTTCAGCGCCGACAGGCTGCCGCCGGAGGTCGAGACGGTCGTGTACCGGGTCGTGCAAGAAGCACTGACCAACATCACCCGCCACGCCGGTGCTGCCACAGCCAGCATCACGGTGATCGTCACCGAAGGACGAGTACGAGTGCTCGTCGAGGACGACGGTGTCGGCTTCAAGACCGATGCTGCACCAACACGCGGGCATCTCGGGCTGAGGGGCATGGCCGAACGGGCCGACCTCGCCGGCGGAACGGTGACACTCTCGTCGAGTTCGGGTTCCGGCACGACCGTCCTTCTGGAGCTCCCCCTTGCCTGATGCAGTGCGGGTCGCGCTCTGCGACGACCATGGCATAGTGCGCAGTGGTCTGCGAAGAATCCTTGACGCCGAAGAGGACCTCGAGGTGGTCGGCGAGGCCGGCACCGTCAAAGAGGCCGTGGCCTTGGCTGCGACCTGCTTGCCTGACGTGTTCGTGATGGATCTTGGTCTGCCGGACGGGAGCGGAATCAACGCCACTACCGAAGTGATCCGAGTCAGCCCGGCGACCCGGGTGCTGGTATTGACCGTCCACGACGACATCGCCTACCTGCGGCGGGCGTTCGAGGCCGGCGCCGCCGGTTATCTGGTCAAGGAGGCCGCCGACATCGAATTGGTCCAAGCCGTTCGACAGGTTGCCAGCGGGAAGCAATACGTGCATCCGACATTGGGCGCCGCATTGCTTGCCCCTGACGCTGCGCCCGCCCGTCTCGCAGGACCCGGAGGTGAGCTTTCTGATCGCGAGCTCGAGGTGTTGCGGATGATGGCACTCGGGCTCACCAACGCCGAAATCGGTGAAGAGCTGTATGTGTCGGTGCGCACCATTGAGACCCACCGATCCCACATCCATCAGAAGCTCAACGTCCGCAATCGCGCCGAACTGGTCCGTCGCGCCAAGGAGGCTGGGCTGCTCGACGACAAAGCCAGTCCGTGACCTGCCGAAGCACCGCTCCGTAGCTAGCGCGGATGCCCCATCCGGCGCAGAGTCGCAGGATAGGAGGATGACGACAACGCGCACCGACGTGTGTGCCGTGTCGAGCCCCGGGCCGCACGTCGCGCTCGTCGTCACCCACCGCACGATGAGGTCGCTCATCGTCGAGCTCCTCGAACGCGACCTCGGCTGTTGGACTGTCTCTGCAATCCGCGACGTCTCGGAAATCGAGCACGTTGCAACGCCCCCCGACCTAGTGATCGTCGACACTGCCGACTTCGATGCAGTTCGTTGCCAGCTGCCCGCAACCTTCGCGCTAGCGCTGGTCGTCGTCATCGGGCCCGAGCCCGATCCTGCCTACCGCGAGGCTGCGGTTCGGTTCGGCGCTGGGGCGTGGCTGAGCCGGGATCGCATCGCTGAGGAGCTCTGCCCCGCGCTCTGCTCCACCCTCGCCTGCGCAACGGAGAACAACGCAGCTGCCACCGGAACGGCATCCCGTTCGCCGCACTTGCTCCAACAACGATCCGATGATTGACCTCACGACGTGACGCTGCGAGTCGGTCAGTACTGCCCCGCACCCGGAATCGGTGGCCGCTACCGATGCGTCGAAAGGTTCCAGGTGCCCTAATGAAGGCACAACGAGAAGTGGAGGCCAAGCCATGCATTGGAACGACAGTTGGTCGGGATGGAACTGGGCGCTGATGATGATCGCAATGGCCGCATTCTGGGGGCTAGTCGTCTGGGGGATCGTGGGCTTGGCCCGCTCACCACAACGGTCCCAGCGCCTTGCGAGCAACTCAGCAGAGGAGATTCTCGCCCGACGGCTTGCGGCCGGTGAGATCGCAACCGACGACTACCAACATCGCCTGGATGTACTGCGATCGGGCAAGCCACCAACCGGTCAGTAGGTGCGAGCGGCGAGTCACGCGTGGACCCGGACCGTCTGAAGCTAGTGGTCCCACGTGGACACTCCGCACGGCTTTGCTACAGCTCCGACCCACACGCATACGAGTCATCCTGAAGCCATCAAGTCCAAACTGAGGAGTTCAGATCATGAAAAATCTTGTCACAAGAGCCGCGTTCGCTGCTGCAATAACTGTGGTAGGGCTTTCCGTCGCCCAACCCGCCGCGGCACAGGACCAGCAAAACTTTGGAAGCCACGTCTCGAACTGTGCTCACGTCATGGGCGGCTTCAGCGGGGCCCACAACCCGAGCATGATGCACCCGGCGTCAGGAGTTGTGCACAGCTGCCCAATGTAGGTTTACTCGAACGTCCGTCGGGGAGCAGCAGTCCAAGCCTTGCGATCAGCTCGTCCGCCGTCCCGAGTATGCGAAGGGCACTAACCCAAATGCGCTCAAGTTCCGAATCACGACGAACGTGGACGGCAGGCGCGAGCGTCACACCTGTCGATCTCACGGGCGTCCGCTGGGTCGACGGCACCGTCGAGTGCAGGTTTCGACTGCTCCACCCTGCCGGCTCACTCATCGCCGCCGACGGCGATGAGGGTGAGGTGCTGACCGACGAAGACACTGCGTGCACCACCTGCTCTGACGCCTGCGCTATCTGAAGACCACCTACACCGAACCTCCACGCTCCTCCACATCAGAGAGCCACAGCAATCGGACCAAGTTCGGTGCACCACGTGCACTACCGACCGAAAGAGAGGAACCGTCGATGACGCTCCCAGTTCGCCGCATCCCACTGATTGCGGGCTTCGTTGCTCTAACCGCCCTCGTCGCGGCTTGTGGCGAAACTCGCCAGACCAGCCCTACCGGCACCAGCGGTGGGGATGCCTCCACTACAGGCACCAGGACCGTTGAAATCGTCATGGAAGACATCAAATTCGACCAGACCACCCTCACCGTCACCGCCGGCCAAGCCATCAACTTCCGGTTCACCAACACCGGCAAGATCGCCCACGACGCCTTCATAGGAGACGAAGCGGCCCAAGCGGACCACGAAGCCGAGATGGCCGAAATGAGCGACACAGGCGGCCACGATATGGAGGCGGGGGCGATCACGTTACAACCAGGCGACTCCGGCGAGCTCTCGTTCACCTTCGACAAATCGGGGTTCTACCAGATTGGCTGTCACCAGCCCGGGCACTACGCCGCCGGAATGAAGATCGAAGTCACCGTCAAGTGACTACCGGGCAGCCGGTCGCGTAAGCCGGCATCGGCTGATACGAAGCAAGCGAGCCGCAAGACGGCTCAGCCCGCGGCGCAGCGGCCAGGCTGCCAATTTTGGCGTCGCTCAACTCTCCTCGTCCGAGGCCGGGACAGTGCCAGCGACGACCGCCGCAGCCAAGCCGGTGGCAATAGGCACGGAGGCGACAAGCCCGATGCTACCTACGAGTGTTCGAACAATCTCGACCGCAACCAGCTCGCGGGTAGCAGTTGTAGCGATCGCCTGTCGGACCTCGGTGAACAAAAGAAGTAGCGGCAGGGTCGCGCCAGCGTAGGCGAGGAACAACGTGTTCACAGTCGACGAGATGTGGTCGCGGCCAATGACGAGCGCCGACCTGTACAACTCTGCAAATGTCACGTCCGGTCGCGCTCGATGTAGCTCACTCACCGCCGACACCTGGGTCACGGTCACGTCATCGAGCACACCAAGCGAGCCGATCACAATTCCTGCCAAAAGCAGACCCCGCGGATCGAGGTGGATGCCGAGCGTGTCAAGGAAGAGTGCGTTCTCGTCGCTGAGCCCTGAAAGCGAAGTGAACTCGATGAAAGCCCACGCAAGGAGACCGGTCAAACCCAGCGCTGCCAGCGTGCTGAGCAGAGCGACATTCGTGGCGGCGTTGAACCCGTGTGCCAAATACAGCGAAGCGAACGCGATGATTGATGCACCAACAATCGCAACGACAACCGGGCTCGACCCGGCAAGCAACGATGGCAGCACGAAGGCAACCAGGACCGCAACGCTGATCGCAAGGCCAGCCAAAGCTCCAACACCTCGCCATCCCCCGAACAGCACAACAGTGGCTGCAAACAGCACGCCAAGCACCCACAACGAGCCGGTCCGTTCATAGTCAGCAAAGTTATAGATAGTGGTTCCATCGGGCGACCGCGAGGCGGTCAATATCAGCTCATCTCCGCTCTCGGGTTGCTTGCCCCGACCCGAGGTGATGCCCAGCTCCAGGTTTGTTCGTTCACCCTTGGCCTTTCCACTTTCCAACTGCACCGTCAGCACGCGGCACTCGATCAGGTCGCTGACGGCTGTGCCCGTGCAGGCTTGGACGGTCGTGACAACCACGATGCCGCGCACCGTCGGGTCGATCGCGTGGCTCGAAGTCGAAGAACCCGACGGCCACAGCACGACAAGCCCCACCAGCGCGAGCAATGCCCACGCAGCCACAGCAATCCACAACGAACGCTCAATGCGCGCAGGCGGGGTCCACGGCGGCTCGTCGTGACTATGAGAACCAACCCGCCGACACTCCGACGGTCTTGCCGCCAGAGCTGGCAATTGCAGGTCATTGGACCGGCATGAAGAGTGCTGCGACAGTTGCGGCCGCGTTGTCGTGCATGATCGGCAGCACATGCGAATACGTCTGCAAAGTGATCGCGATATTCGAATGCCCAAGACGTTCCTGAACGACACGAGGGTGGACATCCATCTGCAGTGCGAGCGTCGCCCACGTGTGGCGAAGACCATGCAACGGAATCGGAGGTAGCCGGTGTCGGATCACCGCCCGCCGAAACGCTTGAGAGACGCGCTCAGGATGAAGTGGGGATCCGTCCTGCTCGCTGAACACCAGTTGGTCCCCAACGTCGCCAGCACCAGTCGCCGGTCGAGCCGGCAGCGTCCGGCGATGCTTGCGAAGCACCTCAATCGTGGAAGGGTCGAGCGCAATCGGGCGTCGACCGGCTTGGGTTTTAGGTTGACCGAGATGGACGTTCCACCCGATCGCGATCACTGTCTGGTTGATCTGCGCCCGTCCTGTGTCCAAGTCGATATCGGACCACCGCAACCCGAGTGCCTCACCCCGGCGAAGTCCGGTCGTAGCGATCAGCATCCACAGCGCCGACAACTCGTCAACACGCGTGGCTGCTAGGAACGTACGCAACGACTCGACCGACCATGCCTTTATCGGTCGATGAGTCGCTGACCGTTTCGGCGGATCGGCCATCTCTGCCGGTGACTTGGGGATCCTCCCCCACCGGACCGCATCACCCAGCATCCGATGCACTGTCATCGCGACGTTCTCTACACTCTTGGCTGACAACCCCGACGCTGGACCGCCTGGCCTGGCCGCCTTGCGACCCGACACCGCCAACTGCGCCCACAACCGGTTCAACCCGGGACCATCCAGCTTGGTCAGCGACACGAACCCGATATGGCGGATCACATGGGCGCGCAGATCGCGCTGATACTTGTCCAACGTCGACGGGCGAACCGTCGGCGCGATCGTGGCCATCCACTCCTCCGCGAACTCGCCGACCGTCTGCCGGTTGGCTTGAAAGTAGTCGCCCCGCTGCATGGCTGCGGCGAGTTCGTTGCACGCGGCCTGTGCCTCACGCTTCGTGCGGAACCCGGAGTGCCAACGCCGCTTACGCTTGCCCGTCGCCGGGTCACGGTCCTCGATCACCACGTACCAGCGGTCGTTCTTCTTCACCACCGACCCGCGCATCAGCACCTCCGCACAGAACAGGCGTCATTCCCCATCGGGGTGGCCACGACCCCGATGAGGAATATGCCGTCGACATTGGGGGTGAACGTGCCCGCTTCTACCGATCTTCTACCGAAGTCCGCACCACAGACCACCAACGAGACACACAGATCACCACGATCAAACAGCATCGTCGCAGCTCACAACCACTAACCAACACGGATCAACACTGAGCCACACGATTTCGAGGGGT
>JANYCT010000083.1 GCA_025360105.1 Actinomycetes bacterium | reverse complement strand
CGATGATCGCATGGGCTACGCGGTGCTCGGCGCCGACGGCACCATGTGGGGTGGCCTCAACACAGGCGTCATTCAGGATCGCAGCAAGGGCACCGGCGTTGCATGGTTCAACGTGAAGGTCGGCGTCGATCATGGCCAGGCCACCGCAGCACTCGTGTCGCAGGGTTACACCGCTGTCAAAGGCCAGCATGTTTCCTACCCCTCGATCGCTGTCTCTGATCTCGGTCGAGTGGTGATGGGTGTTCACCTCATGGGCCGCGACTACTTTCCGTCGGCTGGATATGTCGATCTCACGAACGCACCCGGTGTGTTCCGGTTGACCCAGCAGGGCACCGAGCCACTCGATGGTTTCAGTGCCTATGTGGCCTTCGGTAATGACGGAGTCGGACGGATGGGCGACTACGCCGGGGCAGTGGCCATCGGCACCGACATCTATACAGCGGTCGAAGATGCTCCGGGGGGTCCTCGAACCACGCTTGCCAACTGGGGCACCTTCATCACCAAGATCCCCGGCTGATCCCAACCCCGGCCCATACCGCTCACCCCAGCGTTTGTCTGAGGGAACAGGTGAGATATCAACCTGTTCGCTCGGGCAAACCTGGCGCTACCGACGCGTGTTCGATGACTTCGAGGCGGCGTTCGGCGAACAGCCATCCAAGGGTGGTTCGTACATAACGATCGTGATAGATCGCGAGGAGTGAACCCGTGTTGCCGTCGGTGGTGCGGAACCGTTCTTGCACGGTGACGCGCCCGGTGCCCTCGCCGGCGGATTCGTTGATGTCGAACACGGTGAGCGGTGCTACCTGCACGGCCCAGTCAAAGCCCTTCATCGCGTTGGTCCACGCCTTGACGATGTTGGCTCGGCCGCTCACGGGCTTGCCGCGACCGAGATCCCACGAGGCATCGTTGGCCCACGTGGAACCCCAGATGTCGGCGTCGCGTTGCTGCACGCCGTCGCAGTAGCGCGCAACCAGTTGACGCAACGCAAGATCGGTGGCGGGTGAGAGTGGCTTGGCCGTGGTACGCACTGCGGCCTGCGAGCCATCGAATTCGGCAATGTCGACACCGACCTCGGCAGCGGCGAGCCAACGGACGTGGTCGATGAACGCGTCACGTGTGAGCAGCCCGTCGTGGGCGGCGAATTGAATGGCCAGGCCGTCGATGAGGCCGGTGAGGCGCAGCGCACTGGCCGATGGGTCAGCGCAGCGGAACTCACCGGAGGCCACGCCGCCGCTGAGCACTCGCTCGAGCAGCTCGACGGATTGTTCGTCGAGCTCCTGGCTGATCTTTTTCATCATCGGGTTACGCAGGGCTTCACCCCACGCATCGATCCACAGCATCCACTCCATGTCGCCGCTGCCCTCGGGCACGTAATCCTGGATAGCGCGGTCCAACTGGGCGAGCGAGTTGGGGGCGGCTTCGATTTCGGCGTGCAGTTCGGCGAGGTCCTTGCGCGCGTAGTGGCTGAACGCCTCGGCGAGCAACTGCTCTTTGGAGTCGTAGTGATAATGGATGAGGCTGGTGGAGACACTGAGTCGCTTGGCGACATCGGCAATGCGCGTGGCCGCAAAGCCGCGCTCGATGACCACCTCGCAGGTGGTCTCCAGAATTTCCTTGCGTCGTTCTTCGACCGTCTGCTTCTTCACCGAGGTTGAACGCTACAAGCAGCGGCGCGCTTCGCTACGACATAGCCGCACCCGACTGCTCTAACGTCTCTCGTCATCGTCATCGTGGCTCACGATGGCCCGCGCAAAGGGGGAACGCAATGGGGATGTTCGATCTCACAGGAAGGGTCGCACTGGTCACCGGTGGTTCGATGGGGCTCGGCCTCACGTTCACCGACACACTTGCCGAAGCAGGCGCAGATATCGCGATCACTGCGCGTAGCGGTGAGCTGCTCGAAGCGAATGCCGCGGGGCTCCGCGAGCGTCACGGCCGCACCGTTACGTGCCACCCCGGCGACGTCACCGACGAAAACGATGTGAAGCGCGTCGTGGCCGAGACGCTCGAACAGCACGGGCGCATCGACATCTTGGTGAACAACGCAGGCATCAGCGACCTGCGCGGTCTTCCCAGCGAGTGGAGCGACCACGAGACCTTTCGTCGCGTTGTCGATGTCGATCTGTTTGGCGTGTGGGCCTTCATGCGCGAGTGCGGGCCACACATGCTCGAGCGTGGCAGCGGGTCGGTCATCAACATTGCGTCGATTCTCGGCAGCGGCGGTAGCGAGTTCGTGAACCCGTGGTACGTGGCCGCCAAGGGAGCAGTGCTGCAGATGACCAAGCACATCGGCGTGGAGTGGGCCGATCGCAACGTGCGCGTCAACGCCATTGCTCCCGCCTACTTCGTGACGGAAATGACGCGTCCGCTGTTCGAGATGCTGGGCATGGCCCCCTGGATCGAGAGCCGCACGCCGATGCGTCGCCTCGGCGACCCCGAGGCCGACCTGCGCGGGCCGCTGCTGTTCCTTGCCAGCGATGCCGCCAGCTACGTCACCGGCCACACCCTGTTCGTCGACGGCGGTTGGGAAGCAAGCCGCGGTGCATGGCAGATCGCGCCGAGCCACTTCTCGTGGAACAAGGATCATCCTCAGTCGGGCACACCGTACGCAGGCATCGTGCCCAACGAGTTCGAGCAGTGGAAGATGGGTATCCCCGGCATCCACTACCCCATGCCGGAGGGCATGTGATCATGGCCGACAATGCGATCACTCTTGATGAGATCAAGGCCCACTGTGTACGGCTCAGCCCGTGGGCGCACCTCGCGACGGTCGGTGCCGACAACCAGCCCGACGTGGTGCCGGTGCATCCGTGCTGGGACGGCGATGTGCTCTGGACGATGTGCGGCACCGACTCGGTGAAGGCGCGCAACGTCGGTGCGAATCCGAACGTGGCAATTCACTGGCAGGTCACCGAGACCGGCGACGGCGTGGAGGTGTGGGGAACCGCAGAGGTGTTCGCCGACATCGAGACCAAGCGCCGGCTCTGGAACGGCGTGTTCGACTACGACCTGAATGCGTTCGCTCCCGGCGGTCCCGACAATTCACCGGGCACCGCGTTCATGGCCATCACGCCGCAGCGAGCGCTCTACCTCGGGATGTACGGCATGACGGGCCATCGGGTATGGCGCGCCTGACGGCGCTGTCGCGCTCGGTTGTGGGCAAGCGCGTCATCGTCACTGGCGCCGCATCGGGCATGGGTCGCGCCACAGCGCATCTCTTCGCCGACGAGGGTGCACGCGTGGCAGTCGTCGATCTCGGCGATGCACGCGTGCGCGCCGTGGTCGAGGAGATCGCCGCCCTCCACGGCGCAGCCGCCGCGCAGGGTTTCGTCACCGACGTCGCCAGCCTCGATGCGCTCAAGGTTCTGGTGGCTGGCGTCGTTGAGGTATTCGGCGGCATCGACATCCTTGTCAACAACGCAGGCGTCTCGCTGATCACCTCGGCATTCCAGGACGAGGAGTCGTTCGAGTCGAATTGGGCATCCACGCTCGACATTAACCTCACCGCGCACGCTCGGTTGATCCGGCTCTGCCTGCCACATCTGCAGGCTGCGGGCAATGGGCGCATCGTGAACATCGCGTCCACCGAATCGATCGTCACCACTGCCGGACTTGCCGCGTATGCCGCGTCGAAGGCCGGCGTGGTGGGGCTCACGAAGAGTTTCGCTGTCGAACTCGGCCGCCATGGCATAACAGTGAACTGCATCTGCCCCGGCCCGATCAACACAGGCATGACCGCGGGTATCGACGACACGGCCAAGGCCACCTACGCCAGGCGTCGCGTTCCGTTGCGTCGCTACGGCGATCCCGAAGAAGTCGCGCACATGACATTGAACCTGTGCCTGCCCGCATCCAGTTTCGTCAACGGTGCGGTCATCCCCGCCGACGGCGGAATGACCATCCGCCACACATAGCGCCCTGATCGCCAGCGTTTACGACGATGGCGATGAGGTTAGGTTGCGTCCCTCAGGCCCAAGAGGGGCTTTGGAGGCGCAACTTCGGTTTTGAGCGCGAGCCAACGGCGGCCGGGCTAGAGCGTGTGTCAGGGCTGATAGCCGTCGAGAATGCCGCGCAGGCCCGTGGGGTGATTGCCGACACAGAGTTGTTCGAGGATGCCAGCGCCCTTGGCGGTGTGCCCGTCGTCATCGCGATAGGTGGCCGTGCATAGAGTCTGCACGTGCACGTGTTCGCGGGCGAGGGGAGTGGCAACTGGCAGCGCGATCCGCTCGCCGTGTACCACCGATTCGCCGCGCCAGTACCCGTGACCATATTCGGGGTGGCCGTAGCCGATTCCGCGCATCTGGAAGTGGTACATCGGCTCGAGTGAGATCGTCGCCACCTTGCCCGTCCACGACACGAGGTCGTACTCGAACGCGGTCGCCCAACGGGTGCCGGGTTGCCAGGTGATGCGGTAGTCGACGGTGCGCATCATCTCGGCTGGCGAACCATTGGGGGCCAGGGCGCCGACTTCGTGCCACCGTCGGCCGTCACCGTATTCGTTGACGTCGAAATGCGTGGAGAACTCCGGAAAGTTCACCGGTGCCCACAGCCAGAAGAATTGCGGGAGGCCCACCGGCGCTCCGAGTGCGGCGGGTTCACCCACCGGCCGCACACCCCACGAACGATCGCGTGAGCCGGTGACGTTCAGGCCGGTGATATCGAGGTGTGTGCCGTCGACCTCGATCCATCCGGCCCACGAGCCGAACTGGGTGAGGCGGGTGTAGTCGAACAAGGTGCGCACGCCGGCGCGTTGGAAGAAGTGAGGCTCCTCGATCGCCTCCGACGACGATGTGAACGTGAGCTCTGCCCGCAGCCCTTGATCTGGAGCATCGACATGCAGACGCAGGATGTGCAGCGGCTCAACCACCTCTACGTGAATCGGGCCAACCGTCGTGGCGTCACGCCGGTCGGCTGCCGCTCGCGCAGATGCGAACACGCTGATCTGTTCGTTGTGGCGCACCACACTGAACGCCGCGTCCATCACATGGCGATTTGGATAGAGGCCCATCGCCAGGCCGAAATACACCGAGCCATCGGCTGTATACCCGTTGAAGAAGTAGCGGTCGTAATGGTTCGCGTCGGGCGTGGCAGTGTGCGCGATGGGCACGCATGCCTGATGGATGGGGAAGTCGTCATAGCTGCTGAGCACGAACGTGACCGTAGCCACCTGCGGCCGCCAAGAAGAACACGGGATGGGGCCTCTACGATTCTGGGCGATGAAGCCCGCCACGTATCGCAAGATCTCGATCGCCGCGTTGGTGGCATTGTGCATCATCGTGGTGACCGGCGCGGCGGTGCGCCTCAGCGGCTCCGGCCTCGGATGTGCCGACTGGCCGAACTGCAGCGCTTCGAAGTTCATCGATGTGTCCACGACCCATGGTGCGATCGAACAGATCAACCGATTGTTCACCGGGTTGGTGATGATCGTGGTGATCGCCGCCGTTCTCGGCGCGATCAAGCGCGTGCCGCGTCGGCGCGACCTCACCACGCTCGCGGTGTTGATCGCCCTCGGGGTGCCGCTGCAAGGACTGGTTGGGGCGATCGTGGTGCTGACCAAGCTCAACCCGTTCGCGAACCAGCAGCACTTCTTGCTCTCCATGGTGCTCGTTGGTCTGGCCACGGTGTTGGTGTGGCGTGCCGGCGAGCCGGATGTCGGCGTACGCGCCCCTGCCGTCTCGGCAGCCACTCGGTCGAATGTGCGATTGGTGACTGTGCTCAGCGGGGTTGCCCTCGTCACGGGCACGTTCGTCACCGGTTCCGGACCCCACGCGGGTGACGAGAAGGCCAAGCGCTTTCACGCGGCCATCAGCACGGTCGCGCGGGTGCACGGCATCACGGTGATGTGTGCCATCGGTGCGATGCTCTTGCTCGTGTGGGGTCTACGTTCCCGCCGCGCCGATCGGCAGGTCCTCGATACGGCGATCACCACATGGATGGTGTTGGCCATCACACAGGCAGCTGTGGGCTACACGCAGTACTTCACCGGTGTGCCGGCGGTGTTGGTGGCGTTCCACGTCGCTCTTGCGACCGGGCTGTGGGTTGCGACGATGCAGCTCTGGCTGTCGACGAGCACCGTTGCTGGCGCCGTTCCTGTGTCAGTTGGCGAGACCCTTGATGAACACCGAGCCCTTGTTGATGGCGGTTGAGAAAAACCCGCCAACCGTGTGCAGGAATGTACCTGCGGCGCTTGCGCTGCCCGACGGGTCGGTCCACACCGAGACGACCACGAACGCCAACGCGAGATAGATCAGCAGTTTCTTGATGGTGTCGAATTGCATGCGGGGGCCTCCGGACGCGTTGCGTCCACTCACAGGGTCTCCACCCGCAGATCCGTACAGTATCGAGCGGCACCCGCTCACGGGTGGATCATGTGTATGCGGAGAACCCCGCGGCAACTTCGCGGAATACACGGATCGTTTCGTGGATGATGTCAACAACACTGCGGACAGCATCGATACGACCCGCAACTTCGCCAGTGAGCGCAATCGACGCCTCCATGTCGCCGCCGAAGTACAGGTCCATCGCCGTACCGAACTCGCTCATGTCGACGTGATCGAGGTGTTCGAGTCGACTTGTTCGATCGGTACGCAACGCACGAAGCCCCGGGCGCGAGAAGCGGTTGAGGAAGACGGTGTCGGTCTCGGCCGCATTGACGATCGCCTGTTTCCAGTTGTCGTGGATGGGTGACTCCGCTGCAGAGACCATACGAGTTCCCATTTGCACCCCATCAGCACCGAGTGCGAACGCTGCGGCCATTGACGCTCCGTCGCAGATGCCTCCCGCAGCGACGATCGGTACATCGACGTGCGACGCAATGAGCGGGATCAGCACCATCGTGCTCACGTCGCGCGGGTTCTTGAATCCGCCACCCTCGCCACCTTCCACGACCAGACCATCGACCCCAGCACCCACTGCCTTCAGTGCGGCAGCGAGCGTCGGGACCACGTGGAACACGGTGAGGCCGGCGTCTTTCAGCTGTGCGGTGTACTTCGTGGGGTCGCCCGCTGAAGTGGTCACGAACTTGACGCCCTGATCCACGACGAATTGAACGATCGACGGATCACGCACGAACAGTTGGGCAATGTTGACGCCGAAGGGCCTGTCGGTGAGTTCGCGCATCGCGATGATCTCGCGACGGATGTTGTCGAGCTCACCCGACGACGTCTCGATGATGCCGAGCCCGCCGGCGTTCGACACCGCCGAGGCGAGCTGCGAGCGGGCGATCCACCCCATCGGTGCCTGCACGATCGGGTAATCGATGCCGAGCATCTCGGTGATCGGTGTACGAATGGGGGCGGGGCGATCCGCAGTGGATGAGGTGGGGACGGTGCTCACGTCGCTGACCGTACTCGTCGGGCCAGTGGCGGCCTACAGCCGAAGCGGCGCTCGGCCGAGCACGGGATCGTAGAGATGATGGCAGTCGTTGACAGCAACAACCGTGGGTCCGTTATCGGCGATGCGCACAACGCTGATACTCGTATTTTCAACAGTCATCCACAGCGAGCGGTGGATTCCGAGGACGCTCGCGAGATACGCGCCGATGGCTCCGCCGTGGGCTACCACGGCGATCGATTCGCCGCAGTGACGCCGAGCGAGTTCGTTGACCACGCCGGCGACGCGTGCCCGAAATACCTCGTCGCCCTCCGCCCCGGGAATGCCGTCCCATCGGCCAGTGCGCACCCATGCCAGAAACTGAGGGTCTCCAACCGACGCGCGCCTGCGGAACTCGCCGTTGCTCCAGTCGCCGAGGCGCACCTCTTCGAGATCGTTGAACACTCCGACCTCGAGACCTCGCGATGCCGCGAGTGGTGCCGCCGTCATCCGGGCCCGCTCGAGATGCGAGGAATACACCGCGTGGAGGGTCTTCGCAGCGAGGCGTTCGGCCAGCAGCGCCACCTGGGCGATTCCTTCGACATGCAGGACAGGATCGGCTGAATCCACCGTTCCGGGCACCACATCGGCCGACCGGCCATGGCGGATGAGTAACACCTCGCAGCTGTTGGCAGTATCGGCCCCGAGCGTCGGTTGGGGCACGGCTGTGGTGGAGTCCATGTCGTCCGACGCTAGCGCCCTTCCATCGAGCATGATCGAGCACCAAGTCGTCAGGCTGCGTTCATACTGGGCGCGGCTGTTAACAAAGCGCGCGAACCTTGAAGCACTACTGGTTATGAACTACCATGCTCGAACGCGGCGCCCGTGCCGTGTCCCAGGGCCGCTGTTGCGGTTTGGGTGGATGTTCGGCGGCCATCCGTTGTTCATCTGCCTCGGGGGAGGAAACCATGCCAACGAAAGGCAATACATGATGCTCAGGAAGGCTTCGGCCCTACTCGTAGCCCTCGCAGTGGTCGCCACTGCGTGCGGAAGCGACAAAAAGACAACAACAACCACCCCAGCCGGCGGCACCACCGCTGCAGGCGGAACCACTGCCACCGGCGGCACCACCGGCGCCAGCGGTGCGTCACTCGTCATCTCGACCGACCTGCCGTTGCAGGGTGCGTCAGCCGATGCGTCCGCCGACACCAACAACGCCGTGAACCTCGTCGTTGAGCAGGCTGGCGGCAAGGCCGGCAAATACTCCATCACGGTCAAGCCGTACGACAACTCCACCGCTGCCAAGGGTGGCTGGGACGACGCAACCTGCGCCAAGAACGCCAACGATCATGTGGCGAACAAGGCAGAGATCGCCGTCATGGGTACCTACAACTCCGGTTGCGCCAAGATCGAGATCCCCGTACTGAACCAGGACCCAACCGGTCCGATGCTCATGGTCTCGCATGCCAACACCAACCCTGGTATCACCAAGGCTTGGGATCCGGGCGAGCCCGACAAGTACTACCCGACCGGTGTCCGTAACTACGGTCGCGTCATCGCAACCGACGACCTGCAGGGTTCGGCCGGCGCACAGTTCGCCGCTCAGGACCTCAAGGTCAAGAAGTGCGTCGTGCTCAACGATGCACAGACCTACGGTGTTGGCGTCGCCTCGGCGTTCGCTTCCGCAGCCAAGAAGGCCGGCATCGAAGTCGTCGCCACCGCCGCATGGGATGCCAAGCAGCCCAACTACACAGCATTGTTCGAGGGCTTCAAGGCACTCAACCCTGACTGTGTCTACCTCGGTGGTATCAACGACAACAACGGTGAGCAGTTGATCCGTGACAAGGTTTCAGTGCTCGGGCCGAACACCGGCACCGTCAAGCTCATTGCTCCCGACGGCTTCACCGGTTACCCAACAGTGCAGAAGCTGGCCGAAGCGCAGGACATGTACATCACCTTCGCAGGTCTGCCCGCTTCCGAGCTGGTCAAGGCCGGCGGTGCTGGTGCCAAGTTCGTTGCTGACTTCAAGACCAAGTTCGGCCACGACCCGGCCTCGGCCTATGCCATCTACGGCGCTGCGGCAACGCAGTTCATCATGGCCGCCATCGCCAAGGGCGACGGTACCCGCAAGGGCACGCTCGCTGCAGCGTTCTCGGGTATCACCGTGCCGAAGGACAAGTCGGTCATCGGCAAGGAGTTCGGAATCGACAAGGCGGGCGACGTGACCGTTCGCGACATGTCGATCCAGCTGATGAAGGGCAACGTCGAGACGTTCCTGAAGGCATGGCCAGTCAGCTGACCTCGGTCAGCTGAAAAGTATTCACGAATGACACTGGTGTTGGGGTGGCCCCGCTTGGGGCCACCCCAACCTGCAACAGGGGTATTTTCACTATGGCAACAGCCGAACGTTCGGCACCGCGCTTCAAGCTCGAGTCTCTGTTGGGGATGGCAGTACTGGCCGGGGGGGTGGCCTGGATCATTTGGAGTTTCGCCACCGATCCAGTCATCTTTACCCAGGTCCTGACCATTGGCCTGTCCAACGGAGCGCTCTACGCGCTGATCGCACTCGGTTACACGATGGTGTACGGCATCATCGAATTGATCAACTTCGCCCACGGAGACTTGTTCATGTTGGGGTCAGTGGTCGGGGCGATCTTCCTCGAAGAGTGGCTCAAGCAGACGAGTTCGTCGCCCAAGTCGTGGGCCTTGCTTGCGCTCACGATGGTGTTTGCGATGGCGGCCTGTGCCCTCATCAACATTGTCATCGAAAAGCTCGCCTACCGGCGACTGCGCAACGCACCCAAACTCGCTCCGCTCATCACCGCTGTCGGTGTGAGCTTCATTCTCCAGAACATCGGCATCTTGATGAACGGTTCGGCTCCGCATTCGCGCACCAGCGTGCTACCGACGTCCTCGGTCAACATCGGCTCGATCGAGATTCGCGTCAAGTACATCGTGGTGGTCGCTGTCACCATCCCGCTGCTGTTGTTGATGACATGGATCGTGCAAAAGACTCGCGTGGGTAAGGCAATGCGCGCCACCGCCCAGGATCGTGATGCCTCACTTCTGATGGGCATCAACGTGGACCGCATCATCTCATTCACCT
Organism: Actinomycetes bacterium; assembly: GCA_025360105.1. Taxonomy (GTDB): domain Bacteria; phylum Actinomycetota; class Acidimicrobiia; order Acidimicrobiales; family Ilumatobacteraceae; genus WLMZ01. The sequence continues at coordinate 8,184 of JANYCT010000083.1, read as the reverse complement.
TCGCTCTCGGTGGTGCGCTCGCCGGCGCCGCAGGTGTGCTCTTCGTACAGGTGAACGGAAACACTCGCTATGACGCCGGCTTCCGGCTCGGCCTCATCGCCTTCACCGCTGCCGTGCTTGGTGGCGTCGGCAACCTCGTCGGCGCCGTCGTCGGCGGCGTGCTGATCGGCGTGATTCAAGCGCTCAACGACGGCGCTCCGCACTTCCCTGGTCAGAAGTGGACGCAGACAGTCATGTTCTCGATCCTGATCATCATGGTGATCTTCCGCCCGGGTGGCATCTTCGGCCAGCATCAGCAGGAGAAGGTCTAGATGTTCAGCTCAACGATCGAACGACTGCAACCCACCACACCCGCTGGCAAGAAGTTCGCCAGGTATACGGGCATTCTCGCTGTGCTCGTGGTGGCGTGGCTCATCCCCAACTACCTTGCCACCGGCACCGACGGCCCGCTGCCGCTGTTCACCGTAGTGCTCTGTGCGGTGTACGCGCTGTTTGCCCTCGGACTCAACATCGTGGTCGGTTTCGCGGGTCTGCTCGACCTCGGCTACGTGGCGTTCTTCCTGTTCGGCGCCTACACGGCGGCCTGGTTCATGTCGGACTTCTTCTATCAGGTCAACCCGCGTGACCCGTCGGACAAACAGTTCGCGATCAACTTCCACTTCTTGTCGACCGCGTCGGCCGACATCAAGGGCATCCACATTTCGTTCTGGATCGTCATCTTCATTGCTGCAGGTATCGCTGCATTGGCAGGTCTGGTGATCGGTGCACCAACGCTGCGACTCAAGAGCGACTATCTCGCGCTTGTGACGCTCGGTTTCGGTGAAATCCTGCCCGAGGTGTTCCGCAACGGCGACGACGTGTTCGGCTACAACCTCACCAACGGCACCAAGGGCATCGGCCCGGTCGACAAGATCGGTATGGGATTCCTCTCCCGGCTTCCCGGCATCCCCGCCACCATCACCTCCAGCGACTACAAAACCAAGTACTACGTGATCCTTGTCTTCTGTGCGCTGTTCATGTACGCCTCGATCAAGTTGCGCGACGGTCGCCTCGGCCGTGCGTGGATGGCCATTCGCGAGGACGAGCTTGCGGCGAGTTTGATGGGCGTTCCGTTGATGCGCACCAAGCTGTGGTCGTACGCCGTCGGCGCGATCGCCGGTGGAGTCGGTGGCGCCTTCTATGCCACCATCGTCGGCACAGTGAACGTCGACAACTTCACATTCAGCTTCTCGATCATCGTGCTCTGCAGCGTGATTCTCGGTGGCATGGGCAATGTGTGGGGCGCAGTACTGGGTGGCATCGCGATCACCTGGTTCAACTACACCGGCCTTGTGTGGATCGGTACCCAAGTCAACAAAGGCTTCGGAACGAGTGTCGATCTCAAGAAGTTCGAGTTTGGCTTCTTCGGGCTGGTACTCGTTCTGATGATGCTGTTCCGCCCGGAGGGATTCATCCCCGCTGCGCGTTCGAAGCAACTGAAGAAAGCCGACAAACAGGTGCAGAGCATCGAAACGGCGGGAGCTGCGTCATGACCGACATCCTTTTGGACGCCCGCGAAGTTCGCGTGCAGTTCGGTGGCCTCGTGGCCGTCAACGATGTCGACTTTCAGATCCCCGAAGGTTCCATCGTGGCCCTCATCGGTCCGAACGGGGCAGGCAAGACCACGTTCTTCAACGTTCTCACGGGGCTATATACGCCCACGCAGGGCCACGTCGACTTCGACGGCCAGAGTGTGCTCGGTGTGCCACCGCACAAGATTGCGGCACTCGGCATGGCCCGCACCTTTCAGAACATTCGTCTGTTCGGTGCCATGACTGCGGCCGAGAATGTGATGGTTGCGATGCATCCGCATCTCAAGAGCGGCGTGGTTTCTACCATCATCAGAACGCCCAAGCAGCGCCGCGAGGAGCGCGAAGCTCGCCAGACGGCCAAAGAGTTGCTCGAGTTCGTGGGCATCGGTGGTGTCGACGATGAGTTCGCAAAGAACCTTCCCTACGGCGATCAGCGCCGCTTGGAAGTGGCGCGTGCGTTGGCGCTACGGCCCAAGCTGCTGCTGCTCGATGAGCCTACGGCCGGCATGAATCCGCAGGAGTCGGCGGTGTTCACCGCATTTGTGCACCGTGTGCGCGACGAACGTGGTGTGACGGTGCTGCTCATCGAGCATGACATGAAGGTGGTGATGGGCGTGTCCGAGCGCATCACGGTTCTCGAATACGGATCGAAGATCGCCGAGGGAACTCCAGCCGACATCCGCTCCGATCAACGGGTGATCGAGGCCTATCTCGGCAAGTCCGGATCGGAGGCCGCGAAGTGAGCGAACAGCACATGAGTCCTGTTGCAGACAACGCGGCCGTGCGCGGCGGTGGGCAACCGCCCGTGCTCACTATCACTGATCTCGAGGTGTACTACGGCAACATCGCTGCCGTGAAGGGCATCTCACTCGATGTGTATCAGGGCGAGATCGTGACCCTCATCGGTGCCAACGGCGCCGGCAAGTCCACCACCATGCGCGCCATTTCGGGTCTGCTCAAGCCGCGCAAGGGCGAGATCATGTTCGAGGGCAACAAGGTGTCGGGCCTGCGCGGCAATGAAGTGGCCAAGCTCGGTATCGCCCAGAGCCCTGAGGGTCGGCGCATTTTCGGACGCATGACCGTCGCCGAGAACCTGGAACTCGGCTCGTTCATGCGCCGCGACAAGGCGGGCATTGTCGAGGACATGGAGCGAGTGTTCGACCTCTTCCCTCGTCTCAAGGAACGCATCGCCCAAAAGGGTGGCACGTTGTCGGGCGGCGAGCAGCAGATGCTTGCAATGGGCCGTGCGCTCATGGCCCGTCCGCGGCTGCTCTTGCTCGACGAGCCCTCGATGGGCCTGGCTCCCGTGCTCGTCGACGTGGTGTTTGAAATCATCGAGCGCGTGAACTCCCAGGGCACCACCATTTTGCTGGTCGAGCAGAACGCTCTCGCCGCGTTGAACATCGGCAACTATGCCTACGTGCTCGAGACCGGACACATTGGTTTGCAGGGCGCGGCGAAGGATCTCGCCAACAACGAAGACGTCCGCAACGCGTATCTCGGTCACGCCTAGCACGGCGGGTGCCCCAGACCTGATGAGCGATACTCTGAGTCCCATGAACGCCGCACCGACTCACGGCTCCGTCGTCGTGATCGGCGGTGGCGTCATGGGCCTCAGCACCGCGTTCCATCTTGCCGAGGCCGGTCACGGTGATGTCGTGGTGATCGAAGCTGAACAGCTGGGCAGTGGCTCCACATCGAAGGCAGCCGGTGGCGTTCGGTTGCAGTTCTCCGATGCGGTGAACATCGAACTGGCCTTGCGGTCGATGGACGCGTTCGAGCGCTTCGGTACGCGCCCGGGTCACGACATCGATCTGGATCAGGTCGGCTATCTCTTCCTGCTCACGAATCCTGACGACGTGAGCACCTTCGAACGCAGCGTTGCGCTACAGAACAGCCTGGGGGTGCCGAGTCGAATGCTGTCGGCCAGCGAGGCTGGGGAGTTGTCACCATTTGCCAGTGTCGACGACGTCTTGGCGGCATCGTTTTGTCCTCGCGATGGCCACGCCAACACCGGTGCGGTGGTCGAGGGCTATGCGCAAGCGGCCCGTGCGCTCGGTGTTCGTATTCTCACCAATTGCTCGGTCACCGCAATTGAACGCGACGGTGACACCATCACCGGCGTTGTTACCTCCCACGGTCGCATTGCCACCGACACGGTGGTGTGCGCTGCCGGCCCATGGTCGCGGCTCATCGGCGACCTCGCTGGTCTCACCCTGCCGGTGGATCCTGTTCGCCGCCCGATCTGGTACACCGAGCCGATGCCCGGCCTGCCCGAGCACCTTGCGTTCACGATTGATTTCACTACCGGGTTTTACTTCCACGGCGAGGGTCAAGGGCTGCTGTTCGGCATGGCCGACCCCGATCAACCTGCCGGTTTCGAATTTGAATGTCGTCCCGACTGGCTCGAAGTGGTCGGCGAGGTCGCCGCGCGGCGAGCTCCCCACTTACTCGACGTCGGCATCGCGGGTGGGTGGACAGGCTTTTACGAAACCACGCCGGATCACAACGGCATCATCGGCGAGTCGTCGTCGTTGCGCCGGTTCTTCTATGCAACCGGTTTCTCGGGCCACGGGTTCCTGCTCGGGCCCGCGGTGGGAGAGGTCATGCGCGATCTCGTGCTCGGCCAAACGCCGATCGTCAACGTGTCGGCATTCGATGTCGATCGGTTCCACCTCGACGACATCCGGCGCGAACACAACGTGGTCTAGAGCCGCAATGCCGTCTCCTTCCTACGTTGCCAGCGTCGGCAGCCCACTCGTCGCCGACGCGGAGGTGATCTCGCGCGTTTGTGGTGTTGCCGATGTCGAGCGCGTGTGCGTGCTCGACACGGTCGTGCCGGTTCGGTCTGGGTTCGCGTTCGAGGTGCCGGCCGGCCATGTCGTGCGATTCACCACGGTGGATGGCCCGCAGGTCGTCGATCTCAACCTGTGGAGTCGCATGGATCCACGCGAACGGTTCTGGGCGGCGCGCACACGCCAGTTCTACGGTACGCATCTCACCGAGGGGCATCGGTTGTGGTCGAACCTGCCGTTCCTGCGCCCGATGGCAACGTTCCTCGTCGACACGTTGCACTATGGCCGCGACGCCGACGACGCGGGTTGTCACGATCTGCTCGGCACGCGATGCGACCCGTACGTGAACCAGATGCTGTCTGGTGCTCCGTACGACTTCCATTGTCACTCCAACCTGGTTCGCGCCGTGACGCAGTTCGGCCTCACTGAGTTCGATGTGCACGATGTGATCAACCTGTTCCAGGTGACGGGATTGATGCCCGACGACAAGCGGTACTTCATGAAGACGTGTCCCGCGGTGCCCGGAGATCGCGTGGAGATGCTCGCCGAGATCGATCTGCTGATGGCGATCTCATTGTGCCCGGGCGGCGATCTGGCCGTACCGCTATGGGGCGAGGGCTCCGATGCCGAGCCGAACTGCAACCCGTTGCATGTACAAGTATTTCGTCTTCCCGACCAAGCGTTGCGGGGGTGGGGGCCTGCTGAGCGAGCCGGCTATGCGGGCGTGCATGGTACCCGTCACGGCCTCGTGCAGCCGCAGGGCACGCCGCCGTCGTTGGCCGACCGCGGCGCCGCGCCTGACGCAACATCACCCACGCAGCACGCTCGCTGACCATGGGGATTCTTCTCGGTGTTCTGGCTGCGCTCGGGTTCGGCGCGTCCGACGTGTTTGCCAACATTGCTTCGCGAACGCAGCCGTCTATCTCGGTGACGCGCACGGCACTGCTGGTTGCGTTGGTTTTCACCCCGTTATTCCTGGTGCTGAAGCCATTCACCTTGAGCACCAGCGACGTGGTGTATGCGGTGCTGTCGGGCGTGCTCATCGGCACAAGCCTGCTCTGCCTCTACGTGGCCTACAGCAAAGCCTCAATCGGGATAGTCGCGCCGGTTGCCTCGGTACTGATGGCCGTAGTGCCGCTGATGGTGGACCTCTTTCGCGGTAAGAGCCTCAGCTCGGTGAGCGCGCTCGGTGCAGTCGTCGGCGTCACTGCCGTGGCGTTCAGTACCTATCAGCCCGGCGGGCGCGGCGACATCAAACTTGGGTTGCTATTCGGGGTGCTCGCCGGCATCGGCATCGGCATGTCGTTCACGTTGCTTGACCTCACCGCCGATACCGCCGGCCTCGCACCTGTGCCGATTCAACGCCTGTCCGGGCTGGTGTTTCTCACCCTTGCCGCGCCATTCGTGAAGGCGCCGTGGATCATCACCAAGCGTCCGGCGCGGCTGCCCGCCATCGCCAACGGCCTGATCGCCGGTTTGGCGATGGGTTTACTGCAGCTCGGATATCGCTACGGTTCGGCGGGTCCCGTTTCAGTCGCGGCCTCGCAATTCGCTGCTGCCGCCGTACTGATCTCCGCAGTGGTGAATCGCGAGCGTCTGCGCTGGTGGCAGTTCGTGGGGCTGCTCATGGCATCGGTGGGCGTAGGGCTGATGGCGCTCGGCTAGCGGCAAAGCGACACAGAAAACCCGGTGGTACAGTCGGGCAATGAGCAACGCCATGAAGATCGAGGGCGTGTACGTGCCCACCGCGACACCATTCCATGAAGACGAATTGGTGAACGAGGCGCGTTATGCCGACGTGCTCGAATACCAGCTGTCTGGCGGCGTGGCCGGTGTGGTCGTCGCGGGTACAACCGGTGAGTATTACGCCCTCACGACCGACGAGCGCAACGCGCAGTTCGTTCTCGCTCGCGACATCGTCGGCGGGCGGGTGCAGCTCATCGCAGGGTGCAACGCTGGTGCCACCCGAGACGCCATTGCCTTCGCCGCGTTGGCCCGCGAGTTGGGCTACGACGCCGTCATGCTCGCCGGTCCGCCCACGTCGTTGCCGAATCAGCACGAGCTCGCGACACACGTAACGGCAGTTGCGGCCGAAGGCGGGCTCCCCGTGGTGCTTTACAACTATCCGGCCCGTGCCGGCATCGAATTCGGTTTCGACGCCCTTGACGAGCTCGCGGATCTGCCTGAAGTCATCGCAATCAAGGAATCGAGTGGCGACTTCTCCCGCTTCCTTGCGCTGCAGCACCGCTACGACGGTCGAATCACGGTGATGTGCGGCTCCGATGATCAGTGTTTCGACTACATGTCGTGGGGCGTTCGCAGCTGGCTGGCAGGCACCGCCAACGTGCTACCCGCGCAGCACGTTGCGTTCGTCAACACGATGCTCAGCGGCAACATCGATCTGGGGAGAGAACAGTACCGAGCCCTGTTGCCATGGATTCAGCACATGGAGGCCGGCAGCTACAACCAGAAGGTGAAGGCTGGCCTTGCGCATCTCGGTGTGGACTGTGGCGACGTGCGGCGCCCGCTCCTGGCGCTTCCCGCAGATGCTCGCACCGAACTGCTGGCCATTCTCGACACCGCTATCGCCGACTTCGCCGCAACCGGCCAGGGCTGAGCCGCCACGCCCATGCGCGCCACCCGCACTTTTCACGCGATCGAGGTACATGCCGAGGGTGAACAGGGCACGTGCTATCTGGGCAGTGTGTTCCCCATCCCCGGCGTCACGATGCGCGAAAAGCTGCGCTACATCAACGAGACCGACGACACCATTCGGCGCTATCTCACCACCGAGCCGCGTGGTCGCCCGCAGGCGAGTGCCAACATCGTGTACCCCTCCACAGTCGAGGGTGCCGACGCCGGCTTTGTCATCCTGCAAGCTGACCGCGCCCATGCGATGAGCGGGTCGAACACCATCTGCGTGGTGACCGCGCTGCTCGAGACCGGCAGTGTCGCGATGACCGAGCCGTACACCGATGTGGTGCTCGAGACCGCAGCCGGATTGGTGCGTGCCCGTGCCACCTGCGTCGACGGACGCTGCGAACGCGTCACCATCGAGGGCGTACCGTCGTTTGTCGAGTCGCTCGATCTGGCGTTGCAGGTCGAGGGATATGGCACCATCACGGTCGATGTCGCCTACGGAGGCTGCTACTACGTGTTGGTCCGCGCCGAGGCGTTGGGTGTGAAGCTCGACCGTCAGTCGGCACGCGATGTCGTCGAGGCCGCGACGGCGGTATCCGTGGCCGCCCGGCGCGACATCCACGTGCAGCATCCCCAGTACGCCGAGATCAATTTCATCTCCTATGTGATGGTGATCGGCGACGACGAACCGGCCAACGGTTGGCTGCGCGGGGCCACCGTGCTCAGCGGACGCATCGATCGGTCGCCGTGCGGCACAGGTAACTCCGCACGTCTGGCGTGCATGCACGCGCGTGGTCACGCAGCGGTGGGCCAGCAGTTCACGGCTACGTCGTTGATCGACAGCGAGTTCCAGGTGCAGATCACCGGAACCACCAGTGTCGGTGATCGTGCAGCGATTCTCCCGCGTATTTCGGGCCGCGGTTGGGTGGTGGGCACGCGCACTGTGTCGGTGGATCCGGCGGACCCGTATCAGACCGGGTTCACGTTGTCGGATGTGTGGGGCACAGAGATCGGCTGAATCTCCGGCTCAGACGGGGTCAGTGGCGGAGCCGGAACCGATCGGGGTCGAAGTCGGACAGATCGATGGAGCTGTGTCCGTCGATGATCAACTCGGAGAGCGCCAGTGCACTTGACGGCGTGAGACTGAGTCCGAACATTCCATGGCCGGTTGCGAGCAC
>JANYCT010000042.1 GCA_025360105.1 Actinomycetes bacterium | reverse complement strand
TCGTCGAGACCGAGGTGATGCGGGAAGTCGAACACTGTGGCCGGCTGATTGTTGCGGGCGAGCGAGTGGTAGGTGCGATGAGCGAACCACCATCGCCCGTCGACCCGTGCATACCGGTCGTGGTACACGCCATAGATCTGTGACCAGTGGCCGTCGGGTGTCTGGCGGAGTTCGGTCATGTACATGCGCGCGGTGGCACGGTTGATGTCGTCGCGGCTACGCAGGTGGACTCGGGTGCCGAGAATGCCGAACTGGAAGAACTCGAACTGGCTGACCGACTGACCAATGAACTCGCCGATGGCCTGTGGCCCGACAAGTTCCATAGTGGAGTCGCGCAGATCGAGATGCAGCATGGTGTCGGGCAGGAACAGCTCGTGTAATTCGTGCCACTGGCGTCGCGAGACCACGTCGGCATAGGCATCTTGGAGTCGACGGATCTCGCTGTGGTCGATGGTGTCGGCAAGGCGTTGTTCGTGGTCCACTCGATCCCCTAGTTGTTGATCTTCGTGAGCGCAATGACCAACATGACGAGGACGGCCGTTCCGCCGACGACGGCCAACATCCACATCCACCTCGGCCATGGCGCGGGGACGCGAAGCCCTTCGGGAGGGGTGCCCATCAGCGGAGTCAACGTTGCGACCCAGGTAGCGGCAAGGGCGCGATTGGCCTTGAACGCGAACCGGAGGCATCGCGTGTTGTGCCACACGTGGATGCCGGTGGCAGCAGGCACCACCGAGTGGATCTCGTCGACTGGTGCGTCGAGCACGACCTCTCCGCTATGCGTGATGAAGGAGAGTCGGTCACCTGCGAGACGAAGATCGCCCTGCTTCATGAGCGTGGCGACGGGCACTTTCGTCAGCAACTCGGCAGGCGTAGACAGAACGGCGGCGGGCATCGCCAGACGCTACCCGTGGCGAGATCACTAGTGTCGGGTTCATGGATGTCCCCGTCATCGATCTGCAGGAGTGGACCCGCGGCGACCGCCGCGCTCTCGCCCGTGGTGTGGACGCGGCGTGCAGTTCGGTCGGCTTCATGCAGGTGGTCGGTCACGGCATCCCGGTCGACGTGATCGCGGCGATGCTCACGGCCTCCGACGACTTCTTTGCGCTTCCACTGGAGACCAAGCTGCTCGCCGTGCCCGACCATCCCGGCATCAATCGCGGTTATGCCGCGATGGGCACCGAGGCGCTTGCGTACAGCCTGGGTGTGGACCAGGCGCGACCCGATCTTTTCGAGGCGTTCAACATCGGCCCCGATGACGTGGACCGTGACGATCCGTTTCATGCCGATGACCATTTCGGGTTCTTCGCACAGAACGTGTGGCCCGCAACACCGTTGTCGCTGCGCCCGGCACTGAATGCGTACTTCGGCGAGGCTCACCGAGTGGCGATGTGCCTCACGGATGTGTTCTCCATTGCGTTGGGGCTCGGTGAGAACTGGTTCCGTCCGTTCGTCGATCGATCCACGTTGACCATGCGCGTGAATCACTACGAGCGTCGGCCGGGAGATGCGCCGCCCGATTCCACGCAGATGCGCATGGGCGCGCACACCGACTACGGCATCGTCACCGTGCTGTATGCCGATGCGGTGCCGGGGCTCGAGATCGTCGGCCCCGACGGAGCATGGCACGGTGTCACGCCGGTGCCGGGGGCGCTGCTCGTGAACTTGGGCGATCTCACCGCACAGTGGACGAACGACCGTTGGCGCTCGACGCTGCATCGCGTGGTGCCGCCACCAGCGACGGCGGATGGCTCCGCTCTGCGACGGTCGGTGGCGTTCTTCTTCGACGGCAACCACGACGCGGTCGTGCAGTGCGTCCCGACGTGCTGTTCCGTCGACAACCCGGCGCGCTACGCACCCACTACCGCCGGCGATCATCTCGTCGCCAAAGTGCTCGGACCGCGAACACTCACCACGAGTAAGGCAATCGACACCGCGGGGGACCGACTCAAGATCGTGTAGGCCGCCCGCGCTACGATTTGCAGCACGGCCGTGCGGTGATTCACTGTCGTGTCGTGAGCAGGAGGTAGGTGATGGCCCAGATTCTCGTCGGCATCAGCGATGGATATCCGTGCGTCTGTGCGAACGGCGGCGGCACTGAGGTCGCACTCCCGGCGCTGTGGCTGCGACAACACAGTCCTGAGGACACGCAGTGTGATCGCATGACCGGTCAGCGCCTGTTCGATCCACATCTGCTCCCCATCGATCTGCATCTCACAGCAGCAGATGCGAACGGCGGTGCCCTGACCGTCACGTTCAGCGATGGCCACACATCCGTGTACGACCAGGCCGAACTGCTGGCAAATCTCCAACTGAGCGAGGGCCTGCCCGAGCCCACCCCGTGGCGCGCCGGCAGCGGCCAGCCGAGAGTGCATCACTGGCCCGCGATGGCCGACCCGGCGGCCGAGGTCGCAGCCCTCAGCGACTTTCTTGCATACGGAACAATCGTGCTCGATGGCGTGCCCAACGTGGCAGGTACCCTGCTCGATGTGGCGTGCCAATTCGGGTTCGTGCGCGACACCAACTTCGGTCCGGTCTTCGACGTGCGATCCATCCCCAACTCCACCGACCTCGCCTATCGCGCCGTGCCCCTGAGCCCGCACACCGACAACCCTTATCGCACACCCGTGCCCGGCATCCAGATGCTGCACTGTTTGGTCAACGAAACCACCGGTGGGCTCTCTACCCTGGTCGATGGACTCGCCGTTGTTGAACAGTTGCAGCACGACGACGCGGAGGCAGTGGAGCTGCTCGCCACGGTGCCGGTGCGATTTCGTTATCGCGATGCGACTACCGACATCGTTACTGTCCGCACCGTGATCGACCGCGATCACAGCGGCACCGTGACCGGTCTGAACTACAGCCCCCGGCTCGACGAGCTGCCAGTGATGAGCGATGTGGCCACGCGTCGGTATCACTCGGCCCGTCAGCAGTTGGCAAACTTGTTGGCGAGTCCCGAGTTCGAAGTGCGTTTCTTGTTGCAGGCGGGCCAGCTGATGATGTTCGACAACAACAGGGTGTTGCACGGCCGTACGGCGTTCGATCCCAACGAGGGCTTGCGGCACCTTCAGGGCTGCTACATCGACAGCGACGGGCCCCGTACGCGCTACCGCGTGCTCACCCGGTAGCCGGCCGCAACCAACGCCGTTAGCGTTGTGGTCATGACCAGCACCCCCGATGTTGAAACAGTGGAGCGGTTCATTCCCGCGCCTGCCTCAGAGATCTTTGCCTTGCTCGCCGATCCATCTCGCCACAAGGACATCGACGGCTCGGGCACTGTCAGGGAGTCCACCACGGGTTCCGAGCGATTGAAGCTCGGATCGACGTTCGGTATGGACATGAAGGCGGGCTTCGGCTACTCGATGCAGAGCACCGTTGTGGAGTTCGAGGAGGATCGGCGTATCGCCTGGCAGTCGCGCCCACCGAGTGGACTCATGGCCAGGTTCGTCGGGGGGCGTATCTGGCGCTATGAACTCGAGCCCGCTGACGGCGGCACGTTGGTGCGCGAGAGCTGGGATATCAGCCAGGAAATCCTCAAGCCAATGGTCCGCCCGCTACGCAAGAAGACCAACGAAGCCATGACCAGCACGCTCGCCCGCATCGAGGAACTGCTGACCGCGAAGTAGTTCTGTCTGCGGCCCGTTCGGCCGTTCGGCCGCTCGGCATGTGGCGGCTCGCACGGGCTTCGCCCTACTCGCTCGCCGCCACACCCCGACCGTCCTCACTCGTCCTTCGCGGCGACCGTTGTTGCTGGGTATGAGTTGGGTGAGATCGGCTTCGCGCGCATTGGCGCGAACTCGTACGCCGTTAGCGTTCGGGGTATGAACATCCTCAATGAATTTGGTCCACGAGGTGGTCGCATGGGTGGGCATCACCCAGGAATCTTCATCCTCGGATGCCTCCTCGTCGCCGCTGTCATCACGTTGGCGATCCTGCTGTACAACAGCCGTCGTCACTCGACCCACACCGCTGTCGCCGTGCCGAACCATTCGGCCGGTGCCGAGGCGATTCTCAACGAGCGTCTCGCCCGTGGCGAGGTGTCGGTCGAGGACTTCACTGCGGCGCGTGCAGCGCTTCGCGGTGAAGTGGTTCCCGCTGCGGCGGTCAACGTGCCGTCGCCGCCCAGCGACAGCTGAGGTGTCGGTCACACGGCCTTGACATCGCACACCTTGTGTAACAGTGTTATCGAGAATTCGACGCTCTTACACAGGGGGGCCACATGGCCGGCAATCGTTATCTCGAAGGCAACTACGCACCCGTCTCCGATGAGGTAACCGCGTTTGACCTGCCGGTGATCGGTCAGCTCCCAACGGAACTCACCGGCCGCTACCTTCGCAACGGACCGAACCCGTGGAAGGTGGATGCGCCCGAGACGCACCACTGGTTCGTCGGCGACGGAATGGTGCACGGCGTACGCCTGAACAGCGGGCGGGCCGAGTGGTATCGCAACCGGTATGTGGGCAGCAGCGCCCTCAGCGAGCTTCGCGGCCAGCCCGATATCGGCGGCCGCAACTGGAATGACAGCACCGGTGGTCCGAACACGAACGTCGGCGGGTTTGCCGGCACCACGTGGGCGATGGTTGAAGCAGGTGGCTGCCCGGTTGAGCTCACCTACGAGCTCGAGACCGTGGCACGCAACGACTTCTTCGGCACGCTGCCGGGGGCATTCACCGCGCACCCCAAGGTCGATGCCGATACCGGCGAGATGCATGCGATGGTCTACGCGTTGCCGCAATGGATGGACCACGTGCAGTACGTGGTGGTCGCTGCCGACGGCAAGGTTCGCAAGACCGTGGATGTGCCGATGGAGCACACCACGATGCTGCACGACATGTCTCTGACGCAGCGCTATGCCGTGGTGTACGACTTCCCCGTGCGGCTCGATCTCGACCTGGCATTTGCCGGACGCTTCCCCTTCAGCTGGCAGCCGGGCACCGGCTCACGCGTTGGCCTACTGCCTCGCGAGGGTGAGGCCGCTGACATCGTGTGGGTCGACGTGCCCGAGTGCTACTCGTTCCATCCGATGAATGCCTATGACGCGCCCGATGGCACCGTCGTCATCGATCTGTGCGTGTACTCGGTGATGTTCGCGAAGGATCTCATCGGACCGTTTGGCGATGGTCTGGCTCGGCTCGAGCGCTGGGTCGTGAACCCGACTCTGCGCACCTGCAGCACCACCGTCATCGATGAGACGCCGCAGGAGTTCCCGCGCCATCACGGTCGGCTCACCGCCAAGCCGTACCGATTCGGTTACTGCGCGTCGCCGTCGCCCACGGAGCCGGGATGGCCGACGCTGAAGCATGACCTGGTCACCGGCGAGCGTTGGGTCTTCGATCACGGTCCCGGCCGGAGCGCAGGCGAGCCGGTCTTCGTGAGCCGCAACGGCTCGACCGCAGAAGACGACGGCTGGTTGCTCACGTTCGTCCACGACGTACCGAAGGGCACGGCTGAACTCGTGGTCCTCGATGCACAGGACTTCAGCCGTCGCGAGGTCGCCCGGGTAGAGCTACCGCAGCGCATCCCATACGGGTTTCACGGCAACTGGGTCAGCGACCGATCGGTCCCACCGCCGCACTGATCTTGATCAATCGGGTAGGAATGGCCGACGGCCGTCGTCGGATACGGCAGGCTGTGCAGCGTGCCTCACGTCCTCGCCATCGATCTGGGCACCACTGGCGTGAAGGTTGCGGTTACGCGCGATGACGGTGTGATCCTGGGGTTGGCATCACGCCCGTTGACGATGCACCTTGTCGCCGATAGCGGTGTGGAGCAGGATGCACACGAGTGGTGGCGCCAGATCACTTCGGCCACGCGTGAGGTGATGGAGCTCGGTCATGTCGCGCCGTCAGACATCGCGGCAATCACCTGCACCAGTCAATACATGTCGGTGGTGCCGGTTGCGGTCGATGGAGTGCCCGTTGGCCCGGTGATCATGTGGCTCGATGGGCGAGCTGCCGAGCGCACGCGGCACCTTCGTCGGCGCGAGAACATCGTGGTGTGGCTCGAGCGTCACGGCCTTGCGCCGTTCGGCTCCGACGACCTCGCTCACATCGTGTTGCTTCGCCACGAGTATCCCGAGGCGTACGCACGGGCGGCAGCGTTCGTAGAACCGGTCGACGCGATCACCGCCCGCCTCGCGGGCACGGTGACCGCGAACCAGAACACAGCGTTCCCCCTGCTTCTCGTGGACAACCGGGTGCACGGTGCTGTTCATTACGACACCGACCTCATCGGACGCGCTGGCATCGAGCCCGCCAAGTTGCCACAGCTCGTCCCGATGGGCGCTGTTGTTGGCCAACTGTCGGCAGCGATCGCCGACGAACTCGGACTCCGTACGGGGACTCCGGTGCTCAGCGGAACGATCGACTCCACCACATCGGCCGTCGGCACCGGTGCCACCGGTCCCCAGCGCTGTGGCGTGGTCATCGGCACCACGGCGGTTGCCGTGTCGCACGTGCCGACGTCGCGGTCGGACCACGCGCGGGCGCTGATGACTGCTCCGAGTCCTGTCGGATCGCAATACGTGGTGCTGGCCGAGAACGGTGCCGGTGGCAAGGCGCTCGAGTTCGTCGCGTCGCTGCTCGGCTCGGCTCCGCAGACGATGATCGACCTTGCGGGCGAGGTTCCCCCCGGTTGCGACGGAACGATGTTTCTTCCTTGGCTGGTCGGAGCGATGGCGCCTGCGCCTGATGCTGCCGCGCGTGCCGCGTTCATTGGGCTCTCCTTAGCGACCTCGCCCGCTCACCTCGCACGCGCGGTCTTGGAAGGCGTTGCCCTAAACATGGCCACGCTGTTGCCGGCGGTGGAACACTTCGTCGGCACGGCGTTCGACGAATTCACCTTCGGAGGTGGCGCGGCAGCCTCACCGCTATGGGCGCAGATCCTTGCCGATGCGTGTGGTCGCGTCGTACGGCGGGTCGACGAACCGCGCGCAACGAACGCCCGCGGGGCGGCGCTCTTGGCCTTCTCGCAACTCGGGGTGCTCGACGTCGGCAGCCTCGCCGATCTGATTCCCATCGCAGCGATTCACGAGCCCAACGAGGCGTGCGGCCCGCTCTATGCGGATGCCATGGCGCGGATGGTGGCAGCACGACGAATCGGTGCCGCGCAGTAGATTGACGGCCATGAACGTCACTGTCGCTGCCATTCAGATGGCCATGTCCGAGCACGTTGCCGACAACGTCGCAACTGCAGAACGGCTCGTGCGCAGGGCTGTCGCCGATGGTGCCCAGATCGCGCTCATTCCCGAACTGTTCGAAGGACCGTATTTCTGCATCGACATGCTGCCCGAGCACTTCGCCCGGGCG
Organism: Actinomycetes bacterium; assembly: GCA_025360105.1. GTDB lineage: Bacteria > Actinomycetota > Acidimicrobiia > Acidimicrobiales > Ilumatobacteraceae > WLMZ01. Next base: position 3,819 of record JANYCT010000042.1, on the reverse strand, counting down.
CTACCACTCGAGGGCCATCCGACTGTCGAGTACTTCCAGCGTGTCGCTGCCGAGTTGAACGTGGTGTTGCCGATCAGCATCTACGAACGGGCAAACAACGCAACGTTCAACACCGTGGTGATCATCGACGCCGACGGCTCGCGTCTCGGCATTTACCGCAAGAGCCACATTCCCGACGGCGTTGGCTATACCGAGAAGTTCTACTTCAACCCCGGCGACACAGGCTTTCGCGTGTGGCATACGCATCACGCCGCGATCGGCGTTGGCATCTGCTGGGATCAGTGGTTCCCCGAGGGGGCACGCGCGATGGCGTTGCAGGGCGCCGAGTTGTTGTTCTACCCGACGGCCATCGGCAGCGAGCCGCCCGACCCGGCGTGGGACAGCAGCGGTCATTGGCAGCGCGTCATGCAGGGTCATGCCGGGGCCAACCTCACCCCGGTGATCGCGGCAAATCGCATCGGCCGCGAGGTCGGCCGAGGTGGCGAGCGCGAGATCACCTTTTACGGCAGTTCGTTCATCGCCGATGCCACCGGGGCCAAACTTGCCGAGGCCGGTCGTGACGACGAAACGGTCGTGACCGCCACGTTCGATCTGGATGCCAATCGTCAGATGCGCCATGCGTGGGGCCTGTTCCGCGATCGCCGCCCCGATCTGTACGGTCCGCTGCTCACCCTCGACGGAAACAGCAATCCGGCATGACCTCACGTCTGCGCATGCCGGCTGAGTTCGCCGCGCACGAGCGCACCGTGTTGTGCTGGCCGGCGCGTCAGGCGATCTACGGCGACCTCATGGCGCAGGCTGAAGATGCCCACGCACAGGTGGCGCGAGCGATCGCCGAATACGAACCCGTGTCGATGATCGCCAACCCCGGCTCCGTGGCGGCTAGGGCAGCCGAGTTGTGCGGAGGTCGCGTCGAGATCGTCGAACTCCCCATCGACGATTCCTGGTTTCGCGATAGCGGACCCATCTACGTCACCGATGGTGAGGGCTCGCGGGTGGCCACCGACTGGACCTTCAACGGCTGGGGCACCAAGTACGCGCCGTTCGATCAGGACGCGCTCGTTGCGGGTCGATGGGCCGAGCATGCCGGACATCCGAGCCGACAAATCCCGATGGTGCTCGAGGGTGGCTCACTCACCGTCGATGGTGAAGGCACCCTCGTGACCACCGTGCAGTGCCTGATGCATCCGAACCGCAACCCCGGTCTCAGTCGGTTCGACATCGAATCACGGCTCAGCGAAGAACTTGGCCTCGATACCGTGATCTGGCTGCCGTACGGACTCGCCGACGATGACGACACCGATGGTCATGTCGACAACGTCGCGGTATTCGCCCGCCCCGGCGTGTTGGTGGTGCAGGGCTGCGACGATCCTGCCGAGCCCGACTGGTTGCGGATGAATGTGAACGCGCGCTGGGCGCGCGGATCGTACGACGCTGCGGGTCGTCTGCTTGACGTGGTCGAGATCCCGGTGTTGCCGTTCGTCGAGATTGGCGGCGAACGTCGCCCTGTTCCCTACGGCAATTACTACGTCGGTAACGGCTTCGTACTCGTGCCGACTACGAATCATCCGGCGGACACCGACATGCTCGCGGTCATCGGCGAGCAGTATCCGGGTCGCGACGTGATCGGTCTCGATGTTGGCCCCATTCTCGCTTACGGCGGCGGCGGCATTCATTGCATCACCCAGCAAGTGCCGGCCGCATAGAGGCGAACAGCTCGTCAGCGGTGTTCGAGGTGGTGCATCAGCGCGAGTACGCCGACGTCGTCGTGCTGCGGGCCCACGATCTGTAGGCCTATGGGCATGCCCGCCGCGCTGGTGCCAACAGGCATTGTGCCGGCAGGTGAACGGGTGAGGTTGAACGGGTAGGTCGCGCGCACGAAGTTCACATCGCTGCCATCCACATCGACCGGATCGAATGCGAGCGTGGGCGTGAGCAACAAATCGCATCGGCTGAAGAGATCGACCAGGCGCAGGTTCAGGTGGTGGCATTCGTCTTCGGCGAGGATCAGCTGTTCGGTGGTCACGAAGCCGGCCATCTCGATGTAGCTGCGTACGATCGGGTCCATCAGCGACAGGTCGTGGCCTGCCACGGAGCGCTTCTCGTAGCTGGCCACGAGCGTGATCCAGGGACCCACGGGATCGGTGTCGAACACGTTGGGTACCTCGATGATCTCGATGCCGTCGTCGGCCAATCGCGCTATGGCTGCTTCGCACGCGGCAATGATGGCGGGATCCACCTCGGCATACCCGAGCGTTGGGCTCCACGCCACCCGTGTGGGAAGCGCACTCTCGCGCACGGCGAGCGACCATGGCACCGGGGGAGTGGGAAGCGAACGGAGGTCGGTGGGTTCCGCACCCACGATCACGTCGAGCACGGCGAGGAGTTCGTCGACGGTTCGCGTCAGCACGCCGCGCGTGGTGAGGTGATGCCAATCGACGGGTTTCGGGCCGCCATCGGGCACGCGCCCGAGCGAGGGTTTGAAGCCGGGCAGGCCGCACGCCGCTGCGGGGATACGAATGGAACCGCCGCCATCGGATCCGGTGGCCAGGGGCACCATGCCGGTGGCCACCGCAACGGCAGACCCACCCGACGAGCCGCCGCTGGTGCGCGCGGGATCGAATGGGTTGCGGGTTACGCCGAACAACGGATTGTCGGTGGTGCCCTTTGCCGCGAGCTCGGGTGTGTTCGTCTTGCCCACCACGATGCATCCTGCGGCCTTGAGTCGAGACACGAGGATCGAGTCGCCGGTGGCCAGCGGCGCATCGGCCCACAGCTTCGAGCCGAACGTGGTGCGATAGCCGCTGGTGTCCTCGGTGTCCTTCACGCCCAGCGGTACGCCGGCGAGTGGGCCTGCAGACTCGCCTGCTGCGATGCGCGCATCGAGCGCTGCGGCATCGGTGAGCGCCTGTTCGTGATGCACATCGATGAAGGCGTTCAGCGGTGCGTTTGTGGCCTCGATCGCTGCGAGCGCATCGGTCACGATTTGCACGGCGGACCGGTGGCCGGAGCGAACCTGTTGGGCGATTGTGATCAGCGAAGCATCGGTCATGCGGACATCTTGGCGCATCGGCCGCACCTGATCTGCTAGCACAGGCAGATGGAGTTTGGCGCAGTACTTCCCACCACCGAGATCGGTAACGACACAGGCGCTGTGCGCTCGTGGGGGCAGGCGGCCGAGGACCTGGGCTTCGATCGCATCATCGCCTATGACCACGTGCTCGGCGCAGTTCATGCGGATCGTCAGCCGGCACTGTGGGGTCCCTACACCGAGGCAGATCCGTTCCGCGAACCGATGGTGCTGTTCGGTTATCTGGCCGGCGTGACCACACGCGTCGAGTTGATGACCGGGGTATTGATCCTGCCGCAGCGGCAAACGGCGTTGGTGGCCAAGCAGGCGATCGAGATCGATCTCCTCTCCGAGGGGCGGTTCATCCTCGGTGTCGGCACCGGTTGGAACTGGGTGGAGTACGACTCGCTCGGTACCGAGTACCGCAATCGGGCCAAGCGCTTCGACGAGCAGATCGAGCTGTTGCGCTTGCTCTGGGAACAGCCGATCGTGGACTACACGGGTCGGTACCATCGCGTCGATCGGGCGGGTCTGTTGCCCCTTCCCACTCGACAGATCCCGATCTGGTTCGGCGGCGGCTCAGATGCCGCGCTGCAACGGGCCGCCGCGGTAGGCGACGGATTCTTCTTCGGCGCCGCGGGCTCTCGTACCGAGGGCGCGCTCGAACGTCTGCGCTCCATGCTCGCCGATGCTGGACGCGATCCGGGTGCCTTCGCTGTCGGTGCGCAGATTCACACCGGCCGAGGCGC
>JANYCT010000027.1 GCA_025360105.1 Actinomycetes bacterium | reverse complement strand
CTTGCGTTGTCGATGACGACCACGCTCTGGGGAAGCGTGCTCTGTTGCGAGAGCCGCAGCAGCACGTGATCCAGTCCGGCCTGGTTGTTGCTGACCAACACCGTTGCGACGACGATCGGAGCGGTCATTGTCCCACCGGCCGAAGGATGAAAGTCATCTGCGGGCACTCGTCCGCTCGCGAAATTCGCCGTGTCTTGCGGGCGAGGTGAGCGATCTCCAACGGCGAAAGCACGTCGTCAGCGGCATGCGTGAGCGGTGAGCATCGGCGGGAGATGAGTTCGCTACCGGAGTAGTGGTAAGGCACGCTCTCTCCGAATCGACGTTCGACTCGGTATCCGGAACGAGCGGCTATGGATTCGATTCCTGCTTGAGTCGGGGTGAAGCGGTGCACCGGCGCGTCGAGCGCGATCCAGTTGTCGCGGTACTCGGACCAGACCGGGCCCTGCGCCACCGGAACCTCGATCACGACGATGCCGTTGGGCTTCAACAACCTGCGCAGCGTGCTGAGCTGCCCGATGGGGTCGTCGATGTGTTCGAGCGAGTGCTTCAGGATGAATGCGGCCGTTCCGGATGGTGCGGCTTCCACATCGGCGCGAACGACTCGAACCTGAAGGGAGTACTCGATGTCTTCGGCCACGAATGGATCGATGCCAAGTAGGTTGCTGAAACCGTGGCGATTGAGGTCGAGCAGCAGGGCGCCCGAACCCGAGCCGATTTCCACGATTTGGGCGTCCAGGCGGATGCCGCTGCCGGCGAACCAACGCAACCAGTACGGTCGGCGAACTACCCGGCCGGTGGTACGACCCAGCGGCCCCTCGCGCAGGAGAACGCGGTTTGCGGCCGCGCCCAATACGCGTCGCTTGCGCGAGGAATTCGTGAGCCGAGGCTTGAACGAAAAGTAGTCGGCGTAGTACTGCGCTGGGTCGGCTCGATCGAGCAATGTCAACGAACCGCACGTTCCGCATTCTCCGTACGCGAATGTTGCCCAGTTCGGGCTTCGCCACGATGGCACGTCGAACGTGTACTCGAACGGCTGCCCGCAGCACGTGCACACCGATGTCGACGACGGCAAGGGTGACTCTGAACTCCCGACACGATCCGTCTGCACTACTGCAAGGCTACTGCCCGAGCGTTCGTGCCGTCTTGGCGTTGTGAGACAACGGGCATTGGGTGGCGGTCAACGACGCAGAAGCTTGTTCAGCCTCGCGTGGGTTGCGCGCCGAACGGCCGCGTTCGTCATCTTGGCGGCTTCTCTCAGTCCGGGGTGTGCACTCGCGCGCGAGTTCCAGAGGTCGGGATGCACTATGTCCACAATCGGTGCAATTGCATCGGCAGCCCTCGCAGCTGAATCGATCAGGTCGTGCCGCTGAGCGTTCACGAAAAGCATCGTGTTCTGCTTGTACCACGCCCGGACCTCGGGGTTCGTCCAGACAACGGGGCGAATGACGTCGAAGGCAACGTAGTCATTGCTTTCGAAAGCACGAACCCACATCGACAACCATTGTTCGTTGATGTGGTGTGCACCTCCTTGCCCCGGAATCGCTGCACTGAACAGCACGGCGTCAGATGCCCGGCAAAGTTCTGCAACAAAGCCGCTGGCGCGTTCGATCCGAAGGTGCTCGGCAACCTCGAGCGACATCGCGAGGTCATACCGAGCGGCGAGGTTCAGTGGGCCGACAGATAAATCGACCGCAACAAAGCTCGAGGGATCGATCACTTGACGCGACGATGTCACATGGGCGCCGTCGAGGCCGAGCACCTGAGAGACGCCGAGCAATTGAGCGACGTTCAACCACACACCCGTGCCACACCCAACGTCGACGACGCTGTCGGGCTTGACGATGTCGAAGACGATGGGAAGGATGACCGTCGCGGCTCGGCGTGAGTCGAGGGAAATCGCGTCGTAGAAGTCGTTGCTATAGAACTCGCCCACGGAGCTTGCCGACACCGCGGCATCATAGCTGTCCTGCAACTTCCAGCGACACGTCGGTATCTCGCAACCGACGCGAGGTGCTACTCGAATTCTTCGGCGAGACGCGCCAGCACGAGTTGGTCTGGTCGTACCTGAGTGTGCCAGAGGTCGTGGGCAGCTCTTTGCCTTTCGTTGCGGAGCGCGGCGTCGGTCAGCAGACTGTCGCACGCGCTGATGCACTCGTCGGGGGTTGTGTAGAACTCGATCACGTTGCTCACCGAGCACGGGATCTTGTTGACGAATGGTTCGGAAACGATGGCGCGCGACGCAGCGAGGTACTCGGCGATCTTCCAGGGAATCGAACCGTGCAATCCCGTCGAGGAGATCACCACAGCGTTCTGCCGAATGAGATGCAGGTAGCTGGATCGATCGATTGGAGCGTTGGTCAGGAGATCTGGATACGTGTCATTGGCGTAGACACTGGGTGTGAAACCACCGGTGAACCGATCCCCGAAGCGTTGACGCAACTGGCGGATCAACGTTGCGCGCACATCGTTGACACGATGTCGATCGTTGGGATCCTTACTTTCGTGTGGCTCCCACGCACGCACCTGGAACACGATGGCTGGCGCTCCGCCCGGGTCAGCCTCGAAGTCCCCAACTGGCAGTACGAATGGTTTACGGAGGAGTGCAGAGATCGAACCGCGAAGTTCCGTCGAACGTCGGGCGCGGATCGTTGCGATCGCAGATCGGGCAACATAGCGACGTACCGGCTCGAACCCCGAACGCATCGGCGCGACGAAGCCGAGGGGGCGGCCGATTGGATCAACGGCATTGCGCACCCACGACGAGTCAGCGGCGTCTCTGCGTGCCGATGCGTCGGGTGCCCGGTCACTGATGTCGACCCAGATCGTCTTCTGCGCGCGTTGTTCACGATCCTCGACCTGGAGCCAGAGTCCCGAACCCGCTGGCGCTGGTCCCGTGATATACCCGAGTTCGATGACACCCTTATGGTGCAGTTCGGTGAGTCCGCACCAGATCGACCAATGATGGATCGAGAAGGCGTCCACCCGCATGCCCACTCGCCATCGTGCTGTCGAGCGGGTTGCCATGACGTCCGATTGTACAATGCAGCCCATGGCGCAGGCGGGGTATCACAAAGCGGCGACCGACAAGCGTGGCGCTGATGACCGACCGTTCTGACCTTGGCGGCGAGACCCGACCTTCGGTCTCGGTGCTCATGCCGGTGTACAACGGAGCCGAGTACGTCGCCAAGGCCATCGACAGCGTGCTCGCGCAGACCCTCACCGACTTCGAACTGGTGGTGGTCGACGACGGCTCCACCGACGACACGGCGAGGGTATTGGCGAGTTACGCCCAGGACCAGCGCGTACGTGTGGTTCATCACGAGACCAACGGCGGTCTGGTCGCGAGCCTGAATGATGGGTTGCAGGCCTGTCGCGCGGAACTGGTCGCGCGTCTCGATGCCGACGACATGTCGATGCCGACCCGGCTGCAGCGCCAGAAGGAGGTGTTCGATACGAACCCCGCGGTGGTGCTGTGTGCCACTGCCTATGTGCGGTTCTTGCCGTCGGGTCAGGTTCTACGCGAGGGCCGGCCGCCGCTCACACATGGCGGGTTGGCCATGGCGATGTTCACGGGTAATCGACTCTGTCACTCGTCGGTGATGTTCCGCCGCTCAGCGGTCGTGGCGCTCGGTGGCTACGACCCCGCGTGGTTTCCGGTCGAGGACTACGACCTCTGGATCCGATTGATGGAGACGGGTTGGTACGTAGGCATCTCCTCGACGGAAGTTCGTTACCTCGAAAATCCCGAAGGCATCTCAGCCTCGAAGTCAGCCGTGCAGCTCCGTTACCACCGAGCCCGCACCGACAGCTACCGCCAGTCGCTGGTAGCGGCCGTGTCAGAGACAGAAGCAACCTCCGACACTTCGCGATTTCGGGTGCGCCAGATCGAGAGCATGAGGCGTGATCTGCGCAGACACATGACAGATCGCGGCATTCCTCTGGACGGCGTCGACGACGAGGCATATCGGCGGGCGTTCGAAACGACACTGGGCAGATCTCGACTCGCCCGTCACGCCATCGTTGCATCGGCCGCCCCCGCCCTGTGGCTGCGCCGAACTATTCGCCGAGGTCCGTAGGCGGCTCCCACTCGCGGTTCTGCCACCAGCCGGCAAGTCGCCCAACATGACGACTCGCGGCGCCAAGCCACTCGAAGCGACGCTTCGCGGACCACAGGTACAGCGGCGACGCAAGAATGAGCTTGAACATCCGGCCGAGCGTCTGACTTGGCTGCATCGTCCCTCTGAGATGAGCACCCCCCGGCAGCTTTTGCAGACGAGTCTGGGCCCGACCCTGTCGGTACCGCTGGCGCGTCATGCCGCGAACACCGGGTCTCAGCCGGTACTTCACGACTGCTTCGGGCGCCCACTGCAGCCGATATCCCGCTGCGTGTGCGCGCTGAAAGAACTCGTTGTCGTCGCCGCCAACACCGCTCAGGGCGCTGCTGAAGCCGCCGATCGTTGACCACATCTGCTTGGTGAACCCACAGTTGCAACTGGAGGTGTTGTCGATGTACGGCTCGGTCGGATGGTACGTCGATCTGTCCGGTGCTCCCCAAATGAGGCGTGTTTGTTCCGAATTGAGACCGACATAATCGAGCGGCCCAGCCGACCAGTGGTTGTCGTCGATACTGGTGCAAAGCGCAGCGACCCATCCGTCGTGCACCTCATCGTCGGCGTCGCACAACAGCACGATTTCTCCAGTTGCGGCGCCTATCCCAGTGTTACGAGCGAAGTTGGTGCCCCGACGGGTCTCGGTCACGACTTTGACCGACAAGGCGTGACCGTTGAACGAACTCGCGAGTCCAGCGGTGTTGTCTGTGGAGCCGTTGTCGACCACGATCACCTCGAACGGCGTGTCGGTCCGCTGGTTTCGCAGGGCCGTGAGTTGGGCCGCCAATGTCGACGCGGCGTTGAGTGCAGGAATGACGATGGTGATATCAGTCATCAGGTCGGTCTCCTCGTCAGCGCTGCTCGGATCAGCCTCGCTGTGTGTCGCCACTCGATCGGGTCAGCCATTGCAGCTCGCGCGAACAATTCAACAGCTTCTCTCCGATGACCGAGACGCGACGCGGCGGTTCCGGTGATCGCGAGGTAGCTGCCATAGGCCTTGCGATCGCGACTCAACATGTCCGACGCGGTGGCAAGCGCAGCGGTGCCGCTCTCGTAGTAGAGCGCCGCGTCATAGGTGCGAGATCGCCGGTACAGCAGCACCAACGGTTCGGTTGTGGTCTCGGTGCGAAGCGGGTCGGCGAGATGAACACGAGCGAGTTCAAGCATGAGGTGTGTGCCCTCGCCGTATCGCAACCCAGGCAGGTAGCCCCCGGCGCGCTTGAAGACTTCCGAACGGATGCCGAAGCTGCCGGGCGCGAACTGTGCCCGGAGATCCGCAAAGGCTGGGCCGAGCGGCTTCGCCTGCACGATCTCGACGCGGCCATCCGGCCAGCGGTCAGTGCTGGCGCAGGTGAACAGATCGAGGCCGCGGCGATTGGCGTCGATCATGGCTGCAACCCAACCCGACTCGACTGCGTCGTCGGAGTCGAGGAACGCAAGAAAGCTCGCGTGGGCAGCGGCAGCGCCGGTGTTGCGCGTCGACGACACGCCTTGGTGATCGGCGCGTATGACCCGGACCCTCGGGTCGTTGAGTGCCTCGACAACATCTGCCGTGGCATCGGTTGAGCCGTCGTCGACGACGATGACTTCTACTGACTCGTCTGCCTGATCGAGCACGCTCTGCACGGCGGTGAGCACGATGTGGGCGCGGTTGTAGGCGGGGATCACGACGCTGAGTTCAGGCAACTCGCGAGATACCGATGCGTCGTCCGACATGCGGACTCTTTCTACTCGTTCCGCAGTTCGCCGAACAACATCCCGACGCTGGGTAGAGTTCACACGTGAATCGACAGCAGGCAGGGGACTCAGGGTCCTACGACAACGAGTTCTATGCCGACCAGGCACCGGGTTCCCAGCGCAGCGCGAACGTGATTCTGCCGTTGGTTTTTGAACTGAACCGACCGCAGTCGCTTGTCGATGTGGGATGCGGAATCGGTACGTGGTTGCACGTGGCGAAAGAACTCGGCGTGCCGACTGTTCTGGGAGTTGATGGCGAGTATGCCCTCACCGCAGGCCTGCTGATCGACAGGCGCGAGTTCCAGCCCGCCGACTTACGGCTGCCTCTGCCCGAACTGGGCCAACGATTCGACATGGCAATGAGCCTGGAAGTTGCCGAGCATCTTCCCCGCGAACGCGCCCAAAGCTTGGTGAACGAGTTGTGCAGTTTGGCCGATGTGGTCATGTTCTCTGCTGCGATTCCGGGCCAGGGCGGCACCGACCACATCAATCTGCAGGCCCAGAGCGTGTGGATCGAGCGATTCGCGGCGAGTGGCTATCAAGCCTTCGATCTGGTCCGTTCGCGAGTGTGGGATGACGCATCGGTCGAGACGTGGTATCGCCAGAACGTTCTTGTGTTCGTGAAGGCAGGCAATGCCGATCTCACCGCTCGTGCCCGCGAACTCCAAGCGGCAGCACCGCGCATCTTCGACGTCGCGCATCCCGACCTCGTCGCGTTCTGGGAGCGCCGTGCGACCCGGCCAGTGTCGGTGACTCAGGCAATCGGGCTCACCGTTCGGGCAACCAAGACCGCGGTGAGTCGGCGCGTCAGCGCTCTGCGCTCTCGCAACTGACAGTTCTCAGTCGTATCGCGACCATCTCGCCGCAACCCTCAGATAACGCCCTCGAGGTCGAAACCGTCCAGTGCCCATGCGGCTCGACTGTCGAGTGGCGTGGCTCCTGCAGCAACTCGCCGGTCCCAGACGCACAGCAGCGATTGTCCGCGTTTGAGCGCAACCGAGGGCATTGGATCTGCTGCTCCCGGGCCACTGGGCGCAAGCACAGCGAGTGCCTTGCTGCGCCACGCCAATGCCCGAATGAGCTTGTTGCATTCCGCTGCTGGTCCCCAATGTGCGGTGAGCACGATGGTTCGTAGCCCGCGGTGCAACACCGTGCGGTGCACCACGCCGTGGGCTGTATCGCTGTTCGCGAGCCGTGATATTTCGTAGTCGATTCCAGAGCGTGGATCGAGACGCCAACGCAACGCGGCAACATCCCACGCAGTGATGGTGCGAGTTTCATGCTGCGCGAGTTCGAAGGTATCGAGTACCCCCACACCTGTTTCCACAGCTGCGCGTGACCAACTCACGGGCCGATACGCCGACTGGATCGCTTCGAGGGCGACGGCGCCGTTCTTCACATGCGCGGCCTGCGCCTCGGGTGTCGCGGTCGCCAGCACGGCCCCCGGTCGCTCGTCGGCCTTCCAGTTGGCGAGTTCGGCTGCGACCACGTTGCGGAAAACACCCCGTCGGGCGGAGCGTGGTGTGGTCGCGCCATCGACCAGTCGTGACGTCTCCACGATCTGATCACCGATGCGGATTTGCCACGGGAGGCCGAAGACCACGCCGAGGATTCCGCCGTCGTCGATGGCCACGTATGACCGTGACATGCCCCACGGATTTTCGCGGTGCTTCCACTCAAACCATTCGCGCGTGAAGGTTCGGCCATAGCCGGCACTGAGAACATCGACCAGATCGGCTGGGTTCGCATCGCCGGCCGACCGCACTTCGAAGTCAGGTATCGCTGTCATCAGAACCTCCCCGCCGTAGCCGGCTGCTGAGATGGAACACCGAAGAGTGCGCGCCCGACATGATCGCCCACGCTCGTTTGACCGGTACATCGCTGTCGATACGAACACGTGAAATGGCCCACGGATCGATA
>JANYCT010000022.1 GCA_025360105.1 Actinomycetes bacterium | reverse complement strand
TCGCTCAGCTTGTTTGGGTCGATACGTGACACCGACGTGACCGGTCGAGCGCTCGGGCCGCAGATCAGATCGATTGCTTTCAGCGTCTCGATCTTGTGACGTGCATGCTCATTCCACGCGGCCAGACCCAGATCTGACAAGGCCTCGCGGAGCAGTTGGCGCGCTTCGTCGCTGCCGCCCTTGTTCGGCCCGGACAGACTCTGATTGAAGTCACCGGCCCAGATCAGTAACGCTCCGGAAAACATGCCCTGCAGTTGATGGATGTCTGCGACTTGGTCGCCGAGGACGCGTCGGAACATCGCGCGCGAATTCTCGCCCGGAAAGCGGCGATCTGGGACGTGCTTCGATGCTGAGCGCCATGGCAGTACTGAGCCGTAGACCACCACCTGCTCGTCGCCGACAACGCCCGCTGCTGCAGCGGCGAAACGCGCGCTGCGAACCTCGATGTCGACTCGTTGCATATCGTCGCCGAGAATCGCTACCCATGCCGCGCCGTCTGCCGGCTCGTCCTTCGACACGTCCGACAACACGGGCGCCGATCCGGGCTCCATGAACGAAGGGTGAACCTCGGTGAGCACCAGAACATCAGCTTCGACTGCACCGAGGATCTCGAGCTGGGAGCGGATCGTTGGAGCGCCGCTCTTTCGCTGCAAGTTCCAGGTCGCCACCCTCATGGCAACGATCGTACGTGATCCGTGAATGAGGCGTGATGACGACCCGTCAGCCCGTGTAGCACTCAGCCGGTGTAGTGGCGGTCGGCGAGCTCGAGTACTTCGTCGATGATCGCAATACCCGCACGGGCTTCGTCGGCAGGCGTATTGATGGGCGGCACCACGTAGAGACGGTTGAAGTGCGTGAAGGGCCACAGGCCGCGCTGCTTGCAGGCTGCGGCGATCTCGACCATCGGGGCGGCATCGGCGCCGGTGGCATTGAACGGTGCCAGCGGGGCGCGGGTGGTGCGGTCGGTGACGAGATCGAGCGCCCAGAACGCGCCGAGGCCGCGTACCTCGCCGATGGAGGGATGCTTGTCGGCGAGCTTCGCGAGTTCGGGGCCGATCACGTTGGTGCCGAGGTCGCGGGCATAGCCGATGATGCCCTCTTCTTTGAAGATGTTGATGCTCGCGACGGCCGATGCACAAGCCAACACATGGCCGCTGTACGTGAGCCCACCGGGGTACTGGCGATCCTTGAACGTGTCGGCGATGCGCTGGCTGATGATGACGCCGCCGAGCGGCACGTAGCCACTGTTGCTGCCCTTCGCGAACGTGATGAGGTCGGGCGTGACATCCCAATGGTTGACGGCGAACCACTCGCCGCAGCGACCGAAGCCGGCCATGACCTCATCGGCGATGTAGACGATGCCGTGCTCGTCGCAGATGTCGCGCACACCCTGCAGATAGCCGGGGGGCGGCACGAGGATGCCGTTGGTACCCACCACGGTTTCGAGGATGATGCAGGCAACGGTGCCCGGCCCCTCGACCATGATGGTCTCGCGTAGGTGCTGCAGGGCGCGCTCTGACTCTTGAATGTCGTCTTCGCTGTGGAACGGGCTGCGGTAGGCAAACGGGCCCCAGAAGTGCACGACACCCGACACACCGGTTTCGCCGCTCCAGCGGCGGGGATCGCCGGTGACCGCAATGGCCCCGCCGGTGGCACCGTGGTAGCTGCGATAGGTGGCCAACACCTTCTGGCGACCGGTGTGCAGACGCGACATGCGGATGGCGTTGTCGGTGGCCTCGGCGCCGCCGTTGGTGAAGAAGACCATGTTCAAGTCGCCAGGTGCGAGTTCGCTGATGAGCCGAGCGGCTTCGCTGCGTGCCTCATTGGCGTGGAACGGTGCAATGGTGCAGAGCTTGCCCGCTTGCTCTTGGATCGCGGCCACGAGCTTGGGATGCTGATGGCCGATGTTCACGTTCACCAACTGGCTGGAGAAGTCGAGATAGCGCTTGCCGTTCTCGTCCCAGAACCAACTGCCCTCGGCCCCGGCAACCACGATGGGGTTGAGCGAACCCTGTGCCGACCAGCTGTGGAACACGTGGCTCCGGTCGTTCACATAGGCGTTGGAGGGAGGGGCTTCCAGTGCGGTCATCGCGCAATCGTATTCGATACAGGCAGGGTCGTACAGTGTGTGCTTTGTACCCGTACAACATTCTGCGCCAAAGAGTGCGAGCGAATGTCGGCGAGCCGTTGGCACTACAGTCGGCGGCATGGGTGAACTCGTCACATTCAAGAGCAACGGTGGAACATGCGATGGCTACATCGCCGGCGACAGCGGTCCGGGCATCGTGGTGATTCAGGAATGGTGGGGCCTGAACGACCACATCAAAGACGTCGTCGATCGCTTCGCCGCGGCAGGTTTCGTGGCCCTTGCGCCCGATCTGTACCACGGCGCGTCGGCCACCGAACCCGATGGCGCCGGCAAGCTGATGATGGCGCTCAACCTCGCCGAGGCGGGCAAGGACATGTCGGGCGCGATCGACCTGCTCCAGCAGCGCACCGGAAGCACCAAGGTCGGTGTCGTCGGGTTCTGCATGGGTGGCGGGCTCGCTCTGGTGGCCGCATGCCAACGACCCGATGCCGTTGCTGCGGTGGCGCCGTTCTACGGACTCATCCCGTGGGCAAGTGCGCAGCCCGACTGGTCAGCGCTCACCGCCAAGGTCGAGGGCCACTACGCCGCCAACGATGCGTTCTTCACGCCCGAAAACGCCGCGGCCCTGCAGGCGCAACTGCGTGATCTCGGCAAGGACGCCACGTTGCACGTGTACCCCGACACCGACCACGCGTTCTTCAACGACACCCGCCCCGAGGTGTACGACGCGGCAGCGTCGGCCACGGCGTGGGACCGAACGCTGGCGCTGTTCCGCGCCACGCTGTAGGAGCAACCGCGGTGCGGATCAGTCGGTGAGAGCAGCGATGGCGTCGGCCACCGCAATCGCTCGCCGGGCGTTCTCGACGTGCAGGTTCTCGATCATGCGACCATCGACGGTGATCACGCCGCGACCCTCGGCGAGACCCTCTTGGAAGGCCTCGATGACTCGACGAGCATGGGCGACTTCATCGTCGGTGGGGGCCCACACGTCGTTGGCGATCTCTACCTGCGAAGGGTGGATGAGGGTCTTGCCGTCGAAGCCCATCTCCATGCCCTGCACGCATTCAGCGCGGAAACCATCGAGATCCTTCACGTCGTTGTAGACACCGTCGAGGATCACCTTGCCGGCCTCGCGTGCTGCGGCGAGTGCAGTGGCGAGATGCGGCACCAGCGGGTGACGGCCGGGCAGCAGGCGGGCGCGGAGCTCGCGGGCGAGATCGTTGGTGCCCATTACCAACACCGGAACCCGCGAGTGCGCAGCAATGTGGCGCACATCGAAGATGGCCGTGGGTGTTTCTACCATCGCCCAAATGCTCATGCTCTCGGGCGCACCCGCGGCGTGCAGTATCGATGACACGAGATCGATCGCAGCGACCGAAGCAACCTTGGGGATGACCACCGCTGCTGCGCCGGATGTCGCGGCCGCGGCGAGATCGTCGGCGCCCCATGGCGTGTCGAGACCGTTGCAACGGATGGTGAGCTCGCGGTGGCCGTACTCGCTCGATGCCACGGCGGCGCACGCATTCGCTCGCGCGGATTCCTTTGCGTCGGGGGCAACGGCATCTTCGAGGTCGAAGATGATCGAGTCGGCCGGGATGGTCTTGGCCTTCTCGAGCGCGCGCTCGTTCGCGGCGGGCATGTACAGCACCGAGCGGCGTGGGCGCAGTGCGGCGTGGGGTGCGGTGTGGTGGCTCATGGCGTTCCTGTCAGTATCCGGGGCGGGTCAGAATCCGTAGCTGGCGGCGAGTTCGGGGTCGCGCTCGGCGAGTTGGCGGGCGAGTTCGACGACCACCTTGCACTGCTTCACTGACGCGTCATCCTCCATCTTGCCGTCGAGCATGATTGCGCCGGTGCCGTCGCCCATTGCATCGATGACCCGCTGTGCCTGAGCGACATCGGATGGGCGCGGGCTGAACACGCGCTTGGTGATCTCGATCTGCACGGGGTGCAGGCTCCACGCCCCCACGCAGCCGAGCAAATAGGCGTTGCGGAATTGGTCCTCGCAGGCAACGGTGTCCTTGATGTCGCCGAAGGGGCCGTAGAACGGCAGCAGGCCGAAGGTGACGCACGCATCGACCATGCGGGCGATGGTGTAGTGCCACAGGTCCTGCTGAAAGGTGGGGCGAGGGGCATCGGGGTTCGCCGCATCAGGATCCGCGCGGACCAGGTAGTCGGGGTGACCACCGCCGACGCGGGTGGTCTTCATCCGCCTGTTGGCTGCCAGGTCGGCGGGCCCGAGCGAGAGGCCTTGCATGCGCGGCGACGCGGCACAGATCTCCTCGATGTTGGCGACGCCGCGTGCGGTTTCGAGGATGGCGTGCACGAGCAGCGGCCTCTTCAATCCGGCCTTGGCCTCGAGCTGCGCGAGCAGACGATCCACATAGTGGATGTCCTCGGGACCCTCCACCTTGGGGATCATGATCACGTCGAGCTTGTCGCCGATCTCGGTGACAAGCGTGGTGAGATCGTCGAGACCCCACGGCGAATCGAGGCTGTTGACGCGGGTCCACAGCTGCGTGGTGCCCATGTCCACCGTGCGGCCGACCTCCACGAGCCCGGCGCGTGCGGCTTCCTTTTCCGACATCGGAACGGCATCTTCGAGGTTTCCGAGCAAGATGTCGACGGTGGGCACGATGTCGGGCAGCTTGGCCACCATCTTCGCGTTGGCCGGAGGGAAGAAGTGGATGACGCGGCTCGGTCGGAACGGGATCTCTCGAACGGGTTCGGGAGCACCGACGGCCAGCGGCTTGAAGAAATCACGGGGACTGCGCACGATTTCAGGCTAGTCGTGGCGCTCCGGCCGCACCTGATCCGATCCGGCCCACCGGCGGATCGGGCTGCCTCGGTAGTGTGCTCGGGTGACGAAATTCGATGCGATGCTCTTCGATGCCGGCGGCATCTTGCTGCTGCCCGACCCCACCGTGCTGGCGCCGCTGCTCGCACCGTATGGCGGCGACCCCACGATCGAGGCGCACGTGCGCGCTCACTATCACGCCATGGCCGCGAAGTCGGCTGCCGGTTCGGGTGAAGGGTTCTGGCACGAGTACAACCGGGCGTACGTGCAGTGCGTGGGCGTGCCGTCAGTCGACATCGACTATGCGGCCCTTGTGCTCGAGCGCACGCGCAACGCCTTCACGTGGCGTTGGCCGCTTCCCGATTCGGTGACTGCGTTGGCTGCGTTGGTGGCCGCTGGAATGCCGGTGGGCGTCGTCTCGAACGCGAGTGGTCAGATCGAAGAAGTGCTGCATCGCAGCGGTGTGTGCCAAGTTGGCGATGGGGCGCATACGTCGGTGCGTGTGATCATCGACAGTCATGTGGTCGGTGTAGCCAAACCCGATCCGGCGATCTTCGAATACGCGCTCGTGCACTTCGACGGCATCGAGCGGCATCGCATTGCCTACATCGGCGATTCGGTCACGATGGATGTGGGCGGGGCGCGCGCCGCTGGTCTGCATCCGATTCTGCTCGACCCGTTCGACGATCATCCAGAGGCCGACTTCGACCGCATCCGCTCGCTCCTCGAACTCGTCTGAATCGGGCGCTCGGCGAGCGCGTGTATTCTGCACCGATGGTCGAAGCGCCACTGGTGACCGTGCAGTTCACCCGCAACCTGCAGCGTCATGTCGCATGCCCGGCGGGTACATATGGTGGTGCCACGGTGGCCGAGGTGTTGGGCGCGTACTTCGCTGATCACCCGGGCGTCCGCCACTACGTGCTCGACGACCAAGGTGGCGTGCGCCAACATGTCACGGTGTTCGTGGGGGGATCCACCATTGTCGACCGTGCGCGGCTCAGTGATGCCGTGGGCGCAGGCGAAGAGATCTATGTGATGCAAGCACTCTCAGGGGGAACATGATGAGCGATCGACTGTTGGTAGGTACACGCAAGGGACTCGCCGATGTGCGCCGCGGTGCCGATGGCGACTGGGCGGTTCACGGCTTCGAGTTCGCCGGTGGTCCGGTCGTTGCGGTGGTGCGTGACCCGCGCGATAGCGCCACGTATGCCACGTTCGACCACGGGCACTTCGGGGTGAAGCTGCATCGCCGCGAAAGCGACGATGCGCCGTGGACCGAGATCACCACACCGTCGTATCCACCCAAGCCCGAGGCACTTGATGAACGCGAACCGATGGGACAGACGGTCATACCGTGGAATACCGAGTACGCCTGGGTGATCGAGCCAGGGCACGCCGACGAGCCGGGAGTGATGTGGTGCGGCACCATCCCGGGCGGTCTCTTCCGCAGCGACGATCGCGGCGAGACGTGGAGCATCAACGAAGCGTTGTGGTACCACGAGAAGCGTCCGGGTTGGTTCGGTGGTGGCTTCAATCTGCCCGGCATCCACTCGATCTCCATCGATCCGCGCAATGCCGCGACGATGGTGCTCGGTGTCTCCTGCGGTGGTGGGTGGCGCACCGACGATGGTGGCGCGAGCTGGCGAGTCGCAACGGGCATGCGCGCGAATTACCTACCTCCCAGCGAGGAAGACGACCCCTACACCCAAGACCCGCATCGGGTGGTGCGTTGCGATGCGGCACCCGACGTGTTGTGGGTTCAGCATCACTGCGGCATCTTCCGATCCACCGATGGCGGGTTCACGTACTCCGAAATCACCGATGTTGCGCCGTCGAACTTCGGTTTCGCCGTTGCCGTGCATCCCACCGATCCCGACACGGCGTGGTTCGTGCCGGCCATCAGCGACATGGTGCGCGTGCCGGTCGACGGCAAGCTCGTGGTCACGCGCACGCGCGATGGCGGACGTTCTTTCGAACAGGTTGGCGCGGGCTTACCTGCGGATCATGCCTACGACCTGATCTACCGTCATGGCCTCGCGGTCGATGCCACGGGCGAGCGGTTGGCGATGGGTTCCACCACTGGTTCATTGTGGGTGAGCGAAGACGGCGCCGACACCATGACACTGGTGAGCGCGAACCTGCCGCCGATCTCGTGCGTCACGTTCGTGTGACGCACGTCGCCGGTCTATGGGGTGCCGTCAGGCTTTGCTCGCCTCGATGAGGCGGCGGGCGATCACCTTGAGGCACAGCGTCTCGTCGGCGCCTTCGAAGATGCTGAGCACGCGTGCATCCACGAACAACCGGCTCACGCTGTATTCCTCGGCATAGCCATAGCCGCCGTGGATCTGCATCGCTTCGCGGCTCACCCACTCAGCAGCGCGGCACACGTAGGCCTTGACCATGCTTGCCTCGGTGGTGCCCTCGCCCTTGGCCATCAGCGTGGCCACGTGATACGAGAACTGGCGTCCGGCCTGGATGAGCACGGCCATGCGTCCGAGCTTGGCTTGGGTGAGCTGGTAGTCGTAGATGTTCGACCCGAACACGTTGCGGTTCTGGGCATAGTCGAGCGCAGCTTCGTAT
>JANYCT010000077.1 GCA_025360105.1 Actinomycetes bacterium | reverse complement strand
GCAGCGAGCGCCGCGATCGAGCGCCCAGTCGAGCTCTTCGCAGGCCCAGTTCACATCGGCAAGGGTGATATACGGCGCGGCGTAGATGCGGTTCTGGTAGTTGCAGCCCCAGTCCTCGTCGAGCCAGCGGTTGAACGCCCGGAACGTGGTGTTGACGGCTTCGATGTCGTGCTTGAGCGGTTCCTCGTAGAGGATTCCGAGCGTGGGGAACAGCCAGCACGCTTCGAGGTTCTGCTGATCGAGCACTGCAACGCGCGCGTCGCGATTGCGGTAGGCAGCCGGGATGGGCTCACGATCGGCGAGCATCTCGAGCGGGTTGCGACCATTCGGATTGCCGCGGAAGTACTCGTGCATCGCTCCAGCCTTGGCGATGGGATTGAATGTTGCATTTGCAACTGCCCGGCTGACACGGCCACCGACCACGTGATACTTGCGGCCGTCGATCTCGCACCACTGCACGCAGCGCGACTGCATGCCCTTGGGCACGTGACGCGTGAACGCATCGAGTGCCTCGTAGTAGTGGTTGTCAGCGTCGAACGCCTTGAAGTCGATCTGTGCTGGTGTCTGGGTACGCGCGTCAGCCATATCGGCAACCGTAGCCCGCCTTCGGCGAAGAATCTGACGCGGCGTTAGATTCTCTCTCGTGACCAACTCCCCCTCCGTTTCTCGCGCCCATCTCGGCGCAGCGCTTCGCCAGTTCGGCCACGACGTCATTGGTCACCAGGCCGACGACGCCCTGCTCGACACGATGACATCGACATTGGTTGATTTCTCTGCACAGCTCGCCGGCGGCGAACATCGCTCTCGCGAGAAGGCTGGCTTTCACGAGCACTGGGACAGCCCTGTGCAGGAAGGCGAACTGGTCCCGAGTTGGGCCGACCGTCCGATTTCGGGAGTCGCGAGCCCGTGGAGTCTCGAGCCCGAGGTTCGTCGTCATGGCAATGGCGTGCGCGCCACCATTGCTTTCGGGCCCGCCCACGAAGGCGCGCCCGAGCGCTGCCATGGTGGCATCGTGGCCGCCCTGTTCGACGACATCCTCGGCTCGGTACTTGCGGTCATCGGCCAGGGCGCCTTCACCGGCGAACTCACGATTCGATACGTTGCGGCCGTTCCGCTGCATCGCAAGCTGGTCTGCACCGGTCGTGTCGACTCGCGCGAGGGCCGCAAATTGTTCCTGTCGGGAGAGCTCACCGACGACGGTCAGGTCGTGGCCCGAGCTACATCGATCTTCATTCAACCCCGTCAAGCCGACACCCAGACCACCTTCGAACCCGACTGAACCCGCCCGCCCTGCGCGACACCGAGCGGCTGCTGCACCCCGGGCGTACGTTCACCCGCATGGACATTCGCACTCGATTGCACCACCTGGTCGACGACATCCTCGGGGAAGATCCCCGGGCCGCCCTCATCGCCTATCGCGAGCTCAGCGACGCGCAACTGCCGTGGCTCGAACAACGTGTCGTGGCCCTGGCCCGCCGCGAGCAGTGGGCCTGGGCTCGCATCGCCCGCCTGCTCGGCCGCAGCCGCCAGCAGGTTCACCGACGCTTTCGGACGATCCTTCCGACGTTGCCCCACGATCCCATGGCAGCCCACCGACGATGGGAACTCGAAACCACTCGCCTGCTTGCTGCCGTGACGAAGGCCTCGACCGACGTGCCCTCGTCCTGGGAATCTGGCGACGAGGCCGTCCCGTGGTGATGTTGGTACAGAATCCGTCAATAGCGGTTGACGCGCTGTCATCACACGTTGACGGATCTGCCTGCACACTTGCATGCCCGGGCTGGGCCGCGCTTGGCCGGGCTGGGCCGCGCTTGGCCGCGCTGGGCCGCGCTGGGCCGCGCTCAAGCTCACCTTACGCACCCGCTCTCCCTCTCCCGTATTGCCCCCGTGCCAGAAACGTCAGCGTTTGCTGACAGTTGTGTCAACAAATGATGACGTGCGCCACACGGGTGGACGTCTCTGGCGCCAGCGACAGGACTCCGAGCCGGGGCGAGACTGAGTTCGGGCACAAATTGACGAGACCACTTGCGTCTCGTACGTTCCGAAGATGGATCCACAGTTCAGCAAGCTCCGCAGACTCAACGTGGTCGCAGGTTGCCTCCATCTGGCATCCTTCATCGCGATCCTCGTGCTCTCCAACGACGCCTCGCTTCCGGTTCGCGCGACGTATCTCACCGACGCACCGGGCACCGGCAACTTCTCGCAGCCCGTGAACCTGTTCAACCTGAACATCGGTTACATGGTCGCGGCGTTCATGGCGCTGTCGGCGTTCTTCCACTTCTTCGTCAGCTCGCCGAAGATATTCCCGAAGTACCGCGCCGGGCTGACCAACCACATCAACGTGTACCGCTGGGTCGAATACTCGCTGTCGTCGTCGATCATGATCGTGGTGATCATGCAACTCAATGGCACGGCCGACTACATCGCCCTGCTCGCCATCTTCGGCGTAAACGTCTGCATGATCCTGTTCGGTTGGCTGCAGGAGCGCTACACCAAGCCAGGCAGCGGCGACATGTTGCCCTTCTGGTTCGGCTGCTTTGCCGGCATCGTTCCATGGATCGCCGTCGCAATCAACGTCGCCGCGCCGAAGGGCCCGCCAGCATCGACCGTGCCCGGCTTTGTCTACGGGATCGTCATCTCACTCTTCATCCTCTTCAACTGCTTCGCCATCGTTCAATGGAAGCAGTACCGAGCCAAGGGCAAGTGGGCTGACTACCTCTACGGCGAACGCATCTATATCGTTTTGAGCTTCGTTGCCAAGTCATTGCTCGCCTGGCAGGTCTTCGCGGGCGCACTCGCCTCGTAGCCACCGACCAACGGTTACGCTGCGCGCATGGCCAGCGACGACGGTGACCGAACGAAGTTCTTCCCCGCGATCGAGAACAAGCACGGCGGGCCCATCTCCATCTGGCTCGATCGGCTCGCCGAGCTGGGCGACGCGAAATACCCGGACCAGATCGCGTACCTACGCGAGAACCACGGATTCAGCCAAGCGCACGCCAATGCGCTGGTGATGTACGTGCGCAACTCGCCTACATCGAAGCGTTTCCGGACCCCCGAGGACTATTTCGCGAGGCTCGACCCGGTGGCAGCCGGAACCGCACGGGCGATCTTCGCTGCGATCACGACGGTCCACCCCGATCTGGAACTGGTCATCGCCTGGAACCAGCCAATGCTCCGAGTTGACGGCAAGTACGTGATTGGGCTCTCGGCAGCGAAACACCATCTGCTCCTGAATCCGTTCAGTGGCGACGTGCTCGCCACGTTCGCCGACGACTTGGCTGACTACGAAGTGAACAAAAAGACGTTCAAGGTTCCCCTGGACTGGACGATCGATACCAAGCTGCTCCTCGGCATCACCAAAGCACGTCTCGCCGAGCTCACCTAGACCTTCGTGGACGAGTACTTCTTCGACTTCAACACCTGAACCCCGCAGGGCTCAGGCGGTGCGGCTACCGGGACAGGAGCCGCTCCTCGAATGGGTAGTCGCTCATGACTTCGACGCCGGTCTCGGTGACCAACAGCTGATCCTCGAGTTTCACGCCCTCACCGCTGCTCGCCGAGCCGATGTAGCTCTCGACACAAAAGACCATGCCCGGCTCGAAGGCATCGTCCAACGAGTAGGGCTTGCCGTCAATGAAGAACGGCAGATTCGGATACTCACCGATCATGCCGAGGCCATGGCCGATGCAGTAATAGCGACTCGACCGGTGTTCCTCTGGGATCGGCCCGGCGTTGCGAGCCACATCTTCGAACGAGACCCCGGGACCGATCAACGACATGTTGTGCAGGATCTGCTCGTGTGCTCGCTGATAGAGCTCGCGCTGTTCCGGACGGCCCGGTCCGTCACCGGCCAAGAACGTGCGCGAGAAATCAACCGAGTGGCTCTCGAACGCGATCGCATCAGTGTCGAGGCACACCAGATCGCCCTCCTCGATCACCCTGGTGCCGCACTCCTGGAAGTAGGGAAACGTGTTCGGGCCACTCTCGACAAGTCGGGTCGACACCAGTTCCCCATGCCCAGCCATGAGGGCTCCGACGAAACGGCTCCAGGCCTCATTCTCGGTCATTCCGGGTCGGAGTTCGGTCTGCATGTGCCTGACCGCGTCGACCGTGCGGTGCATCGCTTCGCGCATGTAGGCAATCTCCAACGGCAACTTCACCCGCCTTGTGAGGCTCATCGGAATGTCGGCGTCGGTGATCCTGAAGCCTGCGGCCCGAAGCGAATCGACTGAAGCGAACGGGAAGCTGTCGATGGCCAATGGGCCGATCTCGCCCAACTGCTTGCGCACGAGCGTTGCCACCTCGCTTGGCATCGCAGTCACCTCGGCGGCGAGGAAACCATTGCTACTGACGTGACTCAAGCCATGCGCCGTTCGCACCTCATCGATGGTCGGGAGACCAACGGCCAGGTGCTCGCCACCGAGATAATCGAACAGGATCGTCGGTCCCGCAGCGAACACCAGGAGGTAGCGCGCAGGGACACAGAGGTGGCAATGACGACCCGCGCACCACCGCTGCGAACCCGCCGACAATGACGTAGTCGACTCCTTCCTCGTTCAGGATCGCGCAGATCCGAACGGGATCGAACATCAGCGTGGCTCCGCGTTGCGGGCCTGCCAGGCGTGCTCCTGCACAGCGATCAGCACGTTCGCGGCCTCGACCATGACACGGACTCGCTCCTTCACCGGCAGCCGCAGTTGCGCGCGAATCTGTGCAACATCGACTCCTCGCCAGTCCTCGAGCGCCGACATGGTCTGCATGCTGCGAGCGTACGCCAGAGGACTCAGCCGCGCTTGAGGTCGAC
The DNA here is from genome assembly GCA_025360105.1 of Actinomycetes bacterium. GTDB lineage: Bacteria > Actinomycetota > Acidimicrobiia > Acidimicrobiales > Ilumatobacteraceae > WLMZ01. Next base: position 935 of record JANYCT010000077.1, on the reverse strand, counting down.
GACCGTTCCCCCGCTGGCCTCGACCAGACGATGTGGCTCGATGCCGAACACGTCGTGCCAAGTGCCGGCAGCGGCCCACACTTCGGGGTGCTGCAACAGATCGGGATCGATGAACACGCGCAGCTCGGTGGCATGACCAAACGGTGGCACGCCACCGATGGGGAAGCCGGTCACGCGGTACACGGTGTCCGCGTCGACCCGAGCGCACTTCAGGCCACCGGCAGCGGCGGCAAGCTTCTTTTCGTCGAGTTGGTTCGAGCCACTCACGTAGGCGAGCACCACCTGGCCGTCGACGGCGAAGATGAGGCTCTTCACGATCTGGCCGACGTGAACACCCACGGCATTGGCAGCATCGACGGCAGTCTTGCAACCTTCGGGGAAACGAACCGTGGTGATCTCGAGACCGCGCTCGCGGGCGGCTGCGGTGACCCGGATCACGTTCGGATGCTGCTCGGGTTCCACGTCGCTCATGCCGGTGACTCTAGAGAGCGAAGAGGTCGTCGAGTGCACCGGGCTTGTGCGCCGGCTCGTCGTCGGGAACACGAGATTCGAAGGCGGCGTAGCCATCGCGCTCGAGCACGTCGACCAGTTCGGGGCCGCCGGACTCGACGATGCGACCCTTCACGAGAATGTGCACTACGTCAGGCCGTAGCTCTTCGAGCAGTCGGCTGTAGTGGGTGATCACCAGTACGCCGAGATCACTCTCGTTCGTCGCTGCTTCGACCCGGCGCGCGCAATCACGCAGCGCGTCGATGTCGAGGCCCGAGTCGAGCTCGTCGAGGATCGCGATCTTGGGTTGCAACACCGCAAGCTGCAGGGTCTCGTTGCGCTTCTTCTCGCCACCGGACAGGTCGACGTTCAGCGAGCGCTCGAGGAACGCCTGGTCGAAGTTGATGCGACCAGCCTCGGTGCGCAGCAGTTGGGCCACGGCGGCG
>JANYCT010000078.1 GCA_025360105.1 Actinomycetes bacterium | reverse complement strand
CGCCAACGCGGCGCAGCGACGAGCGTTGCGCGGGCTGTATGGCACGTGCGCAGTGCCCGGTTGTCAGGTGCGCTTCCAGTACTGCAAAATTCATCACGTGCACTGGTGGCGTCACGGCGGCCGCACCGATCTCTGCAACCTATTGCCGGTCTGCTCACAGCACCACCAAAACGTGCACCGCCACGGCTGGGTACTCACGTTGCACACCGACCGAACACTCATCATCGATCTTCCCGATGGCACGCAAATGGCCACCGGTCCGCCCTCTCGGCTGAGACGCAGGGCCGCATGAGCAGCCATCGCCCGACTCAGCGGATGGCTGGTTGTGTGGCCGCGTCAACTACCGGGCCAGCCAGGAAGGCGGCCACACGGAGAGCGGCGTAGCATGCCGTTATGACCACCATTGATCTGCGCAGTGTTCCCGACGAGGTGAGCCAGCAGGTAATCGATCTACATGGCAAGGATGTCGACGCCGATGCCGGTTGAGGTTTCTGATCACGGCTCAACGTCGGGCACGTTACCGGTGAGTCGACCGCCGTCGGTCGATGCGCTGGCACGGTCGATTTCGTCGACCGGACTGCCACACGCGATCTGTGTGGACATTGCGCGCAAGGCCATCGCCGATGGAGACGCGTCGTCGGCCGCAAGCCGCGCCGACGCGTTCAAGCGCACGCTGTTGATGCCCGTCATCAACGCAACGGGAGTGTTGCTGCACACCAACCTCGGACGTGCGCCGATGGGGGTACAGCAGACAGACCGAGCGATGAATGTCGAGTTCGATCTCGCCACCGGAGACCGCGGTTCACGCCAAGTAGCGGTAGGCGAGTTGTTCGCCCGACTGTGCGGTGGCGAGGCGGCGATGGTGGTGAACAACAACGCTGCTGCGGTGATGCTCGTGCTCGCTGCGCTGGCCTACAACCGTGGGGTCGCCGTCAGCCGGGGTGAGAGCGTTGAGATCGGCGGTGCATTCCGTGTGCCCGACGTGATGGAGCAATCGGGCGCAACCCTGGTCGATGTTGGGACCACCAACCGCACGCGCCTCGGCGACTACTCGAAGGCAATGGCGCGGCCGGGCGCCGACATCGCGCTCACGATGAAGGTGCACCCGTCGAATTTCCGCATCGATGGTTTCGTCGAAGACACCTCGGTCGCGGAGTTGTCCACGCTGTCGGTTCCGGTGGTGGCCGATATCGGCAGCGGGTTGATCGACTCGAATTGCCCGTGGCTCGGCGGGCCACCGCCGGCTTGGCTTGCCGACGAGCCCGCGGCGAGGCAGAGCTTGGAGCAGGGCGCAGCGTTGGTCACCTTCAGCGGCGACAAGCTGCTCGGGGGTCCACAGGCCGGCATCATCGTGGGCCGACGAGATCTCGTCGAGGCATGCAAACAACACCCGCTGGCCCGGGCTCTCCGGCCGGGTGGACTGGTGTTGTCAGCGCTGCAATCCACGGCTCTGGCCTACCTCGACCGCTCGGCGGCCACCACGATTCCGTTCTGGCGGATGGTCGCAACTCCACTCGGTGAGTTGCAGAGGCGCGCTGTCGCGATGTGCTCGGATGCAGCAATCGGCGAGCCCGAAGCGATGCTTGCATTGCCCGGCGCCGGCTCAGCGCCCGGAGTCTCGATGCCGTCGTTCGGCCTCTCGCTGCCCGGTGACTATCACGCTGCCCTCCGTGCTCAGGCAACGCCTGTGATCGCCCGCGTACGCGACGGCCATACCTTCCTCGATCTGCGCAGCGTCGACCCCGCGGACGACGCCATCGTGATCGCTGCGCTGCGGACACTCGGTTAATCGCCGATGCGCGTCGTCGCCACCGCCGGTCATGTGGACCACGGCAAAAGTTCGCTGGTGCTCGCGCTCACCGGCACCGACCCTGACCGGTTCGCCGAAGAGAAGCGCCGCGGTCTCACCATCGACCTTGGGTTCGCGCACGCCGAGCTGCCGTCGGGCGGGGGCATCAGCTTCATCGACGTGCCGGGCCACATTCGTTTCCTGCGCAACATGCTGGCCGGTGTCGGTGGTATCGACGCGTGCCTGTTCGTGGTCGCGGCGACCGAAGGTTGGAAGCCACAGAGCGAGGAGCACCTGCGCATTCTGCAACTGCTCGGCGTGCGCCACGGGGTGATCGCACTCACCAAGGTAGATCTGGTCGACGACGAGTGGCGCGACATCGCCACTCTCGACGTGCTCGATCACGTGGCCGACACGTTCCTGGCCGAAGCCCCGGTCGTGGCCGTTTCTGCGCTGACCGGTGATGGCCTCAACGAGCTTCGTGCCGCGCTCGACACACTCGTGGCGCTCACGCCCGGGGCACACGACCGTGGCCGACCCCGGTTATGGGTGGACCGTGTGTTCGCCGCCAAAGGCAGCGGCACGGTGATCACCGGCACGCTGACCGGCGGCGCGTTACATGTCGACGATCGCGTCTCGGTCGGCGCACATCATCACGACGTGCGCATCCGCAGCATCCAGAGCCTTGGCGCCACGGTCACGAGCATCGGCGCGGGCAACCGTGTTGCACTCAATCTCTCGGGCATCGAACACAGCGAAGTGCGTCGAGGCGATGCCATCGTGTACCCACGGCAATGGCATCCGACGGTGCGATTCGACGCAGCGCTACACGTGCTCGACCGACTCGATCACGAGGTCTCACGCCGCGGCGCATACGCGGCGTACATCGGCTCCGGTGAGTTCACGGTAAAGCTTCGTGTCCTGGGGTCAGAGGCAATTCAACCCGGCACCAGCGGTCTCATTCGTCTCCATCTTCCTGAGGCGCTTCCGTTGCTGCCCGGCGACCGCTTCATCCTGCGCGAATCGGGGCGCAACGAAACCGTCGGCGGCGGCGAGGTGCTCGACATCTCCCCGGTGCTCCCCGCATCGAAGGCATGTCCCGATCGCGATGTCGACCGCGTGGTTCGCGAACGCGGTTGGGTCACCGTCGAGGATCTCGAGCTGCTCACCGGCGAACAGCGCATACCCACCATCGGTCACTGGGCCGTCATGCCCGAGGCGGTCGAGGCGTTGCGCACCGACGTGCGCACGCGTGTACTCGCCGCCGGCCCGCTCGGGTTCGATGTCGCGGCCCTCGACGATCGTGAACGCGCCGTGCTCGCCACCACTGCTGATGTTGCAGTCGAGAACGGCCGCGCCCGCCAGGCAGAAGTGCGCGACCCACTCGCGGATCACCCGTTCGTCGCTGCACTATTCAGCGCAGGATTCACCCCGCCTGACGCGACGGAAGTCGATAAGGCCGAACTGCGCCAACTCGTCCGCAGAGCGATGGTCGTGGAACGCGATGGCGTGTTCTTTCATCCGGACGCGATCGAAGCCGCCGCCCAGTGTGCCGCCCGACTGCTGGCGGCGGATCCCGACGGTTTCACTGTCGCCCAGTTTCGCGACGTCACCGGGTCGACACGCAAACATGCGCTGCCGTTGGCCGCCGAACTCGATGCGCGCGGCGTCACGCGGCGCCGCGACGATCTACGTATTGGCGGACCCAGGCTGCCCGTCGTCGGTGGCGCCGAGTAGCGACACCACCCGGCGCAGGCCTCGGCGTTTCTTGGCGGGCGCCTTCTGATCGAGCTCACGCGCCATCTTCGCGATACGCATGTCGTTGGTGATGACCTCACCAAACTGCGCAGGGTCGGCGAGCAGCCACGAATGAGAGCCCTCGACAACTGTGCCCTCGACGCCCGCTGCAACACACATCGCCTCGAACGACTCGCGAGGGATGATGCCATCGCGGCTGGCCCACAGAATGGTGATCGGCTTTCCGGCGCGACGAAGATCTTCGAGCTCGCTGCGCAGATCTGCCCGACGGGCAAGGTTCGCGACCTTGATGACGGCGCGGGGATTGCGCACCAGGTTCGGCAGGAAGTCCTCCGCAACCACAGGCAACACGCGGCGCGCCTGACGGATCGGCCACACGTCACCGGGAAAGTGCAGACCCCAGTCCCACAGCGGCCGTTCAGTGATGGAATGCAACACGTGGCCCTTGCGCCACGACGACCCACCCACCGAATTGACGAGAACCAACGAACGCACCCGATCGGGATGGTCGTGCGACAACCGAATGGCCACGCCCCCACCGAAGCTGTGCCCCACCACGACGGCTGGCTCGGTGACCCCAAGCGCCTCGAGGAGATCGGCCACCCAGCGCCCGTAGCCCGCCATCGAGAAGTCCGACGCCGGCAGTTCGTGGGTGCCACCGAAGCCCGGCATTGCGGGCGCGATCACCCGGCAACCCTGCGCAGCAATCGACGCGATCACGTCGCGATACGTGTGGTGGGCAAGCGCCCATCCGTGCAAGAGCACCACCGGCATGCCCGCGCCCGCGACGCTGTAGGCGGCCGGACGACCCTGCACGAACGTGCGCTTCTCGACCACCACCTGACGAGGCGCCGCAGCGGGTGTCACACTCGGCTCAGGATGTGCGGCGTGCGATGTCTCTGCGTTCGCGCTCATTCAGCCCACCCCAGATGCCATGCGGTTCGGCAGTGCGAAGCGCGTAGTCCAGACACGACCCTTGCACGTCGCAGCCTAAACAGATGGACTTTGCTCGCTTTTCGCGGCTGACCCGATGATCCTTGCGTTCGAACCGCGGCGGCGGATAGAACAGTGACCCATTCTCGCCCCGGCACGCAGCGCTGGCCTGCCACTGCAGGTCCGCATCATTGTCGAGTTCGATGTATTCGTCGCGTCGCTGCGCCATTCAAGTTCCCTCGGGGGTGGGTACCAGTACCTTACAAGTGCGCCTTTACCCGGCACAATCGTGCGTCGAACCTGCCGGCGCTGCAGTGTCGGATGGTCGTGCAACACTGTTGCGATGAGTGACACCGGACCCAATCAGCTGCAAGCTGCCTATTGGACCTCGGCTGCAGGGCCCCAGTGGGTACAGCAGCAGGCCATGTTCGATCACATGCTGGGGCATTTTGGCCATGCCGCGCTGAAAGTGCTCGCTGCACAGGCGGGCGAGCACATCATCGATATCGGCTGCGGTACAGCAACGACCACGCTCGCGATCGCCGACGCAGTCGGCCCCACGGGCTGGGTGATCGGCGCCGACATCTCGACCACGATGATCGACGCCGCACGCCAACGTGCCAGCGCATCCCCGCAGGCGACGTTCGTGGTGGCCGACGCGCAAACCGAACGCATCGCGCCTGTCGATCAGCCGGCTGACGCTGCGTTCTCGCGGTTCGGCGTGATGTTCTTCGCCGACCCTGTGGCCGCGTTTACCAACATCGCCGCAAACGTGCGCACCGGTGGGCGGCTGGCCTTCGTGTGCTGGCAGCACGAACAGGACAACGAATGGATCTCGCTCCCCGCTGGCATCATGCGCCAGTTCACACCCGAACCAGTGCTACCACCGCGCAACGCTCCCGGGCCGTTTGCCTTCCATGACCGCGGACGACTGGGCGAGATCCTCAGCGCCGCAGAATGGCACGACGTGCTGATCGAGCCGTTCAGTGCTCCCACCACCATGGGCGGCGGGCTCGGTCTCGACGCCGCTGTCACCCAATCGATGAGCACCAGCGCCGGCCAGATCCTGCGCAATCAGGTCGACGAAGCTACGTTCGCTGCGGCCACCAAGGCGGTGCGCGCCGCACTGAGCGAGCGCATGCTCGGCGGCGCCGTCACCTTTCCCGGCAACGTGTGGGTGGCCACCGCCCACCGCTGAGCAGTGCGTAGCAATTGCGGCGGGAACGTCAGCTGGCGTCGGCCGGGATGGAGTCGGCTGGGCTCGCCGTGACGAGGTCGACCCCATCGGCCTCGGCGGTATGGCCCTTCTTGCGCATCTCGCGATAGTCCCTGGCGCCGCCCGCTTCAGGTTCTACTTCCAAGGTGACACCGTCGATCGCAACAACGCGCAGCGCTTCGCCGGCCTTCAGAGGAGTGGCGCGGTTGGTACGGGCACGCCAGCGGCCACCCGATACCTGCGCGATGCCTTCGGGGTTGATGTCGGCCAAGGCAGTTCCCATCTCGCCAATCATCCACTCGCGACCCACCGTTGGTGTGGCGAAACGGGTGCGCACCATCGAGGGCATGCCGACGATGAACGTGAGCACGATGCCGCCGATGCCGGCGATGAGCGTGATCCACGACGGTCGCAGCGATGCGCCGAGCACGTCTTGGTAAAGCGTCCACGAACCGACGACGAAGAGCACAATACCGACACCGGTCCACAGGCGCGGGATACCCACCTGCACATCAATTGCAAATGCAACAAACGACAGGATGATCGCAGCGAGCGCCCAGCCGTTGATGGGCAACGACGCCAGCCCGTAGCACGAGAGAATCAGGGCTACAGCGCCGACCACACCTGCCACGCCCACGCCAGCGGTGAAGAACTCGAAGATCAACAGGGCCATGCCGATGATGAACAGCAGGTAGGCCACCGCTGGGCTGCTGACCGTGTGCAGCAGTTGATTGATGAGGCTGAGCTTGAAGAAGCGCACGAGCGTGGCGTTGTTCTGCGTGCCACCAGTGTCGGTGAGCGACTCGGTGACAGTGTCGAGCGTTTGGCCGCGCGCCTGCAGGCCGTCCATCGCCAACACCATGTTCTTGATCGCCGGCACGCCCTCGTCGGTGGTCTGCAGCTTCAGGGCACCCAACGCGCGCGCCTCTTGGAAACCCATCGTGCCCGTGCGCAGCTTGTCGGTTGCGGCGCCGAATTCGACGGTGACGCCGTCAACGGTGAGCGGCGTGCCGGAGTTGCCAATGCTCGTGCCCGGGGCCATGCCAGTGGCATCGGCGACCGCGAGTAGCTGCATCGCCAGACCGGTGAGCTGAGCCCCCGACGGACCTACCCAGATACCGATAGGGATCGGTGAATCGCGCAGCCTGCCCAACAGCACTGCCATTCGGTCGCGCGAAACCACCGCGCCGGGCGAATTGATCTGGAGAATCAGCGCCTGTGATCCATCGGTGTGGGCCTGCTTGATGGATTGGCTGATCGCGTCGACAAGGATCTCGTCCATCAGGCCACTGACCTGCACGACATCAACCGGCGCAAGCTTCGCAGACGCAGTATCCGCGGGGTTCGGAACAGCGCTGAAACGGGCTCTGGCGCCGGCGGGAGGCGCGAGAAGACAGACTCCGGCCGCGACAGCCAAGAAGATGATCGCTAGTCTGCGCAAGAGAGCCTCCGGAGGGCGTGTGGATTCATTGCAGTTCTTTGGCGCGGCCCGCCTGGTCATCGTGGCCGGGAAGGGAGGCGTCGGAAAGACAACGGTAACGGCTGTTCTGGCCCAAGCGGCATCGGACGCTGGACTTCGCGTACTCGCTGTCGAGCTCGAGGGCAAGCCGGTGCTCGAAGATCTCCTCGCCAATACATCGGTGGAGGTGATGACCATCACCGCGCCCGAGGCACTGTCGGACTACCTCGATACCCACGGTCTCAAACGGGTGTCGAAGCGGCTCGCCACGAGCGGCATCATCGATGTCGTGGCCACCGCCGCGCCCGGTATCGACGACATTGTGGTGCTCGGCAAACTGAAGCAGTTCGAACGCGCCGACGACTACGACCTGATCGTGGTCGACGGGCCAGCAGCCGGTCACGCGATCACGTTCCTGATGTCTGCACGAGGCCTGCTCGACACTGTTCGCGGTGGCCCTGTTCGCACCCAAGCCGAAGACGTGCTCGAGATGTTTCACGACCCCGCTCGGTGTCAGGTGCTGCTCGTCACACTCCCGGAGACGACTCCGATCAACGAGGTCATCGAGACCGCCTATGCCGTCGAGGAACGCGTCGGCGTGCAACTCGGACCCGTGGTCGTGAACGGCGTCGATCTCGGCGAGCCCATTGCAATCATCGGGGCCGACGAGCACCTCATGGCTGCGGCCGAGTTCCGCAACCATCGCCGCGCCAGCCAGCGCACCGAGCTCGACCGCCTCTCCAACGATCTCGCCCTCGACCAGATCGTGCTGCCGCAACTGCCGGTGGCTGGCATCACCCCCGTCGATCTCGCCGCGATGGTGATGGCCCTCCTCGAACAGATCGACCGGCTGCCGTGATGACAACGCCAAGCCTGACAGCGCTCGACGTGGTCATTCGCGACGCGCAAATCGTGGTGAGCTGCGGCTCGGGCGGCGTCGGCAAGACCACGGCCGCAGCCGCACTCGCACTCCACGCGGCGTCGCTCGGAAGGCGTGTCGTGGTGGTCACCATCGATCCGGCCCGCCGGCTCGCCGATGCCCTAGGTCTGGCCGAGGGCCTGAGTAACGAGCCGACACGCGTGCAGATCGTGGATCAACCAGACACCCCGGGCGAGCTGTGGGCGATGATGCTCGATCCCGCTACCACCTTCGATGGTCTGGTGCGCCAGTACGCCGAGACGCCCGAGCGCGCCGAACGCATCTTGGCCAACGCGTTCTACCACAACATTGCCGGTGCGCTCTCGGGTACCCAGGAATACATGGCCGCCGAGAAGCTGTATCAACTTCACCGCGACGAACGCTTCGACCTCGTGGTCGTGGACACGCCGCCCACCCGAAATGCGCTCGACTTCCTCGATGCCCCCGCGACGCTCACCCGCTTCATCAACCATCGCCTCTTCCGATTGCTGATGTTGCCCGCGCGCAAGGGTTTGAAGGTGCTCAACGTTGCGGCGCAGCCGATATTGCGAAGCATCGGCAAAGTTGTCGGCGGCGAAGTACTTGCAGATGCAATTGCCTTCTTCCAGGCGTTCGAAGGAATGGAAACCGGCTTTCGCGATCGCGCCGATTCGGTGTCGGAGTTGCTGCACTCACGTATCACCCGCTACGTGCTCGTGGCCTCGCCGCGACACGACACTGTCGAGGAGGCCCGCTACTTCGCCACTCGCCTGGCCGAGTCCGAACTCACTGTGGCAGCAGTCGTGGTGAATCGTCTGCAACCCCGTTTCGGAGATGCCACTGCTGAAGAGGCCGAGGAAGCCGCTGTGCTTGCCGAAGCAAGCGGACGGCACCAACTCGGCGCGCTGTGGCGCAACCTCGGCGAACTCCGCGCGCTCGCCGATGCCGAGGAGGCGGTGATCGCACCGCTCGTGGCCGATACCGGCGCAACCGCGATCCACCGGGTGCCGTTGCTGGCCGACGACGTGCACGATCTGAGCGGGCTTCGCGAGATCGCCACGCACCTCTTCCGGGTTTGAACTTCTCCCGTGCGTCGAGCGCGGGTAAGTTCTCAACGTGCATGTTTTGGTAGCAACCGATGCCCAGTGGGTCGTCGACGAAATCGTCGCAGCGCTCAGCGGCCCAGAGACCAGCTTTACCGTGTGTCGCAACGGTCGCGATGTCACCGGGGTGGTGTTGGCGCGTACGCCTGATATTGCCATTCTCGATCTGCAGAGCGGGTCGATGGGCGGCATGGCCGTCACCATGGACCTGCGCCACGACGAGAGCTCTGGCGCCATGCCCCATGTACCGATCTTGATGCTGCTCGATCGCCACGCCGACACGTTCATCGCGCAGCGCAGCGGTGCCGACGCATGGATCATCAAGCCCCTCGACGCCTTAGCCATCACCCGTGCGGTCAGCGCCTTACTCAGCCCCGACGCCCCGGTATTCGAGGCTCTCGCCGACACGCACACCGACACCGACACCGGCCCGGACGCCGAAACCCCTGAGGAAGAGCCGGTCACCGCCGGATAACATCATCGGGCACCATCGGGGTGTAGCGCAGCTTGGTAGCGCGCCACGTTCGGGACGTGGAGGCCGGGAGTTCAAATCTCCCCACCCCGACCAGTGACAACGGGTCGCCGACGGGCGGCCTGTTTCGCGTGTCACGACCCTGCACGCACCTGAGGCCCGGTGAAGGTGCATGCGCTCTTGCCGAACTCCTCGATGGGGCTCACCGTTCCGTCAGGAAACAATCCGAAGACGCAGACCGTGGCCACTGGACGTACTTCGAAGTAGTAGGGCGAGCCCTTTCGAAGGGCGAGAACCTTGTCGACCTCGGCAGCGTCGGCGTCGGCCGAATTGTCGGGAGTGAGGATGGGAACACACAATGGCTGACCGCCAACACCACAGTGCGCACCGGTGATGAATCCGTCCGGAAAGGTGATGTGCAGTTCGCGTATCGTGATGGTGGGTTCGGTCTTGTCGGTGGTGGGCGTCGTTGTCGGCGTGAACTGCAGCTGCAACGAACCGGAACCGTCGAGCGTGAGCCGCGACATGCCTGGGCGTGACTTAGTGTCATCTTTGCCGTAGTTGAGCAACATGTCGCTCGTTGCGGTGACGTCGTATTCCCAACCTTGGGGACTCGTTACGTGAAATGCCCAACTCGTTGCCGGCGGCGTGCTCGACGCACGGCTCGTCACGGGTGCCGACGTCGACGGCGCCGTGATCGGCGGCAGGGTGACGATGGCGCGACCTGACGATGAACTCGAACAGGCCCCCAGCACAACGCCCAGCGCTGCGCACCAATACACGATTCGTGACTCCACGGCCGCAAGGTATCAGACGCTACGTTGCAGCTTGGCCGATCCCCACCCACCGACTGTGGGGGCTTTATGTTCAAGTCATGGAGTTCATGTGATGGATCTCGCACAGCTGCAGAACGTGATCGATCGCACCTACGGCGAGCGCGATCGGGCACGAGGCGTGCCGAGCACGGTGGCGTGGTTGGCCGAGGAGATCGGCGAGTTGGCCCAGGCCGTGCGCAAGGGCAGCGTGGAACAACAGCAACACGAGTTCGGTGATGTTCTGGCGTGGGTTGCCTCGCTCGCCAATCAGGTGAACATCGATCTCACCGCTGCCGTGCAGCGCTACGCATCGGGCTGCCCGCGCTGTGGCGCAATCCCCTGTAGTTGCGCGTAGAACTTACAGAAAAAGCTCCGCGATCTGTACGGCGTTGAGCGCGGCGCCTTTGCGGAGGTTGTCGTTGCTGATGAACAACGCAAGGCCGCGGCCACCCTCGACCGACGAGTCGTGCCGGATTCGGCCGACGAAGCTGGGGTCCTTACCGGCGGCCTCGAGCGGGGTGGGCACGTCGAGCAGTTCGACACCGGGTGCAGCGCCGAGCAGTTCGATGGCGCGGGCCACGCTGATGGCCTGCGAGAACTCGGCGTTGATGCTGAGCGAATGGCCCGTGAACACTGGCACGCGCACGCACGTGCCGCTCACACGAAGGTCGGCGATGTCGAGGATCTTACGACTCTCGAAGCGGAGCTTTTGTTCCTCGTCGGTCTCGAACGAACCATCATCGACGTATTTTCCGGCATAGGGCAACACGTTGAATGCGATGGGCTTGGAGAACTTGGTAGGTGTGGGCATCATCACCGCATTGCCGTCGTGGGTGAATTCGCGTGCCTGATCGGCAACCTGACGAGCCTGCTTGTCGAGTTCGTCGACCCCAGCCAGACCACCACCGCTGACGGCCTGATACGTGCTCGCGATGAGCCGGATCAGACCGGCTTCGTCGTGCAACGGCTTGAGCACCGGCATCGCGGCCATGGTCGTGCAGTTCGGGTTGGCGATGATGCGCTTGCGCGCGTTCGCGATCTCGCGGGGGTTGACTTCGCTGACGATGAGCGGCACATCGGGATCCATCCGCCACGCGGAGGAGTTGTCGATGACCATCACACCGGCAGCGGCAAAACGAGGTGCGAGTTCCCTCGACGACGTGGCTCCGGAGGAGAACAACGCGATGTCGAGACCGGTGGGATCGGCGGTGGCGGCGTCTTCGACGATGATCTCGCCAGTGCCCCACGGCAAGGTGGTTCCCGCCGACCGAGACGACGCGAAGAAACGAATTTCGGTCAACGGGAAATTTCGCTCGGCGAGAATGGATCGCATCACTGCGCCGACCTGACCAGTGGCACCAACCACACCAATTTTCATAGCCGCAAGGCTAACGGGACCACCCTGAGAGTGAGCAGGAAATAGCACTCCACGCTGGCCCGGCCGCTGTTATGAACGTTCCGCCACCAGCCACCAATGGCTACGGTTCACGCCTTCGAAGGTACGGAGTTCGGCGTCTTTGCGGGCGCTAAACGTGCGGTGTGGCGATGTGTAAATGACACGAGTCGCGAACTTGTAGGGCAGCGTGGCGAGATGGCGCGACACCTCGTCGGGCGACAGTCGATTGGCCTGCCAGCCGATACGCGACGACCAGCGCCGCCGCGCCAGCCAGGGACCCAACTTTGGCACCCGCCATAGCGCCCGGGTGATCTTGCCGAGCGGCCAGAGCACGACATCGACCGGCCGCCATGTGCGGAAGTTCAGCGCCACATGCCCGCCCGGCTTGGTAACGCGCGCTGCCTCTGACACGAGCGCCAGCGCGTCGTCGTGTTGGCAGTGCTGCAACGTGATGTAGGTGAACGCGAGGTCGGCCTCGCCATCGGCGATAGCCAACGTTCGTCCGTCGGGAACGTGACACGTGCGCAGGTGCGCAGCGACGCCGAACTGGGCCACGGTTTCGCGGCAGCGCTCGAGGAATGCGGCGTCGAGATCGCACGCAATCACCTGACCGAAGGCCCTACTGAACCCGCTGGTCATGCGTCCGATGCCCGACCCGATCTCCACCAAGGTCTGCTGGCTCAGGTCGTCGCGGTCAAGCTGGAACGCCTGCAGGTAGGCAAAGATCTCGTGATCGCCGGTGCTGGTGAACTCCTGCAGATCGAGCGTTTCGCCGGTCTCGTTGTTGAACACCCACCCGATCTCGCGTACGACGTCGTCGGCAGACTTGTGCCCCTCGCTGACGCGACCGGCCGTACGCCACGGAAGAAGTTGGGGGCGACGCATGATGAGAGTGTCTCAGGCCTTTCGTGCGAACGCACGGCAGGGGCGATGACTCACGTGCGCTCCGGCAAAGGCGCAGCGTAGGCCTGACCACTGTCGAGACCGAACGCAGTATGCAGACTCCGCGCTGCTGTTTCGAGATCGCTGGCCGCACAGACCACACTGATGCGAATGGTGGAGGTGGAGATCATCTCGATGTTCACGCCGTTGTCGGCCAAGACCCGGAACATCTTCGCAGCGATGCCCGGGCTCGTCTTCATGCCGGCACCGACCAGGCTGATCTTGGAGATGCTGTCGTCGTGGTTCACCCCAACGGCCCCCATCTCGGCAGCCACTCGGGCAACGATCTGCTCGGCGACAGCGAGATCGGCTTTTGGCATGGTGAAGCTGATGTCGGTGGTTCCGTCCTTTGACGTGTTCTGCACGATCATGTCGACGTTCACGTTCGCAGCCGCGAGTGGCTCGAACAATGCAGCCGAGATACCCGGCCGGTCGGGCACGCCAATGACGGTGACCTTTGCCTCGGTGGTATCGGTGACGACACCCGAGACGATGGGCTCTTCCATACTGGGCTCCTTCGAACTCACCCACGTGCCCGGTTCCCAGGTGAAGCTGGAACGCACGTGCAGAGGGACGTTGTGGTTGCGCGCAAACTCGACGCTGCGCAGCGCGAGAACCTTGCTGCCGGCGCCGGCCATCTCGAGCATCTCGTCGAAGTTCACGTGCGTGAGCTTGCGTGCCTGGGGCACGATGCGCGGGTCGGCGCTGAACACGCCCGTGACATCGGTGTAGATCTCGCACGCATCGGCGTTGAGCGCCTTGGCCAACGCGGAAGCGGTGAGGTCGCTGGCACCGCGGCCCATCGTGGTGATCTCGTTATCGATGCTCACGCCCTGAAAGCCAGCGATGACACACACCTTGCCCTGGGCCAACGCAGCGCGCACGCGATCGCCCTTGACCTCGAGGATCTTGGCCTTACCGTGCACGTTGTCGGTGATAATGCCCACCTGGCTACCGGTGAAGCTGACCGCATCGATGCCGAGGTCGGTGAGTGCCATACACACCAACGCCGCCGACATGCGCTCGCCAGTAGTGAGCAGCATGTCCATCTCGCGACCGGGGCGCGTGTTCGACACCTGGGCCGCGAGGGCGATGAGGTTGTCGGTGGTCTTACCCATCGCGCTGACGACCACGACCACATCGTTGCCATGACGCTTCGTGAACGCGACGTTCTCGGCCACCGCGCGCATGCGGTCGGGGTCGGCCACCGAGGTGCCGCCATATTTCTGAACGATCAGGGCCACGGGTTCGAAAGGTTATCGGTGATCAGTGGCTACGGTGCTGCTCGGTGTTGTCCGGGCGTCTCGATCATTCATATGCGCCAGAGGTGCGTCGGGCGATCAACCCGATCACAGCTGCAAAGGTAGGTGCCAACAGCGCGTACCGCTTCGCTCCACCGTTTCTGGCGACCATTGCGTCCGGCCTGCACGCCAGCCTGCCCACTCTGGCGGCGGCCCTCGCCGTGGGCGAACTGGCCGGGCTCAGCGCGCCACTGCTCGGCCGCGTCGCCGCGCGCGTGACGCATCGTGCCGCGATCTGCGGAGGACTCCTAGGCATCGCTGCCACCGCAAGCGGCTGCGCGCTGAGCCGCAACGTGGCCCAACTCGGCGCGTGGCTGGCGTTGTTGACGATGACCAAGATCGTGTTCGACGTCGGTGTCGTCGCGTGGATCTCTGACCGCGTTCCCTACGTGCAACGCGGTCGGGTCATTGGGCTCACAGAAACGGCGTGGGCGGGCGGATTGTTCATCGGCGTGGTGGCGATGGGTGTCGTCACCGGTCTCACGTCGTGGCGATGGGGTTACGCCGTGGCCGTGGTGGCAGTCACGGCACTCGCCGTGCTCCTTCGACAACGGCTACCCGACGAAGCCAAACCAACGCACATCGAGAATCCACCAGATCACGTGAAGCCGAAGCTCGGCCACGGTTGGTGGGTCATCATCGCCACGGTCACGCTCACTGCCTCGGCGCAGGCGGTGTTCGTAACCTTCGGGAAGTGGTTGAAAGACGGCTTTGGCTTCTCCGACATCGATCTCGCGATCGTGATCTTCGCCCTCGGTGGCGTTGAGTTGCTGGCCGCCTCCATGATGATCCGCTACTCCGACCGGTGGGGCAAGCAGCGTTCAGCGATGATCGGCGCGGCGATGATCGTGCCCTGTGCAGCGGGCCTGGCGCTGTTGAGCAATCACGTGGTCATCGCGCTCCCGATCCTCGCGATGTACATCGCCACGTTCGAGTTTGCGATCGTCTCGGCGCTGCCGCTGGCGAGCAATCTGATTCCGGGGAACCCCTCGAAGGGCCTCGGTCTGATGATCGGTGCCGGCACACTCGGTCGAGCGGCGATGGCCGCACCCGCGGCGGCAGCCTTTGTGGATCACGGCATGTGGCTTCCCGCAACCATCGGAGGCGCCTGTGCCGGTGCCACCGTGCTGAGTCACTGGCGCTACTCGGTCAGCCCCGGTAGCCACTCGTGATCGGCAGACGACGGTCCTTGCCGAATGCCTTGATGCTCACCCGCACCCCGGGAGGGCACTGGCGGCGCTTGTATTCGTTGACATCGACGAGTCGAGTGATGCGACGCACCAACGCTTCGTCGTGGCCGGCCGCAATGATCTCGGTGGCGGTGCGGTCGTCTTCGACGTACATCGCAAGGATCGGGTCGAGCACCTCGTACGGCGGCAGTGACTGATCGTCGCGTTGATCGGGTCGTAGCTCCGCCGACGGCGGCTTGGTGATCACGACCTCGGGGATGACCTCGCGGCCCTCACGCTCGTTGTAGTACCGGCACAGGTCGTAGACGCTGGTCTTGAGTACGTCCTTGATGACCGCATAGCCACCGACGCTGTCGCCGTAGATGGTGAAGTAACCCACGGCCATCTCGCTCTTGTTGCCCGTGGTGAGCACCATCCAACCGAACTTGTTCGACAGCGCCATCAGCGTGGTGCCGCGGATGCGACTCTGCAGGTTCTCTTCGGTGAGATCAGCCGGCTTGTCGGCGAACGACGGCGCCAACATGTCGAGGTACGCACCGAACGCGGGCTCGATGGCCACCGTTCGATAGTCGATACCCAGGTTATCGGCCAACGCCTTGGCGTCGTCCTTGGACCCGTCGCTGCTGTAGCGCGACGGCATCGACACGCCGTGCACGTGCTCGGCACCGAGCGCATCGACGGCGATGCACGCAACAATGGTGGAGTCGATGCCACCCGAGAGCCCGATGACGACATCGCTGAAGTGATTCTTGCGAACGTAGTCGCGAGTGCCCAGCACGAGCGCCTGATACATCTCGGCAACCGGATCGAGCAGTGCCACCACGCGGGCCGGAACCGTTGTGTGACCGTGAGCGTTGGTGGTGTCGCTGATGACGACCGTGGGCAGCAACGTCTCGGTGACCCGCCCACGCGGATCGAGCAGGCGCTTGCGATACACCGGTTCGATATCGACATCGACGATGAGCAGTTCTTCGCTGAACTGCGCAGCGCGCGCCAACAAGTTGCCATCGGCATCGAAGGCCATCGAGGCACCGTCGAAGACGAGTTCATCCTGGCCGCACACCTGATTCACATAGACCAGGGCGCAACTCGCGTCGGCCGCCCGTGTGGCGAGCATGCGCTCGCGGCCGGTGACCTTTCCGCGGTGATACGGGGACCCGTTGATGTTGATATTTAGCTCGGCTCCGCCGGCAGCCTGCGTGGCCAACGGCCCGGTGGGACTCCAGATGTCCTCACAGATGCTGATGCCCACCTTCACACCACCGATGACGAACAGCTCGAGAGGATCGCTCTCGGCGCCGGGAGTGAAATAGCGAGCCTCGTCGAACACGCCGTAGTTGGGCAGCAGACGCTTGCGATACCTGCCCCTGACCTCACCCTCG
This sequence comes from Actinomycetes bacterium, assembly GCA_025360105.1. Classification (GTDB taxonomy): domain Bacteria; phylum Actinomycetota; class Acidimicrobiia; order Acidimicrobiales; family Ilumatobacteraceae; genus WLMZ01. The sequence continues at coordinate 11,572 of JANYCT010000078.1, read as the reverse complement.
GAGCAAACAGCGGCAGCGTTATAGAGGTCGCGGTCGCTGTCGACAAAGCCCACGACCGCAACGCAACTGCTGGTGTGCGCGGCGATGGTGGCCAAGATGTCTTTGTTGTCGCTCACGAACCCGGGCTTCAGCACGAGGTCCTCGGGTGGGTAGCCGGTGACGCAGAGTTCGGGGAATGCCACGATGTCGCAACTCGCGGCGAGTGCCTGATCGTAGAAGGCGAGAATCGCGGCGAGGTTGCCCTGCAGGTCGCCCACCGTTGGATTGGTCTGCGCGAGCGCGATGCGAAGCCGTGTCACATCGGCAGGCTACCGAGCGTCGGCCCTCGCCCGCACCAGGGTTCCCGTCAGGAGTTCGCGGTAGGCGCGGGCGCACAGCTATCGCCCGGCAGTTTGGCAACAGTCGCAACCTGATAGATCGCGTTGCCCTCGGTGAAGAATGTGAGCTGCGTCGCCGGCTTGAACACAGCGTCCACCTTGGACGCGGACACGATCGCGCACGTTGCGGCACTCGCCAGGCTGATGCCCGCATCGGCCGGCCATGCGACCTTCACTGGCGGCACGGTCTGGTCGTAGTTGGCGAGATCGGCATCGGTGACGATCGTTGCCCGAATGCGATAGCTCTCGGCCACCAACATCTTCTCGGCTCCGAGATTCGCCGCGCCGGCCGCGGCCGAGAGGTCGCCGATCGCAGCGACGAAGCCAGCGAGTGCCTTGCGGGCCGGCGTGGTTTCGGGTGCACCCATCGCCAGCGCGTACGCGCGGTGCTCGTAGGTCTGACCATTGGCGGCCAGGATCACCACGGTGTCGGGCGCGTCGGCCACCATCATGTCTGCCGAATAGTCGGGCGGAGGCTGCAACAGCTTCGCTGCCTCAGCAAGCTCGAGCACCTTCTGGATGCCGGCTTCATTGATGGAACGCTCTGTGAGCGTCGGCAGCAGGGGTCCGGGATATTGAGCTGTCTGGGCACCCGCGGCGATGGCGCGTCCGTCGCCACTGATCAACAGCGTGGGCACGCGTACGAACTGAAACTGCGGAGCAGTAAAACCACCCTCGAACCCGACTCGGAGAACAAGATCTTCATGACCGGTCGCGTGCTCGATGCTGTTTCCCGCCGCCTTGTTGTCCTTGCCACACGACGCCAAGATCGCCGCGAGAGCGGGAGTAGCCAGTGCGGCGGACAGGAACGTGCGTCGGTTGAGGTGCCTGATGAAATGGGGGTTCGCGCGCATGGTCGTTTCGACGTCGCGAACAATGCCCGTGGTTCCCGCGACTTTCTCGGGCCTCGACACGGCGGGTAAGGTGCACACCACCCCGAGGCAACGGCGCCGAATGGGTTCACACTGCGTTCACACTTGGGCAACGGGGGCGAAACCCCCAGCTGGCAGAGTCTCGGCGCCCCTAAGCACACTTCGGAAGGACCATCAGTGCCCTATCAAGCTGAATACATCTGGATCGACGGAACTGAGCCAACACCCTTGCTCCGTTCGAAGACCAAGATCATCAAGGACTCCGTCACCACTCCGCCAATCTGGGGCTTCGATGGCTCGTCCACCAACCAGGCCGCCGGTGAGTCAAGCGACTGCGTGTTGCGTCCGGTGTTCTCGTGTCCGGACCCCATTCGTGGCGGTGCCAACATCTTGGTGCTCTGCGACGTGTTGCTCGCGCAGGACATGAAGCCGCACCCCACAAACACCCGCGCCGCCTGCGAGAAGTCGGCCAAGAAGTACGCCAAGCAGGAAATGATCTACGGCATCGAGCAGGAGTACACGATGCTCAAGCTCGACGGCACGCCACTCGGTTTCCCCGTCGGTGGGTTCCCCGGACCGCAGGGTCCGTACTACTGCGGCGTCGGCGCTGGTCGGGTCCTCGGGCGTGAGATCATCGAAGAGCACACCCAGGCCTGCCTCGATGCCGGTCTGATGATCGAAGGCACCAACGCCGAAGTCATGCCCGGCCAGTGGGAGTTCCAGATCGGCGCCGCCGACGCGCTCACCGTGAGCGACCACATGTACGTGGCACGTTGGCTGCTGCATCGAGTGGCCGAGGATTACGACGTGGTCATCAGCTTTGATGCCAAGCCGGCCAAGGGCGACTGGAACGGTGCCGGTGCGCACACCAACTTCAGCACCAAGGCAATGCGCGAGGACTACAAAGCGATCGAGAAGGCGTGCATTGCGCTCAGCAAGAAGATCGATCTCCATGTGAAGAACTACGGCCACGACATCGAGAGCCGCCTTACTGGCAAGCACGAGACTGCGCCGTACAACAAGTTCAGTTTCGGTGTCAGCAACCGCGCCGCTTCGGTGCGCATCCCCTGGCAGGTCGCCAAGGATGGCAAGGGCTACGCCGAAGATCGTCGCCCCAACGCCAACGTCGATCCCTACACCGTGACCCGGCTCATTCTCGATACGGTCTGCGGCGCAGCCTGATTCGCACTGACCATACGCACTGATCTCAGGGGCCGGGCGTCGCGTCCGGTCCCTGAGACTTTTTCGCCCACGATGTAATCAACGGAGACTCCGGCATGAACGAAGAGCAGCGCAACTACGTGCTCCACACGGTGGAAGAGCGCGGCGTACGCCTGGTGCGCTTGTGGTTCACCGACGTTTTGGGCAACCTGAAGAGCTTTGCGATCAGCCCAGCAGAGCTCGAGAATGCCCTCGAAGACGGCATGACCTTCGATGGTTCGTCGATCGATGGTTTCAGTCGCGTACAAGAGAGCGACGTACTCGCGGTTCCCGATCCAAACACGTTCGAGGTCTTGCCGTGGGGCGATTCCAAGAGCGCAGAGGCACGCGTGTTCTGCGACATCCACAACCTCGACGGCACCCCGTTCGAGGGCGATCCGCGTCAGGTGTTGCGCCGCAATCTCGCCGCCGCGCGCGAGATGGGCCTCACCTTCTTCGTCGCACCCGACATGGAGTTCTTCTATTTCGCACCGCCACAGCGTGGGCATTTGCCCGAGCCCCTCGACGAGGCCGGGTTCTTCGACCTCACCGCCAGCGACATCGCCGGTTCGTTGCGCAAGCAGACCATCCGCACTCTCGAGGCGATGGGTATTCCTGTGGAGTACAGCTTCCATGAAGATGCGCCGAGCCAACACGAAATCGACCTGCGCCACAACGACGGTCTGAGCATGGCCGATTCGATCATGACCTTTCGTCTGGTCGTTAAAGAAGTCGCCGCATCCCAGGGCGTACACGCATCGTTCATGCCCAAGCCGCTCGAGGGCGTGCAGGGCTCGGGCATGCACGTGCACCTGTCGTTGTTCGACGGTGAGGAGAACGCGTTCTACTCACCCGACGATGCCTACAATCTCTCGCCCATTGCGAAACAGTTCATGGCCGGCCTGTTGCGCCACGCTGCCGAGATCACCGCCGTCACCAACCAGACGGTGAACAGCTACAAGCGTTTGGTTCCGGGCTTCGAGGCGCCGGTGCACATCAGCTGGGCGCGCAACAACCGCAGCGGCCTCATTCGCGTGCCTATTCCCAAAAAGGGCAACCCGCTCGCCACTCGCATCGAATACCGCTCTCCTGACCCCGCCTGCAATCCCTATCTCGCGTTCAGCGTGCTGCTCGCTGCGGGCATGCGTGGTATCCGCGAGGGCTACGAGTTGCCGGTCGAGGCCGACGCCAACCTGTTCCAGATGGACGACGCTCAGCTCGCCGAGTTGGGCATCGATCAGATCCCAACATCGTTGGGCGACGCGTTGAAAGTGATGGAGACGTCCACGCTCGTTGCCGAGGCGTTAGGCGAACACATCTTCGAATGGTTCCTGCGCAACAAGCGCAACGAATGGCACGATTACAAGGCGCACGTGAGTTCATTCGAGCACGATCGGTACCTGAGGTCGTTGTGAGCACCGCGGCGGAACTGTTGGCGGTCTTCCCCGATCCGCCACCACCCGACCTCGTGCGCACGCTTGACCTCGGCGGCTACCGCTGGAAGGCCGTCTCTGGTGCCGATGTCGTTGCGCACAACGAGCCCGCTGGTGGATGGGCCGGTGCCGTCATTGCGTGCGACGCCGATCCCGATGGCGCTTGGGCATTGTGCCGTGCCCTGCGCAAACGCGATGTCCCGGTGTCCCCACTGTTGCTGCTGCTCGGCGGCGGTCAGCTCGGCGAGTTGGCCCTGCGCGACGACTTGTTCGACGACTTCTGCCTCTCGCCCTTCCACCCCATCGAACTCGAAGCGCGACTACGTCATCTGTTGTGGCGCGGTGGCGGCGGCGTGAAGCCCGAGCTCGTCGAGTACAGCGCGCTCGCGCTGAATGTGGAGACCTACCAGGCGTCCATCGAGGGACGTCCGCTCGATCTCACCTACATGGAGTACGAGCTGCTCAAGTTCCTCGCGCAGAACCCTGGCAAGGTGTTCACCCGCGAGCTGTTGCTCAGCCGAGTGTGGGGATATGAGTACTACGGTGGCGCTCGCACCGTCGACGTGCACATCCGCCGTCTGCGCGCCAAGCTCGGCGAAGAGCACCAGAACCTCATTCAGACGGTACGCAGTGTGGGTTACCGCTTCGGCCAAAGCCGCTGGGGTTGACCCCATACTGATGTCATGACGGACTATCCCGCCGACAACCCTGAAGCCAACCCTGACGCCCAGTTCGAAGCCAACCCTGACGCCCAGTTCGACGGCGACAACGACCGCGTCGACGACATCGTCGTGTTCTGGCGACCCGGATGTGGGTACTGCAGCGGACTGCTGCGCGAAATGGAGCACTTCGAGGTTGCCTACACCGCCGTCAACATCTGGCAGGAGCCCGAAGCGGCGGCTGTGGTGCGCTCGATTGCGCGTGGCAACGAAACCGTGCCCACGGTGTTGGTGGGTGGCGCTGTCGGTCTCGTGAATCCCACGGTGCACGACGTGCTCGCAGCTGCGGCCACGCATGCGCCCGCCGCCGTGCCCGAGGGCTACACAGCGCCTGAGCCGAGTCGATTCGGCAAGTGGTTGGGGGCCAAGCTCAGTGGCTCAGGCGATTAACCCGCCAACCGGGTCGCAACAACACAATCACGACAAGACAGTCACGATGGCGTTGCGAACGAGGTCGCTGAAGACCAGCACGCCGGCCGCGTTCGGATGCACACCATCGACGCGCAGAATCTTGCCCTTGCTCTTGGTGACCTGCTGATACCACTCGCCCATCACAGCACGGCCGCGTGTGCTGATCGCTTTGCGCAGCACGCCGTTGAACTGCTCGGCACCCGTGAGCTGGTCGCGACGGTAGGTATCGATCCACACCAGCGGAGCTTGGGGTGGGATCCTCGCCAGCATCGTGTCGATGAGGTCGCGATACTCGGCGTCGGTGGAGTACAGCCCCGCGTCGTTAGTGCCGAGAGCGACGACCCACACGTCTGGGCGTTTGCCAGACGCACGCACGAAGTCGGCGACCACGATGCCGGGCGTCGGTCCGTTCTTGCCGGACCCCACCTCGATCCGGCGATTCACTTGTGCATTGATCGCGACGGAGCTGAATCCAATGGCGGTGAGAATCGGCTCGAGCGTCTTGCGTGACGCCACGGTGATGCTGTCACCGATCATCACCAACGAGGCCGGTACCTTCGCCCCAGGCGGCAGCGTTGCAGTTGGCAGAGTCGGCTGCGGCGTCGCGACCAACGAGGCACTACTCGTGAGATCGTGCTTCGAACCACACGCTGCAACCGTCGATGCAACCGTCGATGCCAGGGTGGCCGCCAACAACGCGCGGCGGCTGATCATGCGTCGAGTCTTTGGATGCGAGCTGCGATCCGACGATGGTCGCTCAAACGCTCGTCGAGGTGCGCGCTGACGAGCATGCCGTTGCGTACGACGGCGCGTCCGCGCACGATGGTGTCGCGCGCTCCCACTGGTCCGCAACGCAGCCATGCCTCGATGGGATCCGCGATCGCACCGGCAAACGATGGCCCATTGAGCGACCACACCGCGACGTCGCCGACTGCACCGACGGTGAGCGTGCCGATCTCGCCCACACGGCCGAGACAGCCCGCGCCGCCGACGGTGGCGATCTCCAAGGCCATACGCGCGTGGCCGGCATCGGCACCGTTGCGCAGTTTGGCGAGCAGCATCGCGGTACGCGCTTCGAGCCACATCGAGCCAGCGTCGGCCGACGATGATCCGTCGACACCGAGTCCCACATGCACACCGGCAGCGCGGAGATCGACCACGGGCGCGATACCTGACGCAAGAATCATGTTGCTGCTCGGGCAGTGTGCCGCGCCAACGCCCGCAGCACCGAGCCGCTGGATCTCATCGGGATTCGGCATCACGCAGTGCGCGACCCACGTGCGATCGTTGCACCATCCGGTTCGCTCGAGGTACTCCATCGGCCGGCAACCAAAGGTGGCGAGCGAGAAGGCGTCATCTTCGCTGTTCTCCGCAAAGTGTGTGTGCAGGCGCACGTCGAGCCGCTCGGCGAGTTCGGCGGAGCGCACCATGAGCTGCTCGGTCACGCTGAACGGCGAGCACGGTGCCAGCGCGATGCGAACCATCGCGCCGTGATGGCGATCGTGGAAACGCCGCACGGCCGCTTCGCTCTGGGCGAGGATCTCGTCGTCGTCTTGGACAACGATGTCGGGGGGCAGGCCACCGTCTTTTTCTGACAACGACATCGATCCGCGAGTCGGATGGAAGCGCATACCGAGGTCGATCGCCGCAGCAATCTCTGCGGCAAGCAGATCGCCCGCGCCGCGAGGATGCAGATAGAGATGATCGGTCGATGTGGTGCATCCGCTGAGCGCGAGTTCGGCCAAACCCACCCACGCCGAGGTGTACACCGCTTCCTCGTCGATGCTGGCCCACAATGGATACAGCGCCTGGAGCCAACCGAACAGCGGTGCCTTGGTCATTGGCGGGTAGGCGCGGGTGAGATTCTGATACAGATGATGGTGGGTGTTCACGAGCCCAGGCGTGACCAGACAACCATCGGCGTCGATCACCGCGTCGGCCGTCGGCATCGGGTCGGTCGAGCCCCCGACTCCGCTGACCAAACCGTCGGTAATCGCCACCCAACCACCGGGCAGTTCGCGACGATCAGCATCAACTGTGGCGACAAGCCACGCATCGCGGATCAACAGATCCGTGCGCGGCACCAGCGGGTTGGTCATCGCATGGAGTCCAAGATGTCGCCGACTTCGTCCGGGGTGGTGAGCGGATTCACGAAGCAGAAACGCAGCACGGTCTCGCCGGCCCACGACGTTGGCACCACGAACGCATGCCCGGCCAACAACTCACGCTCGCTCCACGCCTGATATTCGGCGGACGTCCAGCCGATGCGGCGAAACAGCACGATCGACAAGTCCGGCTCGACCAACAACTCGACATGCTCTGCCCCGTGAATCATCTCTACTACTGCGGCGGTGAGCGCCATCGTGATGTCGAGCGATTCGGCGTATCGATCGGTGCCATAGGTGGCGAGGCTGAACCAGAAGGGCAACCCCCGGGCGCGCCGGGTGAGGTGATGCGCGTAGTCGCTGGGGTTCCATTCGATCTCGCCAGGGTGCTCCACATGCAGGGCGTCAAGGTACTCGGCGTGCTGCGTGTGCGCGGCGCGGGCGATCGCCGGGTTGCGGTAGATCAACGCGCAACAGTCGAACGGAGCGAACAACCATTTGTGCGGGTCGACGATAAAACTGTCGCAGCGTTCGATTCCGTCGAACTTGGGGCGCTGCGTCGGCGAGCACATCGCCGCCGCTCCATACGCGCCATCCACGTGGAACCACACGCCGAGTTCATTGGCGATCGTGCCGATGCCTGCGAGGTCGTCGACGACGCCGGCATTCGTGGTGCCGCTGGTCGCCACGATGGCGAAGATCCGGGCACGGTCGTCATCAGAGAGGGCATCGATGCCAGCACACAGTGCATCGCCGCGCAAGCGCCCCCGTTCGTCGGCGTCGACAGCGATGACGTCGGCGTCCATCGCGCGTGCGGCAGAGGCAATCGACGAATGAGCTCCGGTGGACGCGACCACGAGGCCCCGGACGCGGTCGTTGCGACCTGCTGTCGAGTGCCGCCACTGATGCCGGGCGGCGATCAACGCCGACAGATTTCCATTGGTGCCACCGCTCACGAACACGCCGCCGGCCTGTTCGGGCAAACCAGCGAGATCGGAGAGCCAGCGCAGCGCTTGGTTCTCGGCAAAGACCGCACCGGAGCCCTCCATCCACGAACCGGCATAGATGCTGCTCGCACCCACGACGAGATCGAACAGGATTGCTGCCTCTGTGGGCGCCGCCGGCACGAACGACAAGAACTTGGTGTGATCAACGCTGATGGTGGCCGGAGCCAAGATGTCGCGGAACACGCGCAGCGCCTCGATGCCGCCGATGCCCTGGGGTGTGATGGTGTCGCCCGCCGCGGCAGTGAGTTCGGCAACGGTATGAGAGTGATCGAGCGGTGGGTCGAGGCGAACCCGATACACGGCGTACTCGACGATGGCCTCGGTCAGTTGCTCTGTTGCATCGTCTTGCTGATGCACTAGACGTTCAGGTCGAGCAGTTCGCTGCCCTCGTTGCGGGCCTCTCCGTCTGTGTAGAGCAACTGTCCCAGGACTGCCGCGATCACCGCGAACGACATGACGACAACGACAGGGAGCAGGAACAACACGATGAGGATGGCGATGGCTCCGGGCACAGATTCAGACTAACCCAGCACACTCGTCATGACGGAAGCAGGAGACAGGATGATCATTGACCAAGCCACATGCTTGCATGTACGCGTAGCAGATCGTGGTGCCCACGAAACGAAACCCACGTCGCTTCAACTCCTTGCTCATCCGGTCGCTCACGACGGTGGAAGCTGGTACATCGCTCATCGTCCCCCATCGATTCCGGGCCGGAACGCCGTCGACAAAGCCCCAGACGAAGTCGACGGGGTCATCGAGTTGCAGCCACGCTCGAGCGTTTTCGATAGTGCTCGTAATCTTGAGGCGGTTGCGCACGATGGACCCATCGAGCATCAGTCGCTCCACATCGGCGTCCGTGAACGTGGCGACAACGTTCACATCGAAGTCAGCGAACGCGCTGCGATAACCATCGCGCTTCAACAGGATCGTGCGCCAGCTGAGGCCAGCCTGGGCTCCCTCGAGGGTCAGGAATTCGAACAGTGTGTTCGCGTGGCGCTGGGGCACACCCCACACCGTGTCGTGGTACGCCTGCATGGCCTCACCATCGCACGCCCAGGAACATCGACCACACGGTGAATCGGTCATGCCGAGCGTCTCACTGGGGCTTGTAGGCCCACGCTTCGATCTCTACCTTGCCACCCATCGGCAGCGCCGCAACACCAATCGTGCTGCGCGCCGGGCGGCTGTCGCCGAACCCTGCGACATAGGCCTCGTTGAACGTGGCGAAGGTGTCCATGTCAGTCAGGAAGCACAGTGTCTTGGCAATATCGCTCAGCGAAGCGCCCATCGAGGCCAGCTGGCCCTTCAGGTTCTCGACCGCCTGCGCAGTCTGCGCCGCTACACCGCCTTCGACGATGGCTCCGTCGACCAGGCCGAGTTGGCCGGACACGATGATCCAATCGCCGGCGCGAACAACAGGGGTATAGGGACCGACAGGCTTTGACATGGATCTCATCGTAGACGCGATGTGTCACGCCCAGCGCGGTCGATCGAGTTCGTCAGGTTCGGTACATTCCTTCGCTGACGTTTTTGAACTGCTCCCAATTGCCTTGGGCCAGCAGTCGGGCCAGCGTGGGCCACGAGCTCGGATCGGGCATCGGCGCAATGAGGTCTGATGTTTCGAGCATGGTACGCAACTCGCTGATGGGGATCGTCGCCAGCTGCCGCCAGGTGAGAATTCCATGCCGATGACACAGGGCCTCGAGCTCAGCATCGATGCCGACAATAACCGTGAGGTCGTCGAGGGTGACCGATCGACCGAGTACTGCCGTGCCGCTGTCAAGATCGGGGGACGGCGGCGCATCGGCGGGGACGGTGTCGAGTTGACGCTGTAGCCGCTCGATCGTGGCCTGCTGTACACCGAGCGTTGCCTCATGACGATGTACCAGACTGCGCAGCGCCGTGCACTCGGCCCGCACAGCCTCGAACTGCTCGTGCGAGACGCCGTCTTGAACCGGCTGCGCCGCCGTAGCGGACGCGCCGGTACGTCGAGCGTTCAGCTCATGATGCAACCGATCGCGCTGGCGCGCCGCTGGTTCGAGCACTGCCGACCGATTCCACAGCTCGTCCACGTCGGCAGGAATGGCCGGATCGCGCACCGGGGCCACCGCCATCGCCGTTGCATCGCTGGCAGAGACTCCCACCTGCGCGACCGCACGAGGTGATGCGGCCCCTCGAAACACCGAATGCGCAACCCAGCCGATGACGACGCCGAGCGCGGCAGCAGCGACGAACCAGACCAGCAACGTTCCGAGGATGTAGGGCATGTGGTGTGTGCTTTCTCGTGCAGTTCTCTGTACAGCTCTTTGTTCGCTCTGTGTTCGATTGAGCGGCTATTTGGTAGTGACGACGAACTCGACGCGCCGGTTGATGGCCTTGTTCGCCGTCGACGTGTTGGGCACCTTGGGTTCGGTGACGCCGTAGCCCTTGGCGATGAGCTGTTCGGCGGGAACACCTCTCGCAATCAACGCGAGCGCGACCGCATCGGCGCGCGCTTGACTGAGCTTCAGATTGCGAACGGGATCACCGGTGTTGTCTGTGTGACCCTGCACCTCGATCTTGGTGCCGGCGAGTTGGCGGGCCATGACGGCAATCCGGTCGAGCAGGGTGGTGGTCGACGGCACAAGCACGGCCTTGTTGCTCTCGAACAGAATCGGGTTCGCGGTCACGAAGTCGTTCAATGCCTTCTGCAGGAGGCGGCCATCGGCCGGTGTGGCGATCGCTCGTGCCTGCAACGCCGGGGTGACGTCGACACCCGAGGCAACGCGTTCGAAATTGGCCCTCGAGGCCGCATCGACGTACACGCCATTCACCCGCACGGTACTGCCCTCGACGCTGAGGTCGCCGCTGACCAAACCGGCTGGCATCGCTGTTGTCAACGCGGCCACGCGTTTCAACGTGCTCGCATCGACAGCGACGCTGGAATCCACAGCCAACTTGCTGATCACGTACTGGGGATTCAGCGCCTGATCGGCGGCACCGACCAACGTAAGAATCTGGGCATCCGATTCGACGCTTCCGGACAACGTGAGCGCGCCGTCGGCCAGCGCCACCGACAGTTGCTGATCGCTTCTGAGAACCGTTGTCGAGGTGCTGCTCGGTGGAGATCCCGGGGTGTTATCGGGGGTGTTATCGGGGGTGCTATCGGGGGTGCTATCGGGGGTGGCCGGCAGCGACGGGTCGGTGCCGCTACTTGGCGCAGCACCGAAGCACTCTGGATCGAGCACGATGTCACGCACCCCCTTGATGCCCGACGCAGTGCGTTGGACCGCGACCGGGTCGGCAAGCGGTGTCGCGCAGCGCAGGATGCCATCAAGACCCGAGAACCGCACAGCGACGCCACTGACACCATTGTCGGCGAGACGCGCGGCCACCTTGTCGGTGAGATCGTCTTGCACCGTGGAGACGGCCCAGATCGCACCACCCGTGAACACGACAACGAGCG
>JANYCT010000013.1 GCA_025360105.1 Actinomycetes bacterium | reverse complement strand
AACTGTCGCCCACGCCGGCGCACACGTCGTTCACACAACGGTGGAGCTGTATACGCGCTGTTAACAAAGCGGAGACGGTACGGAAACCGCGGCCTCCTAGCTTTCCTGCAACGCCCTGACCCTGGGGCGTGAATAGGGAGGGACACTTTGTGGACACAATGACCTTGAAAGCGAGGTTGCGCGACAAAGACCGTCAGCGGTTCTTCGTCGCGTTCCTCGGCGGGAAGGCGATCGGGTTGGTTGTGGCCGGCTTGGCCATCGTTGGATTCGGACCGTGGATCATCGGCTCGGCAGTGCATGCCGTGTCACCGATGGAAGATCCGCCGATTGCCGACATCGTCAATGCCACCAACACTGCATGGGTACTCCTCGCAGCGTTCCTGGTGTTCTTCATGCAGGCGGGTTTCATGATGCTCGAGGCCGGCTTCGCCCGTACTCGTGAAGTCGTGAACGTGCTGCAGGAATGCATCGTGGACACCTGCCTGTGTGCGCTGCTGTTCTGGGCATTCGGCTTTGCCTTCATGTTCGGCGTGGGCAACAGCTGGATCGGCCATGAGTTTTTCTTCCTCAACGGCGCACCAGCAACGTATGGCGGAACCGGCGTCGGCTTCATGGCCTTCTTCTTGTTCCAGTTCGCATTCGCAGACACATGCTCGACCATCACCTCTGGTGCCATGGTCGGCCGTACAGGGTTCAAGGGCGATCTCATGTACAGCATCGGCGTGAGTGGTTTCATCTACCCCATCCTGGGTCACTGGGTATGGGGTCCGGGCGGCTGGCTGCAGACGGCGCACGATGGTGTGTGGCTGCGTGACTTCGCTGGAAGCACTGTGGTACACACGATGGGCGGCATGATTGCCCTCGCCGGCGCAATCGTGCTCGGGCCTCGTCTTGGCCGCAAGTTCAAGCGCGATGGTGGTGGCCTCCCTCCGGGCCACGACCTCACCGTTGCTGCCATCGGCGGCGTCATCTTGTGGTTCGGTTGGTACGGCTTCAACCCCGGCTCGACCCTGTCGGCACTCGACTTCACCGGTATCGGTCGTGTTGCCACGAACACCACACTTGCGGCGGCTGCGGGAGGTTTGTCTGCCATGGCCTGGGTCTATCCCAGGGTCAAGAAGTGGGACATGGGCATCACCATCAACGGCTTCCTCGGTGGACTCGTGGCGATCACGGCACCGTGTTACTGGGTGAACGCCTTCGGGGCGGTGGTCATCGGACTTGTGGGTGGCATCGTGGTGGTGCTGGGTATCGACTTGATCGAACACCTCCGCATCGACGATCCCATCGGTGCCGTCGCAGTGCACGGCATCGCCGGTATCTGGGGCACGTGGAGCGTTGGCCTGTTCGCAACCGGTCAGTGGAACGACGTGAAGGGCCTCTTCTGGGGTGGCGGCGTGAAGCAGCTCTGGGCGCAGGTATGGGGTAACGCGGTCATCGGTATCACAGCGTTCGTGGTGGCCTACATCTTGTTCCGGGTCGTGGCGCTCACCAAGACACTGCGTGTGTCCGAAGAGGGCGAACTCGAGGGCATCGACATCCACGAGCACGGCTCGCCTGCCTACCACCCAGAGTCGGCCTACATGGGTAAGGGACTCTGATCACGATGACTACTTTGACCAACAACAATTCCATGAGCGACAAGGAGCGGACATGCTCGAAATGATCACCGCAGTCATCAAGCCGCACAAGCTCGACGACGTGAAGGAAGCGCTGCTCGCCAATGGCGTCGAGGGCATGACCGTCACCGAGGTGCGCGGCTTCGGCCGCCAGCGCGGCAAGACCGAGAACTTTCGTGGTTCGGAGTACAAGATTGACTTCATCCCCAAGATCAAGCTGGAGATCATCGTCGGTGCCGAGACCACCGATCGCTTGATCGGCGTGATCGCCGAGGCGGCCAAGACCGGCAAGATCGGCGATGGCAAGATCTGGTCCTCGCCGATCGGCAGTCTGATGCGGGTACGTACTGGGGAGATGGACATCGAGGCCATCTGAGCCACGAGTTCACTTCTCAACCCAACTGAAACGGCCCCGGGGATTCGCTCCCCGGGGCCGTTGCCGTTACTCGACGGTGAGCGACAGTTTCAGTTCGTCGCGCAGGGCATCGTGGTCGCGGGCGGGTATTTGGCGCGATGCGCCGGTTCGTCCAGAACGCTGCACATAGAACACGTCGACCACCTCGTGACCGAGCGTGGCCACTTTGGCCGAGCGGATGTCGAGACCCTGCGCGGCGAGTGTGGATGCAAGGCGATACAAGACCGCGATGGCATCGGGCGCGCGCACATCGATCATCGTGGTCGATGCCGAGGCATCGTTGCTCATGTGCACCTCGAGGCGCGGTTGGCTGGCTGCGATGGCCCGACGGTGCGAGCGGCTGTAGGTGCGAATGCGCTGGGCCAACTTCGAACCGATGTCCACCGACCCACCCACCACGCCCCGCAGGTCGTGTTCGAGACGGCCCCAATCAGTGGTCACCGCATTCGAATGTGGCACCTGGAACTGATCGACCGCGATGCCGTCGGCGCTCGTCCACGCCTCGGCACCGATCACGTCGATGCCGTGGACGGCAAAGGTTCCGGCGATCTTGGCGAAGAGCCCGCGTTGGTCAAGTGCGGCCACGACCCACAGGTCGAAGTCGCCGGCGCGTTCGTGACGAGCATGCAGCAGACCGTCGGCACGCACACCAGAGAGTAGATCGGCATAGCGATCGTCAGGAAGGATCGGGCGTACCTCGGGAGTGGTGCCGGCGAAGAACTCGGCAACGGCGGTGGTGAGATCGTCGATCAGCGAGCCCTTCCACGTGGACCAAGCCGATGGACCCGTCGCCAAGCTGTCGGCCTCGGTGAGCGAGCGCAGCAATTTGAGCCGCAGCGGGTCGCCAACCAGTGCGGCCACGTTCTCTGCGGTGCGCGGGTCGGCGAGGTCGCGACGCATCGCCGTCTCGGCCAGCAGCAGATGATGCTCGACCATCGAGCGCACGATCGCCACGTCATCGGCACTGAACCCGAGCCGTGGGCCGACGCGATCGACGATCTCCATGCCGACCTCGGTGTGATCGCCCGGGTAGCCCTTGCCGATGTCGTGCAGCAGCGCACCCATCAACAACAGATCGGGGCGCACAACATCGCGCACGAACACGTTTGCGTTCACCACGGTCTGCAAAAGGTGGCGATCGACGGTATAGGTATGAAAGGCATTACGTTGCGGCAGGCTGCGCACGTGACGCCACTCAGGCAGCACGCGGCTGAACAGGTCGTAGCGCTCGAGGGCCTCGATGGTGGCCACGAGTTGCGGCGGGGCACCGAGCAGGCTCAGCAGCGCCTGTTTACTGCGTTCGGGCCACACCTCGGGGGTCTCCGTCGCCGTACCAGAAAGCGCCACGAGCGCTTTGCGGCTGAGCGGATAACCGGCGTGCGCGGCAGAGGCCGCGACGCGAAGGATCAGCGAGTGATCGTCGTCGGCCAGATCGACATCGACCTCGATCTCGTCGTCGACCACGGTCACGCCGGGCGCAAGGGTTGCCGTCACCTTGCCGGAGAACGCGGGCCGGCGACCCTTCGCTCGGGTGACACGTTCGACGCGTGACCAGAATCGTTCGCTCGCCCAGTCGATGGCGCGGGCCGCCTCGGACACGCGGGCCATGAGCACATCGGCATCGGCGAAGCCCATTGCCTCGGCAACGGCATCTTGGTCCTGCAGCAACAACACGTTGGCGTACTTGCCGGTGATGCGGTGCAACTCGCAACGAGTGGCGAGCAGTGCTTCGTGCGGCGATGCCAACTCCTCGAAGGGTGCCTCCATCGACGCCGTGACGTCGTCGCGATCCACAGCGAGCGCCCAACGCATGGTGTCGTAATCGCGCAGGCCGCCCTGTCCGTCCTTCAGATCGGGCTCGAGCAGCGCGGCCACCTCGCCCGTGCGTTCCCACCGCTCTTCGCTGATCTGGCGGAGTTTCGTCAACCATGGCAACGGCTTGCCCCGCCACAGTTCGAGCGCCTTCGTCCTCGTGTCCAACACGTCGGGCTCGCTGCCCGCGAGGCGGCGGATGCGCAGCAGTGAGGTTGCCGTGACGAGGTCGTTGGAGGCGAGCGAGATCAACGTCTTCACCGAATGAGCCGCGGGGCTCAGCTTCACGCCGCCGTCCCACATCGGGTACCAGAGCGGCTCGGCGATGTCGCGCACCTCGTCGGAGCCGGCCTTGGGCGGGTGGAGCAGGATCACGTCGATGTCGCTGCCCGGGCACAGGAGTCCGGTGGCATAACCCCCGGTTGCGATGATCGACCAACCCGTAGGAAGATCGTGGCCGAGCGCGCCGAACCAACCATCCATCTGATCCGAGAGTCGCCGTGCCAAACCGTGGCCCGACAAATCGTCGCGAGCAACCATCTCGGCACGCGCCTGCCGCACGAACGCGCCATCAATCGTCTTGGCCACCACTTTCCAAGTATTGCAGCCGTGACGCGAGGGGTAGGCGTTCGCCAACACATATCGGCCGTGTCAGAATCGCAGCCATGCCACTTCATCCCCAGGCGAAAGCATTGCTCGACCTCACGGCCCAACTCGGGCTTCCAGCGCTCGATGCCGGCACGCCGCAGCAGGCACGCGACGCGCGTGCGGCCAGGCAGGTGCCTGCCACCGAGCAGGTGCACGAGATCCGCGACATCGACGCCGGTGGTGTACCCGCGCGGCTCTACCGGCCGAGCGACACGGAGGGCCTCGGGCTGCTCGTGTATCTGCACGGTGGCGGATGGGTGATCGGCAACCTCGATTCACACGACAACGTGTGCCGATCGCTGGCAAATCGCAGCGGCCACGCCGTGCTCAGCATCGACTATCGCCTTGCACCCGAGCATCCTTTTCCTGCCGGTCTCGGCGACTGCATTCAGGCCACGCGGTGGTCGTATGCGAACGCCGCGTCGTTGGGGTGCGACCCACAACGTGTGGCCATCGGTGGCGACTCTGCCGGAGCCAACCTCGCTGCGGTAGTCGCCAACATCGGGCCGGTGCCGTTGCGTTTCCAGATGCTCGTATACCCCGTCACCGACTGTCGCCGGGGCAGCGATTCATACACCGACAATGCCAACGGGTACTTCCTCACGGCGAGCGCGATGGGTTGGTTCGTGGACCACTACCTCTCTGGCGGCGAGGGCTCGCCCGACGATCCGCGTGTCTCGCCTCTGCTCGCCGCCGATGCCGCGCTGCGCGGGTCGCCCCCGGCTCTCGTGATCACAGCCGAGTTCGATCCGCTGCGCGACGAGGGCGATCTCTACGCCGCCCGGCTCGCCGAGCTGGGCGTGACCACATCGCACGTTCGCTTCGCCGGCATGATCCATGGCTTTGTGAGCATGCCCGAATGGCTCGATGATGCGGTGTCTGCGCAGGCCCTTGCGGCCGCTGCGCTGAAGAACGCGCTCGACCGCTGATCAGCGGCCGGCGGTCGAGCCCGCGAGTTCAACTGCGCGAGTGAACACCGCGTCGAGCATGGGCTCGGTGAGTCGACCGGTGAAGGTGTTCTGCTGACTCGGATGGAACGAACACAGCAGCGTGAGTCCGCCCCGCGTGGTTGCCTCCACGAGGTGTCCGAACTTGGGGCGCGGCTTCACGCCGAACTCGGCACACGCTGCCTCATACGCGAACGCGCCGAGGCACACCACCACGCTCGCCCACCGCAACAGTGCGAACTCGCGCTGCAGGAACGGGCGGCACGTGTCACGTTCGTTGGTCTCGGGCTTGTTGGCCGGCGGAGCGCATTTGACGGCTGCGGTGACCCACGCATTGGTTAGATGCAAACCATCGTCGACGCCAGTGGACTCTGGCTGATTGGCCAGACCGGCACGATGCATTGCACGGAACAACCAGTCGCCGCTGCGATCGCCGGTGAACACCCGACCCGTGCGATTCGCCCCGTGTGCCGCGGGCGCGAGGCCGAGCACCACGATGGCCGCATTCGGATCGCCGAAGCCGGGAATCGGCCGTCCCCAATAGGTGTCGTCGCGAAACGACGCGCGCTTGTCTACCGCAACCTGTTCGCGCCAATCGACCAAGCGCGGGCAGGCGCGGCACTGAATCACCTGCCGGTGTAGCTGCACCAAGGTGCGCGCTTCAGCACCGTCGGCGGAGGCGCCTGTGACCGATCTCATCCCGACGACAGTAGGCCGAATTTCGCCATCCCCAGCTAAGTTGACCGGTGCATGCCGAAGAAGCCACCCGCCGGTCCACCACCAACGCTCGTACTGTTGGTTCGCCACGGACAGACCCCCACCACGGGCAGGCTGCTTCCCGGTCGCGCACCCGGCCTTCATCTCGCCGACGCCGGCCGCGCCCAAGCTCAAACTGCGGCCGATCGCATCGCCGGACTCGCCAAGGTCGACGCCATTTATGCCTCCCCCCTCGAGCGCGCCCGCGAGACCGCGGCCCCCATCGCCAAGGCACTCGGCCAGAAGGTACACATCGATCGCGGTCTGCTCGAATGCGACTTTGGCGACTGGACCGGCGCCGAGTTGAAAGCGCTGATGAAGCTGCCCGAATGGACCACGGTGCAGCGTTCGCCATCCACATTCCGCTTCCCTAACGGCGAGAGCTTCCTCGAGATGCAGACCCGCATCGTCAGCACCCTCGACCGCCTGCGCGCCGTGCATCCCGGTGGCGTCATCGTGTGCGTGTCCCATGCCGATCCCATCAAGGCCGCAGTCGCACACGCGATGGGCACCCACATCGATCTCTTCCAGCGCATCGTGATCTCCACCTGTTCGATCAGTGCGATTGCGTACTCGGTGGGTGGACCCATCGTGCTCACCGTCAACTCCACCGGCGGCTCGCTCAGCGAGCTCCGCCCCTCCTGAAGCGGACGCAGCGTGGGCGTGTTCTTCCAGTTCGATGATGTCGATGCCTTCACCACTGCCGCACGCGGCAGACCAGGAGAGCGCATCTTTTATCTCCAGGTCCGTCAGGGCGACACGCGGGTCACGGTGAGGTGCGAGAAGCAACAGGCCGCAGCGATCGCCGAGTACCTGCGCAAGGTGATGAGCGACCTGCCAACGCCGGCCGACAAGCCGCTGCCCACCACCTTCGAGCTGCGCGAACCGGTGGAGACCACGTTCGTGCTCGGGCCCATCGGACTCGGTTACGACCGCGAAAACGATCGGCTCCTCGTGCAGTTGGAGGAGATCGTTGCATTCGATGAGAACGGCGAACCCGACGAGGACGAACTTGAGGACCGAGGCCACGTGCGGCTCTTGCTCGAGCGCGGCCAGGCGCTTGCCTTCTGCGAACACACCGAGATGGTCGTTGCCGCAGGGCGTCCGGCCTGCATGTTCTGCAAGCGACCGATGGACCCTGACGGACACCCATGCCCGACGATGAACTAGCCCTCGAAATGCTCCTTGCGGGCGACGTCGACATCGAGGGTCGCATGCCATGGAGTAGCAATGCCACGTTCCTCGTGAACATTCGCCACGGCGACAACGCGGCGCACGCCATCTATAAGCCATTGCGAGGTGAGCGTCCGCTGTGGGATTTCGAGCCCGGCCTCCACCGTCGTGAGGTGGCTGCGTATCTGCTCAGCGAGGCCATGGGGTTCGGCGTGGTGCCTCCGACGGTGATACGTGAGGGTCCGCTCGGCGAGGGCTCGATGCAGTGGTTCGTCGATGCCGACCATCAGGAGCACTACTTCACGATCTTTGAAAAGCGTGGCGATCTTCATGACCAGATGCGGCTGATGGCCGTACTCGACATCGTGGCCAACAACACCGATCGCAAGAGCGGACATTGCCTGCTCGGCCGCGACGAACGCATCTGGGGTATCGACCACGGCCTCTGTTTTGCTGCAGAGTTCAAGCTGCGCACGGTCATCTGGGAGTTCGGCGGCGAGGCGCTTCCTGATCAAGCCATTGCTCCCCTGCAGCGACTCGTCGACGCAGTGCCGCTCGAGGTCGCGACGCTCTTGGTCGATCATGAGGTTGCTGCCATTCAAGAACGCGCCGAATGGCTGCTGCAGCAAGGCGAGTTTCCGATCGACGAGAGTGGCCGACGCTATCCGTGGCCCCTCGTCTGAACGGGGCCGGTCGGTCAAAGAGCAAGCGACCCGAACACGTCAACAACGAGGTGGGTCTTGGTCGACGTGCGCAGGCAGACCGTACCGTCGGCCGCCACCGCCGTGACCACTAAGCTCGCCAGCGTTTGCCCCGCCGCGAAGTTCACGTTCGACACCGTCGGCGGCGCCGTGCCGCACGGGAACGCCGTAACAAATCCATTCGTGGCGGGCTGATCAACCGTCACGTTCAGCACGACAGCAGACGGGGCCGCACCCAGCCCGGCCCGCGAGCCCACCTGGAGCTGCAGGACACTGTTGACCGAGCGGATGCCATCACCGTTGAACTGACCGTCGATGGTCGTCAGACCGGAGCGGGTATCGAGCAGTCTCGCAGGAAGGGCGAGCGGGGTGTAGTTGCTGAGAGACAATTCGCCGAACGTATCGATGATCACGTGGGTGTTTCCCGACGAGAACACGCACACCGTCCCGGTAGCACTGAGCGCGGTGACCACCGCGTTCGGCAGGGTGGAGCCCTGGACATAGTTCACATTCGACGTCGTCGGGCGAGGGGAGCCGCAGGGCCAGACCGTGAGGAAACCACTCATGGCTGCACCATCGACGGTGACGTTGAGCACTGCATCTTTCGCCGTCGGGCTCATCCCGCCGCGTCCGGCTACGGGAATCTCCAACGTGTCACCCGTCTTCATCGCACCGAGGTTCGACATCTGTCCGTCAACGGTTGGCAACGCGCGCGTATCGAGCAGCCGTGCTGGTGTCGCCACCGCATGAAGCGTGTCCGACGACAGCACGTTGAAGACATCGACCAACAGATGGGTTGCTGACTGGTTGAAAATGCAAATACTTCCCGTGGCGCTGAGGTTGGTGATCACGCTGTTCGAGATCACCTGCCACGGGCGCACGTTGAGATTCGAGGTCGCCGGTCTGGTTCCGCATGCGTACACCGTGATGAAGCCCTGGCCCACGCCGATCGCCGTCACGCTCAGCGCCACAGCGGTCGCATCTGCCGGCACAGCACCGCGCCCTGCGATCTGAACCTCAAGCGTTGATCCGGCCGCGCGAACGCCCCCGCCCGCATAGAGCGTATCGATCGTCTTCTCACCGGGGCGCGTGTCGAGGTAGCGCCCAGGAAGCGACGCCACCATCGGTGGATCTGGCGGTGGCACCACATTCGGCGTGAGCTGTGCGTAGCCAGGGTTCGGCCATTGGTACATCGCTGCGTCGATAGCGGCCCACGTGTTGGCATCGTCATTCCCCAACGCCCAAAACGCCACACCCCGCACACCTTTGGTCTTTGCGAGCGCAACCCGCTCGTACACCCCATCAGGATCCACGTAATAGACCGTATGGCTCACGTTGCAGCGCACCGGAAATCCGCCCAGGTCTGGCCCACCGATGGAATCAACATACGAAAACGTGCGTTCTTCGTAGACCGAGTTCCAGCTCGGCACAACACCTTTGCGCTGGGCCAACGCAGGGAACGCCGCTGTGGTGTAGCTCTTGGTGGTGAGCTTCATGTCGGTTGGAATGATTGCGGGGCAACTGCCATCGATGCCGGTGACCCAGTCGGTGCCGTACAACGGAATGCCCATCACGATCTTGCTCGCCGGTGCAAACAACTTTGCGGCATCCATCGCCCTGCTCACCCAGCCGATTGGCGCCAGCGGACCGGGGTTCGCCCCGGTGCTGTAGGCGTACGTCATGATCCGGATGCGATCGACGTTCGCCCCGAGCGTTGCGTAGTCATAGACCCGGTAGTCGCTTTCGACGGTGCCGACTGGTGGAACGCTGACGTCGAGCGTCTTGCCGGCGGTGTGTAATGCGGCGGCGAGTTGCACGATGAACGAGGCCCAGTTCGGCTTGGTCGCAGGCCAGGTGGAACTGCCATCCGCAAACGCGAACTGTTCGTAGTCGAGATCCACCCCGGCGTAGCCACCGCTCACCACGAAATTGACGAGCGTGTTCACGTGCGTGTCCCTCGCCGATGTGTCAGCAAGGATCGCGGCCATTGTGTGTGCCGACGTGCCGTCGACAACGGTCGGCACGAGCGGTTTGCCTTGGGCGAGCGCGGCGCTCTTGTATGCGGCGAGCTGCGCCAATCCGCCGTTGGCAACGATCGTGTCAGCTGCAGTCGCTGAGAAGAAGAACGGCGACAGTTCTCCGAACTCGCCAGCATGCTGGGTGAAGTTGGCGAGCGCGGTCGATGCCTGCCACCACGGCGCCCATCCGGAGACATCGAATGGCGCCACTGCCTGAGCCTGTCGCTGGGGCGATACCACCGAGACCTCGTTGGTTACAACCGACGCAATCAGCGCCGCTGCGCAGACCAACGCCATGCGCACGCTTGTTCGGCGCGCGCATGAAATCCGAGGTTCGGCGGGCATGCCCGAAAGCGTAGGCCACCCATCCCGCCCAGACCCCGCGCCACCCATCCCCGCGCCACCCATCCCCGCGCCCACAGGTCCAACCCGTTCTGCGTGACGGGGGGTGCCCTGCAGGGCTCACAGCGTCACGCAGAACGGGCATCGGCATTCCACGAGGCGCACCTCGAAGCACTCAGGCCGCAATGAGTGTCGCCGAAGTATCCAAGCTGTTCGCCCGCCAGCACGGAGTAGCCACCCACTCTCAGCTCGAACACGCCGGCGTCTCGGCCAAACGCCGGCGCTCCAAAGTCGCGAGCGAAGAGTGGTGGGTACCGGTTCAGGGGCTCGTGGCGGTCGCGTCATCGCCGGATTCTTGGTACCAACGGGCCGTCATCGCAACGTTGTGTCGCGGTGGCCCCACGATCCTGTCGCATAGCACAGCAGCACGCCTGCACCGCTTCGACGGCTACGATCGGTCACCCGACATCACTGTGATGGTGGCGGAAAGTGGGCGGCCGCTGGTTCCACCGTGGGTGACGGTGCATCGATCGCGGCGCATTGACCCAGCAGACCGCGCCTTGGTCGAGGGTCTGTCCCTGACCACGATCGCGACGACGCTGGTTCATCTCGCCGGAGCTCATCCGAAGGCCCGTGTCGAGCAGGCACTCGACGGAGTCCTGCGCGCCGGTACGTCACCCCAATGGATTCGCGAAACAGCGCTGCGTTGGAAGGGATCGGGGGTCAGCGGACCCGCGCTGGTAGTGGGTCTGCTCGACGACCGTGTCGGCAAACGCCTGCCGCGCAGTTGGTTCCAGCGCTTGGCCAAGCATGTGCTGCGCGGCGCGGGACTCCATCTTCAGGACGAGTACGCGGTGCACGATCCAACGAACGGAAAGCTGCTGGCAGAGCTCGATCTCGCCGAACCCGAGTTGCGTGTCGGCGTGGAATGCCAGAGCTGGCGATGGCATGGATCGCCTACGGCGCAGCGACGCGACACCGCCCGCAAGCGACGTCTTCGCCAGCTCGGGTGGGAGATCGCCGACGTGTGGTGGAGCGATCTGCACCGACCCGACGCAGTGCTCAGCGACGTCCTCGCACTGATCGAACGGCAGCGAAAAATGCGAACTGGCAGTTGATTCACACCCCGAAGGGCACGAATCAACTGCCAGAGTCGACAATCAGGAGTGCTGCGGAATCAGGCGCGAGCCTGCAGCGCCTCGATCAGCTTGGGGAGCACCTTGTGCACATCGCCGACGATGCCGAGGTCGGCAATCCCGAAGATGGGGGCTTCTTTGTCCTTGTTGATTGCGATGATGTTCTTCGAGCCCTTCATGCCCACCATGTGCTGAGTGGCACCCGAGATACCGGCGGCGATGTAGACGCTGGGCTTGACGACCTTGCCGGTCTGGCCGACCTGGTAGCTGTAGGGCACCCAACCGGCGTCGACGATGGCGCGCGATGCGCCGGGCGCACCCTTGAGCAACTTGGCGAGCGTCTCGATCATTTCGTACCTGGCTGCTTCGCCGAGGCCACGACCGCCCGACACAACAATGTTCGCTTCATCGAGCTTGGGGCCGCTGGTTTCTTCGACATGCACTGCGGTGACGGTTGCTCCGCCGGAGACACCGAGTTCGGGAACCGGCGCAGCCACCACTGCAGCAGCGTCGCCGTCGGCAGACTCGGCCGCAAAGCTCTTCGGACGAAACGCCGCGAGGTGCGGGCCCGAACCGGTGAAGCCCGTGGCAACGAGCACGTTGCCGCCGAAGACCGGGGTGGTCACGTTCACGGAGTCACCATCGACAGCGATGTCAACGTTGTTGGTGAGCACAGTGCGGTCGAGCTTCACCGAGAGACGACTGACGACGTCGCGGCCCTCGTAGCTCTGCGGGAACATGATCAAGTCGGGTGCGTTGCCTCCGTCGATAACAACCTTCATGGCTGCGGACACGGCGACGCCGGGCAGCTTGCCGCCGAGATCACCCGTGGCGTACACCGTTACGGCACCGTATTCACCGAGTGCAGCGGCCACGGAGGCGCCATCGCCGCCGACGAACGCCGACACGGTGCCGCCGAGAGTGCGTGCCTTGGTGAGCAGCTCGAGCGTTCCGGTGGTGGGGGCGCCGTTGGCGGTCTGTGCAAAGACCCAGATGTTATTCAGTCCCATGGCAGTTCAGATCACTTTCAGGTTTTCGAGGAAGGTAACGATCTTGGTGAAGGTCTCGCCATCGTCTTCGATGACTTCGCCAGCGGCACGAGCCTCGGCTTGGGTGATGCTCACAACAGCTTGGCCCGAACCGGCCCAGCCAACAGGTGTGACGCCAAGATCGGCTGCAGTGACCTGCTCGACGGGCTTGGACTTGGCGGCCATGATGCCCTTAAAGCTGGGGTAGCGGGGCTCGACCACACCGGCGGTCACGCTGATGACGGCGGGCAACTGGCAGGTGACCTCGTCGTAGCCATCTTCGGTCTGTCGATGCGCCTCGAGCGTGGCACCGTTGATGGTGACCTTCTTGGCGAAGGTGACAGAAGCCATACCGAGGACTTCGGCCATCTGCTCGGGCACGGTGCCGGTGTAGCCATCGCTCGACTCGGTCGCGGCAATGATCAGATCGGCGCCACCGATGCGCTGCGCCGCTGCTGCGAGCACCTTGGCCGTGGTCAGCGCGTCGGAGCCCAACAGGGCCGGATCGCTGATGAGGATGCCCTTGGCTGCGCCCATGGCCAACGCGGTACGCAGACCGGAGACTTCTCCATTGGGAGCCATCGAGATGAGGCTGACCTCGCCACCGCCGGCGGCATCGACGAGCTGCAGGGCCATTTCGACGCCGTAGCTGTCGGACTCATCGAGGATGAGCTTCCCGTCGCGCTTGAGAGTGTTGGTGGAGGGATCCAGGGCACCCGGGCTGGCCGGGTCGGGGATCTGTTTGACGCACACGATCACGTTCATAAGACCACCATTGTTACCGACCGGTTTACTCCGTTCCTAACTCGCAGACGAAGTTGCTGGGCAGTGTGACACACGAGATCACGCCGGATAAGTCGCCGTTTCGGCCCGCAGTGCCACTCTACCCCGTCTGCCGGATCGCTGGTACCCTCGTGCCCTTGCGGATCTTGCTCGTTGTCAACGCGTTCGCGTCGTCTGTGACGGCACGCAACACCGTGGTGGTGCATCAGGTGCTGTCGCGCGGCAACGAGGTGGAAATCGTCGAGACGAACCGCCGCGGACACGCCACACGATTCTCCCAGGATGCGGCGCGGCGGGGTGTCGACGTCGTGATCGGCTACGGCGGCGACGGTACCCTCAACGAGGTGGCCACCGGTGTCGCGGGCACCAGCACTGCGCTCGGAGTGTTGCCCGGCGGTAGCACCAATGTGTTCGCGCGAACGCTCGGTATGCCGAACGATCCGGTGTTGGCGGTGCAGCAGTTGGCCGACGGCATCAACAGCATGCACATCGAACCGATCGGGCTCGGCAAGGTGAACGGCCGCTACTTCTGCTTCCATACCGGAGTCGGTTACGACGCCGCGGTCGTGCAAGAGGTGGAGAAGCACGGCTCGCTGAAGCGCTGGGCTGGTCATCCGCTGTTCATCTACGCCGGGGTTCGCACCTGGGCATCGAAGTACGATCGCAAGAGTCCGCACTTCGAACTCACCTTTGCGAACGGCGATCGTGTTGCCGACGGCTATTTCACCGTCGTGTTGAACTCGAACCCCTACACCTATCTCGGCAATCGTCCGCTCGATCTGTGGCCTGCGGCTACGTTGGACGGCGGGCTCGTGGCGATCACGTTCGAGACGATGAAGGTCACAGCGATCCTGAAGTCGCTCGGGGGGGCCTTGCGGAGTCGCGGCGTCGAGCCAACCGACTACCTCGACGTGCACGCAGATGTCAGCGCGCTCACCGTGAGCCACCATCAGCCGTTCCCATATCAACTCGACGGCGATTATCTCGGTGAGACCACCCGCCTCGATTTTGAGCACGTGCCCAACGCAGTGCGCCTGGTGCGGCCAAACGTCGCCTAGCCGCCTCACACCGACGGCTTGGTTTCAGCGCCCGAGCACCGTGAGTGCGACATCGGGAACGTTGGTGCAGATGCCGTCGATGTCCCACTCGATGAGCTCGCGCATTCGATCGGGGTCGTCACACGTCCACGTATTCACCTGCAGTCCACCTGCGTGACACCGCTCGATGATCTCGCGCGTGAGCCGGCGCACGCCCGGGTGCAGGGCACGATGGCCGCGCTCGCGCAACTGCTCGACCACGTCGTCGGGCACGCGTGAGGTGAGCCATGCCGTGCGGATGTGCGGTGCGATGGCGCGACAACGATCGATCGTCTCCAAGCGGAACGACGACATCAGCCACCGCTCCGGTTCGCCCCGATGCGCGAGAAGTGCCATGGTCTGATCGGCAACCCACTCCGAGCGGTCGAAATCGGGGTCGAGGCGCTCGTTCTTAATCTCGAGGTTCACCCACATACCCGAGCAGGCATCAAGCGCTTGATCGAGCGTGGGTACGTATGCGGGGAGGTCTGCCGCCGCAGTTCGGCAGATGGCCCGGCGGCCGGGGAGCCGGGCATCGTGATGCACGACCAGCACGTCGTCGGCGGTGCGACGAACATCGAGTTCGACACCGTCGGCACCCATTGCAGCGGCCCGCCGAAAGGCCTTGACCGTGTTTTCACGCTCCGCCTTCGATGCTCCCCGGTGGGCCAAAACCTGAACAACCATGCCGCTCCTCCGTAGGGTTCGTCGTACCGCTGCCACATTGCTGCGGAATGTTGCCCATCTGTTTTCGTGATGGGCAACATCAATTGTTTGCCAAATGGACACATTCCTGAAACCAGACCCTTGTCAAGTCGGCCAACCCAACGTACCGTACGAACGCCGAGCGAAAGGGTCCCTCAGAGCGGGACCACGATCACGAGGCGACCCATTCCTCCGTCCGTCTAGGAGTTCCGACGTGTCGATTCTCGCGTCCAGTCTCACGCTTGCCCATGCCGATTACTCGTGGCGCGGAGCATCTATTTGTCGAGACACCGACCCCGATCTGTTCTTCCCGATCGGCACCACCGGACACGCGCTCACACAAATTGCGCGAGCGAAGGAAGTGTGTGGCGAATGCCCGGTCAGCGTGGCCTGTCTGGAGTTCGCGCTCGAGACCAATCAGGACTCGGGAATCTGGGGAGGCACCTCGGAAGAGGAGCGCCGCGTCATGCGTCGCGCCATGGTCGCTCGGACCAAGGCGGACCGCGCCAGCTGATTCCCGGCCCGCCCGCCGCCAGTCAGAGTCCTTCCGAGTTCGCCTGCCGCGAGTTCGCCCCTGTGAGTCAGCCCCTGTGAGTCAGCCTTCTTCGAGTGGCACCCGCAGATCGATCACCGTACCGACGCTCTGCATCTGCTCGGGCATGTCGGCGGCCACGAAATCCTCGGGCTGGCCCGGACGCATCGTCAGCGATCCGGCCAACTCCGTCGTCACCAGCGTTCGCACGATCGACAGTCCGAGGCCGGTTGCCTTGTTGAGGTCGAACTCGGGCTCGAGTGTGCGCCCGTTGTTGATCACCCGGACGCGCAACTCGGCACCATCGTTGGCGAGCTGAACAACGACGATGCCTCCGGCGCTGCCTTCCGGAAAGCCGTGATCCACAGCGTTCTGCAGAAGTTCGGTGAGCACGACACTGAGCGGGGTCGCCACGGTGGAGGGCAACCGGCCACCATCGCCCTGCACCTTGAATCGCACGGGTCGGTCGACGGACTGCAGGCCCTCCTCGGCCAGACGCAGCAGGGGACGCACGATTTCGATGAACGCAACGTCGTCGCCCGGCTCGCGTGACAGCGTCTCGT
>JANYCT010000104.1 GCA_025360105.1 Actinomycetes bacterium | reverse complement strand
CCAGTGCACGTGATGAATTTTGCAGTACTGGAAGCGCACCTGACAACCGGGCACTGCGCACGTGCCATACAGCCCGCGCAACGCTCGTCGCTGCGCCGCGTTGGCGAGACGGGTGGTACGACCCAGATTCAACAAACCGGGCGCGTGCAGCACGACACCGTTACGTACCACGATCGTGGACACGTTCGCATCACCTGCGAGATCGGCCAGCACGCGCATGGGAACCTCGACCGGGAATCCCCAATCGACGCGTGGGCGCCCGTCGGGCTCGGGTTCGGTGGTATCGACCACCACGATCACGTCGGTTCGACCCGCACCCCAACCCGAACCAGGATCAGAACCCGAACCGAAGCCGTGTCCTGCGGTGAGCGCCAGCAACGCCAACGCACGCAGGTAATCCTGCTTGGCAGATGGGTCGGTCGGACACCCATCGGGAACACCCGAGGCGAACAGGGTGGCGACCATATTGTCGAGCCGACCCATCAACGCCAACCCGGTGACCGGGTCGAACTCACCGGCCAGTCTCAACATCCCGGTGTATTCGTCGAACCATGCACGCAAACGTGTCGCGCGCCGCTGCTGCTCGAGTTTGGCGGCACCGTCGTCGGTTTCGATGCGGCGCACCTCGGCGCGCACCACCCGCGCGAATTCGTCGACCGTGGCACTCGCCGCAACTGCAGCAAACCGAGCCGCCTGGGCAATGAGTCGGGGTCGCTGCTCGGGTTCTAGGGATCGCAGCGCCCGGCTGAGCGTGTCGAGGTAGGCGATCGTGATGAGCCCATCGGCCAACAACTGCGCACATCCGGGAAAGAGAGCAGCCGTCTCGGCCCGTTCGAAGACGCGGCTGGCTTGGCGTAGCCCGGTGTGCGCCGCATCGGCGAACAACTTCTCGGGAAACGAACTCACACCCGCAAGCAACGTGGCGTGCAACAGTTGGCGCGACTCACACCACGACATCAGCTGCTGAACTTGACCAACCGCCCCGACAATCGCGTCGCGATCGGTGCACACGTCATCAACACCATCGATACCCCGGACGAGTTCGAGAACGTTCCCCAGTTCCATGCCACACACCCTAAAAAAGGGGTGTGACAGCCATTCCCGCAACGCAATCGCATCGCAACCCCACCACATAAGGTGATACCGATGCTTGCCGTCTCGATCGTTCGACTCGACCCCGATCTGGCTTTGCCCACCTACGCCCATCCGGGTGATGCCGGCCTCGACCTGTGCGCCCGCGACGATGGCGACCTGGCTGCGGCAGGCGGCCGGTTGCTCATGCCCACGGGCATCGCCATCGCCATACCGCCCGGCTACGCAGGCTTCGTGCTGCCACGCAGCGGTCTCGCCCTCAAACACGGCATCAGCGTGGTCAACGCGCCGGGCCTCATCGACAGCGCCTACCGCGGCGAGATCAAGGTTGTGTTGCTCAACACCGATCCCGCCGAGGCCTATCACGTGCACCGCGGCGACCGCATCGCACAACTGGTGATCCAACGTGTGGAAGAAGTGAGGTGGGAGGAAGTCGAATCGCTGGCCGGCTTGGACGGCGACGGCGACGGCGACCGCGGCGGCGACCACCGAGACCGTGGCGGTGGATTCGGTCACAGCGGTCGCTGAGCGACGTCCGCGTCCACCCGTACATGAGCTCGCGCCCCGGGCTGGGGCAGAACCAGGCAGGCGGCGCGACACCTCGCCAACCAGCGCAGGCCATAGACTCTGCGACGCTTACAAGGAGGCGGGTTCTGGATACCAAGGCGATTCTCGACGCGCTGCGTCAGCGGTGGTGGATGGCCGCTGCGCTGATCTTGCTCGGGATCACCGCCGGTGCACTGCCATCCCCTCAGTCGAAGGCCCAAGCCATCACCACCTGGTCAGCCGCGCACACGCTGTTGCTGTCGAGCACCTCCAGTACGCAGACGATCTATAGCGATCCCGTCGCGTTCAACCAGCTCGAACTTTTTGCCGTCACCGGCGAGGTCCCCAAGCGCGCCGCAGCTGCACTCAACTTCAACGGCGAACCCGCGGCCCTTGCCGCTCAGGTTGCGGTCAAGACCGATCAGCAGACCGGCGCCATCCGCATCAGTACCAACCAATCCTCGGCCGCATATGCGGTGAAGGTTGCCGATGCCTTCGCCGATCAGCTCACCAGCTACCTCGCCGAACGTCAGGACTCGCTGAAGGCACAGCGCCTGCAAGTGACCGTCGGCAAGGTCGATTCGTTGTCGAAGCGTCTCGCCGACATCGAGACCCAACTCGGCAAGAAGCCGGGCGACTCGGTACTCACGGCACAACTCGCAGCGCTGACCCGCGAATACAGCGTGGTCTACGAACAGAACCAGCAACTCCTCGAAGAGGATGGCCAGTTGCAGCTCACCACGCTCGAGCGTGCGCAGGCGATTGCCGTTACTTCGAGCGGGGGCCTCGCGGCCCCGAGTTCGCGTGTCAGCCGCGGCATCCTGGGCGGCATCGTGGGTGCGATTGCAGGTATGGGGGTCACGTTGCTGCTCGCCCGTTCGGATCGACGCATCCGCACCCGCGATCAGATCGAGGTGATCTTCGAATCACAGGATCAGGTTGCGGTGCCCTACACATCGGAAAGCCACCATGGCATCGTGGTCACGCCCGATCGACACGACACACTGTCCGACTCGTATCGAGCGCTGCGCAGTGTGGTCAGCTTCGTCGAAGCTGGCAAGGCGGCCAGTGAAGGTCGAGTTCCAGTCATCCTCGTAGTGTCGCCATCGTCGGGTGATGCCAAGACATCGGTCACGTCCAACCTCGCCGCGGCGTTTGCCGAGACCGGGGTGCCTTCCGCTGTCGTGAACACCGACTTCCGCCGACCATCGCTGTCAAAGCTGATCCTTGGTCGCAAGCCCGAACCGTTCGCGTTCACTGCTGAAGAACTCGCCACGGTCTCACCAGCGCTGTTGTTCAGGCCCACCACGGTTGAGGGCATGGTGCTGTTCGATCTTGCGGGCTCGCCGGGGTCTCCCGGTGAACTCGCACGCATGACTGCGGCCCGCATCCCCGATTTGAACCAGTCGTCGGTGCCCGTGTCGGTGATCGTGGTCGACACCTCACCCGTGGGTGCCACCGCCGAAGTGCTCGAGTTGGTGCCGTTGGCCGATGTGATCGTGATCCTGGTGCGCGTGGACCACACCGAGCTCGAACCGGCTCGGAACACCTACCACACGATCAAGCGCCTCGCTCACGCACAGATTCTGTCGGTGGTCGTCGGCGAAAAGCCCGGCCGAAAGTACTACTACGAATATGCCGAGCGCCAGAAGTCGGGCAAGGGTCGTTGGCGCGGCCACAAGGTCTGAGCGCCGAAGACACCGATACAGCAGATGAACAGACGGTGACGAGCAAGTGATGGGTCGCGTCCGCAATACTGGCGCAGCATGAATTCTCTGCGGCGCAATACGATTTCGGGTTTCGACACCCGCGCCATCATCGCCGTCGCAGCCGCCGCCGGAATCGCGGCCGGCTTCGCGGGTTGCCGCCCCACCGGCCAGACGATCCCCGATGTGTTGCTCACGGCAGCGTTTGCTGCATTCGTCACATGGGCCTCGGCTTCGGCACCGTATTGGGCACTGGGCATCGCGGCGGCAATTGCTTCGGTGTTCGCCGTCAATCAACCCGTGCTCGTGGTGGTCGGCCTGGTTGCGATGGCCCTTGCGTTGTTCCTGGGTGTCAACCGCGGCAGCCTCCCCGCCCTGCGTGCCCTCTCGGCGGGGCTCACCGTGCAAGTGGTGCTGCGCCTGTCGTGGAATCCGATGTTCCTCGGCTCGGCCTTGGTCGCCATCGCTGTCCTCGGACTGTTGGTCGGCATGGGTGTGAGTCGTCGATACGGATACGTGCGCCGCCGCACGCTCATCGGTGCTGCCGCTGTCGGTGCGTTCATCCTGCTCGCGTTCCTCGGACTGGGCCTTGGCGGCGGACTCGCTAGTTCGAGCGCGAACGACGGATATAGAGATCTGCTCGCGGGCCTCAAGTGGGTGCGCAGCGGAGATCCGACAACGGCTGCGTCGTCGTTACGTAAAGCCTCCGCCGAGCTGCGCGACGCCAGCGACGAGTGGACAGCCCCATGGACGCAACCGGCTCGCCTCGTGCCCGTGCTCGCGCAGAACGCGAACGCTCTCGGCAACGTCATGCAAAGCGCCGCCGGCTCGGCCGACGCCGCCGCGAAGGCGCTCGACTTGGTCGATCTTCAGCAACTCCACGTTGTAGGCGGTGTCATCGATATCGACGCACTCGCCTTGCTCTCGAAGCCGCTGGGCGATCTCGCACAGAGCGTGGGCAACCTCGCCAAGGCACTCGACACCACGAACTCGCCGTGGCTGCTCGATCCCGTGCAGAGTCGCATCGCCAGCGCCAACAAGCTCGCCGGCAACGTGACCCGCGAGGCGCAGACCACCCAGACCGCCGCCAAGGTGGGACCCGCGATGTTGGGCCTCGATGCACCGCGCCGATACTTCATCGCATTCACTAGCCCGGCTGAGGTCCGCGGACAGACCGGCCTGATGGGTAACTGGGCCGAGGTCACCATCACCAAGGGAGCGTTGAAGCTCACCGAGCATGGCCGCACCGCCGAGTTGATCAACGGTCTCACCAAGCTCGGCAACGCCACGCTGCAGGCACCCGACGATTTCTTCGCGCGCTACGGCCCATACGGCGCGGGCCACAAGGGCGGCACGGTGGAGCCGAAGTTCTGGAGCAACATCACGATGTCGCCCGACATGCCCTCAGTGGGGTCGGCAATGGCACAGCTCTATCAGCAGGCCACCGGGCGCTCGGTCGATGGCGTGGTCATCGTCGATCCAGCGGGCCTGGCCGCGATGCTCGAGGTCACGGGTCCCGTCGTGGTCGAAGAAGCGAACGTGACCCTCACCTCGGCCGATGTGCAGAAGTATTTGCTGCTCGATCAATACAACACGCCCGAGGGCGCCCGTGCCGATGTGCTCGAAGCCGTCACGCTCGCCACGGTCGATCGCATTCTGCACTCGTCGTTGCCCGGTCCGCAGGTGCTGGCCGCCGACATGGGAGCCGCCGCCACCGAAGGCCACATTTCGATGTGGGCATCGCGACCCAACGAGCAGCGGCTGATGCAGCTCACCGGCATGGATGCATCGCTCCCCACGCTCGATGGCCTCGATGGCCTGGCGATCGTGAACGACAACGCCAGTGGCAACAAGATCGACACCTTCCTCGATCGCTCCGTCACCTACAAGCCAGTGTTCGACGAGAATACCGGGCGCACCGATGCGTCGCTGACGATCACGCTCACGAACAAGGCCCCCGCAACGGGCTATCCCGACTACGTGATCGGCAACTTGCTCGCGCTGCCGCCGGGCACGAACCGCACGTTGCTCAGCGTGTACACCCCGTTGTCGTTCACCGATGCAACCGTCGATGATGCGCCATTGGGGCTCAGCGCTGGCGAGGAGCATGGCTGGCACGTGTTTTCCACCTACGTCACGTTGGCGCCGGGCCAGCAACAGATCGTGCACGTCACATTGCGCGGCGTGTTGAAACCGGGTGCTTACCAACTGATGTATCGTCCGCAGCCGCTGGCGCAGGTCGAGGATCTGTTCGTGGAAGCCACGAGTCCCGATGGAACCACCGTCGCGGGCTTTGCCGGCAACTTGCGCCGCCGATCGGTGCTGTCGGGCTCAGGCTTGACCCCGTGGCGCTGAGTCTCGACACACCTCGGTGACGTAGACTCATCGAAATTTCATATGGCGGAGGCGGGTTCTGGATACCAAGGCAATTTTCGAGGCGCTGCGCCGACGTTGGTGGGTCGTCGTCGGGCTCATGCTTCTGGGGATCGCCGTGACCGTGGCTCCATCGCCCAAGACTGCTGTTGAGGCAGCTACGAGCTGGCAGGCATCGCATACGCTGTTGTTGTCGAGCACGTCGTCGTCAGGGAATGCCTCATCCGACGCCGTACTGTTCAATCAGGTAGCACTGTTCGCCACGACCGGCGAGGTGCCAAAACGTGCGGCAGCCGCCATCGGCTACAACGGTGAGCCTGCGGCACTGGCGGCCCAGGTCACAGTGGACACTGACGCAGCAACCGGCGCGGTGCGAATCACCACCACCCAGTCGACCGCAGAAGCAGCAGTTCGTGTGGCGAATGCGTTCGCCGACCAACTCACTACCTATCTCTCCGAACGACAGGACAAGCTGCAGACCCAACGCCTTGCGTCGACGCTCGAGCAAGTCGATTCACTCGAGAAGGAAATCAAGTCGCTGCAGACCCAGATCTTGGCCACGCCAACCGACGCAGTGCTCACCTCGCGGCTCGATGCCCTCAGCCGCGACTACAGCGCCACATACGAGCAGTACCGTCAGCTGCAGGTCGACAAAGGCCAGCTGCAAC
The DNA here is from genome assembly GCA_025360105.1 of Actinomycetes bacterium. Lineage (GTDB taxonomy): Bacteria > Actinomycetota > Acidimicrobiia > Acidimicrobiales > Ilumatobacteraceae > WLMZ01. The sequence continues at coordinate 1,152 of JANYCT010000104.1, read as the reverse complement.
TCACCACGCTCGAGCGTGCCCAGGCGATTGTGATCAGCAAGGGTGGCCTCTCGGCGCCCACATCACGCAGTAGCCGTGGCGTGTTGGGCGGCATTGTTGGCTTCATCGCAGGTATCGGTGTGGCGCTCATGCTTGCCCGTTCAGACCGTCGCATTCGCACGCGTGCCCAGGCCGAGGGCATCTTCGGCCTACGAAGCCAGGTGGCCATCCCCGACACAACCGAAAAGAACCACGGCATCGTGGTGGTCCCAAACCGCCACGAGCCGCTCTCCGACGCATATCGCACGTTGCGCAGTGTGGTCGGGTTCGTCGAGGGAGGCAAGGCCCAACGCGAAGGTCGCGTCGCGGTCATTCTCGTTGTGTCCGCGGCCTCAGGCGATGCCAAGACCTCGGTGGCCACCAACCTCGCAGCAGCATTCGTCGAGACAGGTGTGCGCACCGTGGCAGTGAACACCGACTTCCGCCGCCCGTCGCTGTCGCCGCGCATTCTCGGTAAGCAGGCCGAAGACCTTGGTTTCACCACCGAAGAACTCGTGACCACTCCCATCAAGTCTCTGCTCGTGCGCAGTCCCATCAACGGTCTCGTGGTGCTCGATATGTCGGCCACACAGGCTTCACCGGGCGATCTGGCTCGTATCACCGCGGCGCGTATTCCCGAACTCACGTCGGTGTCGGCGTCGGCTGCTGTGGTCGACACCTCGCCTGTTGGCGCCACGGCCGAGGTGCTCGAACTCGTGCCGCTGGCCGACGTGATCGTGCTCACCGTGCGCGTTGGCCACACATATATCGACGCCGCCCACCGCACCATCGACACCATCAAAGCGCTCACCAGCGCGCCCATGTTGTTGGTTGTGGTTGGTGAGAAGCCGAGCAGGAGCGACTATTACGAATATGCGAATCGCACCGACAATGTGAAACAGAAAGCGCCGAGGACCAACAGCAAGAACAACAAAAAGAGTAAGACCAAGACATGAACTTCCGGCTCGAGCCTGTCGCAATTGCGTTCGCCACGCTCTACGTGTTGCTGCTCGGTTGGGCGATGGCGTTTCTCAGCTACGACATCTGGGGTGCGTTCGTTGTGGCTCCGGTGATGGTGGTGATCACCGTGCCGGCTGTTCGCAGCATTTTCTCGGGCGAGCACAGCGATATCTA